>NZ_JAIEMO010000026.1 GCF_019752095.1 Nitrosomonas sp.
GGGGATTTTTACAAGAATTATTTGTGTTGCTGGTCATTTTCAAGAGAATACGGCATATGAATATCCACAGAAGTATCTGAAGTGATTGTCGGATCAAATTGTGATCACTACAAAAAGATTAAGGTTCTACACTCTCTGTCAGTGGCTCATAATCGAAAGTGACAATTGCAAAGAAAAACACTATTAAGAGCAACAGCCTATTTTTAGGCTATAGACTAGCAAAAAAATAAGATGCCAGTCTATAGTATTTTATATCTTGTTTATGATAACAATCTGTTTCTATTTATTTTATAAGACGACGCGAGGCCTTTTTTGGATACAAGCGGGCTAATAATAAATAAGTAGTAAATAAAGCTATTCCCATATGAATTTCATCGCTCAATACAATACTCGTATTAACACTAATGTTTGGTTGTTGAATATTGATATACATTGCATATAAAGCCAAGAGCATCGTCGCTAAAGAAACAACAAAAATTTTTTGGATTGTCATGTTAACTCCTAATATTAGATAAAATAATTTATAAATAGTGAGGTGAATTATTTTTAATTAAATTCTTACCAACATTATTGAACAGTCGATTTTCTTAATTAGCTCTTCTGCTACAGAACCAGAAAAGAAACGATCCAATCCTTTGCGGTTCGAAGTACCAACCACAAGCAAATCTGCCTTCCATTCAATTGCTGACTCTGCGATTGCCATAGTGATCCCATTCAAACCGTATTGGTCATCAACAAGGATGAGTTTTGTTTCAATCTCTAAATCATTTAGAGTTGATTTTGCTTTTTCTAATACTTCAAGCCCAATTTTCTGACTAGACTGACTATCATCAATAATGCAATGAGCAATACATAATGATGCTTTGAAAATTTGAGCGATTCTCGCAGCTGTTTCCAAAGCATGTTTCGAGAATTCACTCTCATCAAGTGCAATATAAACTCTTTTGAACATATTTAGATTTTCCAAGATTCGTTAATTATTTTTTGTAACATTGCCTTAAGGCAATGTTACAAACAGATTTGGAGCCTCTTTACTGTAAGTTAGAGTTATCACTTTTGAGGCTACGAAAATATCTTTTAATGACTTCTTTGCCAGGCGTCTGCTCATGCTTGGTATAAACCATATAATGGATAACGCCATGGATTGCCATTGCAGCCAAAAGCCCCTCAAAGATACCTACCTTAAACACTAAGGCTGCCGTTATAACCGCTAGAGTCAATGCATATGAACCGTAGTGCGTCACATGCACCAATCCCGCTATCATCTTGTAGCCAGTGAAAAGCATAATTGCAGCCAAGGCAAATTTAGGAAGATAATCCAAATATTGCACATTAAACGTGAAAAAGCAGACAACGGAACCAACGATTAAAACTGAGAATTTAGTCATGGCACCAGCCAGCCTGTTCGTTGTACTTTTAGCGAGTCCGTCCAGGTTTGTCATGCCATGAAAGAAACTTGATCCCAGATTGGCAACCCAGATTGCCAGCAAGCTATTGTTACTATTAGTTTTACGTTTCAGCGGATCAATTTTTTCAATTGCCGCATTACTCATGACTTGTTCAATTACATCAACGATTGCCAGCATGGCACAGAATAGAATCATGTAACCCAGCATCATCAAAGTTACATCTGCTGCCGGTAATGGTAATTTGAAATGAAGATCAACATCTTCTACAGTAATCATGGGAACACTTACAAATTGCGCCAGAATTACGCCACCTATGATGAGCATAAAATAAGGAATGGCAGGCTGTTTATCTTTAAATTTTGCAAAAAGAAACAGGAATGCTGCAACCCCGGCCGCAGAAATTGCCACCATTTGTATCCGTGCCTCATTCCAGAAATTCTCAGTAACCATTTCTACTGGAATTTCGTAAGTAAACTCAAAGAACTTCAGGAATATTTTTAATCCCACACCTGCCAGTAAGCCTTCCACCAAATATACTGGAACTGCTACAAGCAAATACCTCTGCCAATTAAATTTCCATATAATTGCCTGCATTATTGCCGTTAGGAAAATACAAAAAGCCATGTTCTCCCAACCAAAACTAGCCACTCCAAGCGCCAGAACGGGAGCCAAGCCAGCAGCAATTCCTGGTGATCCTATATAATTACCCGGCCTAAACCAGGCAAAGAGCCATCCTATAAAAGAGGCAAACACTACGGTTGCCAAACCTACTTTAATCGGGTAATCAGACATAATCGCTATTCCTATTGACAAGGGAATAGCCATTGCACCAGTTATCAAACCTGCGGCAGTATCACGAAAAAAATATTGCGCCTGAAAAGCGGCAGATCCATATCCACTTGAATTTAAATTCTCAAGTTGACGGTCTGTTGATAAGCCTTTATCTATATGCGTTGCCATAAATTTATACCTCTTCTCGAAATTCAGCTAATCTGTTAAAAATCATGATGGAAGAACAAAGACTGTTGTTTAATTGCCAGAGTAATTCTTGTTATACATATTGATTTGTCATCACAAGTTCCAGAAGCCGGTTCATCAACATGCTTTTAATTACAAAAACATTCCTTGCAATACAACAGAATAGTAATACTGCGTGCAATTCGCTGTATATTGGGTAAAGTATTAAAATAAGCAGGGGTATTAATTACGCGGACTAAAAGTATTACCTAGATTTTCTAAGTGTTTCTATTAGATTTAATCAATAATTAGTGAAAAAACCATAAATGACCAATAGATAGATCACCTGAGAAATGGGGAAGATTGTTGCTAAAAATTGCAGAGGGGCGCTGATAAATTGTTATTCAAATTTCAAATGAGCATAAGCAGCGCATCTTTAATATGGAAGCGTCGATATATGAGGTGATTTTCCTATTCGAACTGTGACATAGACAACTTTATATATACTCCACTCACTTAAATTTTTTAAGACTCTGTTGCTTTTAGATTGTGTATGAAAAAGGTTTTAATTAGATAGCTCACATACAAAGCAAGAATAAAATCGGACAGAAGATATCCTGCGACTATGCTAGGCAATTCTGTAATTAATACAATGCTAAAAACAATCAGAATAATCAGGTAAATTTTATTAGAAATCATAAAATCATCTCCTTCATAAGCTAACAAATATATATCTAACAAAGATCCTAAGTGTCAGCTAGCAGTATACAGACTATTCACAAAAAAATCACAAACTTTTCACAAAAAATTCACAATCTATTTACGAATATTCATTTCGAAATATAAACAATAACTTATGGATACTGATCAATATCTTTATTAAGAATCACTGTTTCATTTATAAAAAAATTACGGCAAACCGGAATAGGTTATTAAGTTCTATTATGAGCCATATTAAAGAATCAAAGTCGGGAGCAAGAAACGTAAAAAATATGCATATCAATTCACCGCAAAAATCTACCGACAATGATATGGGCAGACAAACCATTCTAAATTGCCAAGATTTCGCTCAGCTCACTAGATTCAAGTCTGTGTTTCTCGCACCAAACTGCTGCTTGAGTCCCCTCGACATTACCAGTATCAGCTGGTGAATACGCAAAACTATCCGCTACTACAAGTCATTAACGCAATCGCACAACATCTCCAAAATGTTCGACTGGGAATTTGAGGGTTGCCTGAAAGTACTTTTCCCGAGTCAACAAACTTTGCATTAATAGTTTAGGCAATTTTTTTGGCTGTAAGAAGCTGGTAATTGAACCAATGACCTAAACCGAAAATCTAGCCATACCACCAACAAGCTCATCTCGCGTCAGTTACCTTGGCTGGCCAAGTGCTTAATTTGCACATTATGATTTCAATCTTGCTTTTACTAACAAACCAGCACGTTAACAGCGTGCATAGCTTTTTAACGCTTTCTTATCTCCTGGCGATATATTTGATTGTCTGTCATTTCGCATTCGCTTTTTGTTTTACAAAAGCTATACTACAGGAGGAAGCTTTAAACTTACTTAAAGCAGCGTTATCTGGGACAAAAAACCGCATAAAGAAAGAAGTACGCGACGTGTTTCACGGATAAGCTCACCAAGATACAGCGGGAGTGAGTCCATTCGGTCAACATATGCAGTTCTTCTCATCCGTCACCGATTAGCTGCTTAACAACAATTTGACTTGAATTGAAATTGAACAATCATCTAACCTCTATTTGACAGAGAACCTGTCGAATTTTAGTAAAAAGGGATCAACATGTTTCGCTCATTTTTTATGTTAATAGTCCTTGCGAGTATGCTCCTTGGCTGCGCCACTTCCAAAGAAGTGTATCTTGCTGATGGAGCCAAAGGGCATAATATCAACTGTAGTGGCTCTCGCAGAAATTACAGTCATTGCTTGGAGAAAGCTGGTGATATCTGTGGCACACGAGGATTTCACGTGCTGAACCAGCAAGGAGATATTGTTCCTTTGTCACAGGCAATCCGTGAATTTAGGGCAAATGCGCAGTCAACATCAATCGGATTTTTGACACAATCGGGTTCGATAGTTAATCGTAATCTATTTATCAAGTGCAAGTAAAAGGGGATAAGGGTCGGAAATAATAGGGGAAAAATCATAATATATGTCGCAAGACAAATGCTTCTTTAAGAAAAACTGCGGTCATACTCACCCCGTCGGTAGCGCTAAGCATCTTGTGTGCAGATATCAGATATAAAGACTATGAAAGCACTACCACAATCCAGTCGTTGTTCAGTCAAACTCACTATCCCTCGCATTGTCCTCTATCTTAAGCCTATTCGTACAATTCGATAAATCGATGGCATCCATTATGCGCACAATTAATAATTCCTCGAAAAACCTAACTGCCTTTATTAATGAATATGCCGCGATATCACAATCCATTACAGTGTTTTTACGCTACGCCAAATTAAGTTAGAATATACGCTTTTTAGAATCTATCTTTAAGGGGAGTTCCTGAATGTCAATGGCTGACCGTGATGGTGTGATCTGGTATGACGGGAAGATGGTTCCCTGGCGGGATGCCAATACACATGTATTAACCCATACGCTGCATTATGGTTTGGGTGTTTTTGAAGGATTGCGCGCCTATGAAACCGCACAAGGATCAGCAATATTCCGACTGCAGGAGCACACTGACCGCCTGTTTAACTCGGCGCATATTTTCATGATGAAAATACCCTTCAGCAAGGATGTGATTATGCAAGCGCAATGTGACGTGGTAAAACAAAACAAATTAACTTCCGGTTATATCCGTCCGATCATTTTTTATGGCGCTGAAGCAATGGGGCTTTCCGCCAAAACATTGTCCGTGCATGTCGCTATTGCCGCTTGGCCTTGGGGTACCTATTTAGGTCCAGAAAGCCTGGAAAATGGTATTCGTGTCAAGACATCGTCATTCACCCGGCATCATGTCAACATCAATATGTGCCGCGCCAAATCAGTTACAACTTACGCCAATTCAATCCTGGCCAATCAAGAAGTTGGATTGAATGGGTACGATGAAGCCTTGTTGCTGGATGTCGAAGGCTATGTTGCTGAAGGATCTGGAGAAAATATTTTTATTGTCAAACAAGGTAAAATTTTCACGCCTGATCTAACTTCCTGCCTGGAAGGTATAACGCGCGCATCCATCATTGAATTGGCCGCAGAAATAGGCATTCCCGTGATTGAAAAGCGCATTACACGCGATGAGGTTTACTGCGCGGATGAAGCATTCTTCACCGGCACTGCCGCGGAAGTCACACCGATTCGCGAATTAGATAACCGCATTATCGGAGCAGGCAAACGAGGACCGATTACCACGCAACTACAAACGCTATTTTTTGATTGCGTCAAAGGTAAAGCCCAAAATCACACCAGCTGGCTTACCTTGATTTAATAATGCACCATTGGAGCTAACTTGTATGAATCAACAAACCAATAATAAAGCCCGCGAAATCGAAGTGACTGCAGACGACTTGCCACTCCATTGTCCGATGCCATCGATGTTGTTGTGGAATGCTCATCCGCGGGTTTTTCTGCCGATTGAAGCTACCGGCGAAGCACTTTGCCCCTACTGCGGCACTCACTACACGCTCAAAGGCGGCGCTGCACCTGGCCATCACTAAAACCCGCTGACTGATGAGGAAACCTGCGTTCTGATGATAAATTGTAACGAGATAAATACCAATTTTCCACGTTGTATTAACCACTCTTTTTTCGGATTTATTAAATAATGCAAACCATTCCTCATGAAATTTTTAAAGCTTATGATATCCGCGGCATTGTCGGCAAAACCATCACCGTCGAGAATGTCGAAAAAATCGGACATGCCATAGGTTCTGAAGCGCGCGCCAGGAATCTAACGGCAATTGCAATCGGGCGCGATGGCAGGTTATCAGGCACCGAGCTATCCCAGGCGCTCGCGCGGGGTATCCGCAACAGTGGAATCGATGTAGTGGATGTCGGCATGGTCGCAACACCGATGCTTTATTTCGCCGCGCACCAATTATGTCAATATTCCGGCGTAATGGTGACCGGCAGCCACAATCCGCCTGAGTATAATGGCTTCAAGATTGTACTCGGCGGCCAGACGCTGGCAGCCGAAACCATCCAGGCCTTGCGAATACGCATCGAAAGCAATGATCTGGTCCACGGAACTGGCAATTATTCAGAACAAAATATTGTCAACGCTTATCTGGAACACATCACCCAGGATATCAAGCTCAGTCGTCCGCTCAAGATCGTTGTCGATTGCGGCAATGGCGTGGCTGGCGCATTCGCGCCCGCACTTTATCGCGGCTTGGGCTGCCAGGTCACTGAATTATTCTGTGACGTGGATGGCTCGTTCCCTAACCATCATCCTGATCCGTCTGTGCCCGAAAATCTCAATGACGTGATTCATGCGTTGAAAACCACCGATGCCGATATTGGATTGGCTTTTGACGGCGATGGCGACCGGCTGGGCATCGTGACTAAGAACGGCAACATCATTAACGCCGATCGCCAGCTCATGCTGTTCGCCGCAGACGTATTATCGAGAAATCCAGGTGCAAAAATCATTTTTGACGTGAAATGTACCCGCAACCTGGCACCTTGGATCAGCAAGCACGGCGGCACCCCTGTCATGTGGAAAACCGGACACTCGTTTATCAAAGCCAAGCTGATTGAAGAAAAAGCCCTGCTGGCCGGCGAAATGAGTGGGCATTTGTTTTTCAAGGAACGCTGGTATGGTTTTGACGACGGCTTATATGCCGGTGCACGATTACTGGAATTGATAAGCCGCGAAGCGGATATCAACGCCACGCTGAATAATCTTCCCGATAGCCTTAACACACCGGAAATACAGGTACGTACCGCTGAAGGTGAAAATCATGCTTTGATAGCACAGTTGCAGCAGCAAGCAGTTTTCAGCAATCCTCAACAAGTGATTACTATTGATGGGCTACGCGTCGAATACAGCGATGGATTTGGCCTAGCACGCGCTTCCAATACCACGCCCGTGATCGTTTTGCGCTTTGAAGCCGACAATGAAACCGCGCTAAAACGTATCCAGGAAGATTTTCGTCACAACATTCTACAAGCGAAGCCCGATGCTCAACTCCCCTTCTAGCTTGCAATAACACCCAGGCAAACCATGCACATTGCCATTGCTCAGATTAATTGCACGGTAGGGGATATCACTGGCAATGCAGCCAAAATACTGGCTGCGGTGAAACAAGCCCAGCAAGCAGGTGCAGCGTTGGTCATTACGCCCGAATTGGCTTTATCCGGATATCCTCCTGCGGATTTGCTGTTACGCGAAACATTCTGCCAGTTCTGTCAGGACGCCTTGACAAAACTGGCAGAAGCGATCGGCGACATCACCTTGATCGTAGGTCATCCCGGTTTTGAAGAAGACGAACTTTATAATGCCGCCTCGGTCATTCGCAATGGTGAAATTCAGCATACCTATCACAAAAGAATTCTCAACAAATCACCTTTTTTTAACGAAACCTATTATTTTGATGCCGGCACCAAGCCATACCTATTCGAATTGGAAGGCATTAAATTCGGCATTGATATTTGTGCTGATTTCTGGCTCGGTCACTTGCCCGCAGACGTGGACAGCTCCAGCCTCGATATCTTATTAGTACTCAATGCTTCGGCTTATCATATCAAGAAGCAAGTGTCGCGCTATCAAACCACGCACCAATTTATCAAGCATACCGGCATCCCTGTTATCCACACCAACCTAATCGGCGGACAAGATGAGCTGGTTTTTGATGGAGCATCGTTTGTCATGAATGGGCAAGGTGAACTTACGCATCAGCTGGAGGAGTTTGCTGAAACCATTGAACTCATCGAAATTCAGGACAAGCAACCAGTGAAAGGTAAGTTAACTCCGGCACAACCTTCTATCGCCAGCATCTACCAAGCCTTATGCTTAGGGGTTCGGGATTATGTTCAAAAAAACGCTTTCCCCGGTGTGTTGCTGGGGCTTTCCGGAGGCGTAGACTCGGCACTCGCGCTCGCAATTGCGGTCGATGCGTTAGGCGCAGACCAAATCAAAACGGTCATGATGCCATCGCAATATACCGCCGACATGAGTCAGGAAGATGCCAATGAAATGGCCGAATTATTAGGGGTTAAACATATTGAATGCAGCATAGAACCGCTGTTTGATTTATATCTGAAGAAAATCGCTAAGGATTTTCAGATTTCACTGGACCCGGCTGATTCTAATACCATGCCGGAAAATATTCAGGCGCGCATTCGCGGCACACTATTAATGGCGCTATCGAATTATACCGGCGCAATGGTTCTGACTACAGGCAACAAATCGGAGATGGCGGTTGGTTATTGCACCCTGTATGGCGACATGGCAGGCGGCTTTGCGGTATTAAAGGATGTCAGTAAAACTCTGGTTTATCAGTTGTGTGAATATCGGAATCAAATCCAGCCTGTTATCCCTGAACGCATTATCCGCCGCGCGCCATCGGCTGAATTGCGCCTAAATCAGACTGATCAGGACAACTTACCCGCGTATGAAATTTTGGATGGAATCATCGAAGCCTATGTCGAGAAGAATCTTACACCGGCAGAAATCATTGCATTGCATTACGACGCAGCCGATGTCGCCAAAGTCATCCAACTCATTCATAAGAACGAATACAAACGCCGCCAGTCTCCTCCGGGTATTCGTATCACACACTGCGATTTTGGTACCACATGGCGTTATCCCATCGCCTCGCATTACAAGACTTGGGCAACAACCGTTGCAGAATAAGCATTCACGGAACTCGAAAAACAAATAGATATCCTATTATCATGAAATTAGCGTGTTTGATAATTGTGCTATCGACTTGGTTCTCGACCATTAGTTTTGCGCATGAATTGCCTGAGTTAGGCGATGTATCGCAGGCCAGTATCACGCCCCATCAGGAGCGACAGTTAGGCCTGAGCATCATGCGCCAAGTCCGCGCTGATCCGAGTTATATGGATGATCCCGAAATCGCCAGCTATCTTGGTAACCTGGGTCATAAGTTAATCGCCAACTCAAGTGAAGCCAGTGCAAATCAATTATTTGAGTTTTTCGCGATCGATAATCCCGCCATTAATGCATTTGCATTGCCTGGTGGCTTCATGGGATTCAACAGCGGTTTGATTATCGCCGCGCAAAGCGAATCCGAATTAGCGGCCGTGATGTCGCATGAGATTGCACATGTCACGCAAAAACACCTGGCACGCATGATCGCTGCGCAGAAATACGACCTGGTCAAGCAATTGGCAGCGCTAGCCGTCGCTATCGTCGCCTCGCGTGCTGATGCGCAGGCAAGTCAGGCGGTATTGATTGCCTCACAAGCCAGCATGATCCAATCAAAATTGGATTTCACCCGTAATCACGAAAAAGAAGCCGATCGGATTGGTTTAAGCATTTTATTAGACGCGGGATTTAATCCACAAGGCATGGCGGATTTCTTTGAACGCTTGCAACGCGCCGGACGTTTTCATGAAAATGGCGCACCTTCTTACCTGCGCACGCACCCGATCACCTATGAACGTATCGCGGATATTGAGAATCGCACGCGCAAACTGCCTTACCGGCAAGTTCCAGATAGTATCGATTTTTTACTGGTGCGCGCGAAGTTGCGTGCGTTGCAGGGAAATGCGCGTAATACCGTGCGGCAATTCAAAACGCGCTTAGCCGAAAAACGCTATAACAATGAGGCGGTTGAACGCTATGGCTATATTCATGCATTATTGCGTGCCAAAAAATACAAACAAGCCAACGCAGAGCTGGCCCTCTTGTATCAAGTTTTGCATAGCGATTCATCCATACCCGTGTTGACTAATCACCAACTCGGAGAAACCGTGCGCATTGAATCCAAAAGTCTTATCGCCGGCGCAATGATTGAAACGCTCTCAGCCCGAGTTAAACTGACCAATGGAGATACAACCGACGCTTATAATGCTTATAAAACAGCGTTAAAAATTTATCCACAATATCGCGCACTGATCCATGGCTATGCACAAGCATTAATAGAGAACAAGCAAATTGATACGGCGCTTGAATTTATTACCCAGAAATTACAACTGGTGCAAAGTGATCCGCAATTGTTTAGCCTGCAAGCCCAATGTTACGAGCTATTAGGTGATAAAATGCTCAAGCATCGCGCGCTCGCCGAGTCTTATTTGTTAAAAGGACACTATGCAGGCGCTGTTGATCAACTAAAGACTGCGCTACAAAATAGTAATGGCAATTTTTACCAACTCTCCAGTGTAGAAGCGCGTTTGAAGCACGTAGAGACGCTCAGGGAAGAAGCGGATAAAGCGGAAAAATAAAACCGCTTGGAGAATTTCCAACCCGCTAATTTTTTGCCGCGCATTCCCGGGCATATCTTTCTATTGATCGTGTGCACAATTGGATTTAATAAAACCTCTCAAATGGCAACTGCTAGCACAAGAAAAATCATCATTGTTTTGATACTGGTTACAATTACCGCCGCCTATTGGTATAGCGGCGATACAGAAGAATCTTTAGCGAACAAATATAAGACCCGGGCTGTTGAACGCGGCGATATCATGCAAACCATCTCCGCCAACGGCACGTTGACTCCCGTAGTGCTGGTCAATGTAGGCACACAGGTTTCCGGGACAGTGGCTAAGTTACATGTGGATTTTAATGACCAGGTAGAAACTGGGCAGATACTGGCTGAACTTGATCCCGCCCTATTACGCGCACAATTGCAGCAATCAAAAGCCAATTTTCTCAATGCGCAAGTCGCGCTAAGAATTGCCGAGAACAAATTAAAACGCCAACAAATATTGATAGAAAAAGAATTTGTTTCAACCGAGGCATTAGAAATCATTGAGCAGGAAACTGAAGCTGCGCGCGCGCAACTGGCCATTAACAAAGCTCAGGTTGAACGCGACCAGGCCAATCTCAACTACAGCGTGATTCGCTCACCGATTTCCGGCGTCGTCATCGCACGCGATGTCGACATTGGCCAAACTGTGGCTGCCAATTTTCAAACGCCGATTTTATTCCAAATCGCCAAAGACCTGCGGCAAATGCAAATCAACATCAGTGTTGCCGAAGCCGATATCGGACAGTTGCATATCGGCCAATTAATAAATTTCACTGTAGATGCCTTTCAGCAACGGAAATTTTCCGGTACGGTCAAACAAGTTCGGCTCAATCCGACCATTCAGGAAAACGTCGTTACTTATAACGTCGTGGCCATGGTTGATAATGATGATGGCGCATTATTGCCCGGCATGACCGCCAATATCCATTTTGTGGTGATGCATAAAAACGACGTGCTGCGCGTCCCCAATGCGGCTTTAAGATTCCAACCCAAGGACATGGAGTTAAGTGAAAGCGGCAAAGCGTCTAAATCCCCGCAACAACCGACGGTATATCTACTCATGGGAAACCGCCCTGCTCCGGTTACCGTCACCATTGGAATTACCGATGGTAATTTCACTGAAATTAGTAGCGACGCAATCAAAGCGGGTGATAAGGTGATCCTCAATGAAGTCATCGATAAAAAAGAATCTGAGACCAAGTTCAAATTAAGAGTCCTTTGATGTCTTCGATTCAGACCACGCATTCCACCCAATCACTTATTCAATTAGAACAGCTTTGCAAAAGCTACAGTTTGCAGGATGTACATGGCCAAACCATCACAACCCAGGTTCTATACCATATCAATTTGACCATTCATCAAGGTGAATTTGTCGCCATCATGGGGCATTCGGGATCGGGTAAATCTACCTTAATGAATATACTCGGCTGTCTGGATACCCCGACCAGCGGGTCGTACTGGTTATCCGGCAAGAACGTGGCGGCACTTTCCAGTAATGAATTGGCACAAATCCGCAATCGAAACATCGGGTTTGTATTTCAGGGATTCAATTTGCTCAAGCGCATGACAGCGCTCGATAATGTGGCAACACCGTTGCTCTACGCCGGCATCAGCCGCTCCAAGAGCCGCAAGCAAGCGTTGGAATTCCTGCGCCATACCGGTCTGGAAGATTTTGCCATGCATCAACCCAACCAGCTTTCCGGGGGACAGCAACAACGGGTCGCAATCAGTCGCGCTTTAATCAATCATCCCTCGCTGATTTTGGCTGACGAGCCAACCGGCAATCTGGATTCACAAACCAGCAATGATATTATGCAGCTATTTGAGAAGCTTAACCGAGACCAAGGGATCACCATCGTGCTGGTCACGCACGAAGATGATATTGCGGCCTACGCGAAACGTTTAATCCATTTAAAGGATGGACACGTCACTATTGATAAAAACAATACCGAAGTGACGGCCTTGCATGAGACTTTTTGATTTATGAATCTATCGGCGATTTTTGGTGAAGCATTGCGCGCCTTACGTCAGAACCGTCTGCGTACAGGATTAACCATGCTGGGCATGATCATCGGCGTTGCCGCCGTCGTACTAATGCTATCGATTGGTCAGGGCGCACGCACCAAAATCAACGAAACCATCGCCGCGATGGGCAGCAATTTGTTGCTCGTAGTGCCTGGCGCCACGTCTTCCGGCGGCTTCAGTTTTGGCAGCGGCAGTGTCAGAACTTTGACCATTAATGATGCGAATGCCATTGCGGAACTCTCATCAATCCGGTCAACTGCGCCGGTGACGAGTGGAACGGTGCAACTTAACTACGCCGCCAAGAATTGGAGCACCCTCATTACCGGCACCACACCGGAGTATTTTGATGTCGGTAACTGGGCCATGGAGTCCGGGACAGCCTTTACCGAATCCGAGGTGCGATCGGCTGCGCGGGTCGTTGTTTTGGGATCGATCACGGCGAAAAGTCTCTTCGGCGATGAAGAGCCGGTGGGAAAAACCGTACGCATCACCAACCGTCCGTTTCTGGTTGTCGGGGTGTTAATGGCCAAAGGTCAAAGTCTCACTGGTCGGGATCAGGATGATAATGTTTTCGTACCCATCTCCACCAGTGAACGGCAAATCACCGGCAATCAGTTTCCCGGTTCTATTCGCTATATGCTGGTACAAGGCGCATCAGCAGAAGAAATGGATCTCGCCGAAATTGAAATTACGCAATTATTGCGTCAGCGTCACCGCATTCCAAACGGCAAGGATAATGACTTCACGGTTCGCAATCTAACCGCCATCGCCGACGTTGCAACCGATGCCGCCAAGGTCATGTCAATTGTACTCGGCGCAATCGCATCGGTTTCTTTATTAGTCGGCGGAATCGGCATCATGAACATCATGCTGGTATCCGTGACCGAACGCACCCGTGAGATCGGCATTCGCATGGCGATTGGCGCCAATCAACGCGCTATCCTTACGCAATTTTTATTGGAAGCGATGATGATTTGCATCATGGGCGGTTTAATTGGCCTGCTGATAGGTATTGGCGGCGCCTGGCTGGTCAGTCAGGTTGCCGATATGTTAATTGTAATTACCTTGGGAATGATCGGCCTGGCATTCTTATTTTCTTCCGCAGTCGGCATTTTCTTTGGTTTTTATCCTGCACAAAAAGCCGCCTCACTTAAACCCGTCGATGCGCTTCGATACGAATAAATTGCTGATATAACAATGCTTATCGGCATTATGAGTATATCGTTGCCTGCATCCAATTCAATTTATTATGCGTTTTCCAAAGGATAAATGCTTGCAACATGCTATAGTCATGGTGTGACAAGTTCACAAAGTCATAATTATTAATTTATTGAAGAGAACGTTTATAAAATGAAACTTTTAAAATTTTTTGCAGTAACAATATTTGCATTGACATTAGTAGCTTGCGGTAAACCTACGGCTCCAGAAAGTGCTAAAGAGGAAGGTTACGGCACGACGCATGAAGGCAAACCGGCTGAAGGCCGCAATGAGCTTCCAGCTGACTAAGTTAGTCACGCTAAAAGCATATTGACATTGTATTCAATGTCAATAAATTGACTTAAGACCTGTAGGAACAATTTATTGCTCCTACAGACTTTAAAATAAGAAAATGGATCAATCAACAAAACTTCCGTAAAAGAATCACTATTAGTTAATATTTTATATTTGCTAATTTACGCCCTCTTGACTCATCCACCGTTGCCAGCAGCAATAAACCCACAATAAAGAATACCAAGGTACTGAGTAACGCAATGCGTTGATCTCCCGCAAATAGATAGACCATGCCGCCATACGTCAGCGGACCGATGATCGCTGATAGTTTCGTGGCCAAGCCCCACAACCCGAAAAACTCCCCTTGCCGTCCAACTGGTGTGAATTGACCGACTAAGGCTCGTCCTGCTGATTGTGCGCCACCGAGTGCGGTACCGATCAAATTGGCCGCGACCCAGAATAACCATTCATCGGTGGCCAAATAAGCGCAGACAATCGCTGCAATCCAGATCAGCAATGTGATGGCAATACACCGGCTTGAACCGATGCGATCTTGCAGGTGGCCGAACAAAAAAGCACCGATGGCAGCCGTTACATTGACCACCATAATCAGCACGATGGTGTCCTGCGTTTTGAACCCCATCACTTCTTGCGCATACACCGCCGCCAACACGATAACGATGTATATGCCAGCATAGTAAACCGTCAATGACAACAGAAAACGGAATAAATCGATATGTAACCGGGCCTGACGCAAGGTATCGCCTAAACGACTAAATCCTGCGCGAATGATATGCCTGCTATCAACAGATTCGGATACGTCCACCCGCTCGCGCAACCAAAGCAAGGTCGGCAATGCCGCAATGCCAAATAATAGTGCAACAATTAAATTGGTGATCGGAACATATTGTGCGGCTTCCAATCCCTGCTTTTCCGCATACGTGACATAGGCCAAACACAGCGCCAATGACAGCAAGCCGCCGAAATAACCCAGCGCCCAGCCATAGCCGGAAAGCCGCCCCATCGTTTCCGGCGTGCTGATTTCCGGCAAAAATGCCGCAATCAGATTTTCACCGCTGGCAAACATGAAAGTCGCAAGGATCACCAGTATCACGGCCAAAGCAATATCACCGGGGCCAGCAAAATACAATAACGCAGTAAACACCACGCAACCGATCGTGGTTACCGTCAGGAATCGCTTCTTGGCGCCGGAACAATCGGCGATCGCCCCTACAATCGGCGCGCTCAGCAATACCAGTGCATTGGCGGCCGCCATGGTGATTGACCATAGCAGTGTCGCGTCGCCACTGCCGCGCTCGGCAGCGATCACGCCGACAAAATAGGCGTTGAAAATAGCGGTCAGAATAACCGTGGTATAGCCGGAATTAGCGAAATCGTACATGCACCACGCAAAGCGTTCTCGCCGCGTGGCCGGATCGAAATGATTGGGGGTCAATGCCATAGCAAAAACAGATAAGTCGATAAATGCAGCGTGTTTATTTTCCTGTCATCGTTTCCGGCACCACCCAGGTATCGAACTGTTCCGCCGTTACATAGCCGGTAGCCATCGCTGCCACCTTCAGGGTAGTACCTTCTCGATGTGCTTTTTTAGCAATCTCGGCGGCCTTGTCGTAGCCAATATGCGGATTCAACGCGGTCACCAACATCAACGAGTTATGCATCAGCGTATCGATGCGTTCCCGGTTGGCTTCAATACCCACCGCGCAATGATCGTTAAAACTGACCATGGCATCCGCTAATAAGCGCACACTTTGCAGGAAATTATGGATGATCAGCGGTTTCATCACATTCAACTCAAAATTTCCCAGAGCGCCGCCCATGTTGACTGCGACATCATTTCCCATCACCTGGCAACACACCATGGTCATTGCTTCAGATTGCGTCGGGTTGACTTTTCCCGGCATGATGGAACTGCCCGGCTCGTTTTCAGGAATGCGCAACTCGCCGATGCCACAGCGTGGCCCAGAAGCCAGCCAGCGGATATCATTGGCAATTTTCATCAATGAGGCGGCCAGCGTCTTTAATGCGCCATGGGCATGCACCAAGGCATCGTTACTGGCCAATGCCTCGAATTTGTTCGGTGCAGTCACAAACGGCAAGCCGGTCAAACGCGACAATTCCGCCGCCACGCGCACCGCAAACTCCGGATGCGCATTCAAACCGGTGCCGACCGCCGTGCCGCCCAATGCCAACTCGCACACATGCGCCATCGCGGCTTCGACATGACGCAGCCCATGATCCAATTGCGCCACGTAACCGGAAAATTCCTGCCCCAGCGTCAACGGCGTGGCGTCCTGCAAATGCGTGCGGCCTATTTTGACAATGCTGCTGAATGCTTCGGACTTAGCCGCCAACGTGCCGCGCAATTGCTGCATGGCGGGAATCAGCCGCTGCTGCAGTTCCTGCACCGCGGCAACATGCATCCCGGTCGGGAACACATCGTTGGACGATTGCCCTTTATTGACATCATCATTCGGATGCACAATCCGGTTGGCGCCACGCTCGCCGCCGAGGATTTCCGACGCCCGATTCGCCAATACTTCGTTGACATTCATGTTGGTCTGCGTGCCGGAGCCGGTTTGCCACACCACCAGCGGAAACTGATCGTCAAAATGACCGGCTGTGACTTCGTCGGCAGCCTCAATGATCGCCGCGGCACTGGCGGCGCTGAGCAACCCAAGATCATGGTTGACTTTGGCGGCCGCGCGCTTGACCCTGGCCAGCGCATGAATCAACGCCACCGGCATGCGCTCATTGGAAATCTTGAAATTTTGCAATGAGCGTTGCGTTTGCGCGCCCCACAATGCTTCTGCGGGCACTTCAACTACGCCCATGGTGTCTCGTTCTTCACGGGTTTGCATGGGTATTTACCTCGCCAGATTGGATAAATTGGGGAACTGGTTTACTAAGATTTCGCTTTGACATTTCATTCATTGCATATATTTAACGTCGAAAGTGAGGGAGAGATGGTTGGTGGGTCAAGAAGACATCCACGATCCACCATGGCTACCGCGATTTATATTTATGGGGGACGATTCTTTAGTAGTTATGTTTATCTTGCACTCGGGACAATGAAAACCACGACCGTGTGGTTGCAGCGTGGTTTTCTTTTTCTTGTCCACACAAGCTGTACAAAGATAGTGCATCGGCTCTCCGTTCTCTTGTTCTGGCTTCAGCGCATAAGCGAGGGCTCCGGTTGGGAACTGAAAAAGCATATAACGCTGAATTTGGCTCTTCCAGTCTTCGACCTCTGATATTTGCTTTTCAAGTTCGCGCACCCGCTCAGCAAGCATCGCCTGCTTCTCTTGACTTGCCAACTCAGAAGCGATAGCGTCCGTAAGCTTTATCTGAACAGCGGTAACTGCGCTGAGGAGTTCGCTATGATTTGAAAGACCGTGAGCAGCTTTGACTATCTCTATAGCGGTCTTGGCGCTCTGGATAGCAGCGGTGATTTCGGAGTACATTTCAAGATCTCCAAAGTTTAGCTTGAGGGGTTCGGAAACAGGCGGTGAAACCGATTGTTTGAGTACTCCTCTCGAAGCGATTGTTAGCCAATTTATTCGTTTAGTACCGAGGTTCGTCTTCTGTAAGTTTTTTTAGATTTTTCTCAAACATATCTGTATCTCCATTCTCTAATAACTTGTAATTGCACATATATTCTTCATACGTCACTCTATGGAGCTGATAAATTCTTCTGCGCCAATAAGGCTTGGCTTCTTCCTTTGCTCGTTCCCAATCATGCTTCAGTAGCAAAGAAGCTCTTATGATTACTTCGTTATCGTTTGAGTTAATTGAGTTTATTAGTGCTTTAATCAAACTTATATCTTCAACATGAAATGGATTTAGGCGAATAGCAAGCTCCCTGTGCATCTTTGATTTCTCTTCTTCGCTTGCGTCAGGGTAGCTAGAGATTATTTGTCTAATTCGCTCACGCCACTTTGCCCTCTCTTTTGTAATATTGTTGACATAAATGGTTCGTTCTGTATGCGCTCTGGTTGCGTAAGCCGTAACGATGGCTGCCAAAAAAGCTGAGCTGAGTATGGCTGCCAGAAAATATGAATTGAGTATTTCGACCATGGTCATAGAATCCTCAAGATCATTCGCAATAATGTTTAACGTAGCATATACAACTAGAAAGTCGCATAAACGACTGCATCGGCTACAGCAGCAATCAATCCCAACTCAGCGCACCACCGGTTTGATATTCCGTCACCCGCGTTTCGAAGAAATTCTTTTCTTTCTTCAAGTCCATCATTTCCGACATCCATGGGAACGGGTTATTGGCATTCGGATACAGCGTATCCAGACCGATTTGCTGGCAGCGGCGATTGGCGATATAGCGTAAATACTCCTTGAACATCGGCGCGTTCATTCCCAATACGCCACGCGGCATCGTGTCCTCCGCATAACGGTATTCTAAAGCCACGGCTTTTTGCATCAACGCAGAAATTTCTTCGCGGAATGCTTTGGTCCATAGATGTGGATTTTCCATTTTGATCTGGTTGATCACATCAATGCCAAAGTTACAGTGCATCGATTCATCACGCAAAATATATTGATATTGCTCGGCCGAACCGGTCATTTTATTTTGCCGCCCCAGCGCCAGAATCTGCGTGAAGCCCACATAAAAAAACAAGCCTTCCATGATGCAGGCAAACACGATCAGGCTTCTGAGCAACTGCTGATCCGTTTCCAAGGTGCCGGTCTTAAAGTGCGGATTAGTCAGCGTATCAATAAATGGAATCAGAAATTCGTCTTTGTCGCGAATCGAGGATACTTCATGATAAGCGTTAAAGATTTCACCTTCATCCAGGCCCAGTGATTCAACGATATATTGATACGCATGGGTATGAATGGCTTCTTCAAACGCTTGGCGCAGCAAATATTGGCGGCACTCGGGATTGGTAATGTGGCGGTATGTCCCCAGTACAATATTGTTGGCCGCCAATGAATCCGCCGTCACAAAGAAACCCAGGTTACGCTTGACTAGGCGGCGCTCATCTTCGGTCAGGCCGTTGGGGTCTCTCCACAACGCAATATCCCGGCTCATGCTGATTTCTTGCGGCATCCAATGATTGGCACAGGCTCCGAGATATTTATCCCAGGCCCATTTATATTTGAACGGCACCAATTGATTCACGTCCGCATTGCAATTAATGATTTGCTTATCTTCAACCGAAATGCGGCGATTGGCGCTGCCGGCAATGGCTTGCTCATCCGTGGCATCACTGGCTGTCACAGTGTGAGAATCCTTAAACAGTCCTTGTAGCGGCCCATCCAAACCTGGGATTGATGGCATTTCAGCTTTGATTGATTCGTCTTCAAATGTCAGCATAATTGGCTCCTTTCTCTTGATCTTGTTGGATTATTGACACGATTCGCAGCTTTCGTCATCGATCGCGCAATATTTGATTTCAACTGTGGATACTTCCACCGCCGCCTTAACCACCCCGCCATCAGCAGGCACGGCATTCAGTGAGCCTGCACGCACGGTCGATTTCTCCGCTGCGGTGGCGCCCATCGAGCGCAAATAATACGTAGTTTTCAGACCGCGCAGCCACGCCAATTTATAGGTTTCATCCAATTTCTTGCCGGACACGCCCCCCATATAAATATTCAGCGATTGCGACTGGTCGATCCATTTCTGCCGCCGCGCGCCTGCTTCAATCAACCACAGCGGATCCATCTCAAATGCGGTCGCGTACAGGGTGCGAATATTTTCCGGAATGCGGTCGATTTTACTGATCGCGCCGTCAAAATATTTCAAGTCGGAGAGCATGACTTCATCCCATAGATTGAGCTTCTTCAGATCGTTGACCAGTGATCGATTGGCAATCGTGAATTCGCCGGATAGATTCGATTTAACGTACAGATTCTGATAAGTCGGTTCGATACTCGCAGAAACACCCACAATGTTGGATATCGTCGCAGTGGGCGCGATCGCCAGGCAGTTTGAATTACGCATGCCATGCAGTTTGATGCGCTGCCGCAATGCATCCCAATCCAATGTCGCCGAGAGGTCCGCCTCGACATAGCCGCCGCGTTCCTGTTGCAACACCGTCAGCGTATCGTGCGGGAGAATGCCGCGATCCCACAGACTGCCTTGATAACTGCTATAACAACCGCGTTCCTGCGCCAATTCAGTCGAGGCCCAGTAAGCCTGGTAAGCCACCGCCTCCATGGAACGATCGGCAAATTCCACCGCTTCTTGCGAACTGTAGGAAATACCCAGTTGATGCAGGCAATCCTGGAATCCCATGATGCCCAATCCAACCGGGCGGTGCTTCAAGTTGGCATTGCGCGCTTTCGCAACGGCGTAGAAATTGATGTCGATGACATTATCCAGCATGCGCATGGCAACATGGATGGTGCGTTTCAGTTTGTCCATATCCAGCGCGCCATCCTTCAAATGCGCGACCAAATTGACCGAACCCAGATTGCAAACGGCAATCTCCTTATCGTTGGTATTCAGCGTGATTTCCGTGCACAAATTAGAGCTGTGTACCACGCCGACATGGTTCTGCGGTGAACGGATATTGCAAGGATCCTTAAAGGTAATCCACGGGTGTCCGGTTTCAAACAACATGCTCAGCATTTTGCGCCACAATTGCACCGCCGGAATTTTTTTGAACAACTCCAGTTCGCCACGCTCAATCTTGGTCTCGTAACCTAAGTACGCTTGTTCAAATTGCCGACCGAATTTTTCATGTAAATCCGGAACATCCGAAGGTGAGAACAAGGTCCAGTCACCGCCTTCTATGACACGTTTCATAAATAAATCGGGAATCCAGGTGGCGGTATTCATGTCGTGCGTGCGGCGGCGATCGTCACCGGTATTTTTACGCAGCTCGAGAAATTCCTCGATATCCAGATGCCAGCATTCCAGATAGGCACAAACCGCACCTTTGCGTTTGCCGCCTTGATTAACCGCGACCGCGGTATCTGACACCACTTTCAGAAAAGGCACCACGCCCTGCGATTTACCATTGGTGCCTTTGATGCGCGCGCCCATTGCACGCACCGATGTCCAGTCATTACCCAATCCACCCGCATACTTGGCCAGTAATGCATTTTCCTTGATGGATTCATAAATGCCATCCAGATCATCCGGCACTGTGGTTAGGTAGCAGGATGATAATTGCGAGCGGCAAGTCCCGGAATTAAACAATGTCGGTGTCGAGCTCATGAAGTCGAAACTCGACAGCACTTGATAAAACTCGATTGCACGCGCTTCCCGGTCGATTTCATTCAACGCCAACCCCATCGCCACGCGCATAAAAAACGCTTGCGGCAATTCGATGCGTTGTTCTTTGATATGCAGAAAATAGCGGTCATACAAAGTTTGCAATCCCAGATAATCAAACTGCAGGTCGCGATCCGCATCCAGCGCTTCGCTCAAACGCGCCAAATCAAATTGCGCCAGGCGTTGATCCAATAGGTCGGCTTCAATGCCGCGTTTGATGAAAGCCGGAAAATACTCTTTATATTGCGACGCCATCATCTGCTGCGAGACCTCTGCGCCAAGCACTTCATGACGTACATTATTCAATAACAAACGTGCCGTGACATAACTGTAAGCCGGGTCTTTCTCAAACAACACGCGCGCCGACAGAATCACGGATTTTCTAACTTCTTCGATGGGTACGCCGTCGTACAAATCCTTTAATGTGGCTTTTAGAATCAATGACGGATCAACGGTATTTCCCAATCCTGCGCAGGAAGACTCGATCAATGTAGACAATTTAGCCACATCCAGTGGTATTCTTTGCCCGTTATCCATCACATACAATACTTCAGCCGCTGTCTCTGCGGTTGATTTTTGCTTCAGCTTAGCTCTTTCCCGCGTGCGTTCTTCGCGATACAGCACATAAGCGCGCGCCACATCGTGTTCACCGGAGCGCATTAAAGCTAACTCAACTTGGTCCTGGATATCTTCGATATGAAAAGTACCGCTATCGGGCTGCCGGCGCAGCAAGGCATTCACCACATCCTGAGTTAGGCTGACCACCACTTCACGCACCCTGACCGATGCAGCGCCTTGGCCGCCATCGACTGCGATAAAAGCTTTCGTCAAAGCCACCGAGATCTTGCCGGGCTCAAACGTGACCACGGCACCATTACGGCGAATAACTCTATGTTGGGAAAAGCGGGAATTTTGTGTCGGCGTATCGTTAAAACTTGAAGTTCCGGATACAGGCTTGAGGTTGGTATGTTCTGTCGCAAGTTGCATTGATGATTCCTCCTGACTGAATATTCACCAAAGAAAATACAAATTTCCATGTATTCAATGAAATAGTATGATTCTCACAAAACCACTACATATAGTGGTTAAAGACAATTACTACAGCACCGATAGTACACCACAAATTATTTTATTGCTGCAATTTTTTTATTATTTGTCAGAATAAAAAATAATTTGTGGCAATTTTTATTTAAGATTGAATTCGATCAGGGAGTTGGAGAAAGTTGTTTTATATACAACAAACACGACATACAAATAAGCTAACAATTGACACAAGAGCACTGTTTCAACAAAGCAAGAAATCGCCACGCTAACTTGCACAATATCAATCATCAGCGACAGACTCCTAGCATTGCGCCAGCAATTTATCCAATTGATTGGCAAACGACTTACGGTCATTCTGACTCAAGGAGGGCTGACCACCGGTATCAACGCCGCTGTTGCGCAAGGCTTCCATGAAATCGCGCATGCTTAATCGCGCACCGATATTTTCCTTGGTATACAGCTCACCCCGCGGACTGAGCACAAAACCATCTTTTCTGATGACTTCCGCGGCCAGCGGAATATCGCTGGTAATCACGAGATCCCCGCCTTCCAGCCTTTTGACGATTTCGTTATCCGCCACATCAAACCCGGATTCCACCTGTTGCATGCGGATAAACGGCGAGGGGGGTATATACACGGGATGATTGGCAATCAGTATTAAGTTCCGTTGCGTTCTTGCGGCGGCTCTAAATAAAATTTCTTTGATAACAACCGGGCAGGCATCGGCATCAATCCATATTTTCATGCGTGATCGCCCAGGTCGAATTAATGTTCATCGGAATTTCCTTTGTCGCTCTTCAACGCTTGCGGCAATGCAGCCTTTAAATAATAAAACATCGACCACAGCGTTAATACTGCGGCAATATAGATTAGCCACGTGCCAATTTGCTGCGCGTCGAAATGTTCGCCGATATTTTCATGGTACAGTAACAGTGGGATGGCGATCATTTGTGATGTAGTCTTGATTTTACCCAGAAACGATACCGCGACACTTTTGGATTGACCGATCTGTGCCATCCATTCGCGCAGCGCCGAAACCGTAATTTCCCGCCCGATAATCACTAGCGCGATGGGCGCATCCAATCGACCCAAATAAACCAGCACAATCAATGCAGCACATACCATTAGTTTGTCAGCCACGGGATCCAAAAACGCGCCGAATGCGGAAGTTTGGTTGAGCACACGTGCCAGGTAGCCATCCAGCCAGTCGGTAATGGCTGCACCAGCAAAAATTAGTGTAGCAATGAGATTCTGGTTAGACGGTGATAGCCAGGAGTGGGGCAAATAAAAAATACCCACAAATAACGGAATCGCCAGAATACGTAACCAGGTTAATAAATTAGGCAGGTTATAAGGCATGAAATGGCACTTAAAAGTAAGTTGTAATGGAATTAATGTAATTCTCGATAAATCTTTTCCGCCAATTTACGGCTGATTCCTTCGGTTTGCTGTAATTCTTCAATGCTTGCAGTCAATACGCCTTTTAATCCGCCAAATCGCCCTAACAAACGCTGCCGGCGTTTAGCACCGACGCCATCGATATTTTCCAGGCTGGAGCTGGTTCTGGTTTTGCCACGCCGGCCACGATGTCCTTGAATCGCAAAACGGTGCGCTTCATCGCGGATTTGTTGGATTAAGTGCAATGCTGCGTGTTCACTGGGTAATTGTAACGGCTTTTCGAATAAGGGAGAAATCAATTGTTCCAGCCCGGGCTTGCGTTGTTCGCCTTTGGCCACGCCCAATAAACTGGCATCGTTGATGCCCAATTCCTGCAAAGCTTCCTGCGCTGCACTCACCTGCCCTTTACCGCCATCGATCAGAATCAGATCCGGCAATTGGCCTTCGCCGCTAATCACTTTTTGATAGCGCCGGGATAGCGCTTCCCGCATTGCGGCATAATCGTCGCCAGGCGTAATGCCTTCGATGTTATAGCGACGGTATTCGTTATTGCGCATGGCAAAATTATCGTACACCACGCACGATGCCACGGTAGCCTCGCCCAGGGTATGGCTGATGTCAAAACACTCAATGCGTTGCAGGCCGGGCATCTGCAATTCCTGCTGCAAGGCCAGCAAGCGCTTTTCCTGACTGGCGTGACGGCTCATCATTTGTTTCAAAGCCAAGAGGGCATTTTCAGTTGCCATATCAAGCCAGGCACGTTTCTCACCGATCGGATTGAGTTGCAGGGTAATTTTATGGCCGCACTGTTCAGTTAATAACGCCTGCAACGCTTCACGCTCGATTTTTTCGCCCAGAATAATCAATGGGGGCACACTACGATTCAGATAGTGCTGCGCCAGGAATGCCTCAACCACGTTCGCTGCGCTGTAATCATTCGCATTTTGCGGGAAAAAACTTTTATCCCCTAAATGACGCCCTCCTCGAATCATCGCCAGGTTAACGCACGCTTTCCCCGATCCATCCGGCGATACCATGCAGGCCACCACATCGGCATCCAGCGCCTTGCCGCTATCGACAAACTGTTTCTCGCGAATCCGGCGCAACGCTTGGGCCTGATCACGCAATACCGCTGCTTGTTCAAATTCTAATTGTTCGGAAGCACGTTGCATCTTGACGTTGATCACTTCCATCACTTCAGTTTGCTTGCCTTGCAAAAACAGCTCGGCATTTTTGGCGTCGGTTTGATATTCTTGTTGACTGATCCGACTGACGCACGGACCACTGCAACGCTTGATCTGATACAGCAAGCACGGACGTGCGCGATTACTGAAAACGCTATCTTCGCAAGTACGTAAACGAAAAATTTTTTGCAGCAACTGAATGCTTTCGCGCACAATGCCCGCGTTTGGATAGGGTCCAAAATACTGATGCGCTTTATCCAATGCGCCGCGATAAAATCCTAAGCGCGGGAACTCATGTCCACTCAAGATCACATAGGGATAGGACTTATCATCGCGAAACAGAATGTTATAGCGCGGCTTCAGGCTTTTGATCAGATTATTTTCCAGCAGCAACGCCTCGGCTTCCGAACGCGTCACGGTAGTTTCGATTCCAGTCACTTGCGAAACCATCAACTGGGTTCTAGGTGTCAGATTGCTTTTCTGAAAATAGGAAGCGACACGTTTTCTTAGACTGACCGCCTTGCCGACGTAGATCACCTCGCCCGCGGCGTTGATCATGCGATAAACACCCGGCTGCAACGGTAGGTTGCTACAAAATTCCTTGGCGTCAAAACCGCTGCTCGACAAACTGCTTAATCCTCACCACCTAATAATTTTCCTGCCACGGCCCAATTTTCGTCAGGAAGTTCGTCAAAACTGATGTAAGTGTAGGATTTCGGTTTATTCGCGACACGTTCCAGTGTATCGGTTAATTCGGTGGCAATCTGCTGCTTTTGCTCGCGGGTCAGTGTGCCAGCAACACGGATATTGACATAAGGCATAAATTCTCCTGGTAGTTGATTGAGTTATTTTTTGATATCAGCAACGATTTGCGCAAACACCTGCGCAAACATTTCTGCGGTCAAGCGTTTGGTCTGTGTATTGTAGCGGCTGCAATGATAGCTGTCATAAAGTCGCAAACCATTGTTCGATGATGACGGCACTGCGTGTACCGCACCGTGCGCAAACGGATGGTTTTTTGCTTTTAACTGCAAGCTCATCAAAACAGCTTGATGCGCCACCGTACCCAGCACCAGCACAGCAATACCACCACCTTGCACAAACTGATTAATTTCAGTCGACAGATATTGGTTACACTGCCTTATTTCCTTTGGGATCGGCTTGTTTTCCGGTGGCAGACATTTCACCGCATTGGTAATGCGGCAGTCCAGCAATTGCAATCCATCATCCGCTGAAATCGAGTCATTTCGCGTGGCAAAGCCAAATTTATGCAAGGTCTGATACAATAAAATGCCCGCATAATCTCCGGTAAACGGCCGCCCTGTACGATTTGCACCGTGCATACCGGGTGCCAGGCCTACGATTAAAAGCTTCGGCGCGGCCTCGCCAAACGCAATCACCGGGCGTGCATGATAATCCGGATACTGATCCTTCACGGTTTGCAAGAAACCGGACAAACGTGGGCATTGCTGGCAGTTCAGAATAGCCTGATCAAAGGCATGCAGTGAGACATCAGTCATTATGGAAAAACACTCAAAACGCAAAAAAGATATTGTATGCGCACCAGCATAATCGAGGATTAAATTTTTGCTGATTCAATTCATTTTATCACTGACGATAAATTGACGTTTCCAGCCTAAAAAGGTATAGTGTCGCCTTTTCCGGGGTGTAGCGTAGCCTGGTAGCGCGCCTGGTTTGGGACCAGGATGTCGGGAGTTCAAATCTCTCCACCCCGACCAATTTCAGCCCTAATATTTAGAGCAGCCCGATTTGGTGCCCGTAGCTCAATCGGATAGAGCACCAGCCTTCTAAGCTGGGGGTTACAGGTTCGATTCCTGTCGGGCACGCCATAAATATTTCTTCAACTGTGGTTTGAAGCACCTGTTTAGTTTGTGTAAAATAACCGCAACACGTGTTTCTATGGTGGCTGTAGCTCAGCTGGTAGAGTCCCGGATTGTGATTCCGGTCGTCGTGGGTTCGAGTCCCATCAGTCACCCCAAAAGATCAATAGCTTACAAAGATAAAAAGAAAATTTTGTAAGATGAGTCGAATGATATTATTTTTTTAATTGTAATTTAATGAAAAATAAACACATGATTCAATGGCTACTAAAGGTAGCAGTTCTTTTTATTGTGCTGACACTGATAATTGCACTAGGGAAAGCACTTAAGTCGGACAAAGACTTAGAAAACAGAATATTTTCTAGTTTCTCTGATCACGCAAATCCTATTCTGGATATCCATTTTATTAATAAGAGTTACTTCCACCAGGGCTAATAACAGCCAGAAGAACCATTACAAAACAAACTATTGCGGGGATATAATCGTAAGATATGAGCAAGAATCACATACTGTTATGCGTGTTCTTGTTATTTTTTAATACCTGCCAAACTGTTTTGACATTCACGCGCTGACAGCGAATCAGTAGTGTGATCGCAATTTCTTCTATGGCTGCATATACGCAAAAAAAAGTGGCTATTCTAAAAGGCCAGTCTAATATTTCAGCGAACAGCAAAATATAACTGATGGCGGTTATAGCTACAGCGATCTTTACACTCCAGGTATGGTAGCTGATTATTGTATGAAATTTGATAAGACCAACTAGAACAGGCAAGGTAAAGCTAAGAACAATGATGATAAAGTAGAATTTCTCGCGCAGCATGGTATCTGGCCATAATATCCAAGCGCATATCGCCATTGTTGAATAAATAATAAAATCGCCCCAGCTATCAAGACGAGACCCTAATGTGGTTGCTTGATCTAAAATTCTGGCAAGCAACCCATCAAGCACATCAGTAAATATCGCAAGTAACAATACTCCAAAAAACCAGTAGGGTTGCTGTTTGAATGCAAAATAAAACATCACCGGCGCCAATAATATCCGGATTACGCTGACCAAGTTAGGTAGATTAACTATTTGTTCTTTAGTAAGACCCATAACAATAATCTGCTGACAATCAACAGGGCTTCCTGAGTATCCGCCAGTGATAAAGAAAATACGTAATAATCATGTCAATGACAGTAAACGCAAAAACCAAAAATAAAACACCTAATAAAGAGAGGTTAAAAATCTGCATCATCATCAGCGCGGGAATAAGCGATTCCGGAATTTGATCCAGCAATGGCGCTTTGTTGCTTGGCGCCATTCCCAGTCGACGTTTGACAAAACTGGAGAATAAATCTCCGGAAATCGTACCAATAGCAATCAGAATACCTATTTCTGCAGTGTAACCAAATGTCAAAACAGCAATGGGCGAGATGAGTAATGTAGCTAGAATACCTCGCCAAGTTTTTGAGGTTCCAAATATAGGGTTGCCATCTGCCATTTTGGCGCCAAAATCAACAGCGGTATTCAACTGATTATTGAGTAGCATTCGCGCCAATATTGGCGCGCCATTTGCGATTATAATTATGAATAATAGCTGGAGTAATTCGATTGTCATTGATGATTCAGTTAATTGATGATGCCGAATTTATTCGACTCATAAAAAACGCCAAAATTCAGGAATCATATGGCTAGCACATCGCTAAAAGTTTTAACCTATAATATTCACAAAGGATTCAGCGCAACGAATTTGCGTTTTATTCTTCATGAAATAAAGAATTTTCTACGTCATATTGATGCTGATATCGTTTTTTTACAAGAAGTGCATGGTGAGCGCAGAATATCTAATCAGCGATTTGATAATTGGCACAATACCCAGCAGTTTGAATTTCTTGCCGATCAAGTTTGGCATCACTATGCTTATGGTAAAAATGCCATTTATAATTCCGGGCATCATGGCAATGCAATATTAAGCAAATATCCTATTATTGAATGGGATAATATTAATGTTTCAATGCTACGATCGGCGAGTAGAAGCCTGCTGCATGGCGTAATCAAAATTCCTGAAACCCATCAGAGAATTCACATCATTTGCATTCATTTCGGGTTATTTGGTCGCGAAAGAGAGCGTCAATTTTCGACGCTGGTTAAACGGATCAGTACGCATGTTTCACCCAATGAACCGTTAATTATTGCAGGCGACTTTAATGATTGGCGAGAACAGGCCGAACGCTATTTACACCGTGACCTCGGCGTTAAAGAGGTATTTAAAATCACCCGTGGAGCTTACGCACGCACGTTTCCGGCGTGGATGCCAGTACTGTCAATGGATCGCATCTATTATCGAGGGCTCGATATTATTAACTGCAATCGCCTGTACGGTCAACCCTGGCACCGACTGTCAGATCATATTCCGCTTCTTGCCGAGTTTAGAGTTTAGACTCTAGTTTTAATGCTTAATAACTGTTTCTATTAATTTTTCTTCGTTACTCGATGGCAAGGCTGGCTGTACAATCGGAGTAGAATGCAGCTCTGGTTTATGTTCCAGTGCTAAATCAATCACCTGATCTATCCATTTAACAGGATAGATAGTCAAATTATTTTTAATATTTGGGCGAATCTCGGTTAAATCCTTCACGTTTTTTTCAGGAATAATCACCGCCTTAATACCACCTCGATGTGCTGCTAACAATTTTTCTTTTAGTCCGCCGATCGGTAGTACTTCACCTCTTAAAGTAATTTCACCTGTCATAGCGATATCAGCCCGCACCGCAATATTTGTTAGAGCCGATATCATCGCAACGCAAATGCCGATACCTGCGCTAGGTCCATCTTTCGGCGTTGCACCTTCTGGAAGGTGTATATGAATATCATTTTTTTGGTAAAAATCCTCGGGAATACCTAGCAGATGAGATCGAGCCCGAACTACAGAAAGAGCTGCCTGGATAGACTCCTGCATCACTTCTCCTAATTTACCCGTTGTAATGGTTTTCCCTTTCCCTGGTAATACTGCAGCTTCTATGGTTAATAACTCGCCCCCCACTTCTGTCCAAGCCAATCCAGTTACTTGTCCCACTTGATTTTTTTCTTCTGCAACGCCATAGGTATAACGCCTAATCCCAAGGAATTTATCCAGATTACGTGACGTAACAGAAATTCTATTTTTTGTTTTTTTAAGTAATAGTGCTTTTACAGCTTTTCGGCAAATTTTTGAAATTTCTCGTTCCATTGCACGCACACCAGCCTCTCTCGTGTAATAACGCGCAATATCCCGCAATGCAGAATCAGAAACCATTAATTCGCTTTCTTTAATCCCATGATTCTGCATTTGTTTAGTTAATAAATACTGCGTAGCGATATTTAATTTTTCCTCTTCCGTGTATCCAGATAATTGAATTACTTCCATACGGTCAAGCAGAGCCGGAGGAATATTTAGTGTATTTGCTGTCGCCACGAACATGACATCGGACAAATCATATTCGACCTCAATGTAATGATCCACAAAGGTACTATTTTGTTCTGGATCAAGAACCTCCAGCAAAGCTGAAGATGGGTCCCCACGAAAATCCATACCCATCTTGTCAATCTCATCAAGCAAGAATAATGGATTCTTGACACCTACTTTGCTCATATTGTGCAAAATCTTACCCGGCATTGACCCAATATAGGTACGTCGATGCCCACGAATCTCAGCCTCATCACGTACGCCGCCCAGTGACATCCGCACAAATTTTCTATTGGTTGCATGAGCAATTGATTGCCCAAGAGATGTTTTACCCACACCAGGCGGACCTACCAAACAAATAATCGGCGCTTTCATTTTACTCACACGCTGTTGTACAGCCAAGTATTCGACAATTCGTTCTTTAACTTTTTCAAGGCCATAATGATCTTTTTCAAGAACAGCTTCCGCTGATTTTAAGTCACTATTAATTTTGTTCTTTTTCTTCCATGGCAATGCAACCAACGCATCAATATAATTTCGAACTACAGTGGCTTCTGCCGACATTGGAGACATTAAGCGAAGTTTTTTTAATTCTGATTCAGCTTTTGCCAAAGCATCTTTAGGCATTTGAGCCGATTTTATTTTTTTCTCAATTTCTTCAATATCCGCCCCATCTTCACCTTCACCCAACTCCTTCTGAATGGCCTTTACCTGCTCATTAAGATAATAATCCCGTTGGCTCTTTTCCATTTGCCGCTTTACTCTACCGCGAATACGTTTCTCTACTTGTAAAATATCGAGCTCAGTTTCCAGCAATCCTAGTAAATGTTCCAGGCGTTTAGTTACATCAAAAATTTCCAATATCTCTTGTTTCTGCTCGAGTTTTAATGGTAAATAGGCTGCAATTGTATCGGCCAAACGCCCTGCTTCATCGATACTACTGAGAGAAGTAATGATCTCTGGCGGGATTTTTTTATTTAGTTTTACATATTGATCAAACTGAGCCAGAATAGCCCTTCGCATTGCTTCGGCTTCGGAATCATCTGTAGAGTCAGGCAACAATATTGGCGATGCCCGACCAGTAAAATGAGTCCCCGAATCAATAAACTCTAAAATATTTGCTCGATGATTACCTTCCACTAGAACTTTGACTGTTCCGTCTGGTAATTTCAGCATCTGCAATAAGCTAGCAACGCTACACACTTCATATAAATCCTCAGGAACGGGATCATCTTTAGAAGCTATTTTTTGAGCAACAAGCAGAATATTTTTATTTGCTTCCATTGCGAGCTCAAGCGCTTTAATCGATTTTTGTCTTCCTACAAATAATGGAATAACCATATGAGGAAAAACGACTACGTCGCGCAATGGTAATAGCGGCAATACCAATTGTTCAGAGTCTTCGAGTAATGAAATCATATCAACTCACAAATAAAGTTTATAATTAACAGTACATATATGCGCTACAAGAAAAAATTCAAGTTTAAATAACACCACATTTATTTCTACTGAAATTGTTAAATAAGTTTTTTAGCAATTATTTAGAACGTTTTGCAACTTTAGGTTGGTCCGAATAAATCAAAATTGGCTTAATGTCATCACTAGTCGAGTTGTAATCAATAACTACTTTTGTAACATTCTCTAATGATGGAAGATCATACATAATGTCTAGTAATATTTCTTCTAGAATAGAACGTAAGCCACGTGCACCCGTTTTACGTGTCAAAGCTTTCTTTGCAATTGCTTTAAGGGCTGGCTCCCGGAATTCAAGGTCAACACCTCCTTCCATGTCAAACATTTTCCAATATTGCTTAACAAGTGCATTCTTTGGTTCAGTCAATATCTGAATTAATGCAGCTTCATTCAACTCTTCTAAAGTTGCGACAACTGGCAAGCGTCCAACGAACTCAGGTATTAATCCGAACTTGACCAAATCTTCTGGTTCAACTTGCTGTAATACCTTATTTACATCCTTTCCTGCAGGACTCCTTACTTCAACGCCAAAACCAATCCCACCTTTCTCGGTACGCGTCCTAATTACTTTATCGAGTCCATCAAATGCGCCGCCACAAATAAACAGAATATTAGTGGTATCAACTTGAATAAATTCTTGGTTAGGATGTTTTCTCCCACCTTGCGGAGGAACCATAGCAATAGTCCCTTCAATCAGCTTTAAGAGCGCCTGCTGCACTCCTTCGCCTGAAACATCGCGTGTGATCGATGGATTGTCCGATTTGCGTGAAATTTTATCAATCTCATCAATATAAACGATGCCTCTCTGCGCTTTTTCTGCATCGTAATTACATTTCTGAAGTAATTTCTGAATGATATTCTCAACATCTTCGCCAACATAGCCCGCTTCCGTTAAAGCAGTGGCATCGGCCATAATAAAAGGTACATCCAAGAGTCGAGCCAAAGTTTGCGCAAGTAATGTTTTACCAGAACCTGTAGGACCTACCAACAAGATATTACTTTTTGACAGCTCAATATCTTCAGCATCATCTGATTTTGGTATATTTCTTAGACGCTTATAGTGATTATAAACGGCCACAGAAAGAATCTTCTTCGCAGACTCTTGCCCGATAACATATTGATCTAATATTTGGCAGATTTCACGTGGCACAGGTAAGTTTGATTTTACAAGCTTGGTTGCTTCGTCTCCTTGCATTTCTTCGCGAATTATGTCATTGCAGAGATCAATGCATTCATCACAAATAAACACCGACGGTCCAGCAATAAGTTTCCTCACCTCATGCTGACTCTTGCCGCAAAAAGAACAGTAAAGAAGTTTCTCACTACTAGCTTTGTCTGGCATATTTTTTCCTACACTAATTGAGTTAAATATCCGTGATTAAAAAATTTGCGTATCAATATTTACTTAATTTGCACTATCACTATCATTCCTGCGAGATAAAACTGCATCCACCAAACCATAATTTACAGATTCTGTTGCACTCATAAAATTATCACGATCCGTATCTTTTTCAATATCAGATACTGATCGCTCTGTATGTTTAGCCATAATCTCATTCAAGCGTGATTTTAGATAAAGTATTTCGCGCGCATGTATTTCAATGTCCGAGGCTTGACCTTGAAAGCCTCCCAGTGGCTGATGAATCATAACTCTTGAATTTGGCAAGCAATAACGTTTACCTTTCGCACCCGCAGTCAACAATAACGCTCCCATGCTTGCAGCTTGACCGATGCACAGCGTGCTAACATCAGGTTTAATATATTGCATCGTATCATAAACTGCCAAACCGGAAGAAACTACGCCGCCTGGTGAATTAATATAAAAAAAGATATCTTTTTCTGAATTCTCTGATTCTAAAAATAAAAATTGAGCAACAACTAGGTTTGCACTTGCTTCAGTGACGGGACCAACAAGAAACACGACTCTTTCCTTCAATAAGCGTGAATATATATCATAAGCACGCTCCCCCCTACCACTAGTCTCTATGACCATAGGGATTAACCCAAGGTTTCTAGGCTCTACATCACGGATATTATCAAATATTTGTGTCATCTTAAGATATCCCCATCAACTCATCAAATGTAATAGTTTTATTGATTAATTTAACTTGATCAAGCGCCCAATCGACAATATTTTCTTCTAGTGCTAACGATTCAGCTTCTTGTAGTCGCTCTGGGGAAGCGTAGTGCCATTTAACAACTTGTTCAGGATTCTCATAACTTTGCGCCGCGCTTTCTACTATGCTCCGAACACGCGCTGGATTATTTTTAATAGAATGTACTTTGACAAGCTCTGCTAAAATTAGTCCCAATTTGACTCGATATTCAGCTTTTTCTTTAAATAACTCAGATTTTAGAGATATTTCGTTTGCTTTTATCCCTCGTGCTTCAAAGTCACTTTTAGCACTCTGCAGTAATCTATCCATTTCTTGATTAACCAGAACGGCAGGCGCTTCAATTTGAGTTGTTTCCAAAATTGCTTTCATGACCTGTTCTTTAAGTCTTGACCTTGAGCGCTTAGAGACTTCACGTTCGAGATCCTTTCTTATTCCTTCACGCAACTTCTTTAAATCTCCATCGGGAACACCCAATGATTTAGCAAATTCTGCATCCACAGATGGTAATATTGGCGTTTCCAGCTCATTCATTTTTACTTCAAATGTAACTGTTTTTCCAGCAACGTCTTTACCATGATATTCTTGAGGAAAAACAACATCAAATGATTTATGATTCCCAGCTTTCATGCCTATCAGAGAACTTTCAAAGTCTTTTAAAAATTTTCCATCACCAAGTATTAATTGAACATCGTCGGCTTTTCCGCCTGCAAAATCATCCCCGTTGATAACGCCATGATAATCTATCTTGACCCGATCACCTTTGATTGCTGCGCGATCAACAGGCTCATATATCACTCGTTGCTTACTTATCATGTCAATCGTTTTATCAATATCAGCTTCGCCGACTTGCACATCAGGTTGTTCGACATTTTGATTACTCAAATCACCTAATATGATCTCAGGATAAACTTCAAATATTGCACTGACTGTATAAAGCTCGTCGTGTTCATTGGTTAATTTGTTTTCAAAACGAGGATAGCCAATAATTCTTAAATTATTATCCTTAACGGTATCTGTAAATTCCTTGTGAATTGCATCATTGATCACATCCTGCTGTATCTGCACGCCGTGCATTTGTTTAACTATCGTAAGCGGAACTTTTCCAGGGCGAAAACCATGAAACTTGGTTGTCTTTGCCAGCTTTTTTAAGCGAATATCAATTTCACCTTGCAATTTTTCAAGAGAAATTGAAATATCGAAACGACGTTCCAGTGCGCCGAGGTTTTCTACATTTGATCCCATTAAAAAAATCCTGATTGATTAATTTTCTTCAACATAATTTCGAATACTAACTGTTTTATTTATTGAGTAATACCTACGGACCACAAGCCCAAGTTAAACCTAACTTGGTGCGAAAGGGGGGACTCGAACCCCCACACCTCTCGGCGCCAGAACCTAAATCTGGTGCGTCTACCAATTCCGCCACTTTCGCATATCATTTTATTTATTATCAATTATACCTTCTAATCCCGCTAACCGCAGCCTGATCATTTGATTCGTTATCAATTAGCACAAGATTGTCTGACCACTTATTTCTCTGCTGTCCAATCCCATCAAATACAAATATACCGACATCAACTCATCAGGTTGACGCATCTTTTGTTTTATTTCACCCGGGTGTGTAATCACGCGCTGTGGTGAATTCACCAAGCCGGGTATCACTGTATTAATGCGCAAATTCGGTATCTGCCCCCATTCATCAGCCTGTATCTTGACTAATGCTTCCAGACCGGCTTTTGCAACGGCAAAACCACCCCAGTAAGCCGATGGATTATGTCCGTGCGTACTTGATGTCATAATAATGCTCGCATCAGGAGAAGCCTTCAGTAGCGGCAAACATGCTTTTGTTAATGCAAAAGGAGCTATCAAATTAACCTGCAACAAGGCTCGCCATTGCTCAATTGTTTGATGTTCCAGTGGGCTTAAACCAGGTAAGTAGGTTGCGTTATGCAAGATTCCGTCCAAGCGCCCCAGCTGCTGCGCAACCGCATGTGACAGAGCAAAAAAATCCTTTTCTTCAGCACGTTCCAGATCAAGCGGATAAATTAGAGCTTGCGCTTTACCGATGGTTTCTATTTCATCGTAAACGCTTTCCAATTTTTTTACTTTACGGCCATGTAAAATTACCGTGGCTCCATGATTCGAATAAGATAATGCTGCCGCACGCCCTAACCCCTGCCCTGCACCTGTGACAAGAATCACGCGATCTTTCAAAAGATCTTTAGGTGCAGAATAATTTTCTAATTTATTCATATTCAAAAATTTATCACGAATAAGTATTTTTTAAGAAAAATATAACGCCCGATTAACATCTCTATTTCTCTAGTTAGCTAGATAGACATAAAAAAACAGACCTCAATATAAGATTGAAGTCTGCGTGATTCAAAAGACAGTATAAAAACAATGACCTACCTTACATATCCATACCGCCCATTCCACCCATGCCACCCATGCCACCCATGCCACCACCGGCTGGCGCATCTTCCTTAGGCAATTCTGCAACCATTGCATCAGTGGTTAACATCAAGCTTGCAACTGAAGCTGCATTCTGCAAAGCAGAACGAGTTACTTTGGTTGGATCCAAAACACCCATCGCAACCAAGTCACCATATTCGCCAGTTGCAGCGTTGTAGCCAAAATTTCCTTGACCTTCAGCTACTTTATTGACAACAACAGACGGTTCATCACCACAGTTCAATACAATTTGACGTAGAGGCTCTTCAAGTGCGCGTATAACAATCTTTATACCTGCATCTTGATCGTGATTATCACCTTTTGTTTTCTTAACAATCGGAACTACACGCAATAATGCTACACCACCTCCAGGGATAACGCCTTCTTCTACGGCAGCACGCGTTGCATGCAGCGCATCTTCAACCCGAGCCTTTTTCTCCTTCATTTCAACCTCAGTAGCAGCGCCGACTTTAATCAGTGCTACACCACCAGCAAGCTTAGCCACACGCTCCTGTAGTTTTTCTTTGTCGTAATCACTGGTAGCTTCTTCAATTTGAGTGCGGATTTGCTTGACGCGACCTTGGATATTATCAGCATTGCCTGCGCCATCAATGATAGTAGTATTTTCTTTGCCTACTTCAATGCGTTTGGCTTGACCCAGATCATTTAATGTAGCTTTCTCTAATGTCAAACCAACTTCTTCAGCAATAACCGTACCGCCAGTCAAAATTGCGATGTCTTCCAACATCGCTTTGCGACGATCACCAAAACCAGGCGCTTTAACTGCACAAGTTTTTAGAATACCGCGTATATTGTTTACAACCAATGTAGCAAGCGCTTCACCATCAACATCTTCAGCGATAATCAGTAGCGGTTTACCTGCTTTTGCGACCTGTTCCAATATGGGTAATAAATCACGAATATTAGAGATTTTCTTGTCATGTAACAAAATATATGGGCTATCTAACAGCGCAATCTGTTTTTCCGCGCTGCTCACAAAATAGGGCGACAGATAACCACGATCAAATTGCATACCTTCAACGACTTCCAATTCGTTTTGCAATCCCGACCCATCTTCTACTGTAATTACACCTTCCTTGCCCACTTTGTCCATTGCATCCGCAATGATCTTGCCAATTTCATTGTCCGAGTTTGCAGAAATACTCCCAACTTGCGCAATTTCCTTTGCTGTCGCACATGGCTTTGACAGTTTCTTTAACTCACCAACCGCTGTGGTTACTGCTTTATCAATTCCGCGTTTGAGATCCATTGGATTCATACCGGCCGCTACATATTTCATGCCCTCTTTTACAATAGCTTGCGCCAACACGGTTGCGGTGGTTGTACCATCGCCGGCTACATCAGATGTTTTGCTAGCTACTTCTTTTAACATCTGCGCGCCCATATTTTCAAATTTATCTTTTAATTCAATCTCTTTGGCGACAGATACTCCATCCTTGGTAATGGTAGGCGCACCATAGGAACGATCCAGAACAACATTTCGGCCCTTCGGTCCTAATGTTACCTTTACTGCGTCGGCTAAAATATTTACACCGGCTACCATTCTGTGGCGTGCTGAATCGCCAAACTTCACTTCTTTTGCTGACATAACTCTCTCCTAATCTCTCAATACATTATTCTTGCGCGTCATTGAACTAATGGATTAACCTTCAATTACACCCATAATATCTTCTTCTCGCATGACTAAAAGTTCTTCGCCTTGAACCTTGACGGATTGCCCGGCATATTTGCCAAATAACACTTTATCGCCGACTTTCACTTCCAATGGACGAATTTTTCCATCATCCCCGACTTTTCCTTTGCCTATTGCCAGGATCTCACCTTGATCTGGTTTTTCTGCTGCGCTATCAGGAATAACAATACCTGAAGCTGTTTTACGTTCATCTTCTAATCGCTTTACGATAACACGATCATGTAAAGGGCGAATTTTCATGCTGTTCTCTCCTTTGAAAATTAATAAACTAATATCCGTGCAATCAATGCACATCATTCTTTTAACACTACTAAGACAGTCAAGGTTCTAATATTGGGATTACTATTAGCACTCCGTAACCACGAGTGCTAATAGTAGGGTTTGTGATTCAGAATTTCAAGAGGGAAAAACAATAAAATTATAAAATATATCTAATAGTATGAATTTAAACAAAAATATTCAATACAATAAAATAATTCTTTAGTTACAACATAAGATCTCTTGTAATTGAAAATAATGAGGCTTCAAGAATCATTGCAATATGACTCCTCCCCCCAAGCATACTTGACTCTCATAAATCACAACGGATTGCCCTGGGGTGATTGCCCATTGATTTTGGGCAAACTCTACTTGACAGTACTCATGTGACAGATTTGTAATTGTGCAAGGCGCATCAGTTTGGCGATAGCGTGTTTTTGCAGCGTAAACCCAATTGCAATGTGGATGTTTTTCATCGATCCAGGTTAAATTGATTGCTTTTAGGGAAGGACGAAACAAATCCGGATGATTGTGCCCCTGAACGACAATCAACACATTTTTGATCATATCTTTGGCTGCTACAAACCATGGTTCATCACCACCATCCCGGACGCCCCCAATCCCCAACCCCTGTCTCTGCCCTATGGTGTAGTACATTAATCCGATATGCTGACCAATGACTTTTCCATCAGTTGTTTGAATTTCGCCAGGTTTGTGCGGTAAATAGCGATTAAGAAATTCACGAAACGGACGCTCGCCAATAAAGCATATGCCCGTACTGTCTTTTTTAGAGTAATTCGGGAGCTTCAGCTCCCTGGCTATTTTACGCACTTCGCGTTTATAGAGATGACCGATTGGAAAAAGCGACTTAGCAAGTTGTGCTTGATTCAACCGATACAAAAAATAGCTTTGATCTTTGTTTCCATCTTCACCTTTTAATAATTGAAAAACGCTACCCGCTTTACGCACCCGGGCATAATGACCTGTTGCGATATAATCAGCACCCAGTTTATTTGCATAATCCAGAAATGCTTTAAATTTGATCTCAGCATTGCATAATACATCAGGATTCGGCGTGCGTCCGGCTTGGTATTCTGCAAGAAATTGTAAAAATACACGCTCTTTGTATTCAACTGAGAAGTTTACAATTTCGATAGGAATATCAATAACGTCAGCAACCGATACGGCATCTAGAAAATCCTGCCGGGAAGAGCAATATTCATCAGTATCATCATCTTCCCAATTCTTCATAAATAACCCTACAACATCATAGCCTTGTTGCTTCAGCAAATATGCAGCCACAGATGAATCAACACCACCAGACATACCAACAATTACACGACACTTCGTCATCATCTTAGGATTCAAAATTCAACATCAACTCCAATGAATAGCGCTTACCGGCAAGGTGATCACGAATACATTGCATAACCAGAGGACTGCGGTGACGCTGAATCATTTGATTAACTTCATCAAAGCCAAACCAAGACGCCCGTAAAATGCCTGTATCGAGCTTCCGTTCGGGATCGTGATGTGTAACACGCCCGCCAAACGCAAATCGAAGATAGGTGGTATCTGCACGATGTGAGTGCCACTGATATACACCCAATACATATTCAGGTTCGAAGGTATACCCAGTTTCTTCCAGTGTCTCCCGTACCGCTCCCTGAATGATGGATTCTCCTGGATCCAGATGCCCTGCAGGTTGATTTAGAAACAATCCGCAACCCGTTTCAGGCTCCTCCTCCACCAATAAATATTTGCCATTTTGTTCAACAACAACTGCAACCGTTACATTAGGTTTCCAAATCATAATTCCTCAAATAATAAAAATTAACTGCCATTTAGCAAGTATTTAATAACCAGCGTTAATCCGATATTGCTTATTATCGCACTGGAGCATTCGCCTCTGTTACGACAAATCAGAATTCTCAAATGCCCTCACGCTATGGCGAATGTATCGAAACAAATTGTTGTAATATCTGATTAAGCTGCGCGACATCGAATGGTTTACTTAGATGCTCATTCATACCAGCAGTAAGGCATTCCTGCCTGACATGATCAAAAGCATGGGCAGTTAATGCAACAATTGGAATCGGCACAGCATTTTTCTCCTGTTCAAGCGCACGAATCCGTCGTGTAGCCTCAAACCCATCCATCACAGGCATATTACAATCCATTAAAATCAAATCAAAATGTTGCGATGTGAACGCGCTAATTGCCTCCGCACCATCATTTACAATAACAACCTCACAATTCAACCGTTCCAACATTGCTTTACTGACTAATTGGTTCACATCATTATCCTCAACAACCAAGACACGGACACGAGACTCGACAATAGCAATAGGCTGCTTTGAAGTTAATTGGCTCTGCTGAGAGATCACTGTATCAATAGCTGCATATTTAAGGGGAATATGCGCACGGAATTCTGCGCCCTTACCAATTTCACTGGATACAGTAATTGAGCCCCCCATTAGTGATAACAAATTGCGTGTAATCACAAGGCCTAGTCCGGTACCTCGAATATGTTGTGTAGATTCCCCTACTTGTGAAAATTCCTGAAACAAACGCGTCTGATTCTCGGTTGATATACCTATCCCAGTATCTGCAACGATAAGTTCTACCTCAACTCCACTTTGATCTGCAAGGGGGTAGCAACCGATCTGTAATTTAACTTCCCCTTCTGCAGTAAATTTAAACGCGTTACCGAGCAGGTTAAACAAAATTTGTTTAATTCGATCAGGATCACCAACAAGATTAAAGGATAGATTACATTCGAAACTCACAATAAAATTCAGCGATGATTCTCTGGCTTTAGCGCAAAATAGCAAATTCACTTCATCAATCAATGCACGAAGGTTAAATGACCGATTAGCCACTTTGAGTTTATGCGCCTCTATTTTCGCAAAATCCAGAATATCATCAATGACTCGTAACAGAGTTTTCCCAGAATTACGGATTACACTCAGATAATTTGTTTGTTCCGAATCAAGTGAAGTGGTTGCCAGAATTTCAGTCATTCCAAGTACGCCGTTCATTGGTGTCCTGATCTCATGGCTCATAGCAGCCAAAAATGCAGATTTAGCTTTATTCGCATTCTCCGCTTGTAAGCGGGCGTATTCCAGATCAATAGCTTGTTTCTCTAATTGCACAGCTTGTTGCCGCGCAACCCAATAATTCTCATGCTGCAGCTTACCGTTATGTACAGAAAAAAAGAAATAGGCAAGTCCAATTATCATCAATACCAAACTACCTTCACCTGGGACAAATAATACTAAGCTTAAAAGACTAGGCAGATAAATTATCACTGCATAGACGAGCATCAACTGAATGCGAGGTGAAGTAGCCGCTATGCCACCTGCAACAAAACCGACTGTCGAAATGACCGCTAAAGTAACGCTGCTATCCAGAATATTAATGGATAGGAATACCCACATCAAAAAAATAGTCCAACCTAGTGCCGTTGTGATATAGATCGTTAAGATCGAATATTCTATCTGTTGCTCATTTCTATCGAATAAAATCAGCGCACGCTTATAAACTACAAAACGTGATATCGCCAGAATTATAAACAGAGCGACAAAGAGCGCAATATAAGGCTGCATGCGCAGCACAGGAGACATCAGTACGATAGCACCGCAACACAAAACATAAAACAAACCACCCAAACGCATGCGTCGCACCATATCTTGATTGGTGCTGATACGTACCTGCTCTAGCTTTGCTACTCCTGGATCCGACCACATACATCTACTACCTTTCAGAATACGCTTTTTCTATGCCTAGATTGAGTCAAAAAATCCATCGAGATAGTACCAAAAAGAATCAGCAAATATATAATTTCATAAAAAATTCATATAATTACATTCTTGAAGTCAGAAAATTCAATATAGCAATCATAAAGAAAAATGACATTACCTCCAATAATTATTTACTTAACTGATAAATTAGATGTTCGACAACTAGCCAAGAAGCACGCTAAAAGGTATGATTCGGCCTGCAGGTTTTGCAAAAGGAGGCGTGGCCGAGCGGTTTAAGGCAGCAGTCTTGAAAACTGCCGTAGGGGTGACTCTACCGTGAGTTCGAATCTCACCGCC
>NZ_JAIEMO010000020.1 GCF_019752095.1 Nitrosomonas sp.
GCACCAGTCGGACAGCCCGTTCCCGAACCTCCGGTGAATATCTCATTTGTTTTTTCATTACTCTATCCTCTCAAGAAATAGAGTCTCCGACAATCCCGGGGCGATTCAGACAAGCTTCGTTCCCTGGGAGATACAACTCCATTTGTTATCTATGCCGGCTCAAACTTGCCGGAACACAAGAGACAGGCAAAAAAGCACGGTGCAATTGGATCAACCAACCGTGCAGACGAACTCTTCCCGCTGGTTATGGAAATTATAGCGCGTGGCTCATAACGGGGAATCTGTCCCAAGTGCTGGGAAAGTTCGATATTGACATATCAAATCATCCCCACTAGAGTAAGCGCTGCTTACGCGCTAAAAAATGCGGAGCAAGCATCACTATATACTAAAACATAAAATTTAAGAGGGAAATATATACTATGAAAATAACCAAAATCATATTTTTAAGCGCTGTTCTTGGACTGCTATTAACAAGCGTCACACATGCAGCAGAGCAGAATTTTAAAGTGGTTATCAATGCCTATGACACCACCATTCCTGAACTTAAAGTTGAAGGGGTAACGATTAACAACATTCGTGCCTTTAATGTTCTCAATGAACCAGAAACATTAACTGTCAAAAAGGGAACGACTGTCAAAATCACAGTAGAAAATAAATCACCCATCAGTGAAGGATTTGCCATTGATGAATACGAAATTAAAGACATACTTAAAGCAGGCGAAACAAAAGTCATTTCTTTCGTGGCCGATAAAGCTGGCGCCTTCACTATTTGGTGTCAACTCCATCCTAAGAATATCCATCTGCCAGGTTCTTTGAATGTCATTGAATAGAGTGCTTTAAGGCATTCGTGAAGTATTTACAATGCAATGGCATCTGCTTGGTTAAATTGAATTCAACTGAATGCTTCTCCTATCTTTAGTTGCAGATCACATTTGCTCCTGGGGTTTGCAATCAAGGATAGGATTCGGAATGAAATTATATCTAACCAAAAATCAGAGAAAAAACTAAAAAGGCAATTTGACAAGCTTCATTGATCACACGTCAAATTGCCTATATTCCTAAAAATTTATCGTAGCAAATCTGTCGTTTGTTTTTTTCTTGCCCTAAAAACCATGCAGGCGCAATCCATTCTGCTGATCGGACTGCCCACGTTATACTTTATTTCAACAACGGATGATCTTTAGGTAATTGCTTGGCGTACCACATGGCCAGCTTATGCCGCATGGATTTTTCAGCGACTTGATCTTCCGGCAACGGTTGCATAACTTTATCGTGCACCAATAAGCGATAGATATAGAGTAATTTTTCACTCGCCGAATCGGTTGCTTCAAACTGCACCACGCCTCTTCCTTCGGCATATTTCACTCCGGCCAGCATAGCTTCTTTAAATAAAGCCGCTTCATTTTTCAATTTTTTCATAACGATCCTCGCTCAATGTGATCATTATTCTATGTTTCAACCTTATAAATCCTCGGCATGGACTACTAAACATAACTATTGCAGCTACACTTGAATCTATCCCTATACTACAGCTCACATACAAAACAGAAAGGCAATTTAGCTTAACAAGTAAACTAAATTGCCTCATCACAAAACTTGTCGGCTCAAAGCCGGTTATGCATTATTTATTTGCCTGACTTAGCAGCACGTAATACGGGATAAAATTGGGTAAAGACCATATCGTGTGCAGCATGGTCCTTGTGGCAGGCAGCACATGCTTCATCCGCTTGGATAATACCTTGTTTGGCTTCATACGATTCAAAACCAAAAAATGCCCAGTTACCGGGTCTTTCGGGATAGCGCTTGGAATCTTTCACCATAGCAGCAATGCCATTGTACTCACCTGGGAAATAGCCATTCCCGCTAGGTGCCTCTTTGCTCCCTATGCTAGCTAATTCTTTAACGATAACGGTTCCATCCCGGAACTCACCCGTTTTCTTCCAGTGGTACCAGCTGGTAGGGTCAACATAGACATTATGAAATTCTGGGAAGGCTGCTTTATCATCATTTAATTCATTGGGCGTCACAGATGCGCCAATAAATACCCATTCACGATAGTCTTTAGGAGTTAACAATACATGCTCTTTAGTAAAGCTGCCATAATTAAGCCCTTTGTGTGCATGATGGGCATCAGAAGCAATCACTGGACTAGCCAGCGCAATGGACAACAATACAGGAGCAATACTGCTTAATAACGTTTTTTTTAACTGTAACATAATAAGCCCTTAAATTGGTTAAAGAAACATACAGAAAACAGCAATAAATTGTACTGCCTTCCTTTTTTATGGTAGTCAGACAAAGTATCTTCGTCAAGGGATTATCCTCTCACTGCAAAGAGGATAATCCTTCAATACCGTTGACTAACGATCATTGTTTATTTTATTTCTAATTGAAGCGCAGCAAATTTCTAGCTCGACTGCAATTTTTTGATCATAACTTTAGGCAAGCCTCTGAAAGAATATCATAACCAAATGTTTTTTTACTTAATTTAAAAAATAGCGTCACTGAGTGCTATCTTTCGCCGCACTATAACATGATGAAAAACTATTTTTCTCTGATTCACCTGCTATTCTTCGTTGCTTTGCTTGGCATCATAATAATATTGATCCAGATAGAGCTACTGTCCTTTGCTTTTGTGAAACTGGGGCTGCCGCCCGAATTTGGATTGATGATACTGTTTCTATCGTTACTCGGCAGCGCCGTGAATCTTCCGGTAACAAGAATTAAAAGCACTGCAACAGAGCAAGCATTCACACAATCTGTGTACAAAGGATTGCTTAGAATACCCGTACAGTCGTTTAATAACGAAACGCAGCTCTTCATCAATCTTGGCGGTTGTCTGATACCGGTAACACTATCAATTTACTTATTTTCCAGTAGCGCATTGAGTTTATCGCCCACATTGCTGGGGATCGCTATCATAAGTAGTATCAGCTACATTTTTAGCCGCCCGATTTCGGGGCTTGGCATTGGCATGCCCATTCTTATCGCCCCAATCAGTGCAGCGTTAGTTGGATTATCAATCAGTCCGGATCAAAGCGCCTCGCTGGCGTATATCAGTGGCACATTGGGAGTACTGATTGGGGCAGATTTACTACACATGAAGGATATTTCCCGGCTCGGCACACCGTATGCCTCGATCGGCGGCGCGGGTACATTTGATGGCATATTCATCACCGGCATTGTGGCGGCTCTGCTGGCTTGAGGCTTCATTCTCGGCAACTCCTTATTGCGTTTCTGTTACTCTGAGGCAAATCCCGCTATACTCATTAACATGTCGAATTCATGCCAGCACAATTCTTCTAATTTGCCGCAGGAACATTTGTTGCACCGGCTGCATGCATTGCAGCAGGAATATCTGCATATCTCACCGCAGGCCATGCAACAAGTCGCGGTTGAATTTAATTTGCCGCTCAGCCAAGTAGCTGGAATCGTAGCGTTTTATTCTTTTTTTTCCGCGCAACCATGCGGCCGTTTCCACATATTATTCAGTAATTGCACCAGCTGCGGTTATCTGCTAGCTGGACAAAACCTGATGCAACTGCTGGCACAGCAATTGCAGGTCACTCCCGGCAAAACGCGCGCGGATGGATTGATCAGCATTGGCGAGACTTCCTGTATCGGATTATGCGATCAAGGTGCATCGTTGCTGGTCAATGGCATACCGCTTACTCACTTGAACCCGGACAAAATTGCACAGATCGCGCAGCAGATTACAGCCAATATATCGATGGATGAATGGCCAGGGGAATGGTTTGAGATACATGACACAATCCATCGACGCAACCTTTTGTTGACCACACAGCTTGCGCCCGGCAATGCTCTACAACAGGCAATAACGCACGGAGCTGCAGAAACATTGACGACTATCCAGCAATCCGGCTTAAATGGTCGCGGCGGCGCTGGATTCAATACCGGCAAAAAATGGCAACTATGCCGCGAAAAGCTTGGTGATGCGCATTATGTCATCTGCAACGCAGACGAAGGTGAGCCCGGCACGTTCAAAGACCGTGTATTACTGCACCATCACGCCGAAGCATTGTTTGAAGGCATGACACTGTGCGCTTTTGTTATCGGAGCAAACAAGGGCTTGGTTTATCTGCGCGGTGAATATCGTTATCTGCTCTCGCACCTGCAAACCGTGCTTTCGCAACGACGTAATCAAGGATTATTAGGAAGACACATTCTAAATCATGCGGATTTCCACTTTGACATCGACCTTGTCGTTGGTGCGGGTGCCTATATTTGCGGCGAGGAATCAGCGCTGATCGAATCGCTAGAAGTCAAACCCGGCATTCCACGTATCCGACCGCCATTTCCGGTCACACATGGTTATCTAGGACAACCCACTGTGGTCAATAACGTTGAAACCTTAATTGCCGCAGCACATATCGTCGCACACGGTAGCAGTTGGTTTAATTCTGTCGGCACCCAGAAATCGATCGGCACAAAAATTCTCAGCGTCAGCGGTGATTGCAGGTTACCGGGAATCTATGAATACCCGTTTGGCGTGCGGATTCAACAAATCTTGGATGATTGCGGCGCGCAGAGAGTACAAGCAGTACAAATAGGTGGACCTGCCGGAAAACTAATCGGCGCACCGGATTTTAACCACACCATCAGTTTCGAGGATATTTCCACCGGTGGATCGTTTTTAATCTTCGGTCACCAGCGTGACTTGCTAGCGGTTCATCGCAATTTTGCCCATTTTTTTGCGCATGAGAGCTGCGGTTTTTGCACCCCTTGCCGCGTCGGCACACAGCTGCTGAAAAATAATCTGGATAAAATTGCCGAGGGTCGTGGCACAACAAACGATATCGAAACACTGAAACAGCTCGCTTTTTTGATTCAGCATCACTCGCATTGTGGCTTGGGACATACCGCTGCTAATCATGTTCTGGACGGCTTGCAGCATTTTCCGCAAGTTTTTGCAACCCATCTGAATCAGCATTTCGTTGCACAATTCGATCTTGATCAGGCACTGGAAAGCGCTCGGCAGATCACGCGCCGCGACGACGCCGCAGCCCACCTGGATTAAATCGAAATGTCAGCAATCCAAAACACAATTCGCATAGACAACCAGGCAATTCCGTTCACCCCAGGGCAAACCATCATGGATGCCGCATTAGCTGCCAAGGTTTATATTCCGCATTTATGCCACTACCCCGGCTTGCCGCCAAGCGGCAATTGCCGCTTGTGCATAGTGGAAATCGAAAATCGCAGCGTCGCTGCATGCACGACACCGGCAGCAGCGGATCAGACAATCTGCAGTAACACACCGGAATTGAACGAAGCACGTAAAGCACTCACGCAAATGCTATTTGTAGAAGGCGATCACATCTGCCCGTCGTGCGAAAAAACCGGCAATTGCAAGCTGCAAGCTATGGCTTATTATCTCGGCATGCTGGACGATCACTTTCCGCAGTTTTATCAACGCCGCGAAATCGACGCATCGCATCCCGATATCCTGCTTGATCGCAGACGCTGCATCCTGTGCGATTTATGCGTGCGCGCCAGCCGTGAAGTAGATGGGAAAAATGTGTTTGCCATCGCCGGGCGCGGGACAAAAGCGCATTTAATCGTCAACTCCCCGAGCGGTAAACTGGCCGACAGTTCAATAGCGACAACCGATCTGGCGACGACCATCTGCCCGGTCGGTGCAATTTTGATCAAAGAACAAGGATATCAAGTGCCAATCGGACAACGTATCTATGATCATCACACGATTCGGGAAACCAGTTTACAGGAACACATCGCAGGCTGCGATAAACTTAAACGCAAAGAGCATCAAGATACAGAGCGTTAATCTTTTCGGATTAATTCCCTGTTTTATTAGGTTGGGTAGTTTAATTTAGGTAAAATTTTACTGGGTCTACCGAAGTTATATCCTTGTGCAAGATCAATACCTAATTTTTTGATCATCTTAAAAGTATCTTCATCTTCAACGTATTCCGCCACGGTTATTTTTCCTAATCCGTGTGCAACATCCACCATGGCTTTAACAAAAACCTGGTTGTCTCGATTATTGTGCAAATCGCTAATGAATAAGCCGTCTATTTTCAAAATTTCCACGCCTAAATATTTGAGATAACCAAAGGTGGAGAAACCACTGCCAAAATCATCCAGGCAGACTTTACAGCCAGATTGATGAATGGATTCAATAAAACGCTGAGCATCCTGAATATCGGAAACGGCAGCGGTTTCGGTCAACTCAATAATCAAGCGACTAGGTTCGACGCCTCGTTCCATCAATAATTTTCGGATATAAAGTGGCAATGAAGGTTCATCGAATGTTCGCCCAGAAATATTGATCGCCAGTGGCGGCATATTGAGGTCATTGGCCAATTTCTCGATACTCTCTTTTACAACCCAGCGATCAATATCCAAAATTTGGCCGCTTTTCTCGGCGATCGGAATAAATTGACCCGGCATAATTAAGTGATCAGGATGCTCCAGATCACGCATTCTAATCAGCACTTCGGCATGGCTGAGAGATCTATCACTGGTTAGGTAAACACCTTGAAAATGCAATTCAAACAGATCCTGTTCCAATGCCTGGGCAATCCGGTTGCGCCACGACATTCGTTGTAACATAGCCTTCGAATCATCCCGTGCCGAATCATAAATTGCCCAAGTATTTTTGCCCTGGGTTTTGGCCTGATACATAGCCGTATCTGCATGCGCAACCAAGTCTTCGGTTGTTTCGCCATGCTCTGGAAAGATCGCCACACCCAAGCTGCTGGTCAGACGAAGATTTGTGCCGTGAAAACGCAACGGGATTGATGCAATGGCAGTGACAATCCGAGAGGGTAAGGCATTAATATCTTCGTCTGGCTGAATAATACTTAGAATGGCGAACTCGTCGCCACCCAACCGGGCAAAAATTTCGATTTGCCGAATTACACTGGATATTTCACCTGCGGCTCTAACTAATACCGTATCGCCTGCGCTATGCCCAAATGTATCATTTATATATTTAAAGTCATCCAGGTCAAAATACAATAAAGCAAACTTACCTCGGTTGCGCAGGCAGTTTGCGATCATAAATTCAAGTTGCTCCTGGAAGCGGTGTCGGTTGTATAGACCAGTTAAAGGATCACGCTCGGCCAGATACAACAGTTGTTGTGCGGTTTGGCGTTCCTGAGTAATGTCCTCATAAATCCATAATCGCCCCAATACCCGCCCTTCACCATCAGTAACCGGATAGGACAGCTGGGTAAGCATGCGACCGTCGCTTAGTTCCAGCTCGAAACGTTCGCTGATTTCATGAGTATGCATAACGTTAAGAACAAATTTAGAAGCATGTGTTGGTTGTGCAAAACGCTCGGTGGATCGTTCCAGCACAATTTTCGTCGGCAATCCTGTCAGATCGTCATTCTCGTTGATCAACCACATCCGCAAAAAAGCGGGATTCACGTATTCAACACGACGTTCGTTGTCTTCAAACAGAATACCAATATTCATGGCTGCAAGCAGTGCACTCATGCGGCTTTGTTCTCGCTCTGCCAGAGTACGCAATTCACGCTGATGTTTTTCAGATACCTGTAACTCTCCCAATGAATGGCTCAAAGCCTCCTCGCTTTGTTGTAAAGCAATTTCCCTGGTTTTGCGTTCTTCAATATCGGTGTGCGTACCCAGCATGCGTAATGGACGATTTTGGCTGTCATATTCCACCAACTTGCCGATCGACAGTATCCATTTCCAAGAGTTTTGTAGAGTAAGCTGACGAAATTCCACCGCATAATGTTCGCGCAAGCCATTGATGTATTCCTGATATATTCGACTCACCCGCTCACGATCTTCTGGATGCAAGCGATCTAGCCATTTACTATTGGTTTCTACAAATTCGTCAGGGGCATAGCCAAGCATTAACGCATATTCCGGGCTTACTAAAGCTTCACCTGTTTGTACATTAAGATCCCACAGGCCTTGATTAGCTGCACTTAGCGCCAGTCGCAGCCGAGATTCGCTCTCACGCAGCTCAAGACCGGCACTCCTGCGCGCAACCTGAATGCCGGCGATCGAACATGCAATCAACATATTGGTAGCAACAAAAATACACAAAACCAAATGATCTAGCGAAAAAACACCATTTATAAAGGGACCTAGCCCTTGAGCAGTACCCCAGGTTGCTATTATCGAAATAACAGCCGCTGCTGACACAGTGCCTAATGCACTAATACGCAAACTGGCCCAAATCAATGGAGGAATAACCAAAAAAGCCAGTGATAGTTGAAGATCACCGATTGCCAGAGTATTTCCGAATATGATCCACGCAATTAGGCCACATAATGTGATGATCAAAACGGATTCAACGTTTGAAGCCTCATGGCGAAAAGCCTTATTCTTATAATAAATTGACCATGCTAACAATAGCGGAGTAAAAATCAGTATGCCTACGATATCGCCAAACCACCAACCCAACCATGCTTGTTGTATCTGATCTGCTATCAAGTTATCGCTAGTAAATAAAGCCAGCACACCAAAGCTGGGGGGGAATAACATACAACTCGGTACAATTAAGACAAATGCCAATATATCGCGGCTGCGTAGAAAGTCATTTTTAAAATCAGCCACTTGTTTAAGCAATATTGCGCCTAAAACAGGTCCCAGAGTATTACCAAACGCAATCAGGCTAGCCGTGGATAAGGTAAGATCACCCGTGGTTAAATTGGCTAGAAATGCACCCAAAAATATACCTGGCCAGCACCACAACCCCCAGATCATAAGTGCTGCAAGCGCTATTCCCGTTGGAGGCCAGAACAAGGTGATGTTCGATCCCATGTAGGGAAATAGCAAGCCTAACTTTCCGGTTGCAAAATAGGTTAGAGTCAACAAAACAATCCCTAAAACTCGAAATACCATTGATGCAATTTTATTTTTTTTCATCTGCTTCAATACCCATTCATGATTATGTTATTTAACAACATCAAATACCTGCACTATAGCAAGCTGCTTATGGGGTACACACTTTCTCCTGCCACTGCGGACTATACAGTTTATCAAGCTTCCGCTGAATAGTTGTTTTGTACTGGCAGGTACAGATTAAATCATTAAACCGCTATCAGATCCTCGTTATGGCCGAAGGATTACTCTCATTGATATACAAGTCGGTCTCTACCAGAGACTATCCATCCCCTCTAAATCCACTCATGGAAAGCTCCTCATGGTTTTTTGATTGCTATGCTATTATTTGAGATCTAAGCATGCTGGGCAAATCGACATTAACACGGTCCAGAAAACAAATTTGCAGGGACATATTGCGCAGCATCATAAACCATGACGATTGAGCTCACCACTAAACGAAAAATCAAAATCGCCACGACGTCGCTGGCTGGTTGCTTTGGTTGTCACATGTCTTTTTTGGATATGGATGAATCCTTGACCGGCTTGCTTGAGCAGGTTGAGTTTGATCGCTCACCATTCACTGACATCAAGCACTGTGGGCGATGCGACATCGGTCTGATCGAAGGAGGGGTGTGCACTGCGGAAAATGTACACGTGTTGCGCGAATTCCGCGCTAATTGCACCACATTGGTGGCCGTCGGTGCTTGCGCGATCAATGGCGGCGTACCCGCGATGCGCAATTATTTTGACTTGCAGGAATGCCTGCAGGAAGTCTATCTGAATGGAACCGGAGTCACCAACCCGCAAATTCCCGACGATATTGAATTGCCGCTGCTGCTGGATAAGGTCTATCCCATCAGCGAAGTGGTGCACATCGATTATTTTCTGCCCGGTTGCCCACCATCCGCCGATGCCTTCTTGCAACTGCTGGAACCGCTATTAGCCGGGCAAAAACCGATTATTCAAAAATCGCAATTGCATTACGATTAAATGTTATGAAACCAGTTAAACCTTCATCACCCCCACCCGCCACCCGGCGCATCGCCATCGACCCCGTCACTCGCGTCGAAGGGCACGGAAAAATTACATTGCTGCTGGACGAATACAATCACATCATCGAGGCACGACTGCATATTGTCGAATTTCGCGGCTTTGAGAAATTCATTCAAGGCCGCCCGTATTGGGAAGTGCCGTTCTTGGTGCAACGGCTCTGCGGCATTTGCCCGGTCAGCCATCAATTAGCAGCAGCCAAAGCGGTGGATCAAATCGTGGGGATGCAGCAACTCACGCCCACGGCTACCAAGTTGCGCCGTTTGTTGCATTTCGGCCAGATCTTACAATCGCATGCACTACATTTTTTTCACCTCTCCTCCCCCGATTTTCTATTCGGCTTCGGTAGCAACCCAACGCAACGAAATATTGCCGGTGTATTGGAACACTATCCGGAAATCGCACTGAAAGGTGTCAAACTACGTAAATTCGGCCAGCAAGTCATTGAGGCCATCACTGGCAAACGCATTCACGGCACGGGCACCGTGCCCGGCGGCATGAATAAACCGCTGACAATCACTGCGCGTGATGCGTTGCTCGCCGATATCGACAATATTCTGCAATGGAGTCAGGAAGCGCTGGCGCTGAACGAACACATTCACACCGCGCACCCGGAGCACCGCGATTTCGCCACGCTGCACAGCCATTTCCTCAGCATGACCGGAACCAACGGTGAACTGGAATTCTATCACGGCGGATTGCGTGCGCGAGCCGCTGATAACAGCGTGATTTTCGATCAGTTCAACTACTGCGATTATCAACACATCCTGCGTGAAGAAGTTCGCTCGTGGAGCTACATGAAGTTTCCCTATTTAACCGCATTGGGCACTGAGCAAGGCTGGTATCGCGTCGGCCCGCTAGCACGCGTCAATAACTGCGATAGCATTTCCACCCCGCTGGCCGAAGCCGCACGCCAACGTTTCAAAGCATTCGGTCAAGGCGGGTTGGTGCACGACACACTTGCGTTTCACTGGGCACGGATGATCGAGGCTCTGCACTGCGCCGAATCAATTCACGCTTTGCTGCACGATCCAGACATCACCGGCACGGAATTAATGGTTGACAAAGGCGAATACCAGCCACAAGGCGTTGGCGTCATCGAAGCACCGCGTGGCACGCTGTTCCATCACTATCAGGTCAACGCAGAGGGCCTGATTACCCAAGCCAATCTAATCGTATCAACCACCAGCAATAACCAAGCCATGAATGAATCGGTGCGCATCGTTGCCAATCAATACCTGGATGGCCAGGAAATCACCGAAGCATTATTGAATCACCTCGAAGTTGCGGTGCGCGCATACGATCCTTGCCTTTCCTGCGCCACGCATGCATTAGGTAAAATGCCGTTGCAAGTGACGTTACAGGATATGAACGGCAGGGTAGTCGATCAATTAACCAAAGGAATGACGGGCGAAATTACCCGATAACCGCTGATACCTTACTTTCGCATCCACCACAATATCAACGTCAGCACAATCGAGATCAACAATCCTGTCATCAACGGAAAATGAAAGCTGAAATTCTCGCGCTCGATATGAATATCGCCAGGCAAGCGGCCTAATGGTAAGTGCGACAACCAAGGCCACAGCAAACCCAAAACAAGCAGTAAAATTCCTAAGATAATAAGTAATTGTTGCATGGCGTATATTGTATTCAAACATCGACCCAACTGATCGATTCAATTTTGCTCTGGAAAGATCAACTGATCGGTTGCAAAACCCAATGCATTGGCTTGCTGCACAAACCGATGGATCAATTCTTCGCTAACTGCGGGCGTTCTTGCTAACAACCATAGATACGATTTGTCATAGCTGGTCACGAAAGCATATTGATAGTCTTCCTGGTCGAGTTCAAATACGATATACGCGCCATAAAAAGGACCGAAGAAAGAAACTTTCAAATAACCTACCTGCTGATTTCTCATGAAGTAAGCTTTACCCTCCGCTTCTTTCCACTTATTTTTCACCTTCGAGAAACCTTTGTTGATGACCCTGACGCCCCCGTCGTCTCGCAGAGAATATACTGCGGTTACCTGATCGAGTCCACGTTCAAACGAATGATCGAGCCGGGCGATTTCATACCACTTGCCTAAATATTTATCGAGTTCAAATCCGTCAACCGGTGCGATATCCGATGGTATCGATAGGCACCCGATTAGTAGAAAGCTGAGAAAAAAACTTGAAAGTAAACGCATTTTTAGGCACTCATGATGTCGTTAATACCGGGCAATCAGTATATCCTTGCTCATCCCAAGTATAAAATATCGCCGGATCGGGTTGATTGAGCACTGTGCCCGTTTTGATCCGCGCCGGCAAATCGTGGTTTACCAAGAAACTGGTACCGAAAGCTACTGCATCCACTTTCCTGCGGCGATATCCCTACCCGCTTCCTCGCAGGCATAATCCATATTACTAATCAATACGCCTCTATTATGTTGGCGAATGAGCATCATGATATCGCTAATTTATTGCTGGTAAAAATCACCGCGTATCACATGCAGGTGCGCAAGATTATATCCGTAGAGCCGAATCGCCCTCACGATGACGAGTGAGTGGCGCCATGAAGATACAGTTAAGGTACGACCAGCGTCTCGAGTTTTGGTGGTAAAAACAACACAGTCATCCGGTTTTATTTTCCGAAATTGAATCATTCATGATTCGGTACTGATAGAAAGCGCTCAGTACGCAAGATCTAACTTCAGCAGCAATTCATCGTTTTTAAGTAAGGAAATTCGCCTCCTCCGTTGAAGATGTCATTGCCATCATTATTATTTCCTTTCTATTGGATAAATGACTACTGCAGCGTGATTTAAAAAATTGATGCGCACTAATAAACAAAAAACCTACTCTTTTAGAATAGGCACCTTTTTCACCGCTTTTTCTTGATCACACCTTAAAGTATCAAGATATAAGATGAAAATATATAAGCACTTTACTAAATTTTTTGTCTCTTCGATTCAATTTCTCTCCCTTTGGAATAGGAGATTTTTCTCAGACATAATAAAAGACTTGGTAACAAATAACCGTTGAAATTTGTTTATTTCTATCAGCCAAGAGGATTTGTTAAGTACTTATTATTATACAAATAAAAAATTAATTGTGACATAGAGAAACTGAGTTTTCAGGTGCTTAAAAACAATGTGAATTAAATGTGAAATAAATGTGAACTTATTGTGAAGTTTCTCATCGAATAGCTAACAAAACATTTTTAACCATTTTCGATAATTTTTAATTAAGGAGATTTTTATGACCACCAATCAAATTTTTGCAATTGCAGCATTAATCATTAGTGGAGTTTTTTTTGGGGTTTTATTCATGTTTGGATTGCCACAATCCATTTTAGAATGGGTAATCACGGATGGCCTGCTTGCTGTCATTCTTTACATAAGTTACCTAGCAATAGGCGTGTTCAAAGGAAGATCGACACCAAGAATGCATTAATTTAGAAAATAGAAAGAAAAAGACATATTTATTGAGGATGGATCAACTAACGTGAAATCCTGTTAACGCAATTTTAATAAATTTTACTTATAAGGAGATTTTATGAAAACGAGTCAGATTTTTGTTATTTCAGCAATAGTCATTACAGCGACTTTTTTTGGTATTTTATCGATATTTGATTTACCAGAATCGGTAACCGATTGGTTTATTTCTGATGTAATTCTCGGCGCAATACTGTACATCAATTATCTGGTGATTGCCATGCTAAGTAATGTATCCAAAACCAGAATGTACTATACGAGAAAAAAATTTACTGCATAAAACTCTCCAATTTAATGGGATTAAGGTAGTTGATTCAACCACCTTAATCCCATTCTTTTATTCAGAATTAAGAAATAAGCTGAGTTGGAACATCATAATTGCTTAAATCGTTCTGGTGGATGATCAAGCCAATGAATCAATCCTTGTGCATTCAACCGGATATCCGTACTCAGGAGCTCGTTTATTTCAGTTTGCGGTAATTGACAACCGTGTTCTGATAATCTTTGCAAAAGCAACTCACTTAATGCTTCAGAAATAATTGATTGTCTCTCAGCTCCATTATCTTTTGCGCGCTGCGCAATCTCAACATGCGCATCAATCAGATCATGCAGGGATTGCGCATGAAATGCCAAATTGCCGATCTGGCTGTAGTGTGTCAAATATGCATAGCGTGGTTGATAACGCATGATGCGGTCAATTGAAGCGTGTGCCGCAACAGGATCAAATTGAACTGGCGAGGTAGTCGGAAAGACAAACTCTCTCCCTTTAACATCGAACTCCCGATAAGAAACTCCAAATGTATCGCCCGTAAAAAAAGACTGACTACGTTCATCATAGATACAATTATGGTGACGTGCATGACCCGGCGTATCGAGGAATAATAGCGAACGTCCATTGAGGTCAATGCGGCTTTCATCAGGTGCTTCTAAAATCCGTGCGACATCAATCGGAATAATTTCACCATATACACGCTTAAACTCGGCTTCTCCATAAACACTCATTGCACCGGCAACGAGTCGTGCCGGATTTGCCATATGGCTTGCGCCACGAGGATGAACAATCAGCTTGGCATGCGGGAAAAGCCGCATACATTCGCTTGCGCCACCAGCATGATCAAGATGAATATGCGTCAAAATTACGTAGGCCAAGTCTTCAGTGGCGATATTCTGATGCTTGAGCGCTGCGACCACACCCGAAATGGAAAAGGACGTACCAGTATCCACCAGCGCGGCCACTCCCTTTTCTACAATCAGGTGTATCGCTGCCCGTCTAGGACGGTGAAATTGGGCATCAATAGCACTAATGCCATATTCATAGTCGGTAATAAATGGTAGTGACATATCTCTCCGGTTCTCGAAACCTTTTGTTCGGATCATGCGATTATAAAAGTTATTTTGATGGATATTTTAATTGTTCAAGAATGGCCGGATTCTCCAGCGTGGATATATCCTGGGTAATTTCTTCGCCTTTAGCAAGCGTGCGTAATAGCCGACGCATAATTTTACCAGATCGAGTTTTCGGTAGATTTTCTCCAAAACGAACTTCTTCCGGCTTGGCAATCGGACCAATTTCTTTGGCCACCCACTCGCGCAAAGTATCGGTAATTTGCGCAATTTCCTCTCCCTGCGGATATTGGCCTTTCAGCACCACAAAAGCTATCACAGACTCCCCTTTGATTTCATGCGGCTTACCAACCACAGCAGCCTCTGCAACTAATGGATGCGCTACCAACGCTGATTCAATTTCCATCGTCCCCAACCGGTGCCCGGATACATTCAACACATCGTCGGTGCGTCCCATGATCCAGAAATAACCATCCGCATCACGATATGCGGAATCACCCGCCAGATAATACTTGCCGTGCCCCATATTCTCCGGGAAATAGGTCTTTTTGAAGCGCTCAGGGTCACGCCAGAGGGTACGAACCTGCGAAGGAAAAGGTTTCTTGATCACCAGAAAACCGCCCTTGCCATTTTCGACATCATGCCCAGTTTCGTCGACTATCGCCGCAAAAATACCCGGCAAAGGAAAGGCACATGAACCCGGCTTGAGCGCAACCGCACCCGGTGCTGGTGCAATCATGTGACTACCTGTTTCTGTTTGCCACCAAGTATCAACGATCGGACAACGCGACTGGCCTACTTTTTCGTAAAACCACATCCAGGCCTCAGGATTAATCGGCTCACCGACTGACCCCAGCAATCGCAACGATGAAAGCTCATATTGTTGTGGCAGATCCGCACCCAACTTAATCAATGAGCGAATTGCGGTGGGTGCCGTGTAAAATGTTGTAACTTTGTGTTTCTGTATAATTTCCCAAAAACGCCCGGCATTAGGATATGTTGGTATTCCTTCAAAAATTACTTGGGTAGCACCCATCGCAAGAGGTCCATACGCCACATAACTGTGGCCGGTAATCCAACCGACATCCGCAGTACACCAAAACACATCCGTTGGCTTATAGTCAAAAATCCATTGCATACTTTCTTTGGTTCCAAGCAAATAGCCCGCACTGGAATGTTGAACACCCTTAGGTTTGCCGGTGGATCCGGATGTATAGAGTGTAAACAATGGGTGTTCAGCATCTACCCATTCGGGTTCACATTGGGAACTGATATTTTCCGTAAGCTCATGCCACCAGACATCACGCACGGGATTAAATCGAATATCAGTACCCGTTCTTTGATAAACAACAACCAATCTAACAGAAATCGCGTCAGCCATACTCAAGGCTTCATCAACAATTGATTTGAGCGGATTTCGTTTACCACCGCGCACCTGCTCATCAGCTGTAATAACGGCTACTGCATCGGCATCGTGGATACGCTCATGCAGACTCTTAGCTGAAAACCCACCAAATACCACCGAATGAATTGCACCAATACGTGCGCAGGCTTGCATCGCGACAACCGCTTCAATACGCATCGGCATATAAATAACAACGCGATCACCTTTCTTGATATTTTGTGATTTCAATGCATTGGCAAGCTTACAAACACGTTGATGAAGATCATGGTACGTCGAGCGTATGACTTCTCCCTCATCGGATTCAAAAATGATAGCGACTTTATCGGCTTGCGTTTCTAGATGTCGGTCAAGGCAATTATATGAAACGTTTAATACACCATCACTAAACCATTGGAAAAATGGCGCCTCTTGATCATTCAACACCTGCGTGAAAGGCTTATGCCATACGATCTGTTCCTGCGCCCGTTTTGCCCAGAAATTTAAATAATTCTGCTCTGCTTCCGCACATAAAGTCTGATATGCATGAAAACTAGGTAAGTTGGCTTTGCTGGCAAATTCTTTCGAAGGTGGAAAAACTCGGGTTTCGTTTAATATTGATTCAATGGTCGGCATGCTTAATCTCCAGTACTAATCAGTTCAATATACTGGATCGGGATTGTATCACTGGCACTCAATAGATACGGAATTCTTATTTTGAGAGTAGGTGAATCAAGCGAATGGCTCCACAAAAGGCTGAAAGCAAGAACACGGATCGAAACGTCGAAAATCGCTTAGGCATTACCCTTTTGCGAAGTTTATATTCCATATTTTATAAATATTTGTTAAAATTGGCTTAGTAGATGCGATGGGCTTTTTCGGCCCATTTTTTATTTGTGGTGGAGCTATGGCACTGGAAGAATTACTGGAATCGACTCTGAATGGTTTGGGTTATGAGTTGGTCGAAGTGGAACGATCAGCTCACAACAAATTGCTAAGAATATTTGTAGATAAGGTTGGGGGTATTGGCATTGATGATTGCGTGACCATCAGTAACCACTTGAGCCGATTACTAGCAGTTGAAAATATTGACTATGGTCGATTGGAGGTTTCGTCACCAGGACTAGATAGGCCTTTAAGAAAAGAAGCAGATTTTCTTCGGTTCAAAGGAGAAATAGTAAAATTAAAGTTGCGCGTTCCTTTAGAGGGTCAAAAAAATTTTGTAGGGATTTTACGAGAAGTGGATAATGGCACAATAAAACTTGAAATCGAAGGAAAATTATTAGACCTTGAATTAAGTAACCTTGGAAAAGCTCGTTTGGTTCCAAAATTGTAGGATAAGGATTTAACTGGAGAATTATGAGCCGCGAAATATTACTTTTAGTTGATGCATTAGCACGTGAAAAAGCAGTTGAAAAAGAAATTGTTTTCACAGCTTTGGAGCTTGCATTATCATCCGCCACCAAGAAACGATTTCAAGAAGATATTGAAGTTCGCATTGCTATCGATAGAGAGACGGGGAATCATCAATCTTTCCGCCGCTGGCTGGTTGTAGTAGACGACGATACCGTGGAAGATTCAGCGCGCCAGGTTGCTTTAAGTGATGCTATACAAACTGATGCCGATATTCAAGTTGGTGATTATCTTGAGAAACCACTGGAACCGATTGAATTCGGGCGCATCGGGGCACAAGCAGCAAAGCAAGTAATTTTCCAAAAAATTCGTGAAGCTGAGCGCGAACAAACTTTGAATGATTTTCTTGAAAGAGAAGACTATTTAATTAACGGCACAATCAAGCGCATGGAACGCGGCAATGCCATTATTGAATCTGGAAAAATCGAGGCGGAATTACCACGCGACCAGATGATACCAAAAGAAAACCTGCGTGTCGGTGATCGCATACGTGCCTATTTATACAAAGTTGATCGTTCCGCCAGGGGGCCGCAATTAAAACTTTCACGCATTTCCCCTGAATTTCTGATGAAATTATTTGAATTAGAAGTTCCAGAGATTGAAGAAGGTTTATTGGAAATTAAAGTAGCCGCACGCGATCCCGGGTCGCGCGCCAAGATCGCTGTCAAGTCGAACGATCAACGTGTTGACCCAATTGGAACTTGCGTAGGTATGCGTGGATCCAGAGTGCAAGCAGTTATTAGCGAATTGGCAGGTGAGCGTGTTGATATCGTACTGTGGTCTGATGACCCTGCGACTTTTATTATTAATGCACTGGCACCCGCAGAAATCAGCAGTATTATGGTTGATGAAGAAAGACACAGCATGGACATTGTGGTCGATGATGATAACCTGGCGCAGGCTATTGGCCGAGGTGGACAAAATGTGCGTTTAGCTTCCGAATTAACAGGCTGGGAGCTCAACATCATGACCGTAGAGGAATCAAAAACCAAGCAGGAGCAGGAAACGTCACAAATCTATCAGCTTTTTATGCAAAAATTAGATGTTGATGAAGAAATCGCAGAAATACTTGTGCAAGAAGGTTTTGTTTCGCTTGAAGAAGTAGCTTATGTCCCATTAAACGAGATGCTGGAGATCGAATCATTAGACGAAGAAACAGTCAATGAGATAAGAAATCGAGCACGTAATGTATTGTTAACAGACGCTATTGCTAACGAAGAAAAAGTCGAACATGTTGCTGAAGATTTGCTTTCAATCGAAGGAATGGATATCAATATTATTCGAGAGTTAGCAGCAAAGGGCATCATTACCCAATCTGATTTGGCTGATTTAGCTGCTGATGACTTAGTTGAGATGACTGGTATTGATATTGAACGTGCAAATCAATTAATTATTAAAGCACGTGAACCATGGTTTACTTAATTTTAATAACTGGCTAATAATAGATTAGCCGATTTATTCATTTTATAGTGGAACCTGTCTGTAGTTTTGATTGTTGGAAGGTTATAAATGGCTCAAATGAGTGTGGAACAATTTGCGAATGAACTGGGTTTGCTACCGGCAGTACTGCTGGAGCAACTTAAGGCTGCCGGTGTAAAAAAAATGCTGGTAGAAGACAGTTTGACTGAGCAAGATAAAGCTCTGTTACTTGATTATCTAAGAAAAACACACGGTACAACTGAGACCAAAAACAAAGTTACTCTGACACGCCGACAAACCTCCGAGATTCGGAAATCTGACAGTACTGGCCGAGCACGGACCATTCAAGTAGAGGTTAGGAAAAGACGCGTCCTGACAAAACCAATGATGGTTGGCGATGCTGACACTATACCGGCAACAGCAAGCAAACCAGCGGATGTTACCAATCAAGCAACTACAGGATCCGTCATTGATGAAGATCAATTGGCTTTGCGCAATGAAGAAGCAAGAAAACAAGCGGAGCTAATTGCACGCCAAGCTGAAGAAGTAAGGCAAAAAAAGGCGCGCAAAAATACAGAAACGACTGATCTTGCACAAAAGAAAACTGCCGAGGCAGAAATAATTACTGAAACGAACCTGTCAACAACCACACCACAGTCTTCAGATACTACTCAACCAATAAATGGTGTACACCCAATCACTGCTAAGAACAATGAAACTCAGCAACAGAGCAATATAGATTCACAATCTAGCTCGACTGACGGAACATTACATAAACCGGCAGTAAAACCTGAAGAAAAAGCGGACAAGAAAAAGAAACAAACCAAGCAGCAAGTCATTTGGAAAGATGAAAATACCAAGAAACGAGGTGTTAAAACCCACGGTGATCTTAGCAGCGGACAAGGTTGGAGAACCCGTAGAGACAAGCATAGCAAACCTGTACATACAGAAGATCAGAATATTCATGGCTTCTCCGCTCCGACGGAGCCAATTGTGCGCGATATTATGGTGCCAGAAACCATTTCCGTGGGTGCACTTGCTCAGAAAATGTCGGTTAAAGCTGCTGACGTTATTAAGGTATTGATGAAAATGGGCAGCATGGTGACAATCAATCAAATGTTGGATCAAGACACTGCAATGATCGTCGTGGAAGAAATGGGGCATATTGCAAAATATGCCGAATTGGATAGCCCCGAGAGTTTCCTTGCTGACCGTGAATCCACAGCAATTGAATCAGAGCTGGTTGCGCGCGCTCCTGTAGTTACTGTTATGGGGCATGTCGATCATGGAAAAACTTCATTATTGGATTACATCCGTCGCACGCGTGTTGCTGGCGGCGAGGCTGGTGGCATTACCCAACATATCGGCGCTTACCATGTAGAAACTGATCACGGCATGATTACTTTCTTGGACACACCCGGTCATGAAGCATTTACCGCAATGCGTGCACGCGGCACAAAAATTACCGATATTGTCATTCTCGTAGTCGCCGCAGATGACGGCGTTATGCCTCAAACTATTGAAGCTATACATCATGCAAAAGCGGCAAATCTGCCCATCATTGTGACAATTAACAAGATTGACAAGCCTGACGCAAACACTGAACGTATTCGACAGGAATTGATTGCCCACGAGGTTTTACCTGAGGAATGGGGTGGCGAAACAATGTTCGTTGAAGTTTCGGCTAAAACAGGACAAGGTATTGACACCTTATTGGAAACCATATTATTACAAGCCGAAGTATTGGAACTTAAAGCGCCAGTTAACACCCCTGCTAAAGGGGTCGTAATTGAATCACGCCTGGATAAAGGGCGTGGACCTGTCGCTACAATTCTGGTGCAATCAGGAACGCTAAAGCGTGGCGATGCGCTACTGGCTGGCGCAGTATTTGGCAAGGTGCGGGCCATGACCGATGAAAACGGCAAAGCTATTAAGCAAGCAGGAACATCTATTCCGGTTGAAATTCAGGGTTTATCCGAAGTTCCTGAAGCTGGCGAAACAGTTCTTGCGCTGGATGATGAGAAGAAAGCACGAGAAATCGCTTTATTCCGTCAAGGTAAATACCGCGATGTCAAACTTGCAAAACAACAAGCCGCGAAACTTGAAAGCGTTTTTGATCAGCAAGACGATGTAAAAATTCTATCCTTGATCATCAAGGCTGATGTTCAAGGATCTTGTGGAGCATTAGCATATTCTATACAGAAGCTTGCAACTGATGAGGTTAAAGTCAACATCATCCACAGCGGAGTGGGTGCAATTATTGAGTCAGATGTCAATCTATCAATAGCATCAAAAGCTGTAATTATCGGTTTTAATGTTCGCGCAGATGCAGGCGCACGTAAATTGATAGCCGCCAACGATGTCGACGTACGGTATTACAACATTATTTACGAAGCGGTCGATGAAATAAAAGCCGCACTCTCAGGATTGATGTCACCTGAACGTAAAGAAAGTATTCTGGGCCTGATTGATATTCGTGAAGTCTATCGTATACCTAAAGTAGGCGTAGTAGCCGGATGTTACGTATTGGATGGTATCGTCAAAAGAAATTCATTAGTCAGAATATTGCGAGATGACTTGGTGCTTCATAGCTGCGAGCTCGATTCACTGAAGCGTTTTAAAGATGATGCTAAAGAAGTCAGAGAAGGCTTTGAGTGCGGCTTATCGCTCAAGAATTTTAATGATATTCAAGTAGGTGACCAACTGGAAGTCTATGAAATTATCGAAACCGCACGCTTCCTGTAGCAAGCGTTTATACAACATAAAGCATGCCTAAAGACTTTTCCCGTAGTTTACGTATTGCCGATCAAATACAACGCGAGCTGGCGGACTTAATACAAAATGAAATTAAGGATCCGCGCGTCAAACAAATCACCATCACGGCTGTCGAAGTAACTCGTGATTATAGTCATGCCAAGATTTTTTACACCACATTAGTTCACCGGGATGAGAACTCTCTAGTAGAAGAAGGCTTAGAGCACGCTAAAGGTTTTCTGCGCTCAAATTTATCTCATCGCATGAAACTGCGCCTTGTCCCGCAGTTACATTTTGTTTATGATGAATCAGTTGAACGTGGTTTTCGTTTATCAAAATTAATCGACGAAGCCGTTGCCCAAGATAAATCACTTCATCCAACAGATTCAGATAACTAATCAATTTCAGTTGATTGCACATTAATACCCCATCAAATAACTTGCTTAAGCCCAAGAAACGTAACATTAGTGGCGTTTTATTATTGGACAAATCCTATGGGATTTCATCCAATAAAGCATTGCAAACTGCAAAACAATTATTTGTTGCTGCCAAATGCGGGCATACTGGGACTCTGGATCCCATGGCAACTGGATTACTCCCAGTTTGTTTCGGCGAAGCCACCAAATTCTCATCGATATTGCTAGGCGCTAGCAAAATCTATGAAGCAACGTTAAAACTCGGTTTCATGAGCACAACCGGTGATGCGGAAGGCGTAATCAGTCAGATTGCAGCAACTGTTCCGAATCCAACATTCACACAATGCCAACAAACACTGACGCAATTTATCGGCAGAATCAAACAAATGCCGCCCATGTTCAGCGCACTTAAACATCATGGTAAGCCGCTCTATTGTTATGCTAGAAATGGCGAAGTCATTGAACGTCAAGCACGTGAAATAGTCATCTACGAAATTCAAATTCAATCACTTAATCACAATGAATTACAGTTAAGCATTCAATGCGGCGCTGGCACTTACATTCGGGTACTTGCTGAAGATATTGGCAAAGCAATGGGGTGCGGCGGCGCTTATTTGACAGGCTTACGCCGTACAGCGATAGATCGTTTTGATTTATCACAAGCATATTCCTTAATCGCACTTAAAAACATGAGTCTATCCGAACGGGACAATTCTTTATTACCCATTGATTATTTGCTATATGATTATCCGTCAATCACTTTAGATCGATTGAACGCATTGCATATTCAGCAGGGCCGCAATATTTTATGCCCGGAAAACATCAGTGGGATGATGAAGGATGGGAAACTGGTTCGATTGTATTCCGAGCAGCATCAATTCTTAGGGTTGGGTGAAATCACAATAGAACAAACAATCACAGCAAAGCGATTGCTTTCAGACTCCTATTTACTGGAATACGCCACACAAAATTTCTCCGGGTAATATAAAAAAACTTCCTATTTCGAACCGCTGCTATGATACGAAGGATCGCGATTTAACGTGACGGCAAACAAATCATGAGCATCCGAACCAGTAATTTGGACTTCAATGAATTCACCTGGCAGCAGGTGTTCAGCTTTTTCCACATAAACCAATCCATCAATTTCCGGTGCATCCGCGCTACTCCGTGCAATCACTTGACTCTCAGTTAATTCGTCAATCATGACCGTCATTGTATGACCTACTTTCGCAGCTAATCGTTGGCGGCTGATCTCTTCCTGTCGTTGCATGAAACGCGCTCGACGATCTTGCTTGATTGCCTCGGGTATATGATCAGGCAATTGATTGGCAGCAGCACCTTCAACGGGAGAATACGTAAAACAACCGACGCGATCCAATTGCGCTTCTTGCAAAAAAGCTAAAAGATCTTCAAATTCCGCCTCGGTTTCACCCGGAAAACCGACAATGAAGGTGCTTCGCAATGTGATATCAGGGCAGATTTTCCGCCATTGTTGAACTCGATCCAAATTATTCTCAGCACTTGCAGGCCGTCTCATCGTTTTGAGAATGCGCGGATTTGCATGCTGAAAAGGCACGTCAAGATAAGGTAATATTTTACCTTCGGCCATCAGTGGAATTATTTCATCCACATGCGGATATGGATAAACATAGTGTAGCCGCACCCACACTCCCAGCGATCCCAAAGCCTGTGCAAGCTCGGTCAAGCGTGTTTTCACCGGTCTCCCTTGCCAAAAGCCAGTACGGTATTTCACGTCCACACCGTAAGCGCTGGTATCTTGCGATATGATCAACAACTCTTTAACACCGGCATTTACCAAATGTTCGGCTTCCTGTAACACCTGATGAATCGGACGGCTAACCAAATCACCGCGCATTGATGGAATAATACAAAACGTGCACCGATGATTACAACCTTCGGAAATTTTCACATACGCATAATGTCTCGGTGTCAGGCGGATTCCCTGCGGAGGTATCAAACTGATATAAGGATCATGGGGTTGTGGCAAATGCGCATGTATGGCGGACATAACTTCTGGCAACGCATGCGGCCCGGTAACCGCCAGCACCTGTGGGTGGGTTTTTTTGACAACCTCTCCATCTTCTTTTGCACCGAGACAACCTGTCACGATCACTTTGCCATTTTCCACCAAAGCTTCGCCAATGGCATCCAGAGATTCTTCAACAGCGCTATCAATAAACCCGCAAGTATTGACTACAACTAGATCGGCATCTTGGTATGAAGCCGATATTTCATAGCCTTCAGCCCGTAACTGAGTCAAAATTTGCTCTGAATCGACCAACGCCTTTGGACACCCCAGAGAGACAAAACCAACTTTTTGTAAAACCTGCTTAGCTGACGACATAAAATAATTATTTAGAGATGGTTATTTTGAAATAACTTAGATTGTATCTGAATACCAATTCAAACAATTATTTTCTACTGCCAGTGACAAAGCAGTAACAAAATAAATTGCTTAGCAATAAGCGACAATGAAATAAAAAGCTCTCTAGACTCGAGGAATCCGGCAAAAAACTAGCTTAAACTCGCCATTGATTACGTAGACTTAGAAAATCGAGCCGCATCAATAATTGACCAAAGATGAAAAATTCCGCCGATGATTGCAGGTATAATCAGCACCGCAAAAAAATAGCCTGTACCACAAATAGCAAAAAACAAAAAAGCTGGCAATAAACGCCCCTGCACCAGCTGCCCTAATCCTGGTATAAAAAAGCTGCATACAGCAGCTAATACGTTTCCACCCGATCCCTGCCCTGACATTATGATTCACCCTCTTTATTTATTTCAATAAGTTATCACGCGTTGGTTGTATTCTTATCTTTAGTTGGCTTGATCATAATCTATACCCACCATATCGCCTGCCATCTTTTTTTCACGAATTTCATCCAAATCTGCTAACTTGTTTAACCGCAGTGTTGTTTCCTGGATCACCTGATCAAGCTTTTTCATTGACTCAGGTGACAACGTGTCATTTCTATTAATCTCCAGTTTGAAGAAATGCAAATTGTTCAAAAAATTGCCAGTAATATCCTGTACTGTTCGCATAGTCGCTTTGAGCATTTTTAATTTTTCTTGCTGAATTTCAGCTTCTCTAAGCGACTGTAAATGCTTTAGTCGTTCTTGATGTAATTGGTTAACGCTATCGCGCTGCGATAATGTCAAAATAGTTGTGACCCAGATTGCTAAGATACTTAGAAAGCGATTGGTATAAATTATATACATTTCAACTCCACTGGGCGGCGATCCTAGATATCCGACCCAAACTAAAATGGTACAGAATGTTGCAACTGCTATGGTGAAGTGTTTGTGCGGTAATTTCAATGAAATTAATACTACAACAATATAGGGAACGCCGCCGGCAATACCCAATGATGTTTTAACATCAATCAATAGAATCAACAATGCGCTTAAACCACACCATAAACTAACAATTACTGTAGTCGATTTATTCACTTTGGCAGTAGTTTTATCAATCTAACTAAAATTGATTATTCATTAAGAATTATGCTTAACTAAAAACAAAAGTCAGGCACTTCGCACATGCAAAGAATGCGTGATATTTTTTTATTAGTCAAAGCATTATGATCGTTTCGACACCAACATCAACTTTTCTGCTTCTTTTAGCAAGAATTCTCTAAATGCATTTGCAGTACTGGATAAGCGTTTATTTTTCCGGTTCACGACATGCCAGTAACGCACAATGGGAAAACCCTGAACATCCAGAATTTTCAACCGGCTCGTTTCAAGTTCCAGCTCCGCAGTATGCTGCGACATGATACCCAACCCCATACCTGCCTGTACAGCTTGTTTGATAGCTTCAGTCGTATCTGTTTCCATGCCTTTATTGATCGTGATTTTGTGTGCGGCGAAAAAACGTTCCATGGCACTGCGTGTGCCAGAACCGGATTCCCGCACTAAAAAGGTCTCCTCGGCCAATCGTTCTACCGGAATAAATCGCTCACTACACAATGGATGATCCGGCGGCGCCACAACAACCAATGGATTCTCCATGAAAGATTCGCTATCAATATCCAGATTCTCGGGAGGCTGCCCCATAATTGCAAGATCAATCAAATTATCCGCCAGTTGTTTCAAAACTGCTTCACGATTGGAAACATTTAAACTCACGGTCACACCTTGGTAACGTTGGCAAAATTTTGCTAATAAATGCGGCGCAAAATAATTCGCTGTAGTAACGACGGAAATATTCAGCTTGCCACGTTCCATACCTTTTAATTCATCTAAAGCCACTTCCATATCGGATAGCTGCTGAGCAATCGATCGACTGTATTGATACAATTCACTTCCCGCTTCGGTCAGATAAATTCGTTTTCCCAACTGCTCCAATAACGGCAAACCAATATTGCCTTCCAGCTGTTTGATTTGCATAGAAACAGCGGGTTGTGTCAGGTGGAGTTCATCAGCGGCACGTGAATAACTCAAATGCCTGGCAACCGATTCAAACACTTGCAATTGACGTAATGTAAGATGTAGCATGCATCGTTTCACTAAGATTTAATATAAGCAATACCTTATTATACACATCAATATTATTGATTTGTTCTTATGGATATATGACGCTATAGTGTCATTCATAGGCTTAAGTAGTCATGTTTGTTGTGTGTAACGCAATCTCCCCTCGTTTCTGTCTGAGCTTTTGACTGGAGTTGAGTGGAATTTAACTGGAGAAGAAACTATGGCAGTAAAAACATATAACGCTGGTGTAAAAGAATATAGACAAACTTACTGGACCCCTGATTACATCCCATTAGACACAGATATTCTGGCATGTTTTAAAATTACGCCGCAACCCGGCGTGCCTCGTGAAGAAGTAGCAGCTGCCGTCGCTGCAGAATCTTCTACAGGCACTTGGACCACGGTGTGGACTGATCTGTTGACCGATTTGGATTACTATAAAGGGCGTGCCTATAAGATTGAAGATGTACCTGGGGATGACTCTTGTTATTATGCTTTCGTAGCTTACCCAATCGATTTGTTTGAGGAAGGCTCGGTAGTTAACGTGTTGACCTCGTTAGTAGGTAACGTATTTGGATTTAAAGCGCTACGCGCATTACGTCTAGAAGATGTCCGTTTCCCGATTGCTTATGTCAAAACTTGCGGTGGACCTCCTGCAGGTATTCAGGTAGAACGCGATCGCTTGAATAAATATGGCCGCGCACTGTTAGGTTGTACCATTAAGCCCAAACTGGGCCTATCAGCAAAAAACTATGGTCGCGCCGTATATGAATGTCTACGCGGTGGTTTAGATCTGACCAAGGACGACGAAAACATTAACAGCCAACCTTTCATGCGCTGGCGCGATCGTTTCGAATTCGTGGTGGAAGCTTGCCAGAAAGCTGAGCGAGAAACCGGTGAACGCAAAGGTCACTACCTTAATGTAACCGCACCAACCCCAGAAGAAATGTATAAACGCGCAGAGTTTGCTAAGGAATTAGGCGCGCCAATCATTATGCATGATTACTTAACGGGTGGTTTAACAGCCAATACGGGACTAGCAAACTGGTGCCGCAACAACGGAATGCTGTTGCATATTCACCGTGCTATGCACGCCGTGCTTGATCGCAATCCACATCATGGCATCCATTTCCGCGTCTTAACCAAAGTGCTGCGTTTATCAGGCGGTGATCACCTGCATTCCGGTACTGTGGTCGGCAAACTTGAAGGTGACCGCGCAGCAACTCTCGGCTGGATCGATACCATGCGTGATAAATTCATCAAAGAAGACCGCAGTCGCGGCCTGTTCTTCGATCAGGACTGGGGTTCCATGCCAGGTGTATTCCCGGTTGCCTCAGGCGGTATTCACGTTTGGCATATGCCAGCACTGGTCGCGATTTTCGGTGACGATGCCTGCCTGCAGTTTGGTGGTGGTACCTTGGGTCACCCATGGGGTAACGCTGCTGGCGCTGCTGCTAACCGGGTTGCATTAGAAGCCTGCGTAGAAGCACGTAACCAAGGCGTTGAAATCGAGAAAGAAGGTAAAGCAATTCTGACCAAGGCAGCCAAGAGCAGCCCTGAACTAAAAATTGCCATGGAAACATGGAAAGAGATTAAGTTCGAGTTTGATACGGTTGATAAGTTAGACATAGCGCACAAGTAAGCAATACATAACTAAAGAAGAAGAGCGGACGCTTAACCATGCTTTTCTTCTTCATCTCTCTAAAAATGAGGAATAAATTATGACCGAAGTAATCGATTACAAATCACGTGTCAGTGATCCAGCAAGCCGTAAGTTTGAGACATTTTCCTACCTGCCTGCGATGGCTGACAAAGACATCAAAAAGCAAGTGCAATATTTGATCAATAAAGGCTGGAATCCTGCCATTGAACACACGGAACCAGAATATATTATGGATTCCTACTGGTACATGTGGAAACTACCCATGTTTGGCGAAACAGATGTAGACCGCGTACTGGCAGAAGCTGCCGCATGTCATAAAGCTAATCCGAACAATCATGTTCGCTTGATTGGTTACAACAATTTCAACCAGTCACAAGGCACAGCCATGGTGATATACCGCGGCAAGACTGTCTAGACAGACACAACGGGGTTCGTACCCTAGACCCCCCTTACCTGTAACAGGATCGGGGGTTTTTTTTTGATCAAAATTAAAGTACTTTTCAGATAGCAAGAACAGGAGTTCATCATGAGCAAAATCATTGATCAATACCGTGTAACCACTGAGCCCTATTACCATCCTGTAGCTGATGAGGTGAAATTATATGAAGCCGCCTATTCGGTACGAATGCCTATGATGCTGAAAGGTCCTACCGGCTGCGGTAAAACCCGGTTTGTCGAATACATGGCTTGGAAATTAAAAAAACCGCTGATTACCGTTGCTTGTAACGAAGACATGACCGCCTCTGATTTGGTGGGACGTTTTCTATTAGATGCCAATGGCACACGCTGGCAAGATGGGCCATTAGCTGTTGCTGCGCGTTATGGCGCAATCTGCTATCTGGATGAGGTGGTCGAAGCCCGCCAAGATACTACGGTCGTCATTCATCCACTGACCGATAACCGCCGTGTGCTACCTTTAGAAAAGAAAGGTGAGTTGATTCAAGCGCACGCAGATTTCCAGGTGGTCATTTCTTACAATCCTGGTTATCAAAGCTTGATGAAAGATTTGAAACAATCGACCAAACAACGTTTCGGCGCGCTGGATTTCAATTACCCCAATCATGATATAGAAAGCGAAATTGTTGCGCACGAATCCGGTGTATCTTCTGATATCGCCGAAAAATTGGTATCCATCGCTGAGCGCGCTCGCAACCTGAAAGGACATGGCTTGGATGAAGGTATCTCAACACGTATGCTGATTTATGCGGGTAGCCTGATCACCAAGAAAGTCGACGCCCATGCAGCCTGCCGTGTCGCATTGGTGCGCCCGATTACCGACGACCCTGATATGCGTGATGCACTGGACGCAGCGGTTAGTACTTTTTTTAATTAAGCGGCTTTCAGAATTCAGAAACCGATCGATTGTTTTATGAAGATAGACAGGTACTTTCATGAGTATTAATCTGAATGACTACAAAGAACTACTGGAAGATCTGGAACCCGAATCCATTGAATTACTTCACCATGCCTGGCCTGAAGTCGTTAAAATTTTTTCACCGCGTGGATTGGATAATTACCTGAAAGGTGTTTCAGCACTACAGAGATTGGGGCGCGGACGCAGCCTAGTTGATTGCTGGATTGATGAAATTCCACTGGTAGCTAAAGAAGTCGGTGAAGATATTATTGCTGATTTAGCCACTTCTGTTCTTTCGCTTGCCTCACGCACCTCGGGTGCTGTGATTGAATTGGTTTTAGCCAGTTCCCCCACAGCAGCCAAACGTCTCGGCGATACGCAACTATTCCAAAACTATCTGCAATTCCTGAATACATTGATTGCACAAGCGCCGCGTGGCATACGTCCAATGCTCAATAAACTGGATATCCTGTTCGGTCAACTGACGTTAGGGGGCTTGCGCCGCTGGGCCATGTGGGGCGCGCATGCGCATCGCACCAACTACGAAGAGCAAGTCAAATACTTCGGATTAGATTCCAAGGAATCGCTCGCAATCCTGCAGAAAGAACGTAAAGGCACGCTGTTTGTCGATGTGCAGCGCCGTATCAATATGTATCTACGCGCACTTTGGGGTCGGGATTTTTTCATGAAACCGACTTCTGGCGACTTTGAATCACGCGAGGGCTACAAGCCGTTCATTGAAAATTATTTCATTCACCTGCCCGATGCTTATGACAGTTATGGCGACATTTCCGCCACCGAAGTCTATCGCGCCGCTGCCGCGCACGCTGCCGCGCATCTGGTGGAAACCAAGGTGCCGATTTCCGCAGAAGGGTTGAATCCAATGCAAATGGCGATCATTGCCATCATCGAAGACGCTCGCGTAGAAGAACTCTCAATTCGTCACTTTCCCGGCCTGCGCAAAGCCTGGTCAGCACTGCACAACGCCAGCCCGGACATGAACGTTTCGATGGGTGATTATCTCAACCGCTTAGCGCGTGCATTGCTTGATCCGGACTACAAGGATAAAGATCCGTGGATCGTTGAAGCCCGCAAATTGTTTAAAGCCGCGCAAGATAATCTGAATAGTTACCAAATTTCGTGGGATATCGGCGTACAACTCACACATAGTTTCCGCACTAAAAATATTCCATTCAATGCCCGCACCGATATACTCACGGCACCATATCGCGACGATAACCGCTACTTTTGGGAATTCGAGGAATTTGATTTCAACAAATCGCTTACCGCTGGTTACCAAGCGCCTAAACAAGTCCGTAAATACGTCAATGTGATGGAATTTGCCAATGAAGTTGAAGTGGAAACAGCCGGCGATGATGCACAGGAAATCTGGGTCATGGGCACCGAATTCTTCCCCTATGAAGATAACGGTGTTTCATTCAATCAAACAGAAGGCAAGGAGCCCGTCTCAGCGCCGTACCACTATTCCGAATGGGATTATCAAATTCAACTGGAACGCCCGGATTGGGCTACTGTACAGGAAAAGCGCGCCAAGCTGGGCGACATGCAGTGCATTGATGACATCGCATTACAGTACAAACGTGAAATTGCGCGCATGAAATTCTTGCTCGACGCCATGCAACCACAGGGTACACGCCGCATTCGCAAACTGGAAGATGGCGATGAAATTGATATCAACGCCGCCATCCGCTCCATGATCGATATCCGCATGGGCATGCAGCCCGATCCGCGCATCATGATGCGCTCGGTACGCAAAGTACGCGATATCTCGGTACTAGTGCTGCTCGATCTATCTGAATCCACCAACGAAAAAGTCTCCGGTCATGACCACACGGTACTGGATCTGACCCGCCAAGCCACCGTGCTCCTTGCCAACGCCATCGACAAAATTGGTGATCCGTTTGCGATTCACGGTTTCTGTTCAGATGGGCGACATGATGTGGAATATTTCCGCTTCAAGGATTTCGAACAACCCTACAATGAAATCCCTAAAGCACGCCTTGCCGGCATGACCGGGCAATTATCGACTCGCATGGGTGCCGCAATGCGTCATGCCAGTCATTATCTAAAACTGCAGAAATCCGCTAAAAAACTGCTGCTTGTCATCACCGACGGCGAACCCGCTGACGTCGACGTGCGCGATCCGCAATACCTGCGTCACGATACCAAGAAGGCGGTGGAAGAAGCAAGCCGTTGCGGCATCCTTACTTACTGCATGAGCCTCGATCCCCGAGCTGATCAATATGTTTCGCGTATTTTCGGCGAACGCAATTATTTAGTTGTGGATCACGTGGAGCACTTACCGGAGAAATTACCGGTGTTGTATGCTGGGTTAACGAGGTAAATTACCGAATACAGTTAAATGATTTCCGGCAGAGACAGATGCTTATCAAGAATACAAATACCCGGAAGCACTAAAACTTTCTCCCGTGAAATTCGTTATAAATATCAAGCAAGCATAGCAATTGCGAAAGCGGATCAGATTCCCTGAATCTTCTTGAGATCAAAATCCCATTTAGCCGGATCTTCGATACTCTGAATGGCATCAGTCTCTTTTGATAAATCTATAATTTCCGAATGAATATGTGCGTTGATTCGGGTAGAAAAGAAAATTTTTACGATAGGCGTAGTGAGTTTTTTTGTAGACTGCTCGATCACCACGCCCAGTCGCTCGGATTTGAGTTTTAACAAGGTTCCGGATGGATAAATACCTATTGTTTTTACAAAGGCCTGAAAAACAGTTTCATCAAAATGCCCGTCTTTCCAAGAAGCCATTTTGCGTATCGACTCAGCCGGAGACCAAGCTGATTTGTAGCAACGATCTGAAGAGATTGCATCATAAACATCGCAAACAGCACCCATCCGCGCAAACAACGATAGTGCGTCACCGGACAATTTTTCCGGATAGCCTTTTCCATCTACTCGCTCGTGATGGTGCAAACAAACATCCAAAGCTGATTCATGGACCTGGTAACAGGATTTTAGAATTTCCCAGCCGCGTTTCGGGTGGCTCTTCATAATGACAAACTCTTCATCCGTCAATTTTCCGGGTTTGTTGAGCACTTCATTCGGAATCACCATTTTTCCTATGTCATGCAACAATCCGGCAGTGCCTGCTTGTTTAATTTGCACCGCGCTTAAACCCAACACCCTTCCCAAAGCCACCATCAGCATGCAAACCGCAACCGAATGCAGGTAGGTATATTCGTTGACATTTTTCAATCGAATCAATGTAAGCAACGCATTTGGATTTCGCTCCATTGATTGATTGATCTCATCCACTAATGATTCCGCTTCTTCAATTTCTAAAGCCTTACCCATTCGAACATCACCAAACATCGCAACGACCGCTTCTTTTGCTTTATGTTGAATTATTTTGGCGGCATGCAGTTCTTCCTCGACCGAAACCCGTGCGACCGGTTTCTTAGTTGGTTGTAACGGTTGATCCAAAATCACAGGTTCAGGATTTTCTACCTGGATAATTTTGGCAACATCAAGGCCTTTACTGGTATCAATCCATATTTCATCCAGATTGCAGTTCACAAGCTTATCCAGGTCTTTTTTCTGATCCAGCTTAAAAGATTTTTTCCAGAACGGGTGTTCCATCCAATTGCCACCAATTGCATGAATATACATTCCCAACCGGACTTCACTGACTTGCACTTTTTTTATCATCAGGCACAATCTAAAAAGCAAAAAAGAAATTTAATATATTGGGATGTATCCCGTCAACCCAAGTTGGACAAAATAGCGTGATTGAGCTAGATCCGATTTAGTGGGCGGGCAAGTATTTCGAGAATGCTACATACATGGACGCTCACAGTTACTCCAGGCAATCCGCTGCTTTTCTTAAAGTACGCCGCGCATAATACGCAAAAGCCACGCTACTGCGTTGTCCGCGCAGGATCCAATCGCGCGCTTCCCGCCCTAAATCGGGATCAATCGGCTGAATCTTACCGGCGCATGCTGCCAGCAGGTGCATTCGCGCCGCCCGTTCAAAAGCAAGCGCCAGTATGCACGCTTCTTCAATACTTGTACTGGCGATCAATAGGCCGTGGTGCGCTAACAATAAGGCATGTCTGTCACCAATTGCTTTGGCAATCAGTTCGCCTTCATCATTGCCCACTGGAACGCCCGGCCACTTAGGCAGGAAAGCTACATCATCGTAGAGCACGCAATTATCCATGTGCGAGATTTCCAGTGGCACTTCCAGCATGCTCAGTGCAGCGGTATGTATGGCATGCGTATGAATAATGCACTGCACATCAGACCGGGCGCGATACAACCAGGAATGAAAGCGATTGGCCGGATTGGCCATGCCGTCGCCTTCCAATACTTCCAGATCTTCATTGACGAGCAATAAATTGCTGACGCAAATTTCGTCAAAACCGAATCCCAATCGTTGCGTCAAATAAGTACCCGGTTGTTCGCCACGCGCGGTAATTTGTCCGGCCAATCCTGAATCATGCCCATTATCAAACAAAATTCTGCAGGTCAGCGCCAACTTTTGCGCTTGCGTATAATTTGCGCCTTGCAAATGTTGATCCATTTGCACCAACGATTGTTTGATCAATTGTTCTTTGCCTAAATTGAAGGTGTCATTGCTCATATTCTCTCACTTGATCCTCAAAATTCACCAGTGCTTGAAGTAAGCCGTTCAATTTCTCGTCGATCGCGCTTGGTTGGACGTCCTTTGGCAAAAAAAGGCTGAGGCTGAGCTTTTAGCCGTGCTGCTAACAACACCCGTTGCTCCCGGCTTTCATCGGTTTCACGATAAAGCTGCTGCGCTTGTGGCGCAGACCCTCTTTTATTCGACAATCCCAATACTTCAATCGTATACTGATAATTATTAATACGGATTTCTATTTTATCCCCTACTGCAATCGTTTTGGCAGGCTTGATTCGTTGATCGTTAATCATGATCCGGCCACGATCAATCGCTGCAGCTGCTAATGCGCGTGTTTTGAAAAACCGCGCCGCAAACAACCATTTATCTATACGATATTTTTCATTATTCTCTGTGGATTGCATATCAGTATTAATCTGCAAGATTGGTATCTATCTGGATTTTGTCTTGCAGCGTTTTATGAACCGGGCATTTATTGGCAATTTCCAATAATCGAGCACGTTGCTGATCGCTCAGATCGCCTGTCAGTCGAATGTTTCGTGTTAAGACGTCAATTTGCGTCTTTTGTTTTTCACAATCAGCGCAATCTTCAGCATGAATCCGATCATGCTGCAACTCAACCTGGATGTCCTGCAAGTCAATTTGCTTGTGATTTGCGTACATACGCAAGGTCATTGAAGTACAACTACCCAGCGCGGCAAGTAATAATTCATAAGGATTAAATCCAAGATCAGAACCTCCAAGCGCGATGGGTTCATCGCTGATCAAGCCGTGATGCTGTGTCAAAATCTCACGCGTGAATTTTTTATCGCGCTCACGCACTATCACAACACCCTGTTTGACCGATGGTCTTGCAGTTTCCTCTTGCTTTGCTGATAGTTGATCCGTTTCTAGGTAACAACTTGCCCAGGCGGATAATACCTCCGCAACATACTGGGAGTCTTTCGGGTTGGATAACATATGATCTGCATCATCCAACGATACAAAGCTTTTGGGATGTTTGGCCGCGGTGAATATGCGTGCTGCTTCGTCTATCGAAACCGTGTCATCCAGCGGCGCGTGCAAGATTAGTAACGCCTTTCTCAATTCGCCGATATGCGCCACGGAATTATATTTTTCCAGATCATCAATGAATTGACGACGAATATTAAAACTTCTTCCACCCAACTCAACTTGTACCGATTGCTGATCCTGCAATTTATGATACGAATCTGCAAACAAATGCTTGACATGCGATGCGGTTGCCGGCGCGCCGATAGTAACCACCGCTTTTACCAACGACAGCTCTTGTGCCGCTGCTAATACGGCAGCGCCGCCCAGACTATGTCCGATTAACAATGAAGGCGCAGCATACTGCTGCTCGAGATATTGCGCTGCGGCTAATAAATCCTGAATATTGGACGAAAAATTGGTGTGTGAGAAATCACCTGTGCTAGTACCCAACCCAGTAAAATCAAACCGTAACACGGCGATGCCCCGGCTAGCCAATGCAAGAGCAATGCGTGCCGCCGCCGGATTATCTTTGGAGCAGGTAAAACAATGGGCAAACAGCGCATACGATTTAACAGCGCCGGTTGGCATCTCCAACAAACCCGTTAATGATTCACCTTGCGAATTCTCAAATACTGCTTCAATACGTGGCATGGACTATCGACCTCTTCACAGCAAATCACACAAAACCTAAATTAGCCATGTCTGAATAGTACCAAAAATGACTGATTAAAAACCGCTCATTCGCATGAATAGAAAAAGTACCATGATAAATTCGATAAAATTATGAAACATCTGTCATGCAAATTTTAATTCCTGCGCAGCGGATAATGCAGAATTTTGCTTCTCGTTTTTCAATACTTCATCCAGACGAAATGGACTAAAGTATTGTAGCTGCATCACAGGATCATCCTGTAATTTATCAATCGCAGCTTTTGCGACTACAACTGTCTCGAAATTCGCAGTCACACCCGATAGAATTTGTTGCAAAACCGCAAGATCTTTAACGATGCCGATTTTATCGATAGAATGATATTTTGCAACTTCGACTCGATTATCGAATAGCTTTGCCGCACTCCCCCAAACAGGATTATCGTGATCGACACTGATCAAGGTTCTAATGCCCCAAACGATCATTGTCCCAAAAGTTTTTCCAACCTTCATTTGAGCCAGAATAAATTCAATCACAACGGCTTTGTTCTCAGCAGTGAAGGTATCGCATAATAAATGATTGATAATTTTTGTGACATTATGAATGTGATAGTGCAAAGCTGCTTCACCCCAATTGGAATCAGAAGTAGGAATCGAGAATAAGACATTGATGAATTCTGAAACTAATTCTGTCTGGGATGATCCGGACGATATTTTATTAACCATATACTCGATGACTAAGGCCTTATTTCTGCTTGATATTCGATCGCCGAACAAATCCTTTGTCAAAGCACCGGCAAAATCGACGGGAGTAAGATTAACATCATATTGTTTGTCAAAAAACAGAACGCTTCTCGCCAATGATTGCGCCAAATTTTCCAATGCTTGACCATGTTTCAGCTGCGCAACGAAATAATTGAGATTACTCGCTCCTGGAGGTGCATTGAACATCGCCAAAATGAGTTGAAGAATTGAAGTTTGTTGTTTAATGGTCAATGGCATGTCCTGATATTCCTCGCATGGATAGTGTAAATTTATTCTTAAAAGAAAAATGATGTAATGGACACTGTCTTTAGAATCAATGTGTCTTTATCCTTCAGGCAGTTGCAAAATGTCGATTAAGAATTACTCAGTGTTTTATTGGAGTTTTTGAGAATTATTGAAAGCAGATGTACTACAATTCTATTCAATGTATTACATAATATGTCCATTGAATTATCGGTTAAGGCATCGCTATTGGCAATGCGGCATATTGCCGCATCCGGAAAGCCAATAAACATAATCCTTCTCAATTAGAAAAGAAACCATGCGCCACTCAAACGTATTTATTTAATAATAATTCTATATGACATCGTTCCGAATACTTATTCTCGGTCATGGGGAAATGGGGCATGCAATGGAATTTCTACTCAAAGATCGTCATGCACTGGATATTTGGGAGAAATTTCCTCAAAACAGCGGCTCATCCATCAATCTTGAAGCAAGCGTGCCGCAGGCTGATATCGTATTGTTCTGCCTACCGGTGAACCCGCATCGTGAAGTAATTCAGCACATCGCACCTAGGCTGAAAAAAACCTGCTTATGTGTCAGTATTGCCAAAGGGTTGGATGAGTCAGGTAAAACTGCGGCTCAAATATTTGCCGACAACCTTGTGTATGAACAACCTTACGCCCTACTTTATGGCCCAATGATTTCCGAAGAAATTCGATCCAATCGATATGCTTTTGGGCAATTGGGTTGCCATGACTTTACTTCATTTGATAGGATTCAGACCTGCTTCGCTCACTCCAAACTGCTGCTTGAACACACCGCAGACATTACCGGTATCAGCTGGTCTGTAATTTTAAAAAATGTATATGCCATGGCCTTTGGCATGGCCGATGAGCTCAAGCTGGGTGACAATATGCGGGGCTTTCTTGCTGTAGCCGCCTTGCAAGAATTGGATCAGATTGTACTTGAATTAGGCGGGCAGCCGGGCAGTCCTTATCAATTGGCAGGATTGGGTGATTTGATCACCACTGCGACGAGTGAAAATTCGCATCATTATACATTAGGCCGAAAACTGGCCAGAGAAGAAACGAATGCGATTACTGGAGAAGGACCACATACTTTAAAAATGATCAATCAGTATCGGCTAGTAAATACGCAAAACTATCCGCTACTACAACTCATTAACGCAATCGTACAACACCCCAAAAATGTTCGACTGAAATTTGAGAACCATCTGAAAGTGGAGCACCATCCAAAAACTGGACGAGCAGTTAAACTGCTGACGCCACATTAAAGAAGGTAATGGATATATTGATCACGCAATTGATTAGCCATTATTGAGCAAGTAGTTTATTTTTTCATTGACTACTTCGTAGTAAGGTATTGTCGTAGGCCTACGTGAACATGTGTTATTCAAGGCTCAATAGAATAATTTGCAAGATTCATACGTAACAGGCCGCTGGAAAACTATCTGTAATAAAGCACTCCGCCGCAAGCAGCGGAGTATTAACTTCGCTCTTCAATCTGCTGGTTTTCAGCCAGCATTCTCCCCAAAGGGTGGGGAATTAAACCCGGAAGAGATTAAATCTTCGGTGTTAAAAACAGGTTCAAAATGCTCCTTTATTATGCTTAAGGAAAAGAGCACTGAGTGGGTATGAATTAGTCTTCATCCATTAGTTTCTTTATAACAAGCAGTATGGTGCCAATAAATTACTTACCTAAATAGTCCCTATCATCGGGTAAACATGTTACGATTTTTTCTAAAAATAAGGCCAATCTTGGTTACAAAAATACCAGCACTGAAATATTAAACAATCTTTCAGACACAAGAGAAATTTAACCAGCTGTTTATTATAATTTAATTGTTACACTAGTCTTTTCTGAAAGCCTTAGCCATCCCGAAGTTTAGAACGTTCACAACATCATGTAATGTTTTGAGAAAATCCTTTCTAACAAATACAATCCAAGGAGAGTAGCGTGTTTTTTACAAAAGATGATCACAAAATCAGCATCATAGGTGGTCTTTTATTATTGGGATTGACTCTGACAACTGGAATCACTGTTTATAATGCGATGCGTCAGCAAATTGAAACCGTATTAGGCAGAGGGTTAACTGGAGCCCTAGAAGGTAAGGCATTATTGTTTCAGACAAGAATAGAAAAAGGAATAGAAGATACCCGCGCTCTGGCACTTAGGCCCTTTATTGTTCAGTTTATGCAGGATTTGAATGATAATATCGACAATGAATCTGCAAGTAGCAATCTGACTCGAAATGTAAATTCCCTTACTCTGATAGGTTTTAGCGCTGCGGTAATTTATGACCGCAACGACAACATTCTGTCTCAGGTGGGTGTATTTAGCTCGAATGAAAATCCCACAATACTTCTGGACAACGCTGGAAGCTCAAAGCTTATTTGGGATAATGTGTTTATCCTGAGAACAACTGTTAATGTATTTAATCAAGGCAAAAAGATTGGAAGAATCACCACCGAAACAAGACTGCCTAATTTGACCAGAAGTTTTGTGAATGTTCAATCAATTGGGAAAAGTGTGGAATTTCTAATCTGTGCTAACTTAGCAGAAAATCGTCAAGCAATTGCGTGTCTTATCAGCAGTCCTGCCACTATTAGATTTACGCACTTAAGTATAAGCTATGGTAGAGAAAACAATTCCCCAAAGGAAATGGCGTTAAAAGGTAAGGATGGTTTTGCTTCTGCAGTTGATTACCGGGGTGTTCCCGTCATTGAGGCATATACACCGTTACCCACTTTGGGTGTTGTGATGACACTTAAATTGGATCAGGATGAGTTGTTTATGCCAGTTAATGATAAATTAAAAGACATCATCCTTTATTTAGTTGCTCTAATTCTTGCTGAAATTTTGTTATTGAATTGGTTCATTAGAAAACTAATAAGCTCTGAAAAGGAAGCGCGGCAATCAAAAGTTAAAGCAGAAGAATATTCCATTGAACTGACTAATAAAGAAAAAGAATTACGCAAAAGACTCAAGGAAATTACTTGTCTTTATGAAATACGACAGGAAATGGAACTGGAGATGTCCATCGATGGGGTATGTCAGAAAATATTTAAGCATTTGATCCCCGCCTTACAGTTTCCTCATGCTAGCGTAGCTGAAATTTTAATTAATGATAAACGGTATGTCTCAAAAGATTATAATAAAAACCAGCTTATTGAAGCACAATCCGCTAATATTATCGAGATAATAAAACCAGTCAGATCGAACGATAGAAAGTCTATATTTAATTTTTTCATTCAATCTGATATCTACATTAATCATAAACATCATGGATACTTGCGGGTTTACTATGCACAGGATGTGCAAGGTTCCAATATCGAAGAACAAAAACTTATTGATGCAATTGCAAGTGTTTTAGAAGGCTGGATTGAGCTAAGACAATTGGAGGAAGCTTTAGTATCAGTCGCAGAAGACCAGGTTCATAAAATTGGGCAAGAGTTGCATGATAATATTGGTCAACAAATAGCCGCCGTCGCATTTCAAGCCAGTGTTCTGGAATTGCAAACCGGCGACATGGATCAACCACGTGAAAAAATTTCAGAATTGGCAGCATCCATTGCATTGCAAACACAAAATCTGGTTGTAAATATCAAGCAACTCTCAAAAGTTTTATTGCCTTTTGAATTAGAAGCCAACGGATTGATATCTGCACTTCAAACGCTCGCCACCCGAATTAGCGGAACGTATAATGTTACCTGTACTTTCACTAATAATATAGGCAACGAAGATGTGGGCAGTGTAATAACGCTGAATATGTATCGAGTTGCCCAAGAAGCAATTAATAATGCAGTAATCCATGGTAAAGCAAAGCATATATCTATTTCTTTAACAATAAATGAATTAAGTGAGAGATTCATACATCTTACAATTTGTGATGATGGTCAAGGTTTCAATGGATCTACCTCAGAAGAAAATTTTTTTTCTGGAATGGGGATAAAGATCATGCATTATCGCGCAAAACAATTAGACGGTAAGTTAACAATTTTAAGACGGAATGAGAGCGGTGTAGAAGTGCATTTCATGGTTCCAGTAAATCAAGGTGACAGTTAATACTAAATCAAAAGTAATGTTAGTCGATGATCACGCCATGATTAGGCACGGCATGGCGATGTTGATTAATATGGAGACGGATATGGAAGTTTCCTGCGAAGCAGGAGATGGTCCCGAGGCTATTGAAATCATCAAGAAAAACATTTCTATTGATATTCTTATTTTGGATGTTTCACTCAAATCAGTGTCAGGACTCGAAATCATTAAAAGTATTCAATCATTAAACCCCACATTGCCTGTACTCTTTATTTCTATGCATGATGAATCTGTCTATGCAGAGCGTGCATTAAGAGCTGGCGCCCGAGGATATGTGATGAAACAGGAACCAAGGAATGTCCTGATAACAGCGATTCGCGAAGTATTGAAAGGTAATATTTTCTTGAGCAAAAGTATTCAAGAACAAGTATTAAAGCGAATCGCCGTGAGAGGTTATGAACAAGAAGCTACGGTAAACTCCCTCACTCCCAGTGAATTTGAGGTGTTCCACTTGATTGGCCTAGGTTATAACAGCCATGAAATTTCAAACCATTTATCTCGCAGCATTAAAACGATAGAAACACACCGATTTAATATTCGCACTAAATTGAAATTAAGAGATACTGGAGATTTAATTCGCTACGCAACCAAATGGTTTGCTGATCAATAATAAAATATAGCAGTCCAAACTCGGCCTGACAAACAGCTACCGAATTTGACAAAGCGATTGACAGACTGAGCCAGGACTACTGCAAACAAATAATATTTAATTCCAAGTACAGGATGGATAGGTACTCGGACAAGTCGTTCTCAAACCACCTGATGGGGAACTTGCCTGTCTTTTCCAGCGCATCACTTCTAGAACATCATCGACGTATTCTGGAAGACGTTGCCAGAATATATAATTGGACTTTAAATCATCGCGTGCGAATACCAGGAGTTCCTGAACTGTTGGCACATGGCCCTTTTTATCGCCGCGCGTATTTAAATAATTGACTTTCTCAACTGTCGGCGCGATAGGTACAATCCCTGAGAGTTGAGAGAAATGCTTGTAAGCGCCTGGGGGAGAATACTGATTACCACGAAAATTCAAACCTGGTTCATCAGGATAAACATCCGGGCAACCAAGTGCTCCTCCCATTTTCACCATCGCTGAAGTGATTTGCTTGAGATATTCGCGTGGATAGTTTATTTCTTGAATCGT
>NZ_JAIEMO010000040.1 GCF_019752095.1 Nitrosomonas sp.
TAACTTAAATAAGGGGCATGTTTATGAATCATATCAACAGATCATTAACCACGTTGTTATGTGCGGGAATATTTTCACTCGGGCTGGTATTAACGGTCGACGCAGCATTAGAATCGAGACCGGGTGGTGTCGCATATTACGACACACACAGGAATATTACATGGTTGGCAGACGCAAATGCATATGTCGGTGAAGCATCAGGCTGACATGCGTCATTAATTTTTTGAGGATGGGATCAGTCCGCCACCCCAGTACCCCAGTACCCCAGCACCCCAGCACCCCAGCACCCCAGCACCCCAGCACCCCAGCACCCCAGCACCCCAGCACCGTTCATTAATTTACGGAACGGCGGTTACTGGTCTAATTCGGAACTAAACTTATTCGGGGAGACATGGAGTGTAGAGTTCACTCGCAGAGATGTTGTAGTAGATGTTGACGGACTCGAAAATCCAATACTCACAGGACGTATCGCTGATACCGGAGCCCTTCCACCTACGCTATGCTACTGGCTGGGTTAGGACTGTTAGGTTTTGTGGCATACCGCAGGAAACAAAACACTTTTGCTAGTTACCTTGTTGAATTCCTAATTGATGGATGAAAATATATTCTAATCGTTTTCCTTGTTTGAAAAATAATTCATACCTATTTTTCATATAGCCTTAGTGCAACATGGCGGGGCGCATTTATTAATGCGTTGGGAGTTATTTATTCATTGTTTGATAAATCAGCAATACGCAATCATAAGGGCAACTTTAAGTGTTTGGTGGTACGCACATCAGTAAACTTGAATATCTCTCAACTCAAGGTAGAATGTTTTCATATATTATCTGAACCCAGAAAATCCTGAATTGCCTGCTGATCGAGTTGCTGTCTATGCAATCTATTTCGCAGGTATTGTCACAATAATAGAAATGGCCTTATCGTAAGAACATGATTGAATTCATTGCTGCATTTGCTCGGTGGTCACAATTGACCGCCAATTTAATTTTATTTGGAAGTTGTGTTTTTCTGTTTATTATTGGTCAGCAGAAAACATTATTTGAAGCTGCTTGGGTCGCCCGGTTGGAAAGGTGTTTTCCATGGATGGCGGGTGCCGTCTTACTTGGATTGATTGGCATTCTGGCTATCACGACGGGTGAAGCAACGGGAATTGTTGCTAATGTTTGGAGTCCACTTGCTTGGCTGGAAATCGTGCAGAAAACGCAGATTGGTTATGTTTGGGTGGCTCGCGCGGCGCTGGCAAGTGTGCTATTGATGGCTATTCTTGTTCTTCGGCGTGCCAAGCGAGAAAAATGGCATTATCTTTTATGGGCTGTTGTTGCTTCGTTTCCGTTGATAGCGGGTACGCTGATGAGTCATTCCAGCGCGGATGAGATGTCGTTTGCAGCGGTTGCTCCGTATGCGGTGCATATATTGCTGGCAGGCGCCTGGTTTGGTGCGTTACCAGCTGTTCTGCTTATTTTATACAGTAGCCACAGTGAATCCGGTAAAGCACTGGGCTTGGTAACGACAAGTTATCTGAAAAAATTCTCAGTTGTTGCAGCGCCTGTCATGTTGCTGTTGGCGGTGACCGGTTTGATTGTGACCGATCGCTTGGTTGAGACTTTTTATCATACCCTGGTTGCCAGTCCTTACGGCTGGTTATTAATCGCCAAGTTAAGTATTCTGGCGGTCATTTTGGTGATTGCATATCAAGCACGTTACCGGTGGCTTCCCAGGTTGTCTGAGGATGGTGTTGAACAGAACAATCGCAGTACTAAACATCTAAGGCAGTGGGTCGGTATTGAGTTCTTTTTAGCAGTATTGCTGGTACTACTTGCAACCATTCTGGCCAATACGCTGCCTGCCAAGCATACGATGATTGAGAATTGGCCTTATCCGTTCCGTTTCTCGATCAATGCAACCTGGGATGAGCCGTATGTGCAAGAAATGGTGTGGTCCGGAATTGTGTTGTTTCTCATCGCATTGAGTACTATCTGGTTGGGTAAAAAGAATCACTGGAACCGCATGACAAAGATTTTGGTGCCTAGTTTGCTGGGAATTAGTTCGATGGCGATTGCTTTGCCGCCTTTGGCGATTGAAGCTTATCCTGAGACTTATCTGAAACCGACAATCCCTTTTGATGCGATCTCCATTGTTAATGGTTCCAGGTTGTTTGCAGAAAACTGCAGCAACTGTCATGGACCGCAAGGCAAGGGTACTCAGCCTGTGGTCGATCCCGACGTGCGTGACCCTACCGATCTGTTGACGCAACAACATACGGCAAAATATACCGTAGGTAACGTTTTTCATCTGTTAACGCACGGTATCCCTGGAACGCAAATGCCTGGTTATGCAGCAACTTTATCCGAAGATGATCGCTGGGATTTGATCAATTTTCTTCATGCACTGTCGCGTGGTTTTGATGCGCGCTTGTTGGGGAGTATGATTTTACCTGAGATGCCTGTCATCGCATCGCCGGTATTTAATTATGCAGCGAATGATGGTTCCAGTGGCAATTTAAAAGATTTCCGTTTGCAAAAGAATGTATTGCTGGTGTTATTTTCCTGGCCTCAATCTAAAGAACGCTTTTTTCAATTGGCTGCTGCATATGACAGAATCAAGGCGCTAAATACTGAGATTCTGGCGGTTCCAATTCGTGCGCTGAGTCAAGCGGAGTTGGAGCAAGTTGCTGAAATTGCTAATTTTCCTGTGGTAATCGAGGGTTGGTCGGAGATCAAAGATAGTTATTGGCTCTACCGCCGAGTTAGAACGGTTCCTGATTTGTCGGGTAAAGGAATGTTTCCTGGACATATGGAATTTATTACCGATCGTTTTGGTTACTTGCGCGCACGATGGGTGGGCCAATTCGAAGGATTTGGTTGGCAAAATTTCGATGCTTTGACACTGCAGTTGAGGCAACTTAATCAAGAAGATGAAATCATGCCGCCACCCGGTGAACATGCGCATTAAAGTTTTTACAAGGAGATTGAGATGAACAATATGAAATGGAAAAAATTATGCCAGGGTAGTCTTACTCGGAAGTTCATGTTGTTTTGGATTGTCGGGCTACTATGCATTACTGCATCGCATGGATGGGCTGGCAATTCGGAAAGGCAAACATTGAAAACGGTTGAAATCGAGGGTATTTCAATCAATACACCACTAGAAATGATTGCGGATATTCTACAAGCGCGGGATTACATACAGATCAAGGAGTCTTTGTATACAAAACAGGAATATGCGGATAAAGGGCGGAGTACTATTTCTCGTGTGGAAATCGATGATAATCCAACTTTTCGTCAAATCACCTATTATCGCGGCATGAGCGGTGGGCGGAACAAAAGCCCCACATCGCGTGATGCACCGATTCCTGATTCCGATATCGGCATGGCACAACAGCTTTATCATTTAGTTTGTACGGATATTGCAGAAGAATTGGAAAATGCAAGAGCGTGCGATCCTCTCACTTCGACCGATATCAGGTTTGGTCGTGCACAGTGGATTCAAATCGACGATCATTTTTCTGCCATATTGACTGCATCTGATACCAATGCAACCATTGGGATAAGATTTGCAAGGAATTGATATGAAACAAGGATAATGCTAAGTGAGCTGGACCTGAACGATAATAGAGAAATAAAAAAATCAGCGACGCTATACAAGTGCCATCGATTTTCATTTGAAATCATACAATGTGCATTAGTTCTATTATTGATTTAACTTAAGCTACTATAGCGAGCTGAAATAAGGGGTTTTTGCGTCTTGGAAAAAGTATCGTCAGACTTAAAGTCTGTAATTGAATATTTGTGTCCAAATTTACTTAACTTGACAATACATTACGGACAAATATACACAGCACCCTTATACCGGCATACGCACCCATTCGCTTTCCCAATTGCTGAATTCCTCTGCTGGCATCGGCATGCTGATCAGATAGCCTTGCGCCACATCGCATTCCAATGTTACCAGGAGATCCCACACAGCCTGGCTATCGACTCCTTCCGCCACTACTTCCAAATCCAGATTATGCCCAAGTTCAATGGTCGAATGCACAATCACAGCTGAATCATTGTTTGCTTCCATTGGCATGACAAACGACTGATCAATCTTGATTGAATCTACTGGCAGTTTTTGCAAATAACTCAAGCTCGAATATCCCGTGCCAAAGTCGTCAATGAATAATCGGGTCCCAAGTTTCTTTAGCTTGGTTAATGTTTCTAGTGCGATTGACGGCTCTTCCATTAAGGTGCTCTCGGTCAATTCAAATTGAATCAGCTCCGGACTAATATTCCAAGTGGAAAACAGACCTTTGATACGGTCGATGAGCATAGGGTCATACAAATCATGCGCGGACAAATTCACCGATAAGGCCTGCTCTAACCCTACTTCATGCCAGGCATAACTTTGACTAAAAACTGCATCGAGCATCCAATGCGTCAGAGGAGTAATTAAACCGGCATTTTCAGCGAGCTTGATGAACTCCGTGGTTGCAAGCATACCGTGCACAGGATGCTGCCAGCGCACCAAAGCCTCTGCTCCACACACCCGTCGCGAAACAATGTCGACTTTGGGCTGACAATATAGCAATAACTCTTTCCGTTCAATCGCTTGTCGAAAATCCCCCATTAAGGAAAGACGTCGGGTACATTCTTGTTCCTGTCCTCCTGTATATATGGCGTAGCCGCCCCGGGAAGGACAGACATCATTTGTAGCCGCATTAGCACGTCGCAACAAGATATCCGCTTTGATGGCGTGAACTGGATAAAGGGCAATGCCTATGCTGACGCGCGGATCGACCATTAAACCCGCCACTTCCACGGAGTCGTGCAAGACATTAGCCAGCCGCTGTGCAGCTTGAATAGCATCATCAGATCCTCCGCTGGGCAAGAGCAAAGCAAACTCGCCTTCTCCGACTCGCGCCAGGAAATTACCAGTTTCCAGGCTGCGCTTCAGCCGCTGAGCCAGTTGTTGCAACAATTGATCTCCCGAACCATAACCTAAGATTTGATTGATGCCACGTAACCGGACAATACTCATATGCAAGAGAGCGAGAGGATGATGGTTACTTTTTGCAGTTTGAATGGCATCTTGCAAGCGCTCAAGCATGAAGGTGCGGTTGGGCAATTCAGTCAAGGAATCATAATAAGCCAGCCGTGCAATGGTAGCTTGGGCTGTCTGATGCTCAATGCGCATGCGCAGGTTGGTGATGCCATAAGCCAAGTCATCGGCCAATTCGCTGAGTAATTTGACTTCTTCTTCATCAAACGCATCAGGTTCGATTGCACCCATAACCAAGGCACCAAGCACCTGCTCATTAACGCGCAAAGGAAAAGCGGTAACTGCAGCATAACCGGCCTTGATTGCATTTTCGCGAAGGGGAGCATAAGCGGGGGCAGCATAGACAGGATCAGTGAGGATACTCCTGCCCACACAGGGCTGGCCTGTGCGAATCGCAATAGCTGTGGCGGAGCGTCCCATTTCTGTATCGGCCCAAGTGTATTGTAGCGCCTCCACAAATTCTTTATCTACTCCAATACTTGCCATCCAGTGAAGGCTTTTATCTTTGTCGTGTTCTGCATATGCGACGCCAACCATGCGATAACCACCTTTTTCCACGATAACTTGGCACATATCATGCAGCAATTCTTGCTCGTCTGAGGCATGCAATAAAGTATGATTGCCAGCGCTCAAAGTTCTGAGAGCACAAGTGACGCGCTCGATCATCGTTAGTAGTTGTTCATTCTTTGTCACTGAATTACGACTTACTGTATCGGTTTCTTTGGCAGAGTATGCCATAGCCCTTCACCTCTAGATTGTAATAGCTTCATTATAGTCGGCAGATTCGTTTCTGACTAAAGTCAATCTTAATCTAGGCACTTGATGCTATTCTCATTGCGACATTAAAAACACTGCAGGTCAAAACTAAAAAACAACCCGAATAATCAATGACATTTCATCATTATCGCTTCATTTCACTGCACGAAGCGCCAAACTGAAAACAACTGTAACAACGATGGTGTTTCATACTCACCGGTTCTTGCAGACTCTCAGTCAGAGTTCGCCCTAACACATAATCGGCATCGTCATCGACCAGTGTGCACGCGTAAACCTTGCATTCACCGGCATTCTTCACCACCATACGGCTAAAAGCGCACATGAATTCACGCCGGGTCGATTCGGTTTGATAATCCACCATGCAACTCTGTGTAATCTGGGGCGCAGGAACGGTACTATTAGGTGGATAAAATTCAGGAAATTCAATTCGCGGTAAATTTTCTGGTAAACCCGCGCCGCGAAAAACCTCTGCAAAGCACTTAGCCACTTTACTTGCCGACAAACCAGAAATTTTCTGACTTGCCACGGATACACCGAATCCCAACTCATTCAAAGCACATAAACCATCCAGCGCCATCGAAAACATCCCCTCACCACGGGCTCGATCATGCTCATCCGCCAGGAAATGATCTAGGCTAACCCGGAAATGCACAGCATGGGGAAGTTCACGCACTGACTCCAATTGCGACAAACGCTTGATCAGTGGTTCCGTAGCGTTAGTCAGCACCATGCAGGGGCGATGCTGCAATGCATAATCGAGAATATGCACTATGTCTTTATTAACAAAAGGCTCTCCACCGGTAAAAGAAAATTGCTTAACGCCCAGAACCATTGCTTCGTCAATATATGGTTTAGCATCATCGAAACGCATCAGTTGCAGACGATCATCACCAGGTTTTGATCCTTCCAGGCAGAAGGGGCAAGCTAAATTACACGCGGTGCCGGTGTGAAACCATAATTCCTCCAAAGCATGCGATCGGATAAAACCATGCGGCTTGTTGTCGTGTGTGACATACCATGATTTGGAGCGATGGGTATGGGGCTTTCCAGATGTTGGTAAAACAGTGGCATTCATGTTTAACAGCATCCGCTGGTCTGTCCGTCAGTGGTTGCATCTGCAAACGGAATGCCCATACCACAACCAGGAAAAATACCGAAATGCTGATCAAAGTTACCATAAAAATCGAAGTGCTCTCTGAATCGCGTGTCATGCAGCATACGCCAAGTATTCCCACACACTGGAAACTGCCTGCCAGCTTCAATAAAATGATGCTTATCCAACCGAAATGCATGGGGATGATGAGGAACCGTGCCTCGATATACCACCGATTGTCCATGATCCTCACAAGCCGGCTCCAGATCGTGCAGTTTAAACAGCCGATAAGTTGCCGAATAAAAACGAATATTCCCGGTTTTGTCGGATAACTCAGAGTTATTAATGGCAATTGACCGATCTTCGACCAAACGTGGATCGGAAAAACCATTCTTGCGCGCCAGTTGCAAAAAATCATTCCAATACAGCGCACCACTTAAGCATTCGCCATACAGCACCGGATCATGCGTCAATTCCGCTGGAATACGCCGGTCGCTGTAGACATCGGAGAAATACAATTCCCCACCAGGTTTCAATGTACGGAAAGCTTCACGCAATACCGCCGCCTTATCTGACGCCAGATTAATGACGCAATTGGATACGATTAAATCCACGCTGGCATCCGCCAATTCAAGCTCGTGCAACCGTTCGATATAGCCGTGCAGAAAGCGCACATTGCTGCGTTTGTAGCCGAAGGCTTTCTGGTGGTATTTTTCATGCTGACGGGCAACTGCCAGTTGCTCCTCAGTCATATCCACGCCGATAATTTGTCCTTTCTCTCCGACTAATTGCGATAGCACATACACATCTCTCCCTGCACCGCACCCTAGATCCAGAATGGCTAATCCCTCCAGTAATTCAGGCAAAACCAGACCGCAGCCGTAATAACGTGCTCGCACTTCCGCATGCACTCGATTCAGCAGCGGTTTGATAAAATGTGGCAATCCTGTGTCTGTGCAACACGCATCAGTCAATAAATCCTGAGTTCCCGTAAGGGTTTCACCATAATATTTTTGCACAATCTCTTGCATGATATTCCTTCACATTGGATGATTTGCATCATTATGTCATTCACGAGCCAATTTTAGAATGGTATTTTTCAGCGAGCTCCTGAGGCGTAACGCCACGCATAAAATTCCAGGCCAATTTGCGATTATGCCAGGTACGCCGCCACCAACCATCACGCCGCCAACGACGCGTATCGACAAAAACAGGCTCGGACAATGCTAAAAACTTACCACAACGGCGAGTGGATTGCACTAAAGGCACTTCCTCAAACAGCGGCCACGGCGCATGTCCGCCTATTTGTTGATAAACTAAGCGCTTGATAAAAATTCCTTGATCACCATAGGGAACACCGAAACGGCATCGTAGCGCTATCGCCGGTTCCAAAATAAAAGCTTGCCAAGCACGCGGCTTGGCAAAGCGGAAACGAAAATAACCACCAATTGCACCTCGTGCTAACGCACTTGATATCGCTGCCACCGGATCGGTGGAGAGTTGCGCATCCGCATGCAGAAACCACAACACGTCGCCTTTGGCCTGCATTGCGCCAAGGCGCAATTGCTGCCCACGGCAAGGCTCACTCACCAACCGCTGTATCCTGAACTGTTTACAAATATCTAAGCAACGAGCGCTATTGGCAGCATCAACGATAATGATTTCACACGGCTTATTTGGTAATTGCTGCAACTGCTCCATTAGACGCGCTAAATTTTCATCATCATAATAGCAAGGGATAATGACACTACACTTAACCATAAGGTATTTTTGTAGATGAAGTGATCTTATCAACAAGCTCCAACAATGCACGGCGTGCGGGTCGTTCATCCTGTCGCAGCAAACGAGTCAACGCTATCAAATCTTTCAACTCATCGACATCACGCCCTTGTTTTATCGTCATCACGGATTGTCCGGCATTGCGGCAAATATCCATCAAAGAGAGGCCTAAACGACTGCTGCTCCACGGCAAGGCAGCCAAGTCCGGCCATGCACATCGATTGGCCATAAGCACGACACCACCATCGAGGGCTGGAATTAACACAACATCATGATATTGCAATGCAGCACAGGTCGCCTCGTAATCAACTGAAGTCAACCCCGGTGCGTCACTGCCGATAAATACCAATTGTTCCATGCCTTGCGCACGCAATGCCCGATCTAATGCATTGAGCCGCTGTCCCAAATTGCCTGCCACCTGCGGCATAATGGTTCCCGGAAAATACGTTGGTACTGACAAGGCTTGCGCCCATTCCATATCTTCTTGATCGGCGGGCGCAATGATCACCGAGCCAGGCCAATGACATGTGTCTTCCAGTGCACATGCCAACAATGCATCAGCAACCTGCTGCGCCAATTCCATGCCTAGGCTCGCAGCCAATCTTTGCTTACCTATGCCGAGAGCCGGTCGCTTACACAGTAAAACAAGAACAACTTTGCTCATGGAGTCATAACTTTAAATTAATAAACAGCCCAGTGGCAAGACCAAGGGGAATCGCAAGTTTACTACTTAATTTAACTATTGCGATTGGTGCTTGAATTCACCATACTATAGCTGCGCCGAAGAGTGTTTGGCGTTGTTCTTCGCAAGCACAAGGATTCTTAATTTTGGACCTGAATACCACCTTGAGTTTTAAATTAGAAATATCACTATCGAAAGGTGGTTATTCTATAAGGAGAATAAATCATGAAGAAACTGTATATTAATCTGTTTTTATTGATAATTTTGTTTTTTGGATTGAGTTCTGCATATGCTGCAAATGAATTAAAATTCAAGGCGGGCTTAAGTGGCGCGCAAGAGGTTACCACTCCCGCAGGCGGGGTTGCTGCTGATACCACCGGCGCAATCGAAGTTGAATTTGATTCGGCGTTAACCAAAGCGCAGTTTCGTCTTACTGTTCGTAATGGTTCTGGAATAACGCAGGCACATTTTCACTGTGCATCTGCGGGGGTGAACGGGCCGATCGTGGCTTTTCTTTTCGGTCCTGTAGATCCGCCAGTGGATGTGGGCGAAGGTTCAGTTGAAGTTGCCTTGGATAACAGCGATATCGTATCGCCTGAAACACCTGAGGCTATTGAAGCATGCGGCGTGCCGCTTAATAACATCGCTTCTCTGGCTTTTGCAATGCGAGGCGGAAAAATCTACGCGAATGTGCATAGTACGGCTTTCCCAGCAGGTGTGATTCGGGGGCAATTACTAGAAGAAGAGAGTAGCAATGATGACTAAGGCTCAAGTCAGTAAAAAGGAAAGGCAGTTTATTATTATGATCTGATGACAAATGGATTATGGAAATAAGGTAACAAATCAGTATCTGAAGTCAGGTCAAATACCGTTGTGCTGGGTTTTTTTGCCCAGCACAACGCAATTACGTAAGACATAATAATCACACAATGAAGAACCCGTTGCAGACCTTAAACATTTGGTACCCTCATTGTTTATTTTTGCCAGTAATATCGCTTGGATCATTACAATAAGAATGGGCGTGAGATGTAAGGCCTGATCTCGAGATCCTTGCCGTTTTTGTATCTAATCAAGAGGGATTATGATGCGTGAGGGAAGAGAAAAGATCACCGTCTATTATGATGGCGCATGTCCCAGTTGTATCAAGGATCGAGAAAACTATGAAAAGCTGGCAGGAAAAAATGGGGAAGATGTATGCTGGTTCGATATCACTGAGCAAGACGAACATTTGCGTGACATCGGTATTGATCCCCACTTGGCCCTGACACAGTTGCATGTTCGTGATGAACATCAAAAGATAGTTTCCGAACTGGATGCTTATATTTTGTTGATGTCCCGGGTATTCCTGCTAAAACCGCTGGCTTGGTTCATTGGTCTACCCGTGATTCGCCCATTGCTGTCGTCACTCTACCACCGGATGGTCAAGCGGCGTTTGGAAAAAAGCGGGCGTTTGTAGATGGATGAAAAACGATATTTCCAGGGTGAAGATGGCGTTGAACTCGCCTACCGACGATGGACACCGGTACAAAGTGAACGGAATATGCCCATCGTGCTGCTGCATGGTGCTGCAAGTAACTCTACGCGTTGGTGGCATTTCGTTAAACATAGCCACTTAGCTAACGATCGGCTTCTGCTTCGTCCAGATCTGCGCGGACACGGAGAATCCATTTGGCGAGGAGCGGCACGTATCAAAGACTGGAGTCAAGATATTGCCAGCATGCTGAATCACGAGCAGCAGGCGCAAGCTTTCGTCGTGGGCCATTGTTTGGGCGCCAACATTGCGCTTGGCTTCGCATCGCGCTTTCCCGATAGGTGTGCTGGATTGGTGCTCATAGAACCTATGGCGCGTGAGGCGATAATGGGCATTCTTGTCTGGTTGCGTCGTCTCCTACCGGTACTGCATCTTGCTCTGGGATTGATTAAATTAATCAATCGCCTCGGTTTTTATCGACGCCAACTCGAAACCCTGGACCTGCAGCTACTGGACCGTCGTCTTCATGAAGCCAATCACACGCAACTAAAAGAAATACTGGCAGATTACGGTTCACCTTGGCTTGACATCAAGACGATGCCGACAGTCCAGTACCTCAGTAATCTCATTGAACTTATGCAACCCCTGCCGGTTGCTGCTGTGCATTGTCCTTGCCTGGTGATTCAATCACGCGGGCGAAGCATCACCGATGCAAAGCGCACGCAAACTGCGCTTGCAGCATTGCCACAAGTGGAGTTTGTTACCATTGACTCCGATCATTGGCTCCCGGCCACACATCCTGATCATCTTCGCGCGCTGATAGACACCTGGGTTTTAAAAAATCATACTCTCCGCTAGGCATACTATTTTTCAAATCGAGATTTGTGTAAGCAGCGGAGTAAAAATACAAAGACCTATTTTTGGATGTACAATATTTATCTATGGCTAGATTCGTATAATAAGTGTAATTTAGTGTTTCTCAATGGTATTTTTCACAGCTATTTACATGGGTGTTAGCAGCAAATAGGAATGTTCGGCTTTATAGCAAATAAGTTGTCTAAAACACCGTGACCCGTATTAGGGTTTATTGCGAAACTGAGGCGGCGGATTTACGCACCAATTTTTTATTGTGTTTTATTTTCTATCCTGTTTCGTCAAAAAGGGCAATATTTCGTGGTCCATGCAAGACTGCTAGTTTGCCATTCGTATAGCGTAGTACAGTTACCTTTGCCTGCGTTACTATGAGAAGAAAAGGGTTGAGGTGAAATCACATAATCAAGCAATTCTGGCGTTTGGCCGACAACTTTCCAGCATTATATTCAGAATGCTGAAACAAAATCGTGCCTATGAGATGCGTACAAAAATCAACCAAATTACTTGAAAATTCCTGCAGAATATTCAAGTACTGAATCACGAATTTAGATTACAAAACAAAAAATCATGCAATCCATCGAAAATATTCTCAATTCTAGACCTGTCCCCATGTTTCTTCATTAAACAACCACCGGCTTTAGCCGGCAGTTGTTTAGTTCATAAATCAAGTAGTTGATTGCTAACAATTCTTCTGCATACTGTCAACAATCAAGAAGCAGATTGCAAAAATTACCAATTAAAAACCCAATTAAAACTGACCCCAACAACCACTCAGTGATACAAGCATTAGTATGGTTAATATAACTATCAGTTTTTTTGTCATTTTATTACTCCATATAAGATTGAGAGATTGATCAGCAGCTTTTTAATTAAAGCGATCTATCCTGATCTTCAGTGTTATCCATCTTTTGATATCAGACGGAAGATGTATTGTTACATAAATCAATCAATTATCTGCTAATAATTTTTCTGACATGCTGTCAACTCAACAGATCGTAAATGCCAGTGTCAGGTCCAGAATCCAGAATCTAAGATTAATAGCCCAAGATTAGGTTTTTTTAATTGGGTGTTAAAAGATGATGCAATATGAAATTTATTGCTTATCCAGCCTACGATACTGAATCGCCTCAGCAATATGCTGATTGTTAATTTTTTTAACACTCGATAAATCTGCAATTGTCCGTGCTACTTTTAAAATGCGATGATATGCGCGCGCTGATAAATTCAAGCGGCTAATCGCTTGCTTCAGTAAATTCTCACTGGCGGTATCCAGCGCGCAGAATTTGTCGATGTCTTTGACGCTCAAGCGGTTATTAGTCTTTTCCTGCCGGTTGAGTTGCCGTTGATGCGTTTCTGTTACGCGGTCTCTGATTATGCTGCTTTTTTCACCGGTGATTCGCTGGCGCATCAGCTCCTCTTGCGGCACTGCTGGAACTTCGATCTGCATATCGATACGATCCAGTAGCGGGCCGGAGATTCTGCCGCGATAGCGGGAAATCTGGTCTGGGGTGCAATGGCATTTCCCGTTGGGGTGACCCAAATAGCCACAGGGACAGGGATTCATTGCAGCAATTAGTTGAAATTGCGCCGGGAATTCTGCTTGACGTGCGGCGCGGGAAATGGTGATTTTTCCGGATTCCAGAGGTTCGCGCAATACTTCCAGAACTTTGCGGTCGAATTCGGCCAGCTCGTCCAGAAACAACACGCCGTGCATGGCCAGTGAAATTTCACCGGGGCGAGGGTGGCTGCCACCGCCGACCAGAGCAACACCGGATGCCGTATGGTGCGGCGAGCGGAATGGCCGTTTCTTCCAATTCTCAATATTGAAGTTACCATAACTGAGTGATTGAATGGCTGCAGATTCAAGGGCTTCCGCCTCGGTCATGGGCGGTAGAATGCCGGGGAAGCGTGCCGCCAACATGGATTTTCCGGTGCCCGGAGGGCCAATCATTAGCAGACTGTGGCCACCTGCGGCGGCAATTTCCAGCGCACGTTTGGCATGCGTTTGTCCTCTGACTTCATCAAGATCAAGGTAAGTGGAGTCTTCGTTCCTGGTCTCGGTTACGCCTGAAAAAATGGGTAAGGTTTCTCGTCCGGTTAAATGCGCGCAGATTTGTAGTAACGATTTGGCCGCGTAGATCGTGGCTTTTTTGACTAATGCGGCTTCAGCCGCATTTTGTTCCGGCAGCACAAAACTGCGGCCGGATTGCGATGCGTTGTAGGTCATCGCCAGAGCGCCGTGAATCGGGCGCAATTCTCCGGTTAATGCCAGTTCGCCGGCCCATTCATATTGGTCCAGTTTATCTTTGGGGATTTGCCCGGTCGCCGCGAGTATTCCTAATGCTATGGGTAAGTCGAACCGTCCGCTCTCTTTGGGTAAATCGGCAGGGGCCAGATTGATGGTGATACGTTGCGCAGGGATTTTGAATTGTGCATTTTGCAGCGCCGCTCTGACACGGTCTTTACTTTCTTTAACTTCGGTATCGGGAAGACCGACGATGGTAAAACTGGGCAAGCCGTTGGCGATGTGTGTTTCCACTGTCACCAACGGTGCTTGAATACCGGAAAGCGCGCGGCTATACAGTACGGCGAGTGACATCTATTAAGCGCAGAATTAAGTTATGGATGCGGGTTAAGATTTACTCAAAGCATTACCAAGGGCTATAAATTTACTTATCGGACTCTGGTTGTATTTCGTTTGTACCCAACTGAGCTTCCAGTTCGGTCACCTTGGCTTCAAGAATCATCAGTTTTTCACGGGTGCGCTGTAATACTTCCTGCTGGATATCAAATTCATCACGGGTGACTAATTCAAGCCGGGAAAATGCGCCCGATAATAAAACCCGGACATTTTTTTCAATATCTTTGGCTGGGCTGTTTTGCATAATTTCGCTGACTTTGGCATTGATTTCGTCAATTACATTTTTATTAATCATGGTTGTTCTCCTTGTTGATTGATCTACCAGTTGATCAGCTGGCCACGTGTGTGACGTGATAAAATCTCATGCTATGAGATATCTTACAAGATCGAATTATCCACTGTTATTGAGAACGGTTCCAGTTTTACCCGCTAGGGAAAGTTTGTGAAGCTTTCTCAATGATTAAAATATAGGCTATTTTTGATCTTGATGAGAACGACTAATTATCCGGATATATGAATGGAACGTGCACAACAAGTTGAGAATTGGGTAAAGGGACAATTTCCCGGAAGATTATTTACGCTGGAGCCTGCTTCTGCAGATGCAAGCTTCCGGCGCTATTTTCGGATTTCTTTCGATGATCAAACATTGGTTGTGATGGACGCGCCGCCACAATATGAAGATTGTGCGCCGTTCTTGCACGTAGCGGAGATTCTGGCTGCAGCCGGGGTGCATGTGCCCAGAATTCTGGCGCAAAATCTGGAGCTTGGTTTTTTGTTGTTATCCGACTTGGGTCATACCACTTTTTTGCATGCACTCAATCAGGCGCCTGAGTCAGCCAATCAACTTTATTGCGACGCGACGGATGCGTTGGTGCAAATGCAGATGTCGCAACAGGTCGAAGGCTTGCCAAGTTATGATCAAGCGTTATTGCAGCGAGAACTTGATTTGTTTCCTGATTGGTATATTGCGAAACATTTGCAAGTGAATCTATCCAAAGAACAGCAAACGGTTTTACGCAATGCTTTTGAACATATATTGCAAAATAATCTGGCACAGGCCAAAGTATTGGTGCATCGGGATTATCATTCACGCAATTTGATGGTGTCTACACCGAATCCGGGTATTCTTGATTTTCAGGATGCGGTACATGGGCCGATTACCTATGATCTGGTGTCTTTATTCAAAGATGCCTATATTCACTGGGACGAAGACCGCATTCTGGATTGGACCATTCGCTATTGGGAAAAAGCACGCCAAGCCGGGTTGCCGGTGGCTGCAGATTTTGCAGAGTTTTATCGCGACTTTGAGTGGATGGGTGTGCAACGACACCTAAAAGTGTTAGGGATTTTTGCCCGTCTCAATTATCGCGACGGCAAAGCGGCTTATCTAAACGATATGCCGCTGGTGATGCAATATTTGCGTACAGCTTGCGAGCGTTACCGGGAACTCCGTCCGCTGCTGAATTTATTGGATGAATTGCATCCTGTTAAATCGGGCCAGAAGATTGGTTACACTTTCTAAAGGTGTTCCCTATAAGGCGATGATTCTTGCGGCGGGGCGTGGTGAGCGCATGCGCTCGCTTACCGATGCTGTACCCAAGCCATTGTTAAAGGCGGGTGGTGCGTCGTTAATTGAATATCAGCTAAGAAATCTGGCGCTTGCTGGTTTTACCGATATTGTCATTAACCATGCGTACCTGGGTGCAATGATTGAAAATGCTTTGGGTACAGGTGAGTGCTATGGTGTTAATATTCAGTACTCGCCTGAGCGAGTGGTTCTAGAAACTGCGGGCGGGATCGCCAATGCTTTGCCACTATTGACGGGTCAGTCCAGCAATCAACCATTTCTGGTGGTCAACGCAGATATTTTTTGTGAAATGGACTATGTATCGCTGTTACCGGTAATGAGTGCGATGCAGTCGGAGAGCGTGCAGTTGGCGCATCTGGTACTGGTAGATAATCCACTGCACCACGCCGCAGGAGACTTTACGTTACGGCAAAATCAGATCTTGCTGACAGGTAACAATCGATTAACGTTTAGCGGCATCGGTATTTATCGACCACAGCTGTTTTGCGCAATAAAACCGGGCATGGCGGTGAAATTGGCTCCGTTATTGCGACAGGCGATAGAGCACGGCAAAGTGAGTGGTGAATACTTTTCCGGATATTGGATCGATGTGGGAACACCGGAGCGACTGGAAGCACTGGATAAGCAACTTAAAGCGCAATCAGGGATCAAGTAATAAGTGATTGTAATAACTTGAAACTGCAACTATGACCTATATTCAACCTTTTATCGCACGTCGAAAACTTCTGGCAGCTCAAATGCAGACGGGTGTGGCGATTATTCCAACGGCTCTGGAGCAGCTACGGAATGGTGATGCGCATTATCCATACCGGTTTGATAGCTATTTTTATTACTTGACTGGTTTTCGTGAACCAGAGGCGGTGCTGTTGATTGTTGCCGCAACTGATCATGCACCGGCCAAGCATATTTTATTTTGCCGCGAGAAAGACGCTGAGCGTGAGATCTGGGATGGTTTTCGCTATGGGCCGGAGGCAGCCAAGGAGGTTTTTGGCTTTGATGAGACCTATCCACTAGCTAAATTGGAAGAATTGCTGCCCCAGTTACTCGCAAATCAACCCGCTGTTTATACCGCCTTGGGATTGGATCAGAACTGGGATCAGCGTGTTGTCGGTTGGTTAAATCGGGTGCGTGAACTGGCGCGTACAGGCGTTGCGGCACCGAGCGAGATTCATGATTACCGTGCATTATTGGATGAAATGCGCCTGATTAAGGGTACCGACGAATTGCAAATTATGCAGCGGGCAGCAGATATTTCGGCGCAGGCACATCAGCGCGCGATGCAAACGACAATTCCGGGAATGCGCGAAAACGAGATTGAAGCTGAACTGCTTTATACCTTCTGTCGGCATGGCGCTCAGGCACCGGCTTATACTTCTATTGTTGCCGGAGGCGCTAACGCATGCGTGTTACATTATGTACAAAATAATGCCGAGCTGAAATCAGGTGATTTATTATTGATTGACGCGGGTTGTGAGCTGGATGGTTATGCTTCTGATATTACGCGGACATTTCCGGTCAATGGAAAATTTACTGCCGCACAAAGAGATGTGTATCAACTCGTGTTGGCTGCCCAGACAGCAGCTATATTACAGGTGAAACCGGGGAGCAGCTGGAATGATCCGCACCAAGCCGCACTGCGTGTATTAGCGCAAGGTTTTATCGATTTGGGATTATGTCAGGGTAGCATGGAGGCTGTGCTGGAGTCAGGTGACTACAAACGTTTTTATATGCATAAGACCGGACATTGGCTGGGTATGGATGTGCATGATGTCGGAGTATATAAGCAGAAAGGTGAATGGCGTTTATTGCAGCCTGGTATGGTGCTGACAGTTGAGCCGGGTTGCTATATCCGTCCAGCGGATAATGTGCCGGAGCATTTCTGGAATATTGGCATTCGCATTGAGGATGACGTGGTGGTTACGCAAACGGACCATGAACTTTTAACTTTAGCGGCACCCAAAACAATTGCTGCAATAGAGGAGTTAATGCAATGAATGATGAAGAGAGAAAAATTATTATTAGCAGGATTGCTGAATACCGTCAGGATGAGTCGGGAGAATTTCAGCGTGCACCGGTTTCGCCTTTAAATCGCTGGCTCACTTATGCGATGCTGATTCCCGTTGTTGTGGTTATGGTGTTCGCGGGTATTTTCTTTTTTGCCGCTTTCCTGGCATTAGTTGCCGTGGCTGTTGTGGTCGTTGGCATACGTTTCTGGTGGTTACGCCGGAAACATGAAAAGACCATGCAGCAATCCAATGATGTGAACCGTCAATCCGGAATGGATCAAGCCGTAATCATCGAAGACGCACAAATTATTGAAGAAACAGAAGTACATCGGAGCGGACAGAAGAAGTAGTCTGTTGCATAGCAGATAGTTTGTACTATGGCTGTGCAGTGCTTATCGATGAAGATAATTAACCAAGATAACTAGCTTTGCTGGAATCTATTTATTTGGACTGGACTGAAATAAGCTTCATTTGTCTTTCCGCTGCCCCCGGAAGAAAAGGTGTGCGATTTCCATTTACCCAGTCGGCGTGTCCACGACCGTAGTATGGCGAAAGCGGATGGCCGCTTTGTCCTCCAGGCATATCAAAATAGCCATGTTCTTCCTGCCCTGGGGCAACCACGGAGCGTTGCGAGGCGCCAAAGTTGGGGGATTGCACGCGCGGCATATTGTGATCACCCGGTAGCGGATCACTTGGCATATCAAGCCATTGTGCTACCCATGATGGAAGTTTTTGACTGAGGGGGTGCCGAATAAGCGCTGCATTGACTTCACCCCAGCTTCGTTCAGCAATACCACCATCTTGTTCCATCTGTTCGGCGCTTTGTTGTGCGCAAAGGTATAGTAATTCTTCCCAATTTTTATACGGCGATGGCAGTAGGTGTTGGGGTTTCTGTTCGAGCAGTTGCCACACAATTACTTCCGCTTGGCTTAGTCTAGGTAATTCAAAAGCTGCATCGTTTTGCCGCACTGAGGCGGCAAAACCGTTTAATACAGTCTTTGTCACTTCATAGCGATACGTGCGTACAATCCGGTAGGCAATTGAATCCGTGGAAGCATGTCCATTCCAGTCAGCTAATGCGTTCTTCATTGTTAAAACCCACGGTAGCTTACTTTCTGCCGATTCCAGAGTAATGCTCAGTAGCTGATGCCAACGTGTCAACAAGAGCGCGCGATTATCTAATTGAATGGCTTGCATATCTGCTACGGTAAATTGGTTACGCGCCAATAAACTGTCGCGAATTTGCGTGGCTCTTGCGCCTAAATCAAAGCCGCCATTACCCAATAGATTCAGCAGACTACCTGAAACAGGGCGTGAATTTGCAGACCATAGTCGCTGTGTTGCAGGATTATTGATGAGCGGATAGCGCTCGGGTTCCAGCCATCCACTCCATCCCGTACTTGCTGTAGTCCAGTCGGCAGGTACGTGCGGATCATACATACCGGATCGGATGGGGATGCGGCCTGCGAGGGTCCAACTGATATTGCCGTGACGATCACCGACGATAAAGTTTTGTACCGGGATGCCAAGTAACGGCGCAATTTTTGCGGCGTGCTGCGCGGTTCTGACCTGTTCCAGTTCGATCAATTTAAGATTTATAGCTTCAGGTTGCAATGCTGTCCAGGCTAATGCCAATGGAGTTTTATCGTGGTCTTGCGCCAAAATAGGGCCCCATTCAGTTTCTGAAATTTGCAGGGTTTCATCTATTGAATCGCGGATGCGAATGGTTTCATGGTGAATCTTCATCGGTTGCCAGCCGGTTGAACTGAGGTAGCGAGTTTGGTTGTCTGCATCAGTTTTTATCCTTGCCCAGTCGGAAAAATCTCCGTGGCTATTGGTGAAGCTCCAGGCGATATGCCGATTTGAGCCGATCACAATCGAAGGTACGCCGGGTAGGCTGATGCCGGTGATGTCGTGAAACTGATCTGCAGTTGCGGCATCGGGATAAATAAGGCGAGTTCTAAACCAGAGGTTAGGTGCTCGTAAAGTTAGATGCATGTCATTAGCGACGATAGCAGGGCCGTCGGTTAGTCCTCCGGCAACCGCAAAACTGTTACTGCCGGGCAATTGTTCTATGGCTAACGGGTTGCCATTGAATAGTTTTTTGTCTAATGCTTGCAGATTGATGTGCACCGCTGAAGGGAGCTCCGGCAAGATGATGGGTTCATCAATCAGCGGCGCATCCCAATTGCCAGCTGGAGTGTTCAAAAATCGATAAACCGGTTCTGATAGCGTTGCACGTAGATTGGACAGCGCCAGTTCACGATAAATATTGGATTCATTCAAAGTAAAAAACATTGCAGCAATGACTAAAATGCTGTCTTCATTGCGCCACACCGCAGGCTGGGTTTGGGTCAATAGGTATGGGAAAGGGCGCACCGTCAGTGCTGCAATGCCCTGATTGACACCGTCGCGATAAGCATCGAGCAATTGCTTTTGAGTTTTGGGCAACTGATGTAAAACGGCGGTAGCGCGTGCGCGCATGCGAAATGCGCGTGTTTTGCGATCATGCGCGAGTGATGCGGTGCCGAATAATTCGGATAATTCGCCTGCAGCCTGCCGGCGCATCAAATCCATTTCAAAGAAGCGTTCCTGTGCATGGACATAGCCCATCGCTAGTGCTAAATCCAATCGATTTTCGCCTTTGAAGGTCACGCTGCCAAGTGCATCTCGGTCGATGAATACGGGTGCAGATAATCCAGCAAGCGGCGCTTCGCCGTCATATTGCGGCAAACTAGCGCGCAGTAGTAAGAAGATGATAAGGACCAATAAAACAGTGATAAGCAGCCCTGTTGCAAAAATGTATCTGACAAAACGTAAAGTAAACTGCATCGAGTGATCGCAAAAATAAACGGGTAAATCATATAGTAATACGTTTCAGATTTGCCATAGCCATTAACTGAAAAATGATCTGGTCCACGGGTAATAGGAACGATATATGACTGCTTTTAATGTTCCAGTAATAAAGGGGATGATTCCTTCTTTATTCCCAATATGGGATTCAGATAATTCCAATGATAATTCATTGATAGAAATTTGGAGCTCGTCATGTCTGAAGAAAGTGATCTAGAACGTACTGAAGAGGCCACACCCAGGCGCCTGGAGAAGGCGCGGGAAGAAGGCCAGGTTGCGCGTTCTCAAGAACTTACCACATTTACTTTATTGATGGCTGCAGCTGTCGGGATATTGATGATGGGCGCAGGTCTGATGGAGAAGTTGGTGAAAATCATGCAATCTGGCATGCAAATGGAGCGGGAGTTGGCGTTTCAGCCTGATTTAATGATTGATCGTTTTTATGAGCTTGCTATTGAAGGTTTGATATCGATGGCACCCTTGTTGTTTTTGCTTCTGGTCGTGGCATTCTTTGCCCCAATGTTTTTGAGTGGCTGGATTATCAGTGCTAAGGCAGTTATTCCAGATTTTAAGCGCGTTGACCCATTTAAAGGTTTGGCCCGCATTTTCTCAATGCGTAGTCTGATTGAGCTTGTTAAGGCCATTCTTAAAACCATCATCGTTGGGGGTGTCGCAGCAGTGGTTATTTGGTATAACAAAGAATCTGTGATGGCGTTGCTCACAGTATCCGTTAATTTGGGAATTAGCCGCACCGGTGATTTCCTGGCAATGAGTTTTCTAATGATCATCGGCGCAATGATCATGATTGTTGCGATCGATGTGCCATTTCAAATCTGGGAACATGCGAAGCAATTACGCATGACTCAAGAAGAGATTCGTAAAGAGCACAAGGAAAGCGAAGGCGATCCTTATGTTAAAGCTCGTATCCGTAATCTGCAACGTGAGGCTGCACGCCGCCGCATGATGTCTGAAATTCCTAAGGCGGACGTTATTGTTACTAATCCGACACACTATGCTGTGGCGTTACGCTATCAAAGCAACATGCGAGCACCCAAAGTCATTGCCAAAGGTGTGCATTTGCTGGCTGCACGTATTCGGGAGATTGCCACGGAACACCGCATACCTATTCTTGAAGCACCGCCACTTGCGCGGGCTTTATATCATCACGCCGAACTGGAGAGCGAAATACCGGAAAAGTTGTATACCGCAGTGGCCGAAATATTGGCCTATGTTTTTCAGTTACGGCGATATAACGAATATGGCGGTGCTGAGCCCAGACCACCGGTTGACGTTCCTGTTCCGGCTGAGCTGGATCAGGTAAATCTTGCGGTTTAGCAGTATGAGTGAATTTTAAGTTAATTTTTCTTTAAATTATTTATTTCGAAACCATGAATAATGCGGTTACATTGTCATCTTTAGCAGATATTAATAATTTCAGGACCTTGGCTGGGCCGGTCTTGATTATTATGATCCTGGCCATGATGGTGTTGCCATTGCCGCCTTTTGTATTGGATCTGTTGTTTACCTTCAATATTGCGATAGCCATTATCGTGCTCATGGTGAGCCTATATACCAGGAATCCACTCGATTTTGCAGTATTCCCGACTATTTTGCTGATTACAACTTTGTTGCGACTGTCGTTAAATATCGCTTCAACCCGGGTTGTCCTACTTGAAGGGCATACCGGATCAGATGCCGCAGGTAAAGTGATCGAAGCATTCGGACACTTTCTAGTGGGTGGAAATTATGCGGTTGGGCTAGTGGTATTCATTATTCTGGTGGTGATCAATTTTGTCGTGATCACTAAGGGTGCAGGGCGTATCGCTGAAGTCAGCGCACGTTTCACACTCGATGCCATGCCTGGAAAGCAGATGGCCATAGACGCTGATTTGAATGCTGGATTGATCGGTGAGGAAGATGCACGTAACCGTAGACAGGTCATTTCACAAGAGGCCGATTTCTATGGTTCCATGGATGGTGCCAGTAAATTTGTGCGCGGTGATGCGATTGCCGGCATATTGATCATGCTAATTACTATTATCGGTGGATTGATTGTGGGTGTAGTGCAGCACGACATGGAATTAGGATCGGCAGCGAAGAATTATACTTTGTTAACTATTGGCGATGGTTTAGTTGGGCAAATTCCATCGTTGATTATTTCTACTGCTGCAGGCATGGTGGTGAGTCGAGTAACGACTGATCAAGATCTGGGCGAACAAGTTTTAAGTCAGCTATTTAATCAACCGCAAGTATTGGTAATTACTGCCGCAATTTTAGCTGTGATGGGGCTCATTCCGGGTATGCCAAATTTTGTATTTCTTTTTATCGCTTCTGCCTTAGGTGCGATAGCCTATTGGAAGAAAAAAAGCCCGGTCACGCAGCTTGTTGAGTCTGTTGCTCCGGAAATACCGACGATCGAAAAGACAGATGCCAGTTGGAATGATGTAACCCCAATTGATACATTGGGACTAGAAGTTGGTTATCGGTTGATTCCTTTGGTCGATAAAGCACAGCAAGGAGATCTACTAAAAAGAATTAATGGCATACGAAGGAAATTCGCTCAGGAAATCGGTTTTCTACCACCTGTAATTCATATTAGGGATAACCTGGAGTTACGACCTAACGCTTATCGTATTACGTTGAAAGGTTCTGTCATCGGTCAGGGAGAATCTTACTTGGGTATGTATCTAGCGATAAATCCAGGGCAAGTTACGATGCAGTTGCCCGGCACAGCAACCAGTGATCCGGCATTCGGATTGCCAGCAGTATGGATTGAAGCAACCTTGCGCGAACAGGCGCAACTGCATGGCTATACCGTGGTTGATGCTAGCACGGTAGTAACGACGCATATCAACCACTTGATCCATTCGCACGCTGCTGAATTATTGGGTAGGCAGGAATTGCAGAAACTGCTTGATCATCTTAATACACAATTTCCCAAACTTATTGAGGATCTGGTTCCAAAATTATTGCCGCTGTCGACAGTACAGAAAGTTTTGCATAACTTGCTGCAAGAGAGTGTGCATATTCGCGACATGCGCACCATTATCGATGTGTTGACTGAGCATGCAGTGCAAACACAGGATGCTATCGAGCTGACAGCAATCATCAGAACAGCCTTGGGGCGCGCTATTCTTGATCAATATTATCCTGCAGGTTCAGAAGTGCAAGTGATGAGCTTACATCACGAATTGGAAAATATTCTTAGCCAAGTGATGCAAACTGGCGGTGGGCAAAGCGCTGGAATTGAACCCGGACTTGCCGATACCTTGTTAAAAGAAGCTCACAGTGCTGCCCATCAGCAAGAGAAGCTCGGATTACCAATTGTATTACTTGTTCCGGGCACCATTCGTTTTTTGTTGGCTAGATTTTTACGTCGCGCACTGCCTCAATTAAGAGTATTAGCCCATTCTGAGATTCCCGATTCAAGAAGAATTAAGATCACTTCCGTTATTGGAGGTAACAAATGAAAGTAAAGCGTTATATTGCATCCACATCCAGAGAAGCGATGCGTCAGGTTAAAGAAGAACTTGGTGACAATGCCGTCATACTCTCGAACAGAAAAACCAGAGATGGCGTGGAAATCATGGCGCTGGCTGACTCTGAAATGTCTAATTTAGTACCTTCGCAACCATTACCTGCATCACAATCAGTGAGTGCCGCTTACTATGAGCAAAATAAAAAACTGACTAAAGAATTAGGGTCTGTTGAGTCATATGCAGAACTGCTTGCGATAACGAATGACCAGGAAGGCGTTAGAAAAACCACAAATGATGCGACAACTGCTTCATTTGCCCGCGACATTATTGCTGAAATTCAGGCCATGAAGAGCGCATTGGAAGATCAGTTGAATACTGTTGCATGGGGGAATTTTACGCAACGTAGTCCGGAAAAACTAAAACTGCTTCGTACTTTGCTGGATTCAGGTTTTAGCCCGCTATTATCGCGCCGGTTAGTGGAGAAACTGACCGCTGAGCTTGATTACGAGTCAAGCTTGAAGCAGGCAATGTCTGCATTAGTCTCTAATCTGCATACTGTTGTCAACGACGAAATAATAGAAAAGGGCGGTATTTATGCGTTGATCGGCCCCACAGGTGTTGGTAAAACTACTACCACAGCAAAATTGGCGGCGCGTTGTGTAATTCGGCATGGCGCGGATAGAGTGGCACTACTCACCACTGACAGCTACCGTATCGGTGGCCATGAGCAGTTGAGGATCTATGGCCGATTACTCGGTATTCCTGTGCGCACGATTAAAGATACTGAAGATTTGCAGCTGACACTATCAGAGCTTAGAAATAAGCATATGGTGTTGATTGATACTGTAGGGATGAGTCAGCGCGATCAAATGCTTGCCGAGCAGATTACGATGTTAAGTAATTGTGGAGCCGATGTTAAGCGGTTGTTGATATTAAGTGCAGCATCCAATGGAAAAACACTGGATGAAGTGGTTTCCGCTTATCAGAAAAGTGGTATTTACGGCTGTATTATCACTAAAGTCGATGAGGCTGCAAACTTGGGTGTGGCGCTGGATACTGTTATTCGCAGAAAATTGGTGCTGCATTATGTCGCAAATGGACAGAAAGTTCCGGAAGATATTCACGCGGCAAATCCGCGTTATTTATTGCATCGTGTTTTTAAACCCACTCCTGGTGATTCGGCATTTACTCTACAGGATGCCGAATTTGCTTTGGTAATGGCAACTAAGAAGAGTAGTGAAATGACGCAATTTGGAGAAAAATCATCGGCAGGGTTTCTCCATGACTAGATTAATGTTACACGATCAGGCAATGGGTCTGCGCAGACTAACATCATTCAAGGCATCTGATTCAGCGCGTGTCTTTACTATTGCGGGAGGGAAGTCTCGGGTTGGAAAAACCAGTCTTGTCGTGAATCTGGCAGTTGCCTTGGCTCAGAAAGGTCAGCGTGTATTGCTAATTGACGAAAATCCTTGCCATAACAACATTTGTACCAGTCTTGGATTGCAGGCACGTTTTGACCTGCTGCATGTAATTTATAAGGATAAAAGACTAGACCAGGTGCTTTTGCAGGGCCCTCGAAATATTGCCATATTATCCGCCATGCGAGGTATTCATGCGCTGAACAAGTTGAGTCCGCTCGAGCAAGATTGGCTTGTTAGAAGTTTTTCAGAGTTAACTAAATCTGTAGATATTGTTCTGATAGATACCGCAATGGCAGGGACAACCCACGTGTTGCCGCTCAGTTTGGCTTCGGAACAGGTGATGATGGTGATTTCTGGCTCAGCCGCATCTCTCACAGGTGCGTATGTTCTAATTAAGATCATGAGCCAGGAGTATACGAGGAGGCATTTTCTCATAGTGGTGAATAAAGTGGGGTCGGAAGCTGAATCGTTAGCAATTTATCAAAATTTCTACAAAGTGGCTTGTCAATATCTATCGGTAACGCTTGAATATGCAGGTTATATTCCGAACGATGAGAAATTACGCAGTTCAACACAATTGTGTAAGCCTGTGCTGGAAGTATACCCGTCTTCACAGGCTGCAATGTGCTTTGGGCAGGTGGCGCAAAATATTTTACGCTCTTCTTGTCCAGATAAGTATCACGGTGGAATTGATAATTTTATACAACGATTGATTCAGACAAGCCATCTAAGTATGGCCAATTTTATGGTGTAAATGATATGTATACTGCGACTGGAACTAAAGCAATTGATAAAGATCAGTTTATAACTGAATTTACACCACTGGTGAAACGTATTGCATACCACATGATGACCCGATTGCCCGCTAGTGTTCAGGTTGATGATCTGATTCAAGTTGGTATGATGGGTTTGCTGGATGCCATCAATCGATACGAGGGCTCATACGGACGACAATTTGAGAGTTATGCGGCACAGCGCATACGAGGTTCAATCTTGGATGAATTGCGCGAGGCGGATTGGTTGCCGCGTAGTATACGAAAGAAAATGCGTCGTATTGAAGCAGCTGTGAATTTATTAGAGCAGCGCAATGGCTGTGCGCCCAATGAACTGGATTTAGCTAAAGAATTAGATATGTCATTGGATGAATATCATGAAACTCTGCAGAGTGCTCGAGGCGCCCAATTAATTTATTACGAAGATTTCCAGCAAGATGATGAAGAGCCTTTCTTGGATCGTTTATTTATTGATTCTGAGGGAGATCCCTTAAATGCGCTGCTGGATGAGAATTTTCGCAAGCAGCTGATTGCTGCGATTGATAATTTACCACCTCGGGAAAAACAGATGATGGGAATGCACTACGAACAGGAGATGAATTTAAGAGAGATCGGTGAAGTTCTTGGGGTCAGTGAATCCAGAGTTTGCCAGCTGCATACTCAGGCTGTTGCAAGGCTTCGTGCCCGTTTGAGAAATCTTTGAGGTGCAAGAAATGCTGATTATCCAGTGATCTAATTGGATTTTGGAATGAATAAGAAATCAAAGATGGATGTGAATAGTGTTACCGGTATTGTGTTGGCTTTTGTTGCAATTATCGGTGGACAATTTCTTGAGGGAGGGCATGTCGGTTCCTTATTGCAGACGGCGGCTTTTTTGATTGTTATGGGAGGGACTGTAGGTGCTGTATTGTTACAAAGCCCGGTCAAAGTTTTTGTCAATGGCGTCAAAATGGCTAGGTGGGTATTTTATCCACCTGAAAATTCCCCACCGAACTTAATTAAGCAAGTTGTTAATTGGTCTAATATTTCACGCAAAGAAGGGTTGTTGGCACTCGAATCGTATATACCCGCGACGATAGATCCATTCTCAAAAAAAGGTTTGCAATTGCTTGCTGATGGCAGTACTCCGGAAAAATTACGTGAAGTCCTGGAAATTGATATCTTAGCTTTGGAGACACATCAACGGCAATCTGCACGAATTTGGGAAGCAGCTGGTGGTTATGCTCCCACCATTGGTATTTTGGGTGCTGTGTTGGGTTTGATTCATGTGATGGAGAATTTATCGGATCCTAGTCTGTTAGGTAACGGCATTGCAGTGGCTTTTGTGGCAACCATTTACGGTGTTGGTTTGGCTAATCTCATTTTCCTGCCAATTTCAAATAAACTAAAAAATATTATTAATGAGCATGTTGTCATGCAGGAAATGATGGTGGATGGCTTTGTCGCAATCGCGAACGGTGAAAATCCTCGGCTGATAGAAAGTCGATTGAAGGGATATTATATTTAGTCTTATTAAGTATTAATTGGCGGATTTAACTATTAAGTTGCTAAATGATAAAGAGAAGAAAGAAAATAGATGATGAGTCGTATGAAAATCAGGAGCGTTGGCTTGTTTCGTACTCGGATTTTATAACATTACTATTTGCTTTTTTCGTAGTAATGTATGCTGTTTCATCGGTAAATGAAGGTAAGTATCGCGTGTTGAGCTCTTCATTGGTTAGCGCGTTTAAAAGTAATAACTCAACTACTTCTGAGTCTCTACAATTACCCGAATCTCAACCGATAATTGAATTTTCACCTCTTCAACATGAGCGCTCAAATCAAGGTGACCTGATCAGGCTGACAGATAATTTCAACACTCAGAAAGTAAAAAAGCAAGAGAAGATGAAAGGCATGGCTAAGAATATCCTCCATGCTCTGGAGCCATTAGTTAAGGATGGTCAAGTAAGAGTAACTCAAAATTCTTTAGGGATTACAGTTGAAATTAATGCCAGCGTTCTTTTTGCACCAGGGCAAGCTAAGCTTGCCGAAAGTTCGATTCTGTCACTTCAAGCGGTTGCCAATGTGATCAAGGGACACGAGCATGAAATTAATGTTGAAGGTCATACAGATAATTTGCCAATAAATACAGAGAGTTTTCCATCAAACTGGGAATTGTCGTCAGCACGTGCAAGTAGTGTGATCAGGTTATTTATCGATAAGGGTGTTGAATCTTATCGACTTACTGCGATAGGCTATGGTGAAAATAGACCAATAGAAAGTAATGAGACATTTGAAGGGAGAAAGAGAAACCGTCGCGTCACGGTTATGATTTTATCGACGGATCCCGACAACACAACCGAAATTCCAATCGCTGAAAATTAGAATTAAACTTGCAATTCCCCGTGGCTTGCCACGGGTATAGGCACAGGGCGCGTGGAGCATTTATTTAAATATATGTTTGACCTTTAGGTCCATAGAGTGCGGTATTACCTGCTGCACTATGCAATGCAGCGAGAAACTGTTGATTGTGTTGCAGTCGGTTTGCAATAATCAATCCATTAGAATGTGTAAATTGCTGCGCTGTTCTGGCAAGATTTAATAATTCTCTCCATAGAGCTTTTATTTCAGAATTCTGTTCAGCTAATTCATTTAACCAAGAGTCTATAATCTTCCTATCTAAAGATAGTCCAATTTTATGGAAAAAAACATTACGATGATCATCGCGTTGTATTAATTCTCGAATCAATTTTGTTTTGTCAGAAGTAAGATAATCTATATCATCTAATTTTCCTGCAATAAGAGCGCTTTCTTCTTTTTTGAGGATTTCTATAAAAGCGTGTAGAGAATTACTTTCAGCTTTCAATTCGTTCATAAAGTGTGCAATATCTTGCTGCAAAAACATTACGCAGCGCCTTTTTTGGATTGAATCAACTCTTTTGCTGTTTCAAGTAGCCGATCAGCAACAGCTTCCGGATTAATTTGAAAGTTTCCTTCGCTGATCGCTTGTTTTATTTCTTGAACACGTGCTGTATTTACAATCGAGCCACTTGTAGAACTACTATCAATTGTTTGCAGTTTCGCAGCATTTGGGCTCAAATGCACACTATTTTCTTGACTTGTATTCGGATTCGGCGTGATATCTGCACGTCTTTTTCCATCATTAACAGATACAGTTGATACTGGCTGTAAAGATTTATCTATTTTCATTTTTATACCTCATAACAGATTCATTGAATGTCTTATCGACATCTTTATTAAGAACTTTAGAATTAAAGAGCTTGCTAAAGCTCTGGAGTATTAAAGTAAATAATTTGCGATAACCCGGTTAGGTTATTACGGCGATAGTTGGTAGGGGGTTTAGAAATTTTATAGAAAATATGCTTCTCATTGTTGGTGTCAATGCAGTTGGATTCACGTTGTCATGTTAATATCATCAGTATATATATTGCCTTTTTAGTAATTAAATGTCTACAGTATTTAAAGCCATTGTAAGCGCGTTTCGTGATTTGTTTCGTTTAAGAATTGCCTGGACTATTGTGTGGCCATTGATAGCTTCAGTGCTGTTTTGGTTGGTAGTCGGATTCATTTTTCAGGATAATTTTTCTGAAATAATTTATCAAATTCTGGGTGAAATCGGTATTGGTGAGTGGTTGCGCAATTTAGAACCAGATTGGATTGCATCACTAGTTCTGGGTTTATTTAATCTTTTGATGTTTATTCCTCTGGTAATTGTTACGACACTGGTTATTACAGCTGTATTTGTGTTGCCAGCACTAATCAATTTAGTGGCACGCCGTTTCTATCCTGATTTGAAGCGTGAGTATGGAGGCTCTATAAGCGGCAGTATAGTTAATGCAATAATAGCCAGCGTTATTTTTATACTTATCTGGATTGTTTCATTGCCATTGTGGGCGTTTGGTGTAGGAGTTATTATTCCGTTTGTGGCCGCAGCCTTTATGAATCAACAATTATTTCGCTATGATGCATTAGCGGAGCATGCTACCAAGCACGAAATTAATAGAATTTGTTCAGAAAACAGATATTCATTATGGGGGTTGGGATTGTTAACGGGTTTGGTGCAGTTTATACCTTTTATTAATTTATTGGCTCCAATTTTTACTGCACTTGCTTTTATTCATTTTGGATTAGAGCATCTAAAATATTTGCGTATGAAAGAAATGGCAAAAGAAAATATTAGTCAATAAAAATTTGCCTTTAGCTACTCAAGCAAACTTCTTTCTTTATTCAAGCTTCTTAATCGGTGGTGAATATGCGCAAATGGGATTCAAGTTTTATGAATCTTTCACCTATGTTCGAGCCGTTTTTATATTTGAGAAAAGATATTTCAAATTTGCAGCACTGGCCTGAACATAATGAACTTAATAAATTATGCTCTGTACCAAATCAACGAATATATACTCGATCAGGTAAGTCTATTTGCTTTGTACCTCAGGTGGTTGGAAAACATCGCCATGAGCAAAATTATGAATTGAAAATTTACTTGACCGGTCAAGTTCAGACTAGAGCCAATAATTGGCATGATTTTTTTAATGCCTTAGTGTGGAAGATCTTTCCACGTGCTAAATCTGCGCTCAATCAATTGCATTATCAAGCGCAATTATCTGATCTGTCGGTTGAAGCTGTGAATAGGTGTGCGTTAAGAGATGCGGCAACACTTTTCGATGAGTCCGGAGTCATTATCATTAGCAGTGATGAGTTATTGACTCAATTGATAAAAGACTTTGAGTGGAAGGAATTGTTTTGGCGGCAGCGTACTGTCGTATTATCATCAATGCGATTTTTTGTTTTTGGCCATGGAATGTACGAGAAAGCATTAAACCCTTATATAGGCATGACTGGTAAAGCAATTATTTTTGAGGTGAAGAAAAATTTTTTTCTGCAAGATTTATTGAGCCAGCTCAACTCTGCTGATTTAATGCTAGAGCAATTTTTGCTTTGTGCATTATCATCCAGTGCTGATTTAACACCAATCCCATTATTAGGTTATCCAGAGTGGGATGCAGATAATTGCCATGAATCGTATTATGAAAATAAGAAATATTTTCGTGAGTGTCGCAAATCTAGGTAAATTCGAAGAGAATTACAGTTTTATTTTGAATAGCCTATACTAAGAAATTAAAATGAATAAAGTCTTTTCAGCGCTGTTAATCGCAACATTTCTCGTTGTCGATATATCTAAAGCTGATGATTTGTCGCCGGAAAGTGTTGAAGGTGCTCGTACCATTAGCACAGAAACTGCTAAGTTATTTTTCGATAAGGGATATTTATTCCTTGATGTCAGAGGCTTGAATGATTATAGGATGGGGCATATTCCTGGCGCGTATCATCTTTCTGTAAAAAGTGATTTTGATGAGCAAAAATTGAGTGCAATTGTAAAAAAGGATCAATCTGTTGTCATTTATTGTAATGGCACTTCGTGCCTGGGTAGTTCAATTGCGATAGAGAAAGCAATTGGGTGGGGATGGGCTAGTGTTTTTTATTACCGTGAAGGCATTAAAGATTGGAGTTCAAAGGGCTATCCAGTTTTTGCGATAGGGCCATAGTTTTTGTTATCGACAGATGAAAAATTCTTATCAAAATAGTTTGTTTATTTAAGACAGAAGCTATGTGTTTTTGCGGACTGGATACATATTTTGTTAAAATGCAATGTTAAATTTACTAATGGAGTATTTATTAAAAATGGCAATTGAAAAAACTTTATCAATTATTAAACCGGATGCTGTTGCAAAAAATGTGATTGGCCAGATTTATTCCCGCTTTGAATCAAGCGGTTTAAAAATTATTGCCGCGCGTATGATACATTTATCACAATCTGATGCGGAGCAGTTTTACGCAGTACATCGTGAGCGGCCGTTTTTTAACGACTTGGTTAATTTTATGATATCCGGACCTGTGATGGTACAAGTGCTGGAAGGAGAGGATGCTATTAAGAAGAATCGCGATTTAATGGGTGCAACCGACCCCAAAAAAGCAGAAAAAGGAACTATTCGTGCTGATTTTGCTGATAGTATTGATGCCAATGCGGTGCATGGCTCAGACGCATCAGAAACTGCAACAGCTGAAATCGCCTGTTTTTTCCCCACACTAAATATTTATTCTCAATAAAGGCAATGGACATTTAAATCGTGTCGATTAATTTGCTAAATTATGATCGCAAAAGCTTAGTTGATTTTTGCACTGAGATTGGTGAAAAGCCTTTTCGTGCAAGGCAATTATTACGCTGGATTCACCAATTTGGTATAGTCGATTTTGATTTAATGAGTGATCTGGCAAAAGATTTGCGAGAGAAGCTTGCGACGCGAGCAATTATTGAGTTGCCATCAATTATGTCCGATTATGCAGCAGCCGATGGAACGCATAAATGGTTGCTATCAGTTGGCGCAGGAAATGGCATAGAGAGTGTTTTTATTCCAGAAGCTAACCGTGGCACTTTGTGTGTTTCAAGCCAAGTTGGATGTGCATTGGCCTGCACTTTTTGCTCTACGGGGAAACAAGGATTTAATCGTAATTTAACTGTTGCGGAGATTGTCGGGCAGTTATGGATCGCAAATAAGATGCTTGGAACATGCGGTGATGCTACAAAGCCGCAGACAAGAAAGGCGGTTACTAATGTTGTCATGATGGGTATGGGTGAGCCGCTAGCGAATTTTGAGAATGTCGTAACAGCTTTAGATTTAATGTTGGATGATCATGCTTATGGACTTTCTCGGCGTCGCGTAACGGTGAGTACTTCCGGGCTAGTGCCCGCTATTGATCGATTGCGTGAGCGTTGTCCGGTTGCTCTGGCTGTTTCTTTACATGCTCCGAATGATGCGTTGCGTGATCAATTGGTTCCAATCAACAAAAAATATCCGATTAGAGAGCTATTGGCTGCTTGTAAACGTTATTTGCCGGCTGCGCCCAGAGACTTTATAACTTTTGAGTATGTCATGCTTGATGGTGTTAATGATGGTGTGTCGCATGCACGTGAACTTGTGAAATTAGTACAGGATGTTCCTTGCAAGTTTAATTTAATTCCGTTCAATTCTTTTTCTGATTCTGGATATAAGCGTTCATCGACTGAGGCAGTAAAAATGTTTCGTGACGTGTTAATGCATGCGGAGCTTGTAACAACTGTCAGAAAAACACGAGGTGATGATATAGCTGCTGCTTGTGGTCAGCTTGCTGGTCAAGTAAAAGATAAAACGCATCGTTCGGCTCGATTAAAAGTAGAAGCGACCCAGTGAAATTAAATTTGACATTATATTTTTTGTTGTTATTTATCATGATTCTAAGTAGCTGTGTGCAGCACAATGCAGAAACCGGAATGCCAATTCAAGATAGGGCAGATCGCGCATTCCAAAGTGCAAAAATTCATACCGAGTTGGCAGCTGAATATTTTTATCGTGGACAATTGGATGTTGCAATTGAAGAGGTTAATGAGGCATTAAAGGCACAATCGAATTATGCGCCTGCATATAGTGTGCTAGGGCTTATAAATATGAGCTTGAATGAAAACGGGAAAGCTCTGGAAAATTTTGAACGAGCTATTCGAATGGCGCCAAAAAACCCGGAAATTAATAATAATTATGGGTGGTTTTTATGTCAACGCTTTACAAACCGTATGGACGACGCCATCAATCACTTTATGGTGGCTGCTAGAGATCCGCTCCATGCAACGCCAGAAATGTCATACACTAATGCGGGGATTTGTGAAACTAAACGTCAGAAATACACCGAAGCGCAATTGTTTTTTCAAAATGCACTATCGATTCAACCCAATTACTCACCCGCAGTCATCGGATTGATTGGTATTGATTTTGAGCGTGGAAATTTAACGGAGGCAAAATCTAAACTTTCTCAGTTTCTGCAGAATTATGCACCTACAGCTGAAGGTTTATTGTTGGCAATAAAAATTGAGCGGGCCTTGGATAATCCATTGGCTGTTGATAGTTATATTTTTCAACTGCAAAAGCATTTTCCTGAATCCAAAGAAGCCATGACGATTCGAGGAGGAAAGATCAGATGACAAATACTAATGACGAAAAGAATAAAAATGTAAATCAATATGCTGAGAATATTGACTCCACCACGCCTGATTTAAATATAACAACCGAGAATCAGTCATCTGAACACGACAATTTAAAATCTCATGAGACTACACATGAAAATATGCAAAGGGTAGAAACGGAGGATGCCGAATCAGTCATTGGAGAACAGCGCAACAAACTTGATTCAATTGCCTCTAATTTAAATGTACATCATCGTGAATATGTCGAGGGAAGTGGTTACCAGAATAGTGTTGTGTATAGCCTTGAGCATGTAAAAACCCAAAATGAATTAAATGATATTGATTCTATGGGTATTGTGCAAAGTGTTGGACATTTGCTGCGCAGAGCAAGAGTTATGAGAAATATGAGTATTGAGGATGTATCTCGGCAATTGCGTCTCTCGATACATCAGATTGAGGCAATCGAGAACGAGGATTTTGAGAAACTGCCTGGAAAAACATTCTTGCGTGGGTTTATTCGTAATTATGCCAACCTTGTGCAACTGGATCCCATGCAATTATTGCAATTGCTTCCAGAGTCAACTCGAATAATATCAACCTATGAGCGCACTCCATTTAAAGATAAGCAATTATCGTTTTCCTCAAGTCGAGAAAGTTCTGGTAATAATAACCCATTGGTGATTGCTATTGTTTTAGTCGCTATTATTTTAGGTACATATTTTATTTTCGAGAATAGTGGATGGAACAAAGATTCTGATACCAGTTCGACAACTAGTACGGCGCGATCTGAATCAGGCACCACGTCCATGGAGATCCAATTGCCAATGTCGACAGCTGCAGATAACTTACCAGCAATGACATCAGAAACCAATAATCCGAGAGGTGTGGCGGTAGAACAAGATGCGAAAACTGAATTAATCCCAGCTGAAAAGAATCTTATTACTCAATCTGCTGACTTGCAGAACGCAAAACCTAATGATTCAGGTAATTTGTATTTTAAATTTACATCAGACTCATGGGTGAAGGTAGTAGACGCCAAGGGCGCTTCTTTGTTTGAGCAACTTATGAAAGGTGGTAGCGAGCAAATTGTTGTAGGTAAGAGACCATTATCGATAGTTATAGGCAATGCATCGGGCGTTAATCTCACCTATAATAACAAAGAAATTAATATTTCTTCCTATAAGAAGCAAGATGGAACCGCGCGCTTTACGCTTGAGTAAGCGTACTTGCAATCTCTATATCTCAATTTAATTAATTATGTCTGAAAATAGTTTCTCGATAAATCGCCGATCCAGTGTGGGTGTCCAGGTTGGTTCTATAATGTTGGGTGGTGGTGCGCCGGTCGTAGTGCAGTCAATGACAAATACTGATACGGTTGATGAAGTCGCTACTACAGAGCAAGTTGCACAGCTAGCACGCGCTGGATCTGAGTTGGTTCGGATTACTGTCAATTCAATGGAAGCTGCAAAAGCGGTGGCGGCAATTCGCGCGCGCCTGGATGGCATAGGGTGCCATGTGCCCTTGGTTGGTGATTTTCATTTCAATGGTCATAAATTACTGACTAGTTATCCAGAATGTGCAAAAGCTTTGGCAAAATTTCGCATCAACCCGGGAAATGTTGGTCATGGCAAGAAACGTGATGAGCAATTTACTATACTGATTGAAACAGCTTGTAAATACGATAAGCCTGTACGTATCGGAGTAAACTGGGGGAGTCTTGATCCAGAAATGCTGGCGCGGATTATGGATGAAAATGCAGCTTCAAGCAATCCGCAGGATGCTAAATATGTGATGCGGGAGGCATTAATTACATCGGCATTGGAAAGTGCGGCAAAGGCAGAAGAAATTGGGCTTAGTCGTAATAAGATTGTATTGTCATGTAAAGTAAGTGGTGTGCAAGATTTGATTAGCGTATATCGCGATTTGGCTGCGCGTTGCGATTATGCATTACATTTAGGGTTGACCGAGGCAGGTATGGGCTCTAAAGGCATTGTGGCGTCTACAGCAGCATTGGCGGTTCTATTGCAGGAGGGCATTGGCGACACGATTCGGATTTCATTAACCCCGGAGCCAGGGGGAAGCCGTTCACGTGAGGTGATTGTCGCTCAGGAAATTTTGCAAACCATGGGGTTGCGCGCATTTGTTCCGCTAGTTGCTGCTTGTCCAGGTTGTGGACGTACAACCAGCACCTATTTTCAGGAATTAGCAGAAAGTATCCAGGCTTATGTGCGTGATGAGATGATTGTATGGCGTAAGCAATACGATGGTGTCGAAAATATGACGCTGGCTGTGATGGGTTGTGTGGTAAATGGTCCAGGAGAAAGCAAGCACGCTAATATCGGTATTAGTCTGCCGGGTTCTGGTGAAATTCCAGTGGCGCCAGTATTTGTGGATGGGCAAAAAACCGTAACCTTAAAAGGCGATAATATTGCCAACGAATTCCGTGCAATCGTTGATCAATATGTGAGTGAGAAGTACCCGAGAAAAGTCGTCTGATGGCTAATGGTGTTAAAGCAATTCGCGGGATGAATGATATCCTTCCGAACGAATCTTATCTCTGGGAATATTTTGAACAAACGGTGCAGCAGTGGCTTGCGGCGTATGGATATCGGAATATCCGCACCCCGATCGTCGAGCAAACTGATTTATTTATTCGTTCGATTGGAGAAGTGACTGATATTGTTGAAAAAGAGATGTATACTTTCATAGATAATCTCAACAATGATAGTTTGACGCTGCGGCCGGAGGGAACTGCATCGTGCGTGCGTGCTGCTATTGAGCATAATATTTTGTATGCTGGACCACAGAGACTGTATTATGCAGGCCCGATGTTTCGGCATGAGCGTCCGCAAAAAGGGCGTTATCGTCAATTTCATCAAGTTGGTGTGGAAGCGTTGGGTTATGCAGGGCCTGATATTGATGCAGAGCTGATCGTGATGTGTGCCCGTTTATGGAAATTATTGGGAATCTCGGATTTGCGCCTGGAAATAAGCACATTGGGAAACACTGAATCACGTGCATTACATCGTGCGCGATTACTCAAGTACTTTGAGCAGCATCGAGACGATTTGGATGAAGACTCATTGAGACGTTTGCATACCAATCCATTGCGTATACTTGACAGCAAGAACCCGAGAATGCAGAGAGTTATTGAGAATGCACCAAAATTGATTGATGATCTGGATCTTGAATCATGCAATCATTTTGAATCTTTGCAAAGAATATTACGTGAGCGAGGTATTAACTATGAAATTAACTTGCGCTTGGTGAGGGGATTAGATTATTACAATCGCACTGTATTTGAATGGGTGACCGATAAATTAGGTGCGCAAGGGACTGTTTGCGCGGGCGGGCGTTATGATGGATTAGTAGAACAGGTAGGTGGGAAATCCACTCCAGCCTGCGGTTTTGCTATGGGAGTAGAGCGGCTGTTGTTACTGATACAAGCGTGTGGGAAAAAAATTAACCAGCCTGTGCCTGATATTTATATTGTTCATCAGGGTAGTGACCAAGTTATGGATTATGCCTGGAAATGTGCAGAGTTTCTTCGCGATGAGGGATTCAATGTTATTTTGCATTGTGGTGACGGCAGCTTTAAATCTCAGATGAAAAAGGCTGATTCATCTGGTGCTGTTTATGCGCTGATTATCGGGGATGATGAATTTAAGGTGCAAGAAGTGACCATCAAACCATTACGTGAACTGATCGAACAAGCAAGTGTAAAACTAAACAGTATTACTGAAATAATAAATAAGAAAAATTTGTATTAACAATAACTCAGAATCAACCAGGGAAATATCATGGCAACTCATAATCATGAAGATCAGGAGAGAATTGATGGTCTTAAAGCTTGGTGGGGCAAGTATGGTACTGCAATCACTATTGTTCTGACAGTGATGTTAGCAACCGCTGGGGCTATGAAGGCTTGGAATTATTATCAGCAGCAGCAAGCACAGCAGGCGGCAGATTTATACGCATTGTTAAAGCAGGTGCATTCAGGCAATGATGCGGAAAAAATTAATGATGCGGCCCAGTTGCTCACGCAAGGTTATTCATCCAGTGGTTATGCACCACGCGCTGCAATGATTGCTGCACAGGCAGATGTTCAAGCAGGTAATAATAAGCGTGCGATACAAAACTTACAATGGATTCTTGACCATGCAAAGGAAGTCGAGATGCGTGACTTGGCGCGATTGAGAATTTCAGGGATTTTTCTGGATGAAGGAAAGTATGATGAAGCATTAAGGCTTCTGGATGCTGGGCACGATGAAGCTTTCGCTGGATTGTATTTGGATCGTAAAGGGGATATCCAGGTAGCTGCCCAGAAAATTTCTGAAGCGCGTTTAAGTTATCAAGCAGCTATAGATAAACTTGATAAGAGTAATAATTACTACAATATCGTACAAATGAAATTGGATGGGCTGGGCAATTCTGAATAAACATTTAACAATTGTTGGATTGAGTCTTACCAAACTCAGACGATTATTTGCTTTTTGGATAGTGTTTGTTTTGTTGTTGTCAGGCTGTGGTAGTTCGATGAATCCATTTAATATGCGTATTGTTGAAGCAATGAGCACGCAACTATCGGATATGTTTGTCACAGACGAAGTCATCGTTTATGAAAAGGAAGAGCTTGATGCTTTAAAATCAGTTGATCGGATTCCATTAAAATGGAAAAATAAAGTCAGTGAAAATGAAATTGCTTCATTCTATGTCGTCTATGAAAATGATGCGGTATATTCAGCCGACGAGGCGGGGAAACTTACAAAATATGAAGTAGCGACTGGTAAGCAGCTGTGGCAAGTCAAAACTAAGCATAGGTTTTCTGCCGGGGTAGGTATCGGGGAAGGGCTTATTCTGGTTGGAACTTTTAAAGGTGAAATACTTGCTTATAACGAATCTGGTCATATGTTATGGCAAGCATCAGTCACCAGTGAAATTTTAAGTCCGCCACAAGCACAAAACAATATTGTGGTTGTGCGAACTGTTGATGGCCGGATATTTGGACTGGATGCCATTGATGGAAAGCGGAAATGGATTTATCAAGGTGCAACTCCCCCATTAACGGTACGAAGTACTGCAGGAATAACACTTGCGCATGGTGCTGTATTTGCGGGTTTCCCTGGTGGAAAAATGGTGGCGATGAGCTTGTTTAATGGCAATGTTGGGTGGGAAGCTGCCGTTTCGCATCCACGGGGTGTCACAGAACTCGAACGCATGACGGATATTACCAGCGCACCTGTGGTTAATGACAGGCTGGTTTGCGCGGTTGCATATCAAGGGCGCGTTGCGTGTTTTGCTATCAATGATGGCACTCAAATATGGACGCGTGAATCTTCTAGTAGCGCGGGCTTGGTAATGGATAGCGATTATGTTTATGTAACTGAAGATAAGGGCATTGTTACTGCATATGATTTGCTTAGTGGAGCCAGTGTATGGAAGCAAAGCAGACTTGGTAGTAAGAAATTAACGAAACCTGCTATCAAAGGACAGTATATAGTTGTTGGAGATGACCAAGGAAATGTTAATTTGCTGCGGAACTATGATGGAGTTTTAATCGCCCGTTCAGCTACCGATGGTAGTATAATTCAAAACCCTGCCTCTCCATTGCCGGATGGGTTTGCAGTCCAAACAGCGAAGGGTGGCGTGTACGCTTATAGTACGCAATTTTAGTTGTTTTCAAAATTCGTCTAGAATCTTAATGATTCAGCGATATCTTTATTAATGTCACTTAGCCTGAACGAAAGCTGCAAATATTCATGAAGCCCACACTTGTTTTGGTTGGTCGCCCTAATGTCGGTAAATCTACTTTGTTTAACCGGCTGACTCGTACTCGTGATGCTATTGTTGCGGATATCCCGGGTTTGACGCGAGACCGGCATTATGGTGCCGGAAAAGTAGGGGATAAGCCTTATTTGGTCATGGATACCGGCGGTTTTGAGCCTGTCATTAAAGACGGCATTTTGTATGCAATGGCAAAGCAGACGATGCAGGCGGTTGATGAGGCAGATAAAGTATTGTTTATTGTCGATGGTCGGCAGGGCCTAACTGCACATGACAAAATTATTGCCGAGCAGCTGCGCAAATCTGGACAGAAAATTCTTCTAGTCGTAAATAAAACGGAAGGTATGGCCACAGCCGTTGTCACGGCGGAATTTTTTGAGTTAGGTCTGGGTGATCCCTGCGCGGTATCGGCAATGCATGGCGATAACATCCATGAGTTGGCAGATTTAGCATTGGCGGATTTCCCAGAAATTGAAGAAGAATCCCCAAGCAAACATCCAAAAATTGCCATCGTTGGTCGTCCCAATGTTGGAAAATCTACACTTATCAATACATTGTTAGGAGAAGAGCGGGTGATCGCCTTTGATCAACCTGGCACGACGCGAGATAGTATTTACATTGATTTTACGCATAAAGACAAACAATATACGCTGATTGATACAGCTGGATTGCGACGCCGTGGTCAGGTGCATGAAACTATAGAGAAATTCTCCGCGATTAAGACACTGCAAGCGATTGAAGACGCCAATGTTGCTGTACTGATATTAGATGCTAGAGGCGAGATTTCCGATCAAGATGCTCATATTGCTGGATTCATACTGGAAACGGGACGTGCATTGGTTATCGCAGTCAATAAATGGGATGGGTTGGATGAATACCAACGCACTACTATTAAAAGCGACTTAAATCGCAAACTAGCTTTTCTGAGCTTTGCGCAATTGCATTACATCTCTGCATTACATGGCACCGGAATAAGAAATTTGTTGCCATCGATAGATATAGCTTACACGGCGGCTATGGCCGATTTGTCGACGCCAAAGTTGACGCGCGCTTTGATTGCTGCAGTTGAAAAGCACCCACCGCCACGTGGAGGCATGTCACGTCCCAAAATGCGGTATGCGCATCAGGGTGGATCTAATCCACCGTTGATTATTGTGCATGGCAGTATGCTGAATCATGTGCCAGAAAGCTATCGGCGATATCTGGAGAATACATTTCGCGAAACTTTTAAGCTATGGAGTACTCCATTGCGGGTTGATTTTAAGATTGGTCATAATCCCTACGCTGATAAAAAGCCTGCTCCGCCAACAGAAGTAGAGGCGAGACGCGCACATAGCCGGAGGCGGAGAAACCGGAAAAAATATAGATGAGTAAGTAAGATGAGTGCTTGATAGTTTATTGTAAAATGAAAGTGATTAATAAGT
>NZ_JAIEMO010000036.1 GCF_019752095.1 Nitrosomonas sp.
AGTCATACCACAGCGACATGTCATAGTTGGCGCTCGCAGCGCCGCTAGTTGTGTCATAGGTTGTTGCCATCATATCCCCCTATTAATTTAATGGTTTGCTAATAGAAAATGTGTTTGACGTGGCAAATAAATTTTCACCACTCAACATAAATATAGACAGCTGCTTTTAGCATGAAAGTTCCCGTCAATCCATGAAAACTCTTTCTGATATTCACAAAAAATTTACATATTACAATATGCTATGCAGAGACATTGCATGAATTAATAACTTACATTTCAGATAGTTAACGAATAAATCACAAACTACAAGTATTATTATTGTCACGATTCTGTAAGAAAAATAGCGCTGTCACACAAATGTAACATTACTGTTATATAACTGCTGTCGTGTCTAGTAATTTTTTTCAACCCCTGGATTAACGACAGATGATGAAATCTTTCAGCTCTATTTTAGCAACCTTAGTGATACTCAATTTATGCGTCTTTTCCAACGCTTATGCATTGGAATTATATGTTGATACAAAAACCAAGCAAGTTTTTGCAGAACCGGGACCTGGCAGAATTCTTATGGGTACGTATGTAAAAACCGATAGCCCGTCGGTGCAACCAGAATCCCCAAAAGTAGCTGGAACACCATCCCCAGTGTCCACTGAATCAGCGAAAAAAGAGGCAGTAGCTGGATCGACTCTGATGCGCGAAGATAAAACTACGGAAGTGGCGGATAAAACCACTCATGAACGCCTGGTCAGCCAAGTCTCAGTGCTGGAAGAGCGCATCAAAGATGTTGAAAAAATACATGGTACGTTTGATGATCGGGGCCTGCATTGGGAAACTAAAGATGGAAATTTCTCAATGTCGATCAATGGACGGCTACAACCAGCTTCACAATATAACTTTATCAATGATCCTGACCCTGCTTTCGGAACGCACACGGCAAATGAGTTGAATAGTGGCATGAATATCCGCCGCGCGCGTCTGGGTGCTGAAGGCACTTTTTATAAAATATGGGATTATAAATTCGAGTTTGATTTTAGTCGCGGCAATGGTTCTGTCGGATCTGGAATTACTGATGCTTTCGTGCGCTTGAATCATACCGATGCGCTTTCCTATAAGATAGGTTCCTTCAAAGAACCATTCAGTTTGGAAGAAGCAGCCAGCAATCGGTTTCTTACCTTCATCGAACGTCACATGTCAGTCAACTCGTTTGTAGATAACCCCAATACCTACAAAACAGGTATTGGTGCCAATTACGCAGTAACACGATTCCAAACCGGACTGGCTTTTCAAACTGAGCCTATTGGCGCATGGTCAGCTGCATCAACCTCAGTCAATGCCAATGGCAACCAGAGCCGCAACAACGGTTCAGGCGATACCGGGTGGCAAGGCATAGGCCGTATCAGTGGCAGACCCTGGATGGAAGATGAAACTAAATTCTTACATGTGGGTATTTCTGCAGGCCATACAGTTGTCAACACGCAATATCGTGCTGATGGCACTATGGTTGGAGAAGGATCTAATGGCGGTGGGGGTGGCATGTCATTCGTCGCGTTCCCAGGAACCAACGTGGATCGCAGCAACGTCTTGAATACTGGCAACCTGAGTTACGGTGCGCTAAATGATCCGAACCGCCGCGAAATCAACAGCTACGATCGATATGGCGCAGAAGCATGGTTTGTTCATGGCCCCTTCTCTGCTCAGGCAGAGTTTTTACGCACCAATATTAATGGCGTTGGTTACGGCAATGAACATCTAACCGGCTATTATGGTTATGTCAGTTACTTCTTGACCGGCGAATCTAAAGCTTATCACGTCAGAAACGGTGCAGCAAACCGGCTCAGACCAAACCGGCCATTTCAATGGAACGGCTCGGGATGGGGCGCATTTGAAATCGCTGCCGGCTATGATTACATCGATATGAATTCAGGGGTCATCAGAGGCGGGCGAGCCGATATGCTTAGGTTCGGCTTCAATTGGTATCCCCATTCGAACGTTAAGTTTCAGGCAAACGTCGTGCATATGTTGGATATCAACACGGCAAGAACACCCATTACCAATACCGAGGGATATTCTGGGGGTGCTGGTGCGCGCACGAATGGATGGAATAATGGCGATTTCAGTGCGTTCCTGACGCAATGGACCATCGATTTCTAAAGCACTCATGTTGATTGCACACTTATTGGGAACTCAGATAATTCTGAGTTCCCAGTATATCTCCTTATTTCTTGAACCTCAGCTCATATCAATTAGATGCTACCAACAATTAAACTATAGGCTAATATTATGTGGATTATGATCTATGGTATGTTGCACAACACAATCCATCTCACACAAGGAGGATCAAAAAATGCCGCAAAAATACACCTTCGATAGGCTGAACATAATGTTCCTGCTCGGCATATGCATGAGCACTCTTGGTATTGCAAATGCACAATCCACTATCAATACTGATGGCTCCAGTACCGTTTATCCTATTACCAAGGCAGTTGCTGATAAATTCCAAATCGCAAAAAAGAATGCCGTGAATGTTACGGTTAATATTTCTGGCAGTGGCGGCGGTTTCAATAAATTCTGCCGTGGTGAAATCGACATCGTGAATGCCTCACGACCGATCTTGAAAAGCGAAATGAAAGATTGCAAGAATTCCCGCATTCAATACGTTGAAATTCCAATTGCTTTCGATGCCTTAACTGTAGCAGTTAATCCGGGAAACAATTGGGGAACAACCATGACAATAGCAGAATTGAAAAAAATATGGGAGCCAGCAGCTCAAGGTACTATTACTCGATGGAAACAAGTCAATCCAACATGGCCCGATGAACCAATTAAACTTTATGGTGCCGATTCAGATTCCGGCACTTATGATTACTTTACGAAAGCCATCGTAGGTAAAGCCAAATCAAGCCGCAGTGATTTCACTGAATCCGAAGATGACAACGTATTGGTTAATGGCGTGGCAAGCGATAAGAATGCGTTGGGATTTTTTGGATTTGCCTACTATATTGAAAATGAAAATAAAGTTACAGCTGTTGCCATAAATAATGGAAAAGGACAAGGCGCTATCGCTCCGTCGGTAGAAACTGTTGAAAACGGCAAATATCAACCCTTATCACGCCCGATCTTTATCTACGTCAATGTCAAAGCTATTGAGAAACCCGAAGTTAAGGAATTTGTAGAATTTTATTTGAAGAATGCACTCTTGCTGGTAAAGGAAGCCAGTTTTTTTCCATTACCGCCCAGAGCCTATACCACAATGCTTGAACACTTTAACAAAAAAAGAATAGGTTCAGTATTTAGTGGGATACCGGCGATAGGTCTCACTATCGACGAACTAATCAGGCGTGAGGATCGGCTCCCGTACGAAAATTTTTAAACTAATAAATATGAAATAGGTAATTGCCAGAAAATTACTGATCACTTTAACAACAACTGCTAGTAATTGCGTTAAGGAATTATTAGCAGTTGTTGTTTTTTTCAAATTCCACACCCTTTTATGATATAAGTCCTCCATTACAATTAATATGACATTATCACCTCTGCCGCCACTCTCCTAATTATGCCTTTCAGCCCAATTATCCTGTGGACAGACGCGCTTATATATTTATTCGTAGGTATTGTACTTTTTTTGATTTGGTATGTAAGGCGGAACGAACATCTATTGGTACCCTGGAAACGTGTAGGACATAGTGCCAGCGGCATGTCTGCGCTGACTGTGCTACTTTTTTTCCTGATCGTAGGGTTACTCGATACGATCCATTTCCGGCCCGCTCTTGATCATAAAGCCCCAAATGGGGAAAGAGTCTACAGTGTAGAAGTCTTGAGCATGCTTGATCTCTTGGTAACACCACTGCGCACCAATATGGAAAAGACCTATTCCGCGCCATTGGCCACACATCTCTATGCAAAAGAAACGATTGAACTTCCCGATGGAAAGCAAATTCGGATCTTTGCTAGACTTGTATATGGCGGAGCTCACCTACAAAATCCGGATGTGGATCATGCCAATGATATTATTTGGCGCAGCGCAAAAGGCTTGATGGCTGGTTCTCTGGTCTGGTGCTTATTGGCCTCAGGTTTAATCATCTTTTTGTCGCGTCGTCATCAGGAAAAATTCACCCAAACCATCGCAACCATTTTGCAGCGCAAAACGGAAATTCCCTGGTATGCCATTTTGATCACATTATTAATCCTTTTGCTGATCATCGGTTGCGGAATAGCATTAGCCAGTCATTATCATGTCTTAGGCACCGACAAGGTTGGACAAGACATTCTATATCAATCACTTAAAAGTATTCGCATCGCTTTAGTCATTGGCACTCTAACTACGTTGATCATGCTGCCGTTTGCACTGTTGCTCGGCATTATGGCGGGTTATTTCAGAGGCTGGATCGATGATGTCATTCAATATACTTACACCACATTAAATTCCATACCCAGCGTATTATTGATCGCCGCTGCAGTTCTTATGATGCAAGTGTATATTGAAACCCATTCGGAATTATTCGAAACCATCGCTGCACGCGCCGATCTACGCTTGCTATTTCTGTGCATTATACTTGGCGTTACCAGCTGGACCAGCTTATGCCGTTTGCTTCGCGGCGAAGCCATGAAGCTGCGCGAATTGGAGTATATCCAAGCGGCACATGCATTTGGCGTCTCACATTGGCGCATCATCACGCGCCATATCTTACCGAATGTAATGCACATCGTGTTAATTGCGACTGTCATGGATTTTAGTGGCTTAGTTCTGGCCGAGGCGGTGTTATCTTATGTCGGCGTTGGCGTCGACCCTTCCATGATGAGCTTTGGCACGATGATTAACGCGGCACGGTTGGAAATGGCGCGTGAACCCATGGTCTGGTGGGCATTGCTATCAGCATTTGTCTTTATGTTCACTTTGGTATTGAGCGCCAACTTGTTTGCCGATGCAGTACAAAATGCATTAGATCCGCGCAGAAGGACGCTAAAACAAAGCAAGAGATTCTTTCAAAAGCTAGACAATAAAGAACAAACACCCAGCAAATTATCCCAAGCGATTAAACCAACAGGGTCTTCTCACCAGCCATGAAGAATTTGCTGGAAATTGAAAACCTTGAAACCTTGCTTCATACCGGCGATACACCCGTACGCGCAGTCGATGGATTGTCACTTGAGATTTTCCCTGGTGAAACATTCGCGTTACTGGGAGAATCCGGCTGCGGCAAATCGATGACAGCGCTCTCCATTATGCGCTTGTTACCTGAAGTAGGCGAAATTGTCGCCGGGCAAGTTAAAATCAACGGCGCAGATCTCTTACAATTATCCGAAGCCGGTATGCGCAAAATTCGCGGCAAGCGCATCAGTATGATTTTTCAGGAACCGATGTTGAGCCTGAATCCAGTTCTCACTATCGCCGAGCAAATTGAAGAAGTATTGAATCAGCATTTGCAGTTATCCAAAGATGCAACCAAGAAACGAATTCAGGAACTACTGGAGCAAGTCGGCATTCCTGATGCAGCACAGCGCATGCATGAATATCCATTCCAGTTTTCCGGTGGTATGAAACAGCGCGCTATGATCGCCATGGCGCTTGCAGGCGAACCTGAATTACTCATTGCCGATGAGCCAACGACAGCCCTGGATGTAACAATTCAGGCACAAGTCCTGGATTTGATGAGACAAATCCAGCAACGCACGCACATGGCAATTTTACTGATTACACATGATCTAGGTGTGGTCGCTGAAATGGCCCAACGCATTGCAGTGATGTACGCAGGAGAAATCGTAGAACTGGCCTCCCGACATGATTTCTTTCAGCATCCAGCTCATCCCTATTCACAGCAATTGTTTGCATCTTTACCCGGAAAGCAAAAACGCGATCAGGCATTAGCCGTGATTCAGGGCAGTGTACCCTCCCTCGCACAACAGTTTAACGGCTGCCGTTTTGTTGATCGTTGCAACCAAGCATTGGCTATCTGTCACAATACAATTCCCCAGTGGTATCCAGTAACATCGGATCATCAAGTGCGATGTCATTTGTATCAGCAAAATGCCCCGGAAAAACTACCGATCGATAACACTAATCAATGCATAACCACGTTAGATGTCAAATCCAATACGACAGAAGAAACTTTGTTACAGGTTACCGACCTCAAAGTACATTTTCCGATCCGCAAAGGATTACTCAAGCGCATAGTCGGTCACGTCAAAGCAGTCGACGGCGTATCGCTGAAAATTGTTAGCGGAAAAACCTTAGCATTAGTCGGTGAATCAGGGTGTGGCAAAACAACCATTGGTAAAAGCATTTTGCAATTGATTAAACCAACCGCCGGGAGTGTACGCTTCAGAAACCAAGAACTGGTTGCTCTCAAACGCAGCCAGTTGCGACAAATACGTTCTCAATTTCAAATCATATTTCAGGATCCCTACTCTTCACTGAATCCACGCATGCGAATTATTGAGATCCTGCGAGAGGGCATGGATGCCTTAATCATCAGTAAAAAAAATGATTCTAAAACTCGGGATCAATCACCGAACTTTTCAAGAGAGGAAGAAATTAATGCATTATTGCGGCAAGTCGGTTTGCCTGTTGAGGTAAAATGGCGTTATCCGCATGAATTCTCCGGCGGACAACGGCAGCGTATTGCCATCGCACGCGCCTTGGCGGTTAACCCAGAACTATTAATCTGCGATGAACCGACTAGCGCACTGGATGTGTCGGTTCAAGCACAAATCCTGAATCTGCTCAAATCGCTACAAAATAATTTAGGACTTGCATTTTTATTTATTACCCACAATATCGCTGTTGTAGAATATTTAGCTGATGAGGTTGCCGTCATGTATCTGGGACGAATTGTTGAATATGGGCGCATTAATGAGGTGATGAACCACCCTAGGCATCCCTACACCCAGGCGTTGCTATCGTCAGTTCCGCAAATCGCATCCAATCCTGATCGCCACATCATTGCGTTGAAAGGTGATTTGCCATCGCCAGTCAAGCCACCGACCGGCTGCCATTTTCATCCACGTTGTGCCAGCGCCATGCCGATTTGCCGCGTGACCTACCCCCCGGCAAGCACATTCAGCGCAACGCACACAACCCATTGTTTCCTTTATCCACACGAACAAGTTTCTTGAAATTATGAGTATTCATAACGAAGTGGCGCGCCGCCGCACTTTCGCCATCATTTCACATCCCGATGCGGGCAAAACAACGCTGACGGAAAAATTGCTGATGTATGCTGGCGCGATTCATATCGCCGGCAGCGTAAAAGCGCGCAAAGCCAGCCGTCACGCCACCTCGGATTGGATGGAGATCGAAAAACAACGCGGCATCTCGGTCGCCAGTTCAGTAATGCAAATGGAATACCGCGATTGCATCCTCAACTTACTGGATACACCCGGTCACCAAGATTTCTCGGAAGATACCTATCGTGTACTCACCGCAGTCGATGCCGCATTAATGGTGATTGATGCCGCCAACGGCGTTGAAGCACAGACACTTCGCCTACTTGAGGTCTGCCGAGCACGCAATACCCCTATCGTTACTTTTGTCAATAAAATGGATCGTGAGGTGCGCGAACCGCTTGATTTAATCGACGAAATCGAACGTACCCTCGGTATGGCTACAATTCCATTCACTTGGCCTGTTGGCATGGGGAAAAATTTCCATGGCGTATGTGATCTAAAAAATGATTGCATGCGCGTATTCCAACCCGGATCAGACCGCATCGACAGCAAAAATGAGGTGATCGCGCATTTCCAGGATCCGCAGATCCAGCAGCGTTTTGGTAGTGAGTTATCTACCGCATTACAGGCAATTGAGTTGATCAGGGGTGCTTCACCAACTTTTGATCATGCGGCGTTTCTTGCGGGTCAACAAACTCCTGTTTTCTTTGGTTCCGCGATCAACAATTTTGGTGTGCGGGAAATTCTCGATGCTTTGGTCGATTTGGCGCCACCGCCCGAGTCACGTAACGCGATTCAGCGTGAAGTGTTACCGGATGAAAAAAGATTCTCTGGTATGGTATTTAAAATCCAGGCCAATATGAATCTGGCACATCGCGATCGCATTGCTTTTGTACGTGTGTGCTCGGGTCATTTCAAACGTGGCATGAATTTGAAAGTTGCACGTAATGGCAAGGATATCCGTACCAGCACGGTAGTATCTTTTTTGTCGCAGCGTCGCGATATTCTTGAAGAAGCGTATCCAGGGGATATCATTGGCATACCGAATCACGGTACGCTGCAACTCGGCGACACTTTAACTGAGGGCGAAGTATTGCAATTCACCGGATTGCCTTTCTTTGCTCCGGAAATTTTCCGCACCGTTGAAATATCAGATCCGTTGCGCAGTAAACAACTGAAACTGGGATTGACACAATTAGGCGAAGAAGGTGCGATCCAAGTATTCCGTCCGCATTTGGGCAATATGCTGCTACTCGGTGCGGTCGGCACATTACAATTTGAAGTGGTCACTCACCGACTCCAACATGAGTATGCGGTAACTGCTCGAATAGCACCGGCTAAATATCAATTGGCACGCTGGATTACTTGTGACGATTCACGCGAAATGCAACGATTTATTGAAGCCAATGCGCACCGCATCGCCTACGATGCGGTAGATGCCCCAACCTTTCTGGCCGCTTTTGGCGCAGAATTGAGTGTCGCGGAAGATAATTGGCCCGCGATTCGCTTTCATAAACTGCGCGAACACGCCGGTTTGGTTTTTCAGAATCACATGAACGGATAATGGTCAGTGGAATGAAATGGATATCGATTATTTTATTACTCATTCTTTCTACAGCACCCACATCGGCTAGTGATTTAATTTCCACACCCACTGACCATCTCACTCAATTTGTTGTCATCGGTGACATGCCATACACCGACACAGAATATGCACTGTTAGAACAACCTGATGGAGCCATCGCCAAAACCATTCGCACGCTCAATCCTTCCTTGCTGATCCACTTGGGAGACTTCAAGCAGAGTCGATTAAGTTGCAGCGATGAATTGTTCCAAGATCGTTACCGTCAAATTGCGCAGCTCAATCCGCACAAAATCGTCTATACCCCCGGCGATAATGAATGGGTGGATTGTGACCGATTTACCTTTTCCGCACGTTATGACGAGCTGGAGCGGCTCAGTTTCTTGCGCCAGCTTTTTTTCCACCAGGACCAGCATCAGTTAACTAAAGATATTCCTGGCCTTATCCGGCAAGAAGATTTTATTGAAAACGCGCTATGGAAATCCAATCAAGTTGTTTTTGCCACGCTGCACGTTCCTGGAACAAATAATGGCCGCAAGGAAATTTTGCGCAGCAATCTGCAGGATGCCTTGGACGAAGCCGATTATCGCGACCAATCCAACGAAAAATGGCTGCAACGATTATTTATCGCAGCGGAATCCGCGCCAGCGATCGTGATTGCATTGCATGCGGATATTTTTAATTTTGATCCTGAGAAACCGGTTTGCACTATCGAAAATCGCACTGACTGCGATGGCTATCGAAAGCTACGTGATTTGATTAAAAGCAAAGTTGCACAGTTTAACAAACCGGTTCTGGTCATTCATGGTGACTCCCAGGCATATTGCCTGCACCAACCGTATACCTCGATTCCTAATCTTTGGCGGCTCAATGCCCCCGGAGACTACAAACATACCGATGCCAGCCAGGTTGCATTTGATTCGAGAAACAAAGCAACACCCTTTATCGTTACCGGCGTACTGGATCGCAAGCCCGCTCCGGCAATTTGCAACTATAGTATTTTCGGTGCATCACGACATTCTCCATACTTATTACCAAGAGCGCAGTTATCATGATATTCAGCATGACCGGTTATGCCGCCGCTAGCCAAGAAACACCCCAAGGATCTCTCAGCATCGAAATACGCTCAGTCAATAACCGCTATTTGGACATTCTATTCCGCCTGCCGGATGAATTCCGCAAGCAAGAAGCAGTTATGCGAGAACTGCTCACCACGCAACTCAGCCGCGGTAAAGTCGAATGCCGCCTGAATTTTTCTCCATCGGCCAACACGGTAAATTTGCAGCAATTGGATGACACATTACTAGAAAAATTACTGCAACTGGAGCTAGCAATTAGAACACGACATCCTGCAGCGGCATCGCTAACCGTATCAGAAATTCTTAAATGGCCCGGTATATTGGAAAGCAATCATACAAACTTCGAAGAAGTTGATGAAATAGGGATGATGCTACTGCAAGCTGCACTGGATGATTTAAAAGCCGCACGAATACGTGAAGGTAATAAACTCAAATCAATTTTACTGAATCGCATTCAGCAAATGCGCCAGCTGTTGCAAATAGCATCACCACGAATTCCGACACTCATTGCAGCATTTGAAGAAAAGCTACGTACCCGCTTGGAAGAAATCATAAGCAATCACGAGGATGAACGTATTCACCAGGAAATCACGCTGTTTGCCGGGAAAATCGATGTTGACGAAGAACTCTCACGTCTACAAGCGCATCTGGATGAAGTGGAACGCATTCTAAATAAAGGCGGCTACGTCGGAAAACGGCTCGATTTCATGATGCAGGAATTGCATCGCGAAGCAAATACCATCGGATCGAAGTCAGTTGATCTGGAAATCACGCGAATTTCGATGGAATTGAAGGTGATCATTGAGCAGATGCGGGAACAAGTTCAGAATATTGAATGATCAAACCATTCTGGGTCTTAGCAAATTCTATTAATTTTATTGATAGCTATTAAAACTACGCTTATTTCATCATTAGCCAAAGCAAAAAATTGCTATGCTTAACTTGTGCTGGTATGGCAGATTTAATCCAGTGTAAATTTGCATTCATTGTTTGGCAATCCGAGTCGATTATATTAAGCATCAAATCGATAACATTCCATAGAAAACTGAAATAAAATGGGAAAATTATTCTTTTATATCCTAATTGCATTATTGATTTATTGGATCATTAAAAATCGGCACTCTAAAAAAGACTCAGATATATCTGATCTAGATTCGATTGAAGATACTGTGAGTTGTGTGCATTGCGGTGTTTACTTGCCTAAAAGCGAAGCTATCAATTATCAGAACAAATATTTCTGTTGCCAGGAACATTGCGATAAATTCTTAAGCTCCTAATCTTAAATTAATTATTGTGTCGACACCTGCTTATACATCACAAACGAAACATTCAATTTCCTGGCCTTTCAATTCCAGGCTCATGGATGCTGACTACACCGGACAGCACTGGCGTTCACTCTATTATTTCAATATTTACCGCGTGTTGCTTGGTAGTGGCCTGCTAATTAGTGTTTGGGAATTTAAGTTCACAAATTTTGGCTCGCACCACTACACATTGTTTTTGTACGCAGGAATTGCATATGTGATTTTCGGCCTAACTTCTATACTTCTGATTAAACTAAGAACTCCAAGTTTTAATTGGCAGTTAACCATACAGGTGATTGGTGATATCGTTATTCTTACAGCCATGTTATATGCCAGTGGTGGCTTACAAAGCGGTTTGGGCGCGATACTGCTGGTATCGCTCGCTGCAGCGGGATTAATCAGCCGCGGTCGTTTAGCGCTATTTTTTGCGTCTATTGCAACGATTAGCTTATTGTTGCAAGAAACTTATTCCTTGCTTACGGTTAATTTTTATTCTGCTCAATACTCACAAGCTGGTCTATTGAGCATGGCCTATTTTGCTGTCGCTTGGTTAGCGCATCGATTGGCTGAGCATACTTTAGCGAGCGAGCAACTAGCCAATGAACGCGGCATTGATCTGGCAAATATGTCACAAGTCAATCAATTAGTAATTCAGGATCTGCAAGAAGGCGTACTGGTGGTAGATAAGCGCGGGATTATTCGGCAGCATAATAGCTACGCTGATAAGCTGCTGGATTTGAAACCATCTTTGGGTAAGACAAAATTACTCAGGTTGTCCGATTATGCACCTGATATAGCTGACAGACTTACAAGTTGGCAGGGGGATAGCGGAATAAATTCTGAGTTGTCACGTTTAACACATAGTAATGCATTAGTACGCATCCGATTTTTACCCATACAAGCTGACTTCCGCAATGGAGTTGTAATTTTCCTTGAAGATATAGGGCGCATACAGGCACAGTTGCAACAACTTAAACTTGCAGCAGTTGGACGTTTAACGGTCAATATTGCGCATGAAATTCGTAATCCACTTTCTTCTATCAATCATGCAGCTGAACTTTTGGAAGAAGAGCAACAAGAAAATCATAAAGATCCTCGTTTAATACGAATCATCTGTGATAACACTCGGAGATTAAACAAGATTGTACAAGATGTATTGCAACTGAACCGGTGTAACATTTCAAAACCGGATATCTTTGAGGTCAAGGATTTTATTAAAAAATTTATCGAAGAATTTTGTGATGTTGAAAAAATAGATAGAAATGTATTCATATTTCATAACCCTCATAATTATTTAGTTAGTTTTGATCGTGACCACCTGAATCAGATACTTTGGAATTTGTGGAGAAATGCGTGGCGGCATTGCCGTAAGCAAGCTGATAGTGTTTATATTGAATTGTCTACAACCAACGGTAATAATATTTGTCTCAGTATCATTGACGATGGTCCAGGTGTAGATTCGCAGCAAGTGAAAGAGATCTTTGAGCCTTTTTTTACAACGGCGGCTGGTGGAACGGGATTGGGTCTATATGTGGCACGCGAATTGTGCGAAACAAATCAGTCATCACTTGACTATATTGAAGGTTCTTCAGGTGGCCATTTCAGAATAATCTTTAGTCGCGTAAAACATGCCGATAGATAACGAACGAATTGTTAACCTGCAAAAAAAAACTCTAGCGCCCAGGATACTGGTTGTGGATGATGAGCCGGATATTATTGAATTGTTGGAACTGACGCTCGCGCGGATGGGAATGGAAGTTTCTAGTGCAACGTGTATCAGTGACGCCAAAGCACTGCTGCAATCACACCAATTTCAACTATGTTTGACCGACATGCGCTTACCAGATGGCAACGGATTGGAATTGGTCAAATATATCTCACAGCACTGCGCTGATGTTCCTAGCGCTGTTATTACGGCATATGGCACGACAGAAAATGCAGTAGCTGCGCTAAAAGCAGGTGCTTTTGATTACCTACCTAAACCAGTCTCTTTGAAGCAATTACGTGATTTGGTCAAATCGGCTTTAAACTTGCCACCGATAAAGATTGAATCAGCAGAGCGGAGCGAAACAAGTCAGCGTACTTTACTGGGTGAATCTGAATCGATGCATCAGTTACGTGCAACTATCGACAAGCTTTCGCGTAGCCAAGCATCAGTATATATCAGTGGTGAATCTGGCAGCGGTAAAGAATTGGCTGCAAGGATGATTCATGAAAGAAGTGCCCGCCACAAGCAACCATTTGTTGCGGTCAACTGTGGTGCGATTCCGGAAAATTTAATGGAAAGTGAATTCTTCGGCTATAAAAGAGGCGCCTTCACTGGTGCTGAAAAAGATCATGATGGGTTTTTCCTGACTGCCAACAGCGGCACCTTGTTTCTTGATGAAGTCGCTGATTTGCCATTAACGATGCAAGTTAAATTGCTTAGGGTCATTCAAGAAAAACAAGTAAGAAGGATTGGTGATACACAAGAAAGAAATATTGATGTACGAATTATCAGTGCCACACACAAAAGACTAAGTCAGTGCGTCGCAATGGGTCAGTTTCGGCAGGATTTGTATTATCGTTTGAATGTAATTGAATTAAATATGCCCGCATTACGCGAGATGCGCGAAGACATACCATTGATTACAAGAGTTATTCTTGAAAAACAGTGCCGGGAAACCAAGCGACCTACTTGCCGCATTAAAAAAGATGCTATGGCAATGCTAAGAAACTATGATTTTCCAGGTAATGTTCGCGAACTTGAAAATATACTAGAACGCACGTTAGCACTCTGTTCCGAAGTAGAAATTGGTGTTGAAGAATTACAATTACCTAATCAAACGTTAGATGCTGCAGTCAAAGATACGATAGATGTCACTCAAACCTCTGTCAACATACTTCCGATAAATGCGGATCAAAATATACCGCTACAAGATTTTCTCGACAGACTGGAAAAAGATTCTATTGTCAAGGCACTGAATGAAAGTCGATACAATCGCACTAAGGCAGCAAAAACACTGGGCATTACGGTGCGCTCATTACGTTACCGAATGGAAAGATTGGGGTTAAATGACTAAAACAACTTGCTGACTTTAGCCAGTAGTTGTTTAGAATACGAAATCCTTACAAATCCTGCATCCCGAAAAACATCCTCTAAAAGCAATTTATCATGTACATCAACGAATTCGATAAGTCTGATGCACAAGATAAGGCTTGTTTCTTTGATAGTTGCTTCAGTTATTTATCAACCCCACATCTCAACGTCCGGTCAAGGCTGATTGCAGCAAAGTAGCCGCAGCGGGTCCGCTAGCGTTACTAACATAACTTGTGATAACGGGAATAAATTGTCCAACCATATCCGGAGAAAGATTCAATTGCTGAAATGATGCTGCAAGTGCAGTGGCATTACCCAACGTATTATTGCTATCACCCATTAGCGATGACAAATTACCAGATAAATTCGACATTGCTGGCGCAGCGCTTAACATGTTATCCATTCCCGGAATAGATCGGGATAACGCCGCAAATGCTTGCGGATCCATATTGCCTTGAGCCATCTGGAAGATGGCGCCAGCACCGCCTAGCGCCTGTTGCTGTGATACGCCAAGCCGGTGAGCCAAAATATCCACCAAGCCAATTTGCGCCACTCCAGCCGGATTATTCGCTGCTGTTGCTCCGGCATTCAGTACTTGTCGACTGCTTTGCGCCGCGCCTTCGACCGTTGACAAGCTTTGGTCAATCGCCCCTAATGGATTAGTACCGCCTGTATTAGTTGCACATCCGCTTACGGATAAACATACTGCAATGGCGATTAAATAAGAATAATTGATCTTTTTCATGATAACCCCTTACAAAAAATGGAGAATAATTAAACTTTCAACAAATATTTTAAGTGACAGCATGCCATCAACAAACGTTCAGTGCTACATAATACATGCATTGTCATAAATTCTTCATAATACAGTCATCAAATTTTCATACTCTTTGGCTATGCTCTCTCATATCATAAATAACACAGGAGAAAAACAATGCACTGTTTAATTAAAGAATGGCCAAATAAAATGGCAACGCTGATGACTGAAGATGGTGTAGTACTTTGGACATTTAGCGATGTGGAAGAAGCTCGCAAAGTATGGCAAGACTGGTGTTCACTTCAGAATGACAAAAATTCTAGCCAAATCGGACGCCTTTGTAAATCAGACTTATCAGAGCAAATTCTCTGAGCGCTCAATCACAATTTAGCAACACCTACCTTTTTTCTGATTATTCATAGTGATCAGATTCATCTTTTACTTGCCTGTTCAACCCACTGCGTATCAAGCGCCCTCCCACACCGTGGTCAAAACGCTTAAAATAAGCACCTATCTCTTTTACTCAGGCAAGTTTAATGCATACAAAATTTTATTCAGAAACTCGGCCGCCACATAGGCAAGCCGATCATGCCGCGCAAAGCAGCGCGGCCGACAAATCCGGCCTTCCTGCTGGAACATTGGTACACATCGGAGCAAAACATCAATCAGAATGTAAAATCTCAGCAATACAATACAATGCCGAAACATTTATCCGCCATGAAATTTCTTCAATTTCAGATCTGCAACAGCTGCAAAATAACGAACTGATTACTTGGGTAAATATCGACGGATTAAGCAATATTGGCATTGTTGAAGGTATTGGTCATGAATTGAACATCCATCCTTTGGTATTAGAAGATATTTTAAGTACGCACCAACGTCCCAAGCTGGAGGAATATGAAGATTTTTTGTACCTGGTGATTAAAGGCATCAGCCTTGATCAGAGTAAAATTTTTAGCCTACAGTACGAACAAATCAGTATCTTGTTATTAGCCAACTATGTTATTACTTTCAAAGAAAAACCTGACACTACATTTGACCCCGTCTATCACTATCTGCAAAATCGCAGCGGTCGATTGCGACTAAATGGCAGCGATTATCTAGCATACGTTATTCTTGACACTGTCGTTGATGGGTATTTTGTAGTAGAAGACAGCTTGGACGACGTCATTGATTCACTGGAAGACAATATTTTGTTCAATTCTAATAAAGAAATGTTACAAACCATACAACAAATACGTCGCAGCCTGATTTCAATGAAACGTAATATTTCACCCTTACGTGAACTATTGGCAACAATTCAACGTATTGATACGCCGTTATTACAGGAAAAAACTTCGCGATATTTCGGTGATGTTTATGACCATGTATTACGTGTTAACGATTCACTCGACTCCTATCGCGAAAGAATTTCGGCGATGCACGATATTTATCTTTCCAGTATCAGTAACAAAATGAATGAAACAATGAAAATTCTGACTATTTTTGCGTCTATCTTCATACCGTTGACTTTTATTGCGGGTATTTATGGAATGAACTTTGAATACATGCCGGAATTAAAATGGCGCTGGGCCTATCCTGCTATATGGGTAATCTTTATTGTAATTAGCGTAAGCTTACTCATTTATTTTAAGAAGAAAAGATGGATATAAAATAAAAAAGAGATTCAATCCCGAAGTTGAATTGAATCTCTATCAAGCGTTTCTTTTTAATAGAACTCTAAAAAGGAAACTAATTTATTAGTTATTTATTATTTATTATTTATTATTTATTATTTAAATGATCTTTTCTGACTACGCACTGAAAATCCAATTAATCCTAAACCAATCATCAACATGGCATAGGTTTCCGGTTCTGGGACTGCACTTACACCGATAACAAAATCATCCCAATCACCCAGATATTTTTTCCCCGCGCTATCGTCGTATCCTATTACAAAATCATAGACAGCAGAGCCTACTTGCATATTTGTTCCAATCAGTCCTATCGAAGTATTTTTATCCCAAGGACCTCCATTCACAGCAAATTTACCAACATTACCTTCAAACTTAAAGCTTAATGGACCTGATGTACTAACTATAGAACTAACGGAAGCTCCAATTGGGTCAGATTCAAGCAATGCATTACCACCTATAACATCATAAAACTTGTTGTTATATCCAGATTCTTGACCTAGAAAAGTATAGGTAATCATCTGCGATCCCGGTCCCGCGAAGTCAAGATACCCGATGCTCAATGACGAACCGACAGGCAACGTGGAAAAACCCCCGATATTAAATGCCTCAGTTCGAGTTGCTGTATCGGTAGCCACAAACGACAATCCTGCACTCGCAGAACCGCTTACGATCAACAACGCAGCTGCAATAATTGTTTGCTGCATTAAATATGTCTTACTCATTTGTACGCCTCTAAGAAATTAATAAAATAAAAGTAATTTGTATCAACCAAATCGTACCTGTGGAAATTCATCTCAAGATACATTCAATACCTGAATTCGCAACAGTTTCATGCTACCCGTTGGAGAACTTTAATACCATAGTCAATTACTCCTTATTTTACAATCTGTTATCAGGACATCTTGCCTAATAAATTAGGCAAGATGTCCTGCATCACGAGCAAGCGCTAGCTCGACTTGAACTGGAGGCACATTGTCAGTAAGCCATGAAACTATCTACCAGCACATCTGCGCAGACAAACGGGCAGGTAGTGTCGATCTGAGAAACGCCGAATAAGATTTTTTGCATGTGTTGTTTGAAAGGATAGACACTTATTATAGGCATTCGATAGGTTTTTCCTTCCATTTGTTTGGTAACCATAAATATCAAGTATAGCGCGGCATCTAGATTGGGGAGGCTATTGATATATTGTGTGGATATTCGTACCTCCTTCAATCCAATTGATGGTAATAACGCCAATTGGATTCAGGTAGAGATTTTTGCGAAAGGGTATTTTGTAACTCGCAATACATTGTGCTAACTTAATAAAAATTTACAAAATTAGGATGTTGAAACGATCTCAGGTAATGCTCCTCGGATACTGGGATAACGTTTGCCCCACTTCTAACGTGAGGTCAATGGAGCGCAGATCATTCTACCGGGGAAAGCATTAAAACTAGATACGCGTTATCAAATAGACAAAGAACGCAAACAATGCAGAAGGCGCGCAGCGATTGAACCCATTATCGGTCACCTTAAATCGGATTACCGAATAGTCAGCTTTTACCTGAAGAGCACACTTGGCGATCGCATCAACCTGTTGATGGCCGCTGCTGTTTGGAACATGAAACAATGGCTATTAGCCATTTTTTAGCTCTTTTTCCATGGGAAAAAATGCAGAATGCTTGAGTTCTTGAATGGAAACTCAAATCATCAAGCGCCACATCTTTATAGATACTCATTTTTCCCGACAGCTTGCCTGAAATACTCATTATTCGATATTTTTTCAGAGTCGACTAGTTACTTTTAAAATCAGCCGTGAATGAATATTGTGCTATGTGTTGCAGCAATATCTACATCAGCAGTCCACCCCAAACTGCTCCCGGTAATGCTGCACCGCCAGCAAATGCTGCGCAAGCTCTGGGTGATGCTGCAAAAATTCCACCAGATCGTCCAAATTGATAATCGAAGTCACAGTAAGTCCATGCATTTGCCGCACTTCCTGTACCGCCGATAACTGACCGATGCCACGCTCCATGCGATCCACAGCGATGACAACACCACAGGGCGTTGCATTCGAAGCTTTGATTAAATTGACCGATTCACGTACCGAAGTGCCCGCAGAAATGACATCATCGACAATCAGTACACGCCCCGTCATCGAAGCACCGACCAATACCCCGCCTTCACCATGATCTTTAGCTTCCTTGCGGTTAAAGCAAAATGGATAATTATGCCCCATCTCAGCCAACGCGATGACTATGGCACTGACTAGTGGAATGCCTTTATAGGCTGGGCCAAACAGCATGTCGAACGGAAGCTCTGCAGCAACAATCGCTTTGGCGTAAAATTGCCCAAGTTTGTGCAGTGCATCGCCATCATTAAATAGTCCCGCATTAAAGAAATACGGCGAGATGCGCCCTGCTTTGGTCTTAAATTCACCAAAACATAAAACATTACGCGTGATGGCAAATTGAATAAAGGCTTGCCGGAAATCATCGGACATAACTTGATCAACCCATAAATTGATAGATGCAAATTATAACGCTTAACTTAAATGGTATTCGTGCAGCCGTAAAAAAAGGCTTTCTTGAGTGGCTCGCGTCGCAACCCGCAGATATCGTTTGCGTACAAGAATTAAAGGCACAATTGTCCGATCTTTCCACCGCGATACAATCGCCGAATGGCTATCACGGCTATTTCCATTGTGCCGAGCAGAAAGGTTATAGTGGTGTCGGCGTATATACCCGCAAAAAGCCGGACCAAGTCATCGAAGGCATTGGCATTGCCGATATTGATGCCGAAGGTCGCTATCTGCAAGCTGATTTTGGCAATTTAAGCATCATTTCAATCTATCTACCATCTGGTTCCAGCGGTGAACATCGGCAAGCTGCAAAGTTTTATTTCATGGAAAAATTTTTTCCGATATTGCAAAACCTAAGAGCCAGTAATCGAGAAATCATTTTATGCGGCGATTGGAATATTGCACACAAGGAAATCGACCTTAAAAATTGGCGCTCCAATCAGAAAAATTCCGGCTTCCTGCCTGAAGAACGCGACTGGTTGTCTAATGTATTTGAAAATTTCGGTTTTATCGATGTATTTCGCCAGCTGAACACCGAACCGGATCAGTACACTTGGTGGTCGAATCGTGGGCAAGCCTGGGCGAAAAACGTAGGTTGGCGCATCGACTACCAAATCGCCACACCTGCTATCGCACAACAAGCGCGGACTACTTCAATTTATAAAAATGAGCGTTTTTCCGATCATGCGCCACTGATCATCGACTACGATCACGAATTATGACATCGGCGGCATTATCCAGTTGGTTGCAAGCACTACGGGTATATACCCACCCCCGCGTACTCGGCATGCTGTCGCTGGGATTTTCCGCCGGATTGCCGTTGCTGTTGATCATGGGTACGTTGTCATTCTGGCTGCGGGAGGCTGGTATCGACCGCACCACAATTGGCCATCTGAGCTGGATCGGTTTGGCCTACAGCTTTAAATGGCTATGGTCGCCACTGGTTGATCGAATGCCACTACCACTGCTGACGCGATGGCTGGGTCGCCGCCGTGCCTGGTTGTTACTGTCGCAGATCACCATTGCCATGGCGCTGACGGGCATGGCACTCACCGATCCTGTTCTTAATCTGACACATTTAGTATTTTTCGCACTGGCCGTGGCATTCGCGTCCGCCACACAGGACATCGCGCTCGACGCTTATCGCATCGAAGCCGTTGCGCCAGAATTGCAAGGCGCGATGGCTGCTACGTATCAGGCCGGTTATCGCGTCGCGATGATCCTGGCTTCGGCTGGCGTGCTGTGGATTGCTGCGGCGGTTGATGTCACCGCAGATACTTACGACCACGCGCCGTGGCGTTTCGCTTATCTGGTAATGGCCGGCAGCATGGTGGTCGGCATTATCAGTACAATTATCATTCGCGAACCGGATGTGCCCTACAACCGATTAATCTCAGAAAATGAAAAAATCGCACAACAAGCCATTGCAGCGTGGCATCTTCATCCCCGCATCGGCAGCTTGCTAGTTTGGCTTTATGGCGCATTAATTGCGCCATTCCGCGACTTTATCATGCGACATGGCCGGCAGGCATTGCTGATCCTAGGCCTGATTGCCATCTACCGTATCTCCGATGTTGTGATGGGCGTGATGAGCAATCCCTTCTATGTCGACATGGGCTATAGCAAAGAAGAAGTTGCCACGATTTCAAAAGTGTATGGCGTCATCATGACCATTGTAGGCGCAGCGATCGGAGGCGTGCTGACAGTCAAAATCGGCATCATGCGCACGCTGTTTCTGGGGGCAGTGCTGTCTGCCGCAACTAATCTGCTGTTTGTCTGGTTAGCAGGACGGGGGCATGATGTCAGCGGGTTAATTTTTACCATTTCAGCAGATAATCTTTCTGCTGGTATCGCTTCTTGCGCTTTTATCGCTTATTTATCCGGACTAACCAACTCGGCATATTCAGCCACTCAGTATGCATTATTTAGCTCGGTAATGCTGCTGCTACCCAAATTCATCGCCGGTTTCAGCGGACAATTTGTCGATGCATACGGTTATGAAAATTTCTTTATAGCAACCGCTATACTTGGTTTGCCTGTTTTGATTCTGGTGTGGCTCGCCGGACAGGCTAAGTTTACGCATTCTTCCAAATAATCATCTCTCATGCAGACAAATCCTGAAACTGAATATCAAGCGCTGATCAGCGTCGGCGAGCTGAAGCCGGATGCCGATCAAGCTAAAGCTGTTGCCGCTCTGGAGCGATTACATGGTGAATTGCTTAATGCCCGCACAACCGGAAAGAAATGGCCTATTCGATTGTTTCTCTGGCTTGGCAGTAATAAATCGGCCCCAAAAGGCATTTATCTCTATGGGGGTGTAGGACGCGGCAAATCCATGCTAATGGATTTATTTTACAAGACGATTCCAATCGAATCGAAGAAACGCGTTCATTTCCATGAATTCATGCTGGATGTTCATGACCGACTCAAAAAATGGCACGAATTCTCAGTACAGGAACGTGCACAACAGGGCTCGCGCGCCGGCGATGCAGACCCGATTCCTTCGATCGCACGGAAAATAGCCGATACCACAATGTTATTATGTTTTGACGAATTCCAGGTTACCGATATCGCCGATGCGATGGTGCTGACCCGGCTTTTCAATGAACTGTTTGCGCAAGGTGTCGTGGTAGTCACCACCTCTAATCGTTCACCCGACGATCTCTACAAAAATGGTTTGAATCGCCAGCGCTTTCTACCATTCATTCAACAGATAAAAGATAAGCTTGAGATTATTTCACTGGACAGTCCAATCGATTATCGCTATAACCGCTTGAAAGGTGCACAAACTTACTATTTCCCGGTTAACGAAGCAACTACGACCGAGCTGTCGGCCACATTCTTTCGCCTTACCGACCGCCGTGTGGAAGACCGTCACAAGGTTCCCAGCGAAGAATTAAACGTGCAGGGCCGAATGTTGTTCGTTCCTAAAGCAGCGCGAGGCGTCGCCGTTTTTTCGTTTAAACGCCTGTGCGCCAATCCTCTCGGCACCGCAGATTATCTCGCCATTGCCAGAACCTATCATACCGTCATCATGGTTGCGATCCCGCAATTCAACCAGGAAAACAACAACGAAGCCAAGCGTTTCATCCATTTGATCGATGCACTGTATGAACATGGCGTGAAATTTTTGTGTTCAGCCGCTGTACCTCTGCAATCACTGTATGCCGGAGGAGATATCAGTTTTGAATTTGAACGCACGATTTCGCGCCTGATGGAAATGCAATCGGAAAGTTATCTGGCAAGAGGCCATGGCAAAAACTTGTATAGCTAAACAATCACCGCCTTAAGCTGGTGATTGTTTAGCTTGTTATACTTCAAAAACCAAAGACATCATTAACCGTAACCAAGAGGATCTGAGTGTCGACCCCGCCTTGCCCATCGTCAGCCTGAACTGTTACTTCATAAATATTGTCGTGATTAGCATCCAATGGCGTTTCAAAATCCGGTGCGCTCACAAAGCTTAATGCTCCGCTATTGGCATCAATGTTGAACAGCACTTGATCATTGCCGCCACTAATGCTGTAGGACAGCGTATCACCAGTATCTATATCGCTAGCGATTACCGTTGTTACCAATGTTGCATTCTCATTAACCGTAAGATTAGCACTTGCAGCACCGCCATCTGAGGAAATTACCGGCGCATCATTGACATTGCTTACACTTATTCTGACAGTGTCGCTATTCTCACCCCTGATCCCATCACTCGCCTTATATCTAAAGCTATCTATTCCGGAATAATCTGCATCCGGGGTATATGTAAACGATCCGTTTGGATTCAGACTCAGTGTTCCATGCCTGGCATTGGATACAAGCGTAGCCGTCAGTGTATGTCCGGCATCATCAAAATCATTGCTCAACACGCCCAATAAAGAAGGCACATTAAGGCTATTGTCTTCTTGCGTTGCGTATCCTTCCCAACCGGGTTCCTGCGCCGTTACTGCGCCGCCCAATGTACCATCATTATTCAGCGGTGAAATATCATCGACCAAAGTGCCTGTTCCCTCGTTTAATCTCCAATTTCCTGCCAGACCAGTCTCTGAACCTGATAGATATTGATTATAATTTGCGGAAATTTCTGCACCGGTACGGGCAATGCTCCAAATTCGCACCTCCCCGATCAAACCATCAAAATATTTCCCCGGCGGATTATTAGAACGCCCACCTATTCGTAAATCATCAAGCACCGGATGCGCATCGCCGATTACGCCAGAACCATTATAGGTATGTACTAATGTTCCATCAGCATATGTTTTGACAACACCATTGTCGTAGGAAACAGCAATATGAATCCACTCATTGGCGGATACAACATGACCGGTATCGTACCAAGTCCACCCTGGACTGGTATTACTAAAAGCCCAGCGTATGGTTCCATCAGGAAATAAGCCAACCTCATATTCCCCCTCTTTATTAATAATCATTTGATTCACGTTACTTGAGCTATCCGGTTTTATCCATGCTTCCATAGTCATGGTTGCAGTCATCTCAAGATTAGGATTATTGCCGATTTGAATGTAATCATTAATACCATCAAAATTAAGGAAGAATTCATCAAATACTTGAGGTGCATGTTTGTTTCCTGCCGGTGAAACAGGATTAGTCAATGCCGACCCATCATTGACTGGGGTTTGATTGTCGAAAAAACCGGTTTCGATTTTATCAAGTGCCGCCGCCAGATTATTAGGGGCAAATTGGTTGACGACATTCTCAAAACTACCACTCGATACATCTTCTGCAACTGCCAATGCAACATCAGTTTGTATCAGTGTTTGCACTTTTACCATGTCGGATAAACTGGTGAGCGCGTTAGAGATTCGGCCATCTTCAAACTGATTGGCGGTTTCTTGTACCAGTGCATTCATTCCACGCAGTAACTCGGCAGCTTGCCCAATAAGTGTGTCGGCCAATTCTATTTTTTCTGGCGCACTGTCTGCATCGATAATACCCATCGCTATTACCGTATCTTTTATGATGCCCGTGAGTGTTTGTTTATTGCTTAAATCCAGCCCATTATCTGTACTAGCGGATGCGATTAGATGTGCAGATAGCGTGTTAAGTACAAATTGCTCGACTCTAAAGTAACTGGGTACAAATGTTTCCAGCGGGGGTTGGACAACATTAAGTAAATTGACGACTTGTGTAACTATCGCTTGTATTTTGACAGCGGCTACCTTCTGTTCCAGAGTAGTGCCGTATAAACTGCTGGCAATGGGATCGAATACGGACAAATCTACACGCGGCACATCAAATCCCTTGAAAAGCAGCCCTTCCGCCATATCTATACTCAGCGTCTGATCGTTGCGCAGCATTACGCTTATCAAAGTTGTCAGTGGCGTCATGACCACTGCGCCTTCCGGCGCCATCAACCTGCCAGTAAATGGTTTACCGGTCGCCAAATCGATTCCGCCTATGGCGATATATTGACCACGAGGCACATCACCCACAAATGAAAATACACCTGTTTCATTGGTTGTTGTACTGTATTCACCTGCGTCTAAAATCCCGTTTCCGTTTTCATCGATAAAAACCGTTGCACCACTGATATAACCATCCAGAACTGTACCGCTTATAGTGTTATCGCTAAACCGGGCAATCAACTCGGCAGCACTTTGTTCCGCTGCCTGTAATGAGGCATTTGACGCACCAATGCCTTGCATCCATTCGCGCACTGCACTATGTATTGATATCCCATGATAATCGCTGTCTTTATCGAGACTTGCCAGTAAATCGGTAAAATTCTCTGCAGCAGTTGCACGCTGATCCAATACCTGCCTTGGCTCACCAGTCAATTCACTCATTACAAACACAAATAGTTTAGACCAAGTATCAATACCACGATTCATCAAATCATGCGTTACCTGCGCGGCTTCATTATCCGATAATCTTAGCCCTAGGGCATTCGATGCCGTGGCCTGTACCAAGCCGCTAATGCCGTTCCGAGTCAGTGGAACCTGGCTGTTCATATATGCATCCACCACCACCGCAACAGACTGCCAATCGCCAGTTGCCTCATATAAATCCGATATTTCACTGCGCAGCTTTACCGAAGCAGGTACGCCCATTGCAAGCAAAATGATTTGTTGCACGACACTGTTTGTGGCACTTGGTGACATCAAAGAGCTCCTCATAATTACAACAATAGAACAATTATTCAGCAGGTTATTATGAATTATGCAAAGAATTAACGGTGTCAGAAAAGAAGAAGTTTTTAGGCTTATTTCTCAGAATTACTTGAACTTATCAAAAGACGAAAATAAACTTGCTCCGCGCGCCCTGCGCCTATCCCCGCGGCAAGACCAGGGGGTATTACGGCACAGAAAACCAAGAACGGGGCGCTACGTTAACTTCAAAAACACAATCTATAATGCTCCCCGTGGTAAGCTACAGGGAATTGCAAGTTAAACAAGTGGTTGCGTAAAAATCCAAATGCATCTTCATCTGACAGGGCGGCGGCTCAATCAATGCTGGACGACTTAACGAATGCGCTGGGTGGTGGAAAATGACGAAATTAATTTTTAACTTTACATCCTTCATTAAGGTTCTCTTTGAAAGTAATTCCGAACTTGTGCCAGTGTACGATGAGCATATAGATGATTACGATGAGGTGCTTGAACATGTGTTTATGGGTGATGTAACGAGGTTCGCAGTTGAAGTCTATAAGAATGACCCAGATTCTAAATCTTTGAAATTGTTACTGTCACTGCTTGATAAAGCTTTTTCAGCGAAAGATACGAAGTTACAGGAGCTAGTTTCCGTTTCATTTTTAGAAAATTTACCTCAAGATGAAGAGTGTTATTCTGGGTTCAAAGGGCTTTTGAGTGAACAGCTTCTTAAAGAGTTGACACTCTATGAATCTAAATAAAGTACCCCGCCGCAAGCAGCGAGGTATTAAATACGCTTTTCAAGCTGCTGGTTTTCAACCAGCCTACGCCCCAAGGGGCGAGGAATTAAACCCGGAAGAGATTAAACAATTACTTTAGAGACTACGAGCCGGAAACAGGACGGTATCTTTTCTCTGATCCAATTGGGCTCGCTGGATGACTCAATACTTATGGGTATACGCTGCAGAATCCGCTTACCTATACTGATCCAACTGGGTAGTGCCTTTACCGGTGGCAAGGAGGGCTCTAATGGTCAGGTAGATACAATGCGTATCATGAATCCGATTCCAGCAAGGGGTAATAACCCAGGTTATCCGAACGGGTATATCAAATATGAGAACAAGCCTGGTCAGGGTGTAAATCCGAGTGCTGGTCGAACTATTTCTAATAAAAATGGCCATTTTTCAATCGATTAAGAGTTTTTTATTATGGATTCACTACAGATATTGATTGGACACATCATCAAGAAAGTTGAGGAAGTGCACGATTATGTTCAGATCGTATTCTCTGATGGGACCACGTTGAGTATTTTTAATAACTACCGTTACGATGGTGGTTCTATACTTTCTATTGAAGGAAAGGCTGTCAAATCTATAGACAAAAAAGAGGGCAATATAATAATTACACTGGCAGATGGAAAATGTGTATCGATCGGCATGGAAGATGATGATTACAATGGTCCTGAGGCGATTGTTCTGAAGCGAGAAGGAGAGTCACCTATAGTTTGGAGTTAATTTAATGCTTCAATTTCTTTAGGGATTTCGACCCTGAAACGGGGCGTTATATCTCTTCTGATCCCATTGGGCTTGCGGGAGGACTCAATACTTATGGGTATGCGCTGCAAAATCCGCTTACCTATACTGATCCAACTGGTGAAGCTGTCCCTGCATTAATAGCTGCTTGTGCCGGTAATCCAGCTTGTGCAGCAGCAGTAGGTGCGGTTGTTGGTGCATTAACTAGCGCTCTGTTTGATCTCGGATCACAATTGCTTGATAACGGTGGTAATCTGCAATGTGTAAATAAAGGTAGTGTTGCGATTTCTGCGATAACAAGTGCGATTCCTCTTGGGGCTGTTGGTAGCAAAGTTCTAGGTAGGTTTGTTGCGAAGGACAAAGCGTCCCTATCTACGTTGCATGAGCGAGGAATAAAAATACCTAGTGGTAGAAAAATAAATACAACTCTCGCTAGAAGTAATAAGGTAAAGAATACTCAGGGTGATATATTTAAACATGTAGATTTTTCGCCGTCGAAACCACATGGCGGATTGTCACCGCACACACATCCTAATTTCCGAAATACTCTTCCAGATGGAAGCATAAAATCTGGTATTTCTAGGCATGCTCAAGCGTATCAAGAAAAGATATTATTGATGCTGCTCGTGAAGGTGCTCAGCCGACAGGAGGCTTCTAATGATAGACATTACGCCACATATACTTGTTTGGCTGGCTTGCTGTAAGGAAGTTTGGGGAAATTGGTATAAGAAACTTGATAATGGTGAAGATGAATTCGGGGAAGTAGAACAAGCTTTATTTTCTTCATTAGTTTTATCTTCGATTAATATGGTTAATAGGCCAGATTTAGATAAGTGTTATAAATTACTATTTGCGGTGTACAAAGCCGATGTAGAGGACTATCGGTCGATATGCAAGAAACAGAAATCAGGTAACATTTATTGCGAAAGCAAGGTTATAAAATTTGATAAAGATACTGTACTACCAATAAAAGCAATAGATTCTATTGGTGCGATGCAAGAAGGAAAACCTTATGTAGAATTAAAAATAAATGAACATGAATACATATTGGAGTCAATTGATAATCTAAGTATTAAGATCAATATTTAATATTACAATTACTTTCGGTATTATGAGCCGGAGACCAGCAGATACATCTCGCCTGTCCGATTGGGTTGGCGGGTGGTCTCAATACTTATGGGTATGCGCTGCAGAATCCGCTTACCTAAATTGATCCACTTGGTCTTTTTACAGTGATAAGTAACTTTGATGGGGCTGGTTTGCCGTTTCATGAACGTAATGAAGCTAAAAAATCTTTTTACCAAACTCCCATTGGAAAAAGAGAACAATTATTAGAAAATTTGGGGAGAAAATTCCAAGAAAGACTTAATAGTGGCTGCTTTCAAGCACGGGGACAGGTCCCGAATTGAGAATATTGCCAATGCATTCATCCTGGTTTTTTGAGATCACATCACCGGCCAGCCGGACAATACCAGCTTCAAACTCTGGGGCCATGATGCCAACAACAGTAATTGGTAATTGTGGATTTTATTAGCAAGAAAGAATACGCCATAATTTCAAGCAACAAGCTAAACCCTCTTGGCCCCTATAACTTAGGAGTTCAATTAACAGTTTTATCCACAGATTTTGTGGAAAATCCCCGGGATGCAGAATCAGTGAAGAACCAGCAACCCGGCCGCTTATGCAGCAGCTTTATATTCATGTACCAACGCATAACCCCTGTGCAATCGTCTGGTTACCACTCGCCAATATTCATCGCAAGCTAGCTCGAGATCTGTAAAAAGCTCGCGTTTGTATCCGCCGCGCCGGTTATACAATCCATACCAGCAGCGCACAATGGATAAATCACCCAACAGATCACGCTCAATTAAAAGCGTATAGCCTCGGGTTTGCGTCCTGAATTCTGTCTTGAACAGTATATGCATGATATTAACCGCTTGAGTACTCAGGTGATCCGATATGTTGTAGATCGAAGTAACATTACTACTGCATGTTGCAATTATACTTTGCCTGCCTTAACTGTTACACGTAGCGCCACAAGGCCCGACTGAAAAAAATCTGGAATGAGTGTATCCTGCATTTATCTTTATATCTGCCCATGAGCTTACCAAAATGAACATACTCATAACAGGCGCAACGGGATTTATCGGCCGTCACCTAGTACAACGTCTACAGCAGAATCACCATACGATCAAGGTACTGAGCCGCAACGGCAAGCACGCAAGCCAGATGCTCGATGTTCCAGCATTTGACTGGGACTATGTCACACAAGACGTGCCTGCTGAAGCATTGCAAGATTGTCAGATCATCATCAATCTGATGGGTGAGAATCTGGGAGATGGTCGCTGGACCGAGGCGCGCAAGCAGGAGATTTATGCTTCACGCATACTCAGCACGCGAAAGCTCGTAGCTGCTACGCCAGATAGTTTACAAGCTTTCATTTGCGGCTCGGCAATTGGTATTTATCCAGGCATAGGCGATGATTTGTATGACGAATCCTATGCAGTGCCTGAGCAACTCAGTTTTATGCAAACCATTTGCCATGATTGGGAATCGGAAGCAGCTCGGATTGAGCATGGAGGCGTACGTCGCGTCAGTATTCGCACTGGAGTAGTACTGGGTGATGGCGGCATGCTGCAAAAACTATTGCCAATTTTCAAATTGAGATTAGGTGGGCCTGTCGGCAATGGCAAACAATGGCTGCCTTGGATACATATTGACGACATTGTTTCGGTTTATCTCGAAGCGGCACTGGATACTCGTTATCAGGGCGCAATTAATGCCGTATCCCCCAATCCGGTACGCTATCGCGAATTTGCAACTCAATTGGGTGAAGCGCTGCATCGCCCTTCTTTCTTCCCTACACCGGCATTTATCCTAAAACTGGCATTGGGCGAAGCGGCTGCATTGGCTTTAAACAGTTATCACATCACCCCCAAAAGGTTGTTGGAAGAATATGATTTCAAATTCAAATTTGATAATTTATCGATGGCTCTGGCCGATTTATTTGCCGAAAGCTAATTCTTCACGCTAAACAAATCTTGTGATGAGGACACCCCTTGCTGTGTTCTGGTTCCGGCGTGATCTGCGTTTGGATGATAATGCCGGACTATCACATGCTCTGGCATCCGGGCAACCGGTTTTACCGGTTTTTATATTTGATCCATCAATTCTGACAGGATTGTCCGAAAACGATGCACGCGTCACTTTCATCTACGATACCTTGCAAGCCCTGCGTGCGCGGCTGGAGAAAAAATATGCGAGCTCAATCGCCCTCTATTACGGCAATCCATTAGAAGTTTTCGAGCAAATTCTGCGTTCACATCCTGTTGTTACAGTTTACGCTAACCATGACTACGAGCCTTTTGCGCGCAAACGGGATGAAGCCGTACATCAATGGTTACAGGCACGATCAGTGGACTTTTATACCTATAAAGATCATGTGTTATTTGAAAAAAAAGAGATCGTCAAGGATTCGGGCAGCCCCTACATCGTGTATACCCCCTATATGCGCAAATGGAGAAAGATTCAGAATCAAGTTACGCTGATGAATTATTCAACCTTGGCAAAACTGGAAAATACGGTTAAACATCCATACTTGCCTAATCTTTCGCTGGCTGATATTGGTTTTGTTCGATCTACCCTAACCATTCCAGCTTACCGATTGGACACGGAATTGCTGCAACATTATGCGCGTGACAGAGACTTTCCTGCATTAGCCGCCACATCGTTGTTAGGTCCGCATTTACGATTCGGCACAATTAGCATTCGGCAAATCTTTCAGCAAGCACTGAACCACAGTAACGATAGTTTCAGCAATGAACTGATCTGGCGCGAGTTCTTCAGCCAGATCCTGTGGCATTTTCCCCATACACAAAATAGCAGTTTCAAGCCACGCTATGACCGCATTCAGTGGCGCAATAACGAGGCTGAATTCGAGCGCTGGTGTAAAGGAACAACCGGCTACCCCCTAGTCGATGCTGGCATGCGTCAACTCAATGCAACCGGCGCTATGCACAATCGGGTGCGCATGATTACCGCTAGTTTTTTGTGTAAACACTTATTGATTGATTGGCGTTGGGGCGAAGCCTATTTTGCGAAAAAATTGCTGGATTACGAAATGGCGAGCAATGTCGGAAACTGGCAATGGGTAGCGGGTTGTGGCGTGGATGCCGCACCTTATTTCAGAATTTTCAATCCGGAAACGCAACTCAAGAAATTTGATAAAAACTCCAACTATATTCAGACTTGGATAAATGATTGGCGCACGCCCGGCTATCCAGCACCGATGGTCGAACACACTTATGCACGGGAGCGTTGCTTAAAAGCCTATCGGCAGGCTATCGGCTAAGCGAATAACTGGCATACAACGCAGACGCTAATCGCTTTCAATTCCAACTCCAGGTTTGAGTAATATTACGGTTTGCTGATAGCAGGTGCGAGAGAAGTAAATCAACCACGTTACAATACCAAACAGCTTGAAGCCATCTTCGACCAGAACTGCAATACCTGTTTGCCGTAATACCAGATCAGACACGATGGATAATGCTAGGAAGGCGCAAGCTATTAATAGAATAATGTAATCTGTCTGTAAAATAATCCTGGCAAAGATAATGAAAAAGAACAGCATCGCCAAAATATATGCCAAATAAAAAACCTTCTCCGGCACATTTAAATACTGCGGAAAAATATGTTCATGCAACAAGCAGAAATCATCGACCAGCAAAACAAAGGTCAATGTCGCTGAATATAACAAATATAACCCGATTTTCTTGCTGCCATTTTTTATCAAAAGCACTGCCACAAACAGGCAAATAGCCGCCGAGAATGTCCAAAGCAACACCCCCACATTGGACATGACCCCGAGGAATGGACTAAATTTGAGTATTGCAGCAGGTTCCCGGAAAAAATTATCGATCAATATGTCGTATTGCCAACTGATAATCCAGACCGAAAAAAGCGCAACCACCACAATCAAATAAGGAATCATCAGCAAACGCAGTGAACCTTTCAGTTGGTCAAGTATTTGGTTGAAAAAGTCCCTGGACATCAATTCGGTTAGTCTCATAAATATACTCATATAAACAATTGATCCATGCAGCTGTGACACACGTACGCTTGAGTTTGCTTGGGACGCAAACAAGTGTCAAGTTAATTCCTGAGTTACCACATCGAAGGCATCCACACTCACCGCACACAACTGCTTTCCATCCCAAAAATAACTGAGTTTATAAGAAAAACCATACCTTTACGTCTAAGAGGATTAGAAAATTTTTCGAACTGATTTATTTTCCCCCTAAATTTAAAAATTCTGTAATCCTTAAAAAACCTTGACAGTCGATGCCAAAAAATCATTCTCATTCAATAGCTCCAGGCAATATTTATAATACCTAATAATTACAATGTGACAAAGATCAAATATTTTTTCCAACCCTAAGAATAAACGCGAAAATTAAGCGTATAAATACCTCATAATATCTATCGTGATGCATTCATCTAATGCATTTCCATTCCATACTCGTTTTTTTAGTGTTATCCTTACTGTGAGTAAGTGCTTTTCTTATTCGAATAAAGCCATATTTTAGTGTTTTAGAATCAAGCAACCCAATGATCTTCTAAAAAGAAATCTTGCTCCATAAAAGGAAGTTCACTTCCGGATAAAGATTTTAGATATGGTCTGTAACTGATAAAGTTTCAACGTGACATTAAATTTGTTTATAAGCAATTTTTGATTTTAATAACAAAGGAGATTCTCATGAAATATTTACTATTAGCAGCAGTTCTCTTAGCGTTCACACTCCCTTTAACCGCATGCGGGGGCGAAGGTAAACCTGGGCAATACCCACCAAGCCTTTATAAAGACAGTAAAGAGGGAGACTCTCAATAAAATTCTCTTGCTGCTGATTCTCTGGCAGATCCAAGAGGATCAAATAATTAAATAGCAATAATAAGGAAAAAAGCAACTATTAGTTTCTTTTGACTAAAAGATCGCAATTTGAAATTTTAAAAACTTGTTTTCAATTGAGCCCTGGAAAAAATCCAGGGCTCTTATTTGGAACTTAGAATACATAACCTCAAAGATATTTATCAATAACAAGCTAGTTCTTTCTGATCTACTGATCTAAGTTTTTCGCTCAGAATCCGAATACACCGCATGATAACCGTGAGCAGGTCACTGTTTTCTCGGCGCACCTCTTAGGTGATTTCTGATCTGATATTTACGTCCTCCGCCGATTCTCGCTCGCTCTATTTCTCATTCAGTTTCCATTCACAGTGCTCTGTGTAAATTGACATTACTAAGAATAAACCTGAAAAAATAACTGAAGGAGAAACATCATGGACACCCAAACAACAAAGCTGATCAGCCTGTTACTGAGTGCAGTATTTTTTATTACTTTAACGGTCCCTTCATTAGCACAAGCCGGCAGAGGTCATCACGGCCATCATCACAAACACCACCATGGTCATCACCATCATCACAATTACGGTGGATATGGTTATGTATATAGCCAGCCTCGTGGCTATTACCAGCCCTATTACCCGCAACCACGATATAGTTATAATTACTATCCTGCGCCGGTGTACATCCCTCCTCCTCAAACTATAATGGGCATTGGCACCGGAAATATGGATTTTATGATACGCTTCTGACAAGCACGGCTAGCAACAGGTATTAAAACAACGTACCTGTTGCAGCTTGATTTCTGTCTCCAGCGTATGGGATGGTCAGTATGAATAGAGAATGGAAAATTTTAGTAATCCTAGTGGCGCTGATTGCCCCGAGCACTCTGACAATAGCGGACTGGCAAAATAACACTGCAAACTATCACCGCACCGAAAACGGCACAGCAAGCGAAATCACCGAGCAAAAAGCGATCACGATCGCACAACAACATTTCAAAGGCCGGGTGCTGGCGATCAACCAAGTCGGCCATACTTACCGTATTAAAATACTCAGCGACCATGGCACAGTGCACACAGTTCTAATCAATGCACAGGATGGTTCGGTGATATCCACTCACTAACTCAATACCTCATGAAAGTCGCTGTCTCAAACAAGCTTAATTTTTCTCAAACCGATATTTCAGGAGTCAAGAATGCGCATCCTGGTCATTGAAGATGAATTCAGGTTACAAAATCAGATTCGCCAGCAATTGGAAACTGCAGGTTATATGATCGATACTTGCAGCGATGGCGATGAAGGTTTATTTCTTGCTTCAGAATACCCACTAGATGCAGCCATTATTGATATCGGCTTGCCCGGAAAATCCGGCTTGGAAATTGTCAAAGCACTGCGTGAACGCGGAAATCTACTACCAATTCTGATTCTGACCGCTCGGAGCAGTTGGCAAGACAAAGTGCAAGGCCTGGAAATGGGTGCGGATGACTACCTGACCAAACCATTTCAAATGGAAGAACTGCATGCCAGAGTTAAAGCGCTACTACGTCGCGCGACCGGCATACCACAGACAATCCTAAAATGCGGCCCCATCACTTTGGATGTCACTGCTCAATCCGTTGCCATCAACGATGTGGAAATTGAGCTCACATCGTTTGAATATCGCCTGCTGGAAGAATTGGTTCGCCATCATGGCGAGGTTCTCTCCAAGCACACATTATCCGACTACCTCTACCCACACGACGAAGATCGTGACAGCAATGTGCTCGAAGTCATGATCGGCCGGCTACGCCGTAAACTCGATCCCAATGGCACTCTTAATCCTATTGAAACCATGCGTGGCCGCGGTTATCGATTCACCATGGAGTGCAATAAATCGTCATGATGTCATTAAACCGGCGCATCCTGTTCAGCGCAACCTTTGTTATGCTGATTTTTATCGTTGGAATTGCGTTAACTCTGGACCGTGCTTTTTATGATAGTGCGCGCTTAGGTGTAAAAGATCGCCTATTCGCCAAGCTGCTCATGCTCATGGGAGATGCCGAAGTTGAAGATTCCAACGAATTGGATGTGCCGACCAATTTGCTCGATGCAGAGCTCGGCCACGTCAATTCAGACACCTATGCTTATATCGTCGATCCGACCAATACTATTGTCTGGCGCTCCAATTCATCACTCAACAAACCCATACCGCCTATTGCTTTGCTAGAGAAAGGCAAAAAAGAATTTAGCCAAATCATGCTCAATGAGGAACCCTACTTCATCTATCGCTACGGCGTTGCCTGGGAAACCCCTACCGGAGATTATCCGCTAACTTTCATTGTCATTACGGATACCGTATTGTTTGAGGCGCAGATTGAACGTTATCGGGAAGATTTGTGGGGCTGGCTGAGCATCATGGCAGTTTTTCTATTAGCAACCCAAATGCTGGTATTGCATTGGGGGCTACAGCCACTTCGCAAAGTATCGACTGAACTTGCCGCCATAGAATCCGGACAGAAAGAAAACTTGAAAGGCATTTATCCCAGTGAAATACAAGTATTAACCGATAACATTAACTCTCTGATCAACCACGAACATAAACAACAGAAACGCTATCGTAATGGTCTCGCCGACTTAGCACACAGTCTCAAAACACCGCTCGCCGTTCTGCAGGGCGCAATCCAGGGCGAAGAAGATGAAACCATCCGGCGCAAAACGATTCAGGAACAAATTGACCGCATGGATAACACCATCCAGTATCAATTACGCCGTGCCGCAACTGCCGGCAGCTCACCGGGCATGAGACTGATCATGCTACGTCCCATGGTCGACCGAATTGTTAACACCGTGACGAAAGCCTATCGTGATAAGAACCCTCACATCACTACTGAGATTGATGAATCCACCGGTTTGCGTATCGATGAGGGGGATTTAATGGAATTATTGGGAAACCTGATCGACAACGCTTTTAAATGGTGCCGTCAGAGCATTCATTTATCCGCGGGTTATCAGGGAAGCCAGGTGATCATTCAGGTCAAAGATGATGGCCCTGGTATTCAATCTCATGAAATCGCTAGAATTCTCGAACGTGGCGTACGCGCCGATCAATCTATACCTGGTCACGGTATCGGCTTAGCCATCGTGCGTGATATCACACAAGTTTATGGCGGGGAACTTTCAATCGAAAATAATACAACTGGTGGCCTCTGCGTTGCTCTGCGCTTGAAACAGAGTAAGCAGCACTGATCTTGTTCACAGCGAACTTACCGAAACACAAATCGCGAGCGTGATTCTGCCCGATTGCCGGAACGTATTATTAAACGGGGCGTGGAATTTTAGAGGTTATATACAGCGTATACGGAAAAATAGCTCGAAGTGTATGGCGCTAACAAAGTATGACGGCAGTTGCTATGACAAGGTTAGTGTTACTCGCTGCACTGTTGTGAAAAATTAAGAAGATTATAATACATAGTGTTAGAAGCGGTAAAAATTCTGAACAACAGCAGCAGATTCAGATCGACATTTAGAAAACACGAACACCAAAACTCTCAAAATAATACTGATCAATCTCATCGCGAGAAAACTGATGATTTTGTCCACCGCGTTGAGCAATTTTTAGCGAACCCATTAGCGAGCCAAGTTGTCCTGCAGTTTGCCATTCCAGATTATTGACAATGCCATATAACAAGCCAGCGCGATAGGCATCGCCGCAGCCGGTGGGATCGACAATTGCTTTCGGCTTGACGCTAGGAATTTCAATTTTTTTACCATCGGCGTAAATGATAGAGCCTTGCGCGCCCAAGGTAATGATCAATGCTTTGGCTTTGTTCGCTAAGGATTCCAGATTGATTCCCGTACGGTCTTGCAACATCTGGCCTTCATAGTCATTGACAGCGATATAATCCGCTTTGTCGATGAAATCAAGTAGCTCTTCTTTGTTATACATCGGTAGCCCCTGTCCCGGATCAAAAATAAAAGGGATGCCGGCTTCGTAAAATTCACGTGCATGTAACATCATGCCATCGCGTCCGTCTGGAGCGATAATGCCTAACCGAATATCACTTGTTTCTTGCACGGAATTGAGGTGCGAGAAATTCATCGCTCCTGGATGAAATGCAGTAATCTGATTATCGTCCAGATCAGTAGTGATGAAAGCCTGTGCAGTAAAGGTATCGGCAACATGCAGCACATGCTCCTGAGTCAAGCGTAATTGCTCTAACCGCTTGGCATAAGGTGCATAATCGTCGCCAACAGTAGCCATCATGACAGGCTCTCCGCCCAGCATTTTTAGATTGTACGCAATATTACCGGCACAACCGCCGAATTCACGGCGCATCTCAGGAACCAAAAATGCGACATTCAAAACGTGGATTTTCTCAGGCAGAATGTGATTCTTAAACTGATCCTGAAAAACCATAATATTATCGTAAGCGATTGAACCGCATATCAATGTACGCATTATTCGGATTCCACTTCGATTAATAGTATTTAATTATTGAATCAGGCATCCGGTTTCCAAACCAAATCGGGCTCACGCGCAGCCTTAACATCATCCAGCTTACGCACTGGCATGGTATGCGGTGCGCCTTTCACCATATCTGGTTGTGTCTCGATTTCTTGCAGAATTTCTTTCATTGATGCGACAAAAGCATCCAGCGTTTCCTTGGATTCCGTTTCGGCTGGCTCAATCAATAAGCATTCGGGTACCAGCAGCGGAAAATAGGTTGTCGGTGCATGATAACCTTTATCAAGTAGTCGTTTGGCCAGATTCATCGCGGTTACGCCAGTTTTATCCTTGATATCTTTCAGCGTGACAATAAATTCATGACTGGCTCGGCGGTTAGGGTAAGCAATTTCAAATCCCACTTTGCGCAATTCGGCCATCAAATAGTTAGCGTTCAGTGTGGCAAATTCGGAAATGCGATGCATACCATCCAATCCCAGTAAACGAACATAAATATAGGCTCGCAACAATACTCCAGCATTACCCATGTGCGCGGATAACCGTCCAATGGATTGCGGTTTGTCTTTCTCAGTGATCCAACGATAGGTATCGCCTTCCTTGGCAACAATCGGAATTGGGATAAAAGGCAACAAGCGCTCGGCCACGCCCACTGGTGCAGAACCCGGACCACCACCACCATGCGGGGTAGAAAAGGTTTTGTGCAGGTTGATATGAATCACATCAAAACCCATATCGCCCGGTTTCACCTTACCCAATACCGCGTTCAAATTGGCGCCGTCGTAATACAGCAATCCACCGGCCTGATGTACCACGCGACTCATTTCAGCAACATTCTTTTCGAACACACCTAATGTGGAAGGATTGGTCAGCATCAATCCGGCAGTTTTTGGCCCAACGGCAGCCTTCAGAGCATCCAGATCGACATTCCCATCTTTATCAGTAGCAATTTCCACCACTTTGAAGCCGCACATTACGGCCGTGGCAGGATTCGTGCCATGCGCCGCATCAGGCACAATGATTTCGGTGCGGTCAAAATCGCCGCGCGATTCGTGATAGGCACGAATCATCATGACACCGATCAACTCGCCTTGCGCACCCGCCATCGGCGTTAAGCTGACAGCAGCCATACCGGTGACTGCTTTCAGGATTTCCTGCAATTCATACATGCAAGCAAGATAACCTTGGCCAGTGTCTTCAGGCGCCAGCGGATGCCTGGATATGAATTGCGGTAACATGGCTAACGAATTACACGCACGCGGATTGTATTTCATTGTGCATGAACCCAGCGGGTAAAATTCGGTATCAATTGAGAAATTCTTTTGTGACAGGCGGGTAAAGTGACGCACCGTATCCATCTCGGAAACTTCCGGCAGAAGCACTTTCGATTTGCGCAGCAAGTTTTGCGGAATCGCCGATTTGCTTGCCGGCTTTGCCGGTGATTGAGAATAATTAAGACGCCCTGGGCGCGAGTGTTCAAATATCAACATAATCTATGGGTTCAATCTCATTTATTGCTTCAAAGCAGCTATCGCTGCCTCATAATTCGGCTCGTCTGCAATCTCTGGAACCAGTTCGGCATGAATTATGGTATCCGATTCATCCAGTACAATCACCGCGCGTGCTGTAATACCGCCAAATGGACTGTCAGCAATCAAAACACCGTAATCTTTCATGAAATTGGCGCCACGCATGGTGGATAAGGTAACCACTTTATCCAATCCCTCAGCATCAGTGAATCGGCTCATGGCAAAAGGCAGATCAGCAGCAATGATCAGTACAACGGTATTATCCATGTTACTGGCCTGCTGGTTAAACTTGCGGGTTGAAATCGCACATACCGGCGTATCCAAACTGGGAACAATATTCAATACTTTCTTTTTCCCCGCGTAATTGTCCAATGTAACATCTTGTAGGTCTCGATTGACCAAAGAAAATGACGGTGCTTTTTGACCGACTTTGGGAAAAGTCCCTTCAATTTTAATGGGGTTTCCTTTGAGAGTAACCATGATTTTTCCTTAAAGATAAAGTTGATAAGTAATAAGTTTGAGTAAACCGCAGTTAATTAACCAAGTGCCTGCTGCATGGCAACAGCATAATTCTGCAAGTCAGATTCAGTCTTGGTTTCCGTCGCACAAACCAGCAAGCCATTACCCAATTCGGGGTATTGTCCTTGCAAACTGTATCCTCCCAGAATTCCTTTTTGCTTCAGTTTACTCAATACATCCACAACCGGCTTAGACAAAGTTAGTGCCGCTTCATGAAATACAGGTCCACTAAATGCTCTTTCAACGCCTTTAATCTTCACCAATTGCTCAACCAATTCCAGCGTATTGGCATGTGATTGTGCCGCGACCCGACGCAATCCTTCCGGACCCACTAATGACATAAAAATAGTGGCAGCGGTCACCATCAACCCTTGATTGGTACAAATATTGGATGTTGCTTTGGAGCGGCGGATATGTTGTTCGCGTGCCTGTAGCGTCAGCACGAATCCTTCTTTATTATCCAAGTCCGTGGTACGACCAATGATACGGCCCGGCATTTGACGCACCAATTCATTCTTGCACGCCATAAAACCAAAGTACGGCCCACCACTGGACAGCGGTATTCCAAGTGGCTGGCCTTCACCAACAGCGATATCGGCGCCTTTGCTGCCCCATTCCCCCGGAGGGGTTAACAATGCCAGTGCGGTTGGATTGACGACGCCGATGGCAAAAGCATTTTTACTGTGTGCCCAATCGGTCAATGCATCAACTTGTTCCAACACCCCAAAGAAATTAGGTTGCGGAATCACCAATGCGGCAAAATCTTCATGATTCGAATTGGCTAATGATTCCGGCAGAATTTGCCCGCATTCGGTGCAGTAGGGCAATTCGACCACTTCAATTTTTTGATTGCTGACAATGGCACGAACCACTTGACGATAAACGGGATGTACTGTTTGTGGAATCAAAATGCGTCGTGATGTTTTATGCGAACGCACCGCCATCAAAGCAGCTTCAGCCAAAGCCGTAGCACCGTCATACATGCTGGCATTGGAGACATCCATCCGGCTGGCAACAACCTAGGATATATCACAGGTTTGCGGTCCAAATTCCTAAAAGAAGCAAAGGTTGTAGGTAGTGGTTATGGCGCCATCAGCACCATGGAGCAGAAAAT
>NZ_JAIEMO010000012.1 GCF_019752095.1 Nitrosomonas sp.
CATCATACGATCCCCTGAACCAACACCACGCGACCGATCCAACCGAATGGTTTCGGCTGACGGCAGTTCATTTGGCCACGGGTTCAGCAATGTTGAAAGACACACGTGCAATCCCGGCCAGGCGAACCGCATCCAGATAATGATAGTCAAACCGACCACCCCGGACAGCACCCAGCACGGCAGCAAATGGATCATAGGTATGCACAACCGGGGCTTGTTCATAAAAATCAGGAAAATTCACCTTCATCTCCTTTTCAATGGATTCATAGGTTTTTTAAATTACCTCTGCAATACGAGGATGCGATTGCAATTGCGGAAAAAGCACGCGCTCTTCATAACGCACATGCGCAGCCAGCAACTCGCCAACGCGGCTTAGCCGTGCCGCTGAATCAAGTTCGCAAGGTCCGCAAGCCAGCATACGCAACTCTTCATGTTCAGTAAGAATACGTGCAACGATTTCAGCATTCAACGTATCTTCGATAAGCCCCAATAACGCTTCCTCTTGGACAAAGTGCGACGCCAGCACATCGTGCCAGTGCGCTTCTATGCGCTCCACCATCGCCAAGTTGGTAGCTGTATCATTACTCTCTGCCGCTTTCCGCGCAGCACGCGCCAGCACTAGCGATGTATGATGTTCACGGGATAAAGAGAGTAAAACGCCGGTACGGGACATAAAAACCTTACAATATGATTACAAAAAATTTGTGTGGAAATGAATTTTAATTTCATCCACCTACTCCCTACGTTTTGCAGAAAAATTATCAATCAAAGCTGATTAGTTGATTTACCATGGCTCCAATACAACATAAACCCGGTAAATAGCATCCCACCGAATAAATTGCCCGCAATCACCGGCAATCCATTCCATAACCACCAATCCGCGATGGTAATATCCGCGCCCAGCCAGATGCCCGCGGGAATTACGAACATATTGACGATGGCGTGTTCATAACCGAGACCGAAAAAGGTCATAATCGGCAACCACATGGCGGCGATCTTTCCACCGGTGGTGCTGGACGTGAAAGCCATTACGGCACCCAACGTCACCATCCAGTTACATAATATTGCGCTGGTAAAGGCCGTGATCGTGCCGCTGAAACCCAATTTGGCGTATTCGAGTGTTTTAGTCTCGGCAATGGCGATGGTTCTTTGCAATGCGGGAATGGTTTCTGGATCAATTACTCCCATTTTGGTTGCCACAACACAATATAAATACGCATATGTGACACTGCCGATCAAGTTGCCGATCAGCACCCAGGTCCAATTGACAAGCAAACGGCTAAACGGAGCTCTTCTGTCTTTAACAGCAATCGGAATTAACGCGAAATTGCCAGTGGCCAATTCCAATCCGAGCAGCACGATCATGACAAAACCTACCGGAAACACCAATGCGCCGGCAATGCCCCAACCTGTTTGCGTCGCCGCTAAAATCGCCAATGTGGTGGCATAACCGAGAAAAGCACCCGCCAAAAAACCTCGAATCAACAATTGCTTGACCGGAAGATTCGCCTTTTTGGCACCTGCTTGCAACATGTTCTCAACGACGTCTTCCGGTTTTACATACGTCATAGTCCTACTCTCCCACGAACAAATTCAAGGCTGGGATTTTAGCGCATTATTCGACGGAGTTTTTTCGGGCAAAAAGATTTGCAGCAGATCGTTGAGAAAGCGTCGTCCTAGCACAGTAGGTTTAATGCGCAGATGATCATGCACCAGCAGACCGCGCTGTTCGGCTTCATCCAGTTGTTGCTGCACGACGGTAAGCGACAAACCGGTGCGTTCTTGAAACAGCGGCGTATCAAATCCGCCGCTGAGTCGCAGCGCGTTCATCATGAACTCAAAGCTGCGATCCTCAACAATCAATTCCTGTTGTGTCTGAATTAATGAGTCACCCATTTGGGCTTTTGCTAGGTATTCTTTGGGGTGTTTATAACGCATTTGGCGCACGATTTTATCGGCAAAACTGATTTTACTGTGCGCACCCGCGCCGATACCCAAATAATCGCCAAACAACCAGTAATTCATATTATGACGCGACTCCTTCCCTACTCGTGCAAATGCCGAAGTTTCGTAATTACGGTACTGATGATTCAGGGTGATTTGTTCGATCATTTCCTGCATCGCAGCCGCCTGTTCATCATCGGGAAGTTTAGGCGGGGAACGGTAAAACAGCGTATTCGGTTCCAGCGTTAAATGATAGGCTGAAATATGCGCGACTCCGTAGGAGCATGCTGTTTCAATATCCGCCTGCGCTTGCTCCAAGTTTTGTCCAGGTAATGCGTACATCAGATCGAGATTTATATTATCGAAATACTTCAGCGCAATATCCACGGCTCGATGCGCTTCCTGGTCATCATGCACACGACCTAATGCCTTCAGATGCTGCGGATTAAAGCTTTGTATGCCGATCGACAGGCGATTGATTCCCGTTTGACGAAAATCAGCGAATTTTTGCGCTTCAAACGTTCCAGGGTTAGCTTCCAGAGTAACTTCGGCGAAATGTTCCAGCGGTAGCAGCGTGCGCACTGCCGTCAATACTTGATCCATTGCTTGAGCGCTAAATAAACTTGGCGTGCCGCCCCCTAAAAATATGCTGCTGAGTCGCCGCCCCCAAACATCCTGAAGCGCGGACTCAAGATCCCGTATTAACGCGGCGACATATTCCTCCTCAGGTATCCGGCTTTCCTCTGCACGAATTTCATGTGAATTAAAATCACAGTAAGGACATTTTTTCAGGCACCATGGAAAATGAACATATAAGCTTAGAGGTGGCAGCGATTTAAGTTTCTGAATTGGCCAATCGGACATCGATTCAACCAATCTTGCGTAATGTCAATAACGGTGGACTGGATAGTGCTGAGCGTGTCCCCAGCAAACCTGCGACCAAAACACCGATCACACCCGCTAATGTACCAACCACCCAGATCCAAGGATTAAATGTGTAGTCGAAATGCAGAACATGCTTGCTGATGACATAAGCAAGCGCGCTGGCGCCAGCGGATGCAAATAATCCGGCCAATCCGCCCAGAATCGCAAACTCGGCCGCCCAGGCGCGCGACAATTGCTCTCGCCTGGCACCCAGTGCCCTGAAAATAGCCGCTTCGTAAATACGCTCATCTTGTGTCGCGGCAATCGCCGCGTACAGTACAGCAAATCCTGCCAACAAGGTGAATAAGAAAACAAACTCAACCGCTTGAGACACTTGTTGAATCATTTGCTGCACCTGATTGATAACCACGGCAACATCAACGACCAGAATGCTCGGAAATGTTCTGACGAGCTCGTGAACCATGGCAATTTCTGCTGGCGGCACATAAAAGCTGGTGACAAAGCTCGCGGGATAGTTATCCAGCTGACCTGGAGGCACCACAACAAAGAAATTAGCTCGGAAAGTATCCCAATCCACTTTTCTCACGCTGGTGATCTTCGCTGTAAAGTGACTGCCAGCAATATCATAAGTCAGTTCATCACCCAGCTTAACGCGTATGGTCTTGGCTATGCCTTCTTCAATCGACAGTTCGGCTTCATGGGTGTCGGCATTCCACCAGGCCCCTTGAACAATCTGATTATCCGACGAAAGTTCACTTGCCCAGGTTAAATTGAATTCACGCCGAATATGCCTCTCAGCATGCGGATCATCTCCATAATTTTTCGGGGATATATTTTTACCATTAATCTTGATCAATCGCCCCTTGACCATCGGATACATCGGCGGCGGCTCTATCTCATATTGCTGAAAAAATTCTTGTAGCGATTGCACTTCATCCGCTTGTATGTTCACCAGGAAATGATTGGGCGCATCGGGAGGTAAGCTAGCGTGCCAATCGTCAATCAGATCATTCTGAATCAAAGTCAGCACGAGCAATGACATTAACCCCAACCCCAAAGCCACGGCCTGCAATATGCTGGAAATCGCACGACGGTGAATACTGGCCAAACCATAACGCCAGGCGCCACCAGCTTGATGACGCAAACCTGAAAGTACTTTGATCAGCAACCAGCCCAAGCAACCAAAAATGACAATCGCTGAAACAAATCCCGTCACGATATAAAGTCCCAGCTTAAGATCTTGCGCCTTCCAAATAAACAACAGCGATAAAGTTACTAATCCCAATAAATAACCTGCCAAACTATGTGCATTGGATAAGCCGATATCTCTACGCAACACGCGCAACGCCGGAACGCTGCGCAAATTCAGCACCGGCGGCAATGCAAAACCCACTAATAACACTAAGCCAACCAGCAATCCTTGCAACGCGGGTAACCAGCTTGGCCAAGGCAAGGCTGTGTCCACGATACCGATCAGCCAAGATGCCAGAATTTGCTGTGCGGCAAAACCTATTAAACAGGCGATTGTGCTAGCAATAACGCCCAAGGTAATAAAGTAATGCCAATAGAGATAAAACAGTTGTCGCTGGCTGGCCCCCAGGCTGCGCATTACTGCGCATCCATCCAAATGGCGTTGAGTAAACCGGCGCACCGCCAATGCAATCGCTGCCGCCGCCAAAACCACACTGGCCAATGCAGCCAAACTTAAGAATTTTTCCGCACGCTCCAACGCGGCTTTAATCTCAGGACGCGCATCGCGAATGCCTTCCACTCTTTGTGCTTTTGTCAATAGAGGTTTTATCCAATCGCGGAATTGTTGCACCATTTTTACTTCACCGGCTACCAGCAACTGATATGAAACACGACTGCCTTCCTGAATCAAGTCCGTCTCTGATAAATCCGATGCATTGATCATGGCACGTGCGCCCATGTTGATAAAGCCTACCGAGTGATCGGGTTCACGCACAACCAGCTCGGCTACAGTTAACTGGGCAGCCCCGACATCGACCATATCGTTTGCTTTAAGATCGAGTCGCGCCATGACTTTTTCATCTACCCAAATAGTGCCCGGCTGTGGAATTGTGTTCGCTATCGTAATTTCTGGTTGCTTGGTACGCGACATTGACGACCGACTGGCCAGATGTATACGCCCACGTAATGGGTATCCCTCAGTTACTGCTTTTATTTCCGTGAGTAAATTATTCTCACCATCAGAGATCATACTGGGAAACTTAGTTAACGATGATATGGTTAAACCCAATCGACTAGCCTCTTCAGCATAAATCTCCGGCAAAGGCTGGCTCGAAATAACCAGTAAATCAGCACCCAATAATTGATTACTTTCACGCGTGAGGGCTAATTCTACCCGCTCGGCAAAAAAACCTACTGTGGTCATGCCGCTAACTGCAATGATCAACGCCAACACCAGAACATTAAGTTCGCCTGCACGCCAGTCTCGGCATAACATACGGAAAGACAATTTAAAATGGCTCATAGAAGAAATTATCAACGTACTGAAAAGATAGGATGAATAGCAATAATGCCAAGCTTCTGCAACTATTGCACCAATTTACCATCCGCCAAACGAATCTGGCGCGAACAGCGCTGCGACAATGCTTCATCATGAGTAACTAAGACCAATGTCGTACCATGCTCACGATTGAGTTCAAACATGAGATCAATGATCTGTATACCGGTAGCCGAGTCAAGATTTCCAGTGGGTTCATCGGCCAGCAATAACTTAGGATCCGTGGCAAATGCACGTGCGATGGCAACTCTCTGTTGCTCTCCTCCAGACAATTGTTTCGGATAATGATCCAGGCGTTTGGCCAATCCCACGCGCTCCAACAGTCTACGTGCTATCGTTTCGGCATCTTTATTCTGCTGGGAAAGTTCCAAAGGCAACATCACATTCTCAATCGCCGTTAACGCTGGTAATAATTGAAAGGATTGAAATACAAAACCTAGAACTTTTCCGCGCAAGGCCGCGCGACTATCTTCATCCAACGTAAAAATATCGATCGCATCCAGATGAACTTTCCCTGCAGTTGGCAAATCCAATCCTGCCAGTAAGCCTAATAAAGTAGATTTTCCAGAACCAGATGCGCCTATAATTGCAACAGCTTCACCGGCGTTTACTTGCAAATCGATATCTTGCAATATTGTAAGTTGTGTATCCCCGGTATTGACCTGTTTGGTCAATGCATGAGTCCAAAGAATGGGTTGATCAACACGATTATCTAACATGAAAAAAAATTTCCTGATTATTCTGATTTTTGTTTTTACTATCAGTGCTCCGGCAGTCGCATTGACCAAAACTATAATGGTCTTTGGCGATAGCCTGTCCGCTAGTTATGGCATGTCGACCGAAGCGGGCTGGGTTACGTTGCTGGAGCAACGATTACAGTCAAAATATGCTGACTATCACATCATCAATGCAAGTATCAGTGGCGAAACGGCACTGGGGGGACGCAATCGAATTCGACAAGCACTTGAAACACATCGCCCCGAGATTGTGATTCTGGAACTTGGCGGAAATGACGGTTTGCGGGGTGCGTCAATTAAATCCATTTATGAAAATCTGGCTGCCATTATAGAAGAATGCCAACAAAACAATGCACTGGTTTTGCTTGCCGGCATGCAGTTGCCACCCAATTATGGCAGAACGTACACACAAAAGTTCCAAGCTCTTTTTCCGCAACTGGCTGAAAATCATCAAGTCAAATTGATACCATTTCTACTGGCTGGCTTTGGTGATAAACACGAATTCTTCCAAGCTGATGGAATACATCCGACCGAAGTCGCACAGAAAAAAATTGCAGAAAATGTCTGGGAAGTTTTGCAAACCATGTTTAAAACCGAACAGGTTGCCACAAATCCTGACATTTAATTGCATATTGTATCATCGCAGCTTCTTAAGAACATAAACTAAGCAGTTAAAACTTATCCAGACCGTCAATAAATTTCTGCAAATCACTGGATAAAGGCGAACGCAGATTGATACGTTGTCCTGAGACGGGGTGTGTGATTTGCATCGAATGAGCATGCAAAAACATACGCGCCAGCTTGCTTCTCCCACCAACTTCAGCTTTAGCGAGCCGCTTGTTGATCTCAAAATCACCATATTTATCATCCCCAAGAATAGGAAAACCTAAATACGCGAGATGAACACGAATTTGATGTGTGCGTCCCGTTTTTATTTCTGCATCTAATAAACTGAAATCGCCCCAAGATTTATCTAACTTAAATATCGAGTGAGCAAACATCGGTTTGCTGCCAGGGTGAGTGTTGCTGGCTACCGCCACGCGCCGCTCACCACTTGCTGTCACATATTTGTCAAGCGCAAGCTTTACATGCTGCTTCGCGTTTTGCCATTTGCCTTTGACCAAAACCAGATAGTGTTTCTCCACCAAGCCTTCGCGGATTTGTCGATGTAATTCGACCAATGCGCTGCGCTTCTTTGCCAGTAACAATACCCCCGAAGTTTCGCGATCCAAACGATGCGCCAGTTCTAGAAATTTCCATGATGGATTTTGCGCGCGTAATTGCTCGATCACGCCAAAGCTGATGTTACTTCCGCCATGAACAGCCATCCCGCTTGGCTTGTCAATAACCAGCACTGCATCATCCTCATATAAAGTAGTAAAAGTGAAAAAATTTGCACGAGTAATTGCAGCTCGATTATGAGCATCCTTTGTTTCTATCTTAATAGGTGGAATTCGCACCATATCGCCTAATTGCAGGCGATAGCTCGCATTTACTCGCTTTCCGTTAATGCGTACTTGACCGCTCCTTACCAATTGATATAAATGATTTTTGGGCACCGTCCTAAATCGTTTGAATAAAAAATTATCGATTCGCTGATCATTCCCATCTTCTTGAACGCACTCTTTGGTTATTAATGTAATAGATTGCATCTTATTAATATGTATTTGATTTAATGAAACTCCGGATATAATATGTAAGCAATGCGAAAATTATAAGGTAGCAATTTATTCCTTGAATCCGCTCTTTCCTTTCTTAAATTCTTTCTATAAGAATTAAAGCATTCGTGACAAAATACGAATCATGAACTCACTAAGTAAGCATTTGATCACGCTCTTTTGCTTTTAGATTAACTAAAAATTTACTTTAAACAAAGCAATATTTGGAACTTTATGTAAAATCTGATACCTTAAACATCTTGCGAAGTACTCATAATTGTTGTTGCGCTTAAAATTATAACTATAAAATATTTTTACAAAGCAAATCAGCATATTACATATTAAATAAATTAATAAAAAAGAAATACCTAATTGATAAATATTTTCTGTTATACAAGTAATAAACCCAAACCTCGTCATTACAACTGCGTATACCGAAAAAATCTATCCACTCGAAAAATTGTGGATAGTGTATGGATAAATAAAACACGTAAGGTTTGTAAATGAAACGAATGTTATTTAATGCAACGCAACCTGAAGAGTTGCGTGTTGCGATAGTAAACGGTCAAACGCTGGTTGACCTCGATATTGAATCTGTAAGTAAAGAACAACGCAAAAGCAATATCTATAAAGCTGTTATAACACGCATAGAGCCGAGCCTGGAAGCCGCGTTCGTTGATTATGGCTGTGAGCGACACGGTTTCCTGCCATTTAAAGAAATTGCCCCCTCGTGTTTTGCTGAAAGCAGCATACCCAATGCGCGAATCCAAGATCTTCTACAAGAAGGACAAGAACTAATCGTTCAAGTAGACAAAGATGAACGTGGAAATAAGGGGGCTGCATTAACCACTTATATTTCTCTGGCTGGCCGGTATTTGGTTTTGATACCCAATAATTCCAATAGTGGTGGCGTGTCACGGCGCATCACAGGCGAAGAGCGCAATGATTTGCGCGAAGTCATAGCAAAACTTGAAATTCCTACAGGAATGAGCATTATCGCCAGAACTGCCGGAATCGGCCGCAGCGGGGAAGAACTGCAATGGGACCTGAATTACCTGACACAACTTTGGTATGCCATTGAAGAAGCTGCCAACAATCAAGATGGTGTTTTCCTGATTTATCAGGAAAGCAGCTTAGTCATCCGCGCAATTCGTGATTATTTTAGCCAGGAGATTGGTGAAATTCTAATTGACAGCCGTGATATTTATGAACAAGCCAGCCAATTTATGGCACATGTTATGCCAGCTAATGTGGATCGGCTCAAATTTTATCACGATGATGTACCATTATTTTCACGCTTCCAAATTGAACATCAGATAGAAACAGCTTATTCCAGGCAGGTTTCTCTTCCATCAGGAGGTGCGATTGTTATCGACCACACTGAAGCACTGGTTTCCGTTGATGTTAATTCAGCGCGCGCAATCCGCGGCTTAGATATCGAGCATACCGCGCTCAATACCAATCTCGAAGCAGCTGATGAAATTGCTCGCCAATTGCGATTACGGGATTTAGGCGGATTAATTGTTATTGATTTTATCGATATGGATGTACAGCGCAATCAGCGTGAAGTTGAAGCACGATTGCACGAAGCATTGCGGCAGGACCGCGCACGTATTCAGGTTGGAAAAATATCCCGTTTTGGATTGCTAGAATTATCCCGTCAACGCTTACGTCCTTCGTTAGGCGAAAGTAATTACATTGCATGTACGCGGTGCCAAGGTACTGGATTCATTCGTGGAACTGATTCTTCCGCGCTGCATATACTCAGAATCATCCAAGAAGAAGCGATGAAAGAAAATACCAATGCGCTGCATGTTCAACTGCCGGTTGATGTAGCTACTTTCTTACTGAACGAAAAACGCGCAGAAATTTATGATATAGAAATACGCCAAAGGATCAATATTATTCTGATCCCAAACATTCATATCGAAACGCCTAATTATAATATAACCCGCTTACGCCAAGAGGACATCAAGTCAAATGAAATGGTAGTGAGTTATAAAATGGTGGAGAAAAATACTGACGATAACAGCCTAGTAATTTCCGAACAGAAAAACAAACCTACCCGTCCGCAAGCAGCTGTTCAAGGTATCACATCTGCCCTGCCCGCGCCTTTGCGCGAAGATAAATCACGCGACACTTCGCTGCTGGATAAATTCTTCGGTTGGTTTAAACCCGTCAAAAACGAAGAAACCAAAACCGATCTTGAAAAAAAACAACAGACTGACACTGATAAAAGCAAGTCGTCCCAAGAACGCACTCGATCGAGAGGGCGGCGCGGAAGAAACCGCAATGATCGCAATAAAGATGTCTCCGTGCACAAGCAATCTAAACCAATCGAGCCGATAGATTCTAGTATTACTGCAACGCCAGCAGAGTACACTATCCCAGCGGAACATGGCTATCCACTTGAACTCTCTGCAGAGCAAACAAATGTCAGAAACAAACCTTCTCAACAATCTGACTTGGATCTTGAAGAAAAATCACTGTCAGACACTGCTCTTACTAGTGAAAAAGAAAACCATGACAGCGCAGATATAAAAACTGGAGATCGTAAACGTACACGTCGACATCGCGGAAATAAAAATCGCGATCAATCTGCACGCGCTAAGACTTTGAGTGAAGATCAGGCTTCTCCGGATAATACATCGACTCATGAGGCTTACTCAACAGATTCTACGCCAAATATTGAGGTATCAGACCCGATCAGCGAGTCTCCGGCAATTGAACCCGTTAAGAAGCCATCTGTGAGAAAAGCAGTTGCAAAAACTCCTACTGACGATTCTGAAATGACCAGCAGTAATAATCGCTTGGATGAACCACCTATTGCACATCAACAACCTGGGCTCAGTGTGACTAGAGAACTTCCAGATTTCACGAAAAGTGGTCTCGTCATGATAGAAACACCACCCGAAAAAGTTGAAATGGCAGCCGAAGAAACCATTACTCCTAAACAACCCAGAAGAAAAACCAGGCAAATCACCGACGCGCCCGCTGAACCGTTAACACAAATTGAAACACGCGATTAAATACCTACATGTTCTGCAAGTACATATATAATTTTAATGCGCCTGTTCCCAATTGTCTCCGGCTCCAATCTCGATCACTAATGGAACATCAAGCTGCAAAACATTGCCCATATATTCCGCCAAGCTAGATCTTATTAATGCAACTTCATCAGTTGGAACCTCCAGAACCAGCTCATCGTGTACTTGCATAATCAATTTACTACGTAATTTATTCTTGTGTAGCCAATTACTTACCGCGATCATTGCCAGCTTGATAATATCGGCGGCGGTTCCCTGCATGGGCGCATTAATGGCAGCTCGCTCCGCTCCTTGCCGCCGATTGCCATTGGCATTGTTAATCTCTGGCAACCATAGTCGGCGTCCCAGTACAGTTTCAACATAGCCCAACCGCCTGGCTTTCTCGCGGGTTTGCTGCATATAGCTTTCCACTCTCGGATACCGAGCAAAATAACGCTCCATATAAGCACGAGCAGCACTGCGCTCAATACCCAATTGCGTCGCCAAACCAAATTCAGACATACCATAAATCAAGCCAAAATTAATCACCTTTGCGTAGCGGCGCTGCTCTTGATCGACCTGGCTCAACGGTATTCCCAGAATTTCTGCAGCTGTTGCGCTATGGATATCTTCTCCGGCCGCAAATGCTTTTAACAAGCCTTCGTCTTGGGAAATATGCGCCATAATGCGTAATTCTATTTGGGAGTAATCAGCGGAAATAATCTGGTGTCCTGCCGGAGCAATGAACGCTTCACGAATTCTGCGGCCCTCGCTGGTACGCACCGGAATATTCTGCAGATTTGGATCCGAACTGGCTAGGCGACCGGTCACAGCGACGGCTTGGGAATAATTAGTATGCACCCGTCCGGTATTTTGATTTAGCATCAGCGGCAATTTGTCCGTATACGTCGATTTCAATTTAGCCAGGCTACGATAATTAAGTAATAGCTTCGGCAATGGATAATCCAATGCAAGCTGTTGCAATACATCTTCATCGGTGGAAGGGACGCCGCTAGGTGTTTTTTTGACAACAGGTAATTTAAGCTGGTTAAACAAAATTTCCTGTATTTGCTTAGGCGAATTCAAATTAAACGGCTGCCCTGAAATGATATATGCTTGTTGTTCGAGCGCATGTAACTTCTCGCCCAGTTCGTGGCTCTGCTTTTGCAGCAGCTTATAGTCCAATAAAACGCCATTCCGCTCGATTTCAAATAACACATTTAGAATCGGCATTTCGATTTCACAATAGATGTGATTCAATTGCTGATTACTTTGAATGCCGGGATATAGCGTCTGATGCAGACGCAACGTGACATCCGCATCTTCGGCAGCATACTGCGTGGCGGTTTCAATCTCCACCTCGTCAAACCCGATGCGCTTGACGCCTTTCCCGGTGACATCGTCATAACTGATAGTTTTAACTTCAAGATGACGCAGCGCCAAACTATCCATATTATGTGGACGATGAGATTCCAGCACATAAGATTGCAACATCGTATCGTGAGCAATCCCATTCAACTGAATACCATGATTGGCGAAAACATGTTTATCGTATTTTAGATTCTGCCCCAATTTGGGTTTTGTCGCATTCTCCAGCCACGGCTTAAGTTTATTTAATGCTCCATCAAACGAAAGTTGCTGCGACACCCCCGGATAAATATGCATCAACGGAAGATAAGCTGCGTGATGATTTTCAATGCAAAACGAAATACCCACCAGTTTTGCTTGCATTGGATTCAGACTGGTTGTTTCAGTATCTACCGATACCAGCTGCGCAGCATCCAATCGCGTTAACCAATCATCCAATGCCGCATCCGTATAGATCGTGTGATAAGTCCCTGACTGACAAACAACGGCTTTATCGTTTCCATCATCACCCGCTGCTGCTTGGCTTTCGCTCATATGGGCTAATCTCGATTGATTGGAATTTGTAGTAATCGCCTGCTGGCGTAATTCACGCAGCGATGCCTTCATATCCAACTGTTCGTAGAGTCGAGCCAATTGCTCCGCGTCCTGAGGTTGCAGCGCTAGATCCGTAATTTTTACCGGCAGATCCACATCACATTTGATGGCGATTAATTGGCGTGCGGTATCGAACCAATCCAATGCATTGCGTAAATTATCACCTATTATTCCTTTTATTTCATCGGCATGCACAATAATGTTATCTAATGATCCATATTGCGTTAACCATTTGACAGCCGTTTTGGGTCCTACTTTGTGCACACCCGGAACATTGTCAGACGTATCGCCTACCAGCATCAGGTAATCTAACATGCGTTCCGGTGGCACGCCAAACTTGGCTAGCACATTCGCTTGATCCAATACTTCGTTATTCATCGTATTGATCAATGAAACATCCGGATTCACCAGTTGCGCAATATCTTTATCTCCGGTCGAGATGATGCAACGCATATCAGCTTCAATCGCCTGCTTCGCCAAGGTACCAATAACATCATCCGCCTCCACTCCGTCGATAATCAACATCGGCCAGCCCATGGCACGAATACAGGCATGTAAGGGTTCAATCTGGGCAGCCAGATCCAGAGGCATAGGCGGCCTATGTGCTTTATACTCGGGATAAATCTTGTCCCGGAAAGTTTTACCTTTTGCATCAAACACACACGCGCTATAATCCGCCTGGTAATCCTTGTGCAAACGTCGTAACATATTGAGTACGCCATGAATAGCGCCCGTTGGTTCATTATTACGATTGCGTAAGTCAGGCAATGCATGATAAGCCCGATATAAATAAGATGAACCATCAACCAGCAACACTGTTTTCATTTACAAGTTTCCTATGAGCTTACAAGATAAACCTAAACTGACCGCACCCTTGTCTGTGGATAAACCCTGGTCAGCCAAAGAGTCATGGCGCCTATTTGGAATTATGGCAGAATTTGTGGAAGGAACAGAACGACTTGACACCATCCAACCCGCCGTCAGTATTTTTGGCAGTGCGCGCACCCATCCCAACAACCCACACTATAAATTAGCCGAGCAAATTGCTAAACAACTTTCTGATGCCGGCTTTGCGGTAATTTCCGGGGGTGGCCCAGGCATCATGGAAGCGGCAAATAAAGGAGCTTATTACGGAAAATCACCCAGTATCGGCTTAAACATCCAATTACCACACGAACAACATCGCAACGCTTTTCAGGATATCAGCCAGACTTTCCGGCATTTTTTTGCCCGCAAATATATGTTTGTTAAATTTGCCACCGCTTACGTCGTGCTACCCGGTGGCTTTGGAACACTAGATGAACTAATGGAAGCATTAACCCTGGTGCAAACGGAGAAAACCCGGAAAATGCCTATTATCCTTGTTTATTCAGAATTCTGGCTCGGCTTGCTCGATTGGTTCCGACACACGTTGATTGCAGAAGGTTTTATTTCAACTGACGACATGAATCTTATACAAGTTATTGATAAACCAGAACAAGTTGTCAATGCAATTTTCCAGTATTATGAAACCAGTGGATTTGAACCATCCGCTGCTGAACGAGAAATTCAACTCAATTTATAACCCTCATCAGCGATTTTAGGTAGAATACAAAAAACCTGACCCGCCGGGAATCACCCATGTACCTGTATCGACTTATTTTGATTGTATCACTCTGTTCAATACTGCCAGTCATGGCGGAATCCGGGCATCCTCAGCAAGCGCAGAAACCTAATAAGCACCCCGACAACCTTATACCCTTACCTGAGGCTCCTGAATTGCCCCCTGACATCGATTCTCCACCACTGCTCCCTGAAATTCCAGTGGATCCAGAACTGGAAACCGAAGTTACCATTATTAAACGCGGCGAAGATACTATTGAAGAGCACCGTGTTAACGGTGAACTTCTGATGATCAAAGTAATTCCGCGTATTGGCCCACCTTATTATCTGAAAAAAAACCCTATCAGGAGCCACCATGACCACGCGGGTGAAGGCGGAATTGATGTTAATCCACCCATGTGGCAAATATTAAGATTCTGATGATAATTAGCGTACAGATATCTATCACTTTATGAACAATCTCTGTTTCTACATTATCGCTTTTATTTTCTGCTAATTCATGTCCGTTTTCACACCTGTTACCGATAACCAGCTCACTATTTGGTTACAAGATTATGCACTTGGAAAACTGATCCACTTGCAAGGCATCACATCGGGTATCGAGAATACCAATTACTGGGTCACCACCACGCAAGGCAAATTTGTTTTAACCCTGTTTGAAAAACTTACCAGTGATGAACTACCGTATTATCTGAATCTGATGGCGCATTTGTCGCAACATAAAATACCATGCCCGGCACCAATCCCGCGACTGGATCGAAAGTTACTAGGTGAACTGAACGGCAAGCCGGCAACAATTGTCACATGTTTACCCGGGCAGTCAGTGATTCATCCAACCACCGTGCAGTGCGCGGAAGTCGGCAATGTTCTAGCCAGAATGCATTTGGCAGGAAGTTCCTACCACGGGAAAATGAATAATCCGCGCGGACTAACATGGTGGCAAGCCAGAACACCCGAAATCGAGCCTTTTTTATCTGATGCAGAAAACCATTTACTCAAGACTGAACTGGATTTCCAATTAACGCAACAAAAGACCTCATTACCCAATGGGATTATCCATGCCGATTTATTTCGCGATAATATTTTGTTTACCGATCATGCAATAGGCGGCGTCATCGATTTTTATTTTGCCTGCAATGATGCTTTTTTATACGATGTGGCCATTACTGTAAATGACTGGTGCATGACTGAAAAGAAAGCGCTGGATGAAACTTGCACACTTTCTCTGCTGAAAGCCTATCATGATATTCGTCCGCTCACCGCGGCCGAACACGATGCCTGGCCTGTCATGCTGCGCGCAGGTGCATTGCGTTTCTGGGTTTCCCGGCTGTACGACTATCATTTGCCGCGTCCAGGAGAATTAACGCATGCCAAAGACCCGGTACATTTCCGAGATATATTGGAAAATTATGCTTCGAATCCAATAAAACTGCGGCAGCTCTGGCTATAAATCATCATTTAATCTATTCATCGAATTCAACTGGAGAAACATCAATGGAAATTCATCAAGTTAACGCAAAACAGGGATTGCAATGGATCTTAAGTGGCTTCTACCTGTTCCGCAAAGCGCCACTGGCTTGGGTATTTGTGTGCTTTACCTTGATGTTGATCGCTATTACCATGTCATTAGTACCATTACTGGGAAAATTTATTTTTACCTTGATTTCACCCGTCTTTCTAGCCGGTATCATGATAGGCTGCAAAGACATGGAACAACAAGGCAAACCGCTGGATATATCGCATTTATTTATGGCTTTCAAAACCAATCCGGTGCCATTAATCACTATCGGCGGCATCTATCTAATCGGGCAAATTTTGATTATTGGTTTGGTCATCCTGGTTGGGGGTACTCAAATGACGGATATGCTGCTATATGGAAAAAGAGTCGATGAAAGCGAACTGATGGGCGTCATGAGCAATATGCTAACGGCATCACTGCTTACGCTAGCGCTTTCCATTCCACTCATGATGGCGTCCTGGTTTTCTCCACTATTGGTGATTTTTCATAATATTCCGCCCATTGTTGCCATGCAAAGAAGCTTTTTTGCTTGCTTAAGAAACTTTATACCGTTCCAATTGTATGGCATTACACTCATCCTTCTTACCATTCTCAGCATAATGCCTTACGGTGTGGGACTCGTGATTTTGATCCCTACCATTTTTACTTCAATTTATGTTAGTTATAAAGACATTTTCCTAGGCGAACCGCTTCGATTCAAGAATAACGAATCGGGACAAGATTATCAACAAGCCAACTGGACTGATACCACTGAAGAATCACAGAAGAACGAAGCCGAAACAAAACAACAACAGTCTCCCACATCGGATAACAAAATTATAGCTTCCGATTCCGGTGAACTCGTTCCGTGCGCACACTGCAACTTGCTTGTACCGCGGGATGAGGCAATCGAAGATAATAAGCATTTTTTTTGTAATGAAGAACACCGTAAACTGTACCAGTCTATGGATAAATCTTCATCATAAATCAATAGTTCTATTGATCCCAGATTTACCATTAGAAAATTTCAATAAAGAACCCCAAAGAGAATTATTTGAAATAAAGTAATCTAATGGCTCTAATGCGAGGTGATCCTCCCAACAATAATCAGATGGCCTTGCTGTGAAAATTAACGGGGCAGCAGTGAGGTATAATCGTAAATCGGAATAGTCGTTTCTTGAAACAGTTATTTTGGTCATCTATGCTGCCATTACATTTGGTCCCGATAATTATTCGCTGCCAAGAAGAATTACAGCGATGCCCTCACTGACACCAACAAATTCAACAGCTTTATTTGCGGTTATCGATGAAATATCAAGTTTTTCCCCGAGTGCGTCGCATTCCTTAGGAACACTCATTCTACATTCCCAAAAACTGTTAAAGCCAGCAGCCAGAACAATCGGTCGCGTAAACGGCCCCTCATTAAATAATCTCGCTTCTTTATATTTTTCATCTACCTTGCCAAAGATAGCCAATGCATTGTAATTTGAAGGATGCTGGGGCAACACAGTCACAATTTTTTGTAAAATAAATTCTGTTTCAGTCTTATGCGCATTTAAATACGAATGCGCATTGATCGAAAAATTACTCCCCATCCATAACAGCAAAAAGACACTCAGCCAATAAGCTTTATGGCGCAACTGACTTGATACGAGCAGCAAAATAATCATCGCCGATGACAGGGCCACCAAGCTTCGAGTAGCAATAGCCGCTGCCAACGGTATAGAAAAAACAAAAAAAGAAATGCTTACAGCTAGAAGAATGATGACTTTAGGAAGGCCAGAACGCCAGAATTGGAAACGAAAAACAAGGAGCAGCATCAACCCAAGGAGATAAACGGGATTGTTGTTAGTACCATTCATGAGAAGCAGAAGAACTTCAGCTTTGAGGCACTGAATAACAAAGAACACATTTCGAATGAGACCTTGAAAATCCTGAACGGGCATAGCTTGTCGCCATTCCGCTGGAGTAATTCCGACCTGGCCTGTAATAATGAAAATTGCAACAAGTGCTAGAACAAAGCCTACAATTGAGCCCAAAATCCAATAAAAGAAATGGCTGAATAAATATGTTCCAATTTTCCCGATGTCTTGGTTCTCTGAAGCGAGCCTCCTCAAAAAAAGCAAAGGAAGTATAAAGTAATAATTCTGCATCATGCCAAATAACAAAATACCACCCAGCAAATAGATTACCCGATGGGAAACTCCCCTTTCAGCCAGCCAAGTCAAAATCAGTAATGTGATGACTGCAGGGAAATGGGTTGCTGGCCATAGGCTTTGGTGTACAAAAGAAGGGGCCATCAACAAGACGGATGCGATTATTGCCGTGTATCGAGAGTCTTGAGAGAAATTGCTCGCTATACGAAATAGTACCACCCACGAACAAAAAAGGAACAGCAGGGAGTATGTCACCAGTGGCATCTGCCGTAACCAATGGTGCAACATGAAATTTATCCACCTGCCTTCTTCCATTAGCTTAAATTTGAAACTGGGATAATAATGAACCTCATCAAGTCCAAATACTTTCAGGCCTGGCAGCAAGTAATAAGCGCTAAATAATAGAATGAGCGACAATATCGCCACAAGATTACGGGTGGTTTGTGGATTAATAAATGACGGTAAGCGATCTAGATATTGCAAAGTGGCTGATCGTGCTTGATCAAATAAAATGTTTTTCATCATCGGGAATCTTGTTTACATACAAACCGGTGGATATAACTTTCTGTTAGTTCCAAACCAAGTATTTATTTATCAGATAAAAAATCAAAGTATAAGTGGCCATTGCGAATATCTGAGCAACCTCAGGAATGATTTTGAATACACTCATCATATAAAATAGCATCGCCTGATTCAGCGCAAAAGCAAAAACGAAACCAATCGCGAATCGGATACCAGCTCCAAGAGATAGCTGCGCATTCTTGAAGACAAATAAGCAATTTAGCGTGAAAGCGACGTACAATCCAACACCGTACCCGATAGCATTGGATAGTTCTGGGCTGAGGCCAATCCAACGCAGCGCCAACAGAAAGACGCCATAACCAACCAGTGTATTGATGACTCCTGCAGTCGCGTAACGCAGAATCTCATCAGAAGCAGGTTTCATCGAGGTCAACGATGATGAGTCACTGGGCTACGATTTTTTTTAAGATCATCTTTCTCAAAGCCTTGATATTCTGAAATAATATAAAGCGGACGTTGCTTTATTTCGGTATATATCCGGCCAACATATTCACCCAAGATACCTACAGTAATGAGTTGTACGCCACCGATAAATAGAATCGCAATCATCAATGCAGCCCAGCCCTCTACCCAGGAATTGGTAAAAACACGAACGGTAAAAGCATATAGGATGCCCAAGAATGCAAGGCCTGCTGAAAATAACCCCAATCCAATTGATATTTGCAAAGGCTTCGTTGAGAATGACAAAATTCCATCAGAAGCAAAACGAAGCATTTTCCTTAACGAATATTTAGTTTCACCCGCAAATCGCTTGGCGCGTTTGTAAGGTAGCGCAGTCTGTTTGAAACCAACCCAGCTTACCATGCCACGCAAAAACCTACCCTGTTCCGGCATGGCTCGGAGTGTGTCGGCAACAGCTCGGCTCATCAATCTAAAATCACCTGTATCAAGAGGTATTGGCGTATCGGAGAGCCAATTCAACAGACGATAAAAGCCATGCGCGGTCATCAACTTAAAGATAGATTCATCGGAACGTTCGATACGTGTGCCATAGACTACATCATAGCCCTCATGCCACTTGGTAATCATTTCGTGAATCACTTCCGGGGGGTCTTGAAGATCGGCATCAATCAGCACAACTGCGTCACCACTAGCTACATCAATACCGGCAGTCACCGCGATTTGGTGACCAAAGTTACGCGCAAAACCGATAAACTTAATACGTGAATCATTTGCAGCATAGCTTTTAAGAAGCTCGCGTGTCTGATCGCGACTGCCATCATCGACAAAAATTAATTCGACATCGAGATTAACAAGTTCAGCGCAAAAAGCTTTTAATTGCTTTATTGTCTCATCGATAACTTCTTCCTCATTGTAGCAAGGGATGACTATGGACAATAATGATATTTTAACCATTCTGTTTTTTGTTTTTATATAAATAAAATAAATAATTTCAATGTATTACAAGATACTTAATCCACCTATAAAACCAAAAAAACATCTGTTCAATAGCGTTACGCTGAGATATGTATAGAATTTGAGGAATGTACAACAGATACAAAGAAAAAGAAACGATGATGAATAAAACTTAGTTTCAAGATGCCCGCAAAGCAAGAATGCGGTAAGTGCTCAAGAACTTAAGCACCCATTGGGGGTAAGTTACAAAACGGCGTAGCCGATCAGGTATAAGCTGTTACAAACCGTGCTGTTGCGGGAAGCGAAAATACACAGTCAGTCTTTTCAATGGCCTGCTAAAGTCTGCTCACGTCACCCCATTCCGGGCCAATAATGACTATCGGGCAGCGGCCGCTTGCCGAATATCGCCTGCCCGACCCGTACTACAGTCGCGCCTTCTTCAATCGCCAATTCATAATCTCCCGACATGCCCATTGACAACTCGTCAAATGACAATCCGTCTGGCGCTTCCTGGCGCAGCATGGCCTGGACTTCGCGCATTTTGACGAAACATTCGCGCACCCGGGCATGATCCGAGGAAAAAATCGCGAGTGTCATCAATCCCTTGATGCGTAATGACGAATATTTGGGTAGTTGTTGAACGAAGTCACACACGCCTTCGGGAGGAAGGCCGAATTTACTCGCCTCGCCGGAACTGTTGACTTGTACATAAACATCGATCGACCGTCCCTCATTTTGTAGGCGTTTGTCGAGTTCTTCGGCAACTTTAAGACTATCGAGTGCTTGGAATTCATTAGCAAAGCGGGCCAAATACTTGGCTTTATTGGTTTGCAAGTGACCGATGACCGCCCATTTGATGTTTAAGTCGCTCAATACCTCGGATTTCTCGCGCGCTTCCTGAATTTTGTTTTCACCCATTTCATGGCAACCTGCGGCGTAGGCAATACGCAGCCTTTCAGCAGGCACGGTTTTGGTAACTGGCAGCAGCCGCACGCTGGCGGGATCACGCCCCGCTTTCTTGCAAGCATCGACGATACGTTGCTTGACGGTTGTGAGATTGTTCTGGATATCGTTAAATTGCTGCTCTGCATTGAGTTCCACGGACTGCTCCTGTCGTTCGAAAAGTTAGCTTTTTCTGGATGCTTGGTGAAAAACCATTTTCCATTGGTTTTTCTGGCGCTGCCAAATTGAAGTTCTGGTGGATCCTGTGTAATCGGTGCCCGGTTGGTCCGGTTTGTGCAACGAATAAATCGCCAGCACGACATCGTTGGTCAATGCTTTAATGCGAAAATCCTTGAAGATCCATTGAATGTACTTATCCTTGTGCAACAACCAGCCAACCACGTCATCTCTGGTACGAATTTCTCCGTTACTATCAATTTCTTCAAAACTCTCCGCCAACAATTCGTCGATCAAGCCAGGATGCGCTATCAGATCACTTTGAAGTAATTTAAGTTCCAACTGTTGAATTTGTTTAGTAATCAGATCCATACACGATGCAACTACTTAACCCGCATACCCGGTTGTGCGCCGGTATCAGGTGATAAAATGAATAATTCTCCCGAGTTACCTCCGCCTGCAGCCAACACCATGCCTTCCGATAAACCGAATTTCATTTGCCGCGGCGCGAGATTGGCGACCATCACGGTTAGACGCCCTTTAAGTTGCTCGGGATCGTAAGCAGATTTGATACCGGCAAAAACCATGCGTTGTTCGCTGCCGATATCGAGCGTAAGCTTCAACAATTTCTCTGCCCCTGGCACATGCTCAGCATTGACAATTTTGGCGATGCGCAAATCAATTTTACTGAAGTCGTCGATGGAAATGGTCTCGGCGATTGGCACAATCGCATGTTGCTGCTTCTCTGCGTGTCTTACGGGTGTATTTTGCGTTACAGGCGCCAAGCTCTGGGTGTTGGCAGCGGTTAACGCCTCAATCTGCTTGCTGTCGATACGTGTCATCAAATGTTGGTAAATATTAATAATATGTCCTGCGGGCAGCAATAAATCGGAAACCGTTTGATCGTCGTTCAGCTGCGGCCAGGTTAGAGGCGCACAATTAAGAAAGGCTTCTATTTGTTGCACAGTACCTGGCAGAATCGGTTTCAGATAGCGCGATAGCAAGTAAAACAATTGAATGCCAAGGCTGCAGGTGCGTTGCAAATCATCAGTGCGATCGGGATTTTTGGCGATTTCCCACGGCGCTAGCTCATGAATCATTTCGTTAGCTTCATCAGCAAATTTCATGATTTGACGGATGGCGGCAGAAAATTCACGCGCTTCAAATGCCTGTTCAATAACGGCTGGCCTCCAGGTAGCAAAATGCTCATTCACCATCTTTTGCAAAACATGATATTGCGCGCCATCGACCAATCTGCCAGCAAAGCGTTTGCTAATGAAACCCGCGCAGCGGCTAGCAATGTTAATAAACTTGCCAACCAAATCAGAATTCACGCGCGCGACAAAATCTTCCAGATTCAAGTCGATGTCTTCTAGTGTGCTGTTGAGTTTGGCCGCATAGTAATAACGCAACCATTCGGGATTCAGACCTTGCCTCAAATAACTTTCCGCTGTGATAAACGTGCCACGCGACTTGCTCATTTTTTCGCCATTCACAGTCAGAAAACCATGCGCAAAAATCTTTGTCGGCGTGCGGTACTTGGCATTTTGCAGCATCGCAGGCCAGAATAACGCATGGAAATACAGAATGTCCTTGCCGATGAAGTGATACAGTTCCGCATCGGATTGCGGTTGCCAGAATTCATCGAACTGAATCTTTTCCCGTTCGCATAAATTCTTGAAGCTACCCATGTAACCGACTGGCGCATCAAGCCAAACATAAAAATATTTACCAGGAACATCGGGGATTTCAAAACCAAAATAAGGCGCATCGCGCGAAATATCCCAATCGGAAAGCTTGTTCTCCCCCGCTTCGCCGACCCATTCGCGCATTTTATTGGCAGCTTCGGGCTGTAAATGATCGCCCTCACAAGCCCAGTGCCGTAAAAAATCAACGCAACGCGAATCAGATAAATTAAAGAAGTAATGTTCGGAGAATTTGCTGATCGGCTTTGCGCCGGATACTGCAGAATAAGGATTTTTCAGTTCAGTCGGTGTATACGCTGCGCCGCATACTTCGCACGAATCGCCGTATTGGTCTTTGGCGCTGCATTTCGGGCATTCACCTTTGACAAATCGATCCGGCAGGAACATATTTTTGACCGGATCGTATAGCTGCTCAATACTGCGCACAGTAATTAAACCAGCGGTTTTTAGTTTAGCGTATATGTCTTCGGAAAAATGCCGGGTTTCCGCTGAGTGCGTGCTGTAATAGTTGTCAAATTGAATGTGAAATCCGTTAAAATCTCCCAAATGTTCTGAATGAACGCGTGCGATCAAAGCTTCCGGCGTAATGCCTTCTTTTTCTGCGCGCAGCATGATCGGCGTACCATGCGTGTCATCGGCGCAAACATAGTAAACCGTATGTCCACGCATTTTCTGAAACCGCACCCAGATATCGGTCTGAATATATTCCACTAGATGACCTAAATGGATACTGCCATTCGCGTATGGAAGTGCAGAAGTAACCAGAATTTTTCGCTTGCTCATTCGCTATTCGCAGCTCAGATTGAATAAACGCCAATTGTAACAAACTGTGTGTCCATTCCCGATATTTGTTACCATCCCCTTATTAAATTGTTAACCGCTAGCCGGTAGTATTAAGGAGTTTTGTAGTGACTATTTCTGAACCACAAATACAAACTATTCTTTCTCAGGTTATTGATCCAACCACGGGTAAAGATTACATCGCCGCAAAAACGCTGCATTCGATCGCGATTGATCAAAACAATGTCGCGATTGACATCGAATTAGGTTATCCCGCCAATAGCGTTAAAGATACGGTACAAAGCCAGATCATCGAAGCTTTACGATCAATACCCGGAATTGGAAATATTCAGGTAACGGTCAACAGCAAAATTATTCCGCATGGCGTGCAACGCGGTGTCAAACTAATTCCCGGCGTTAAAAATATCATCGCAGTCGCATCCGGCAAGGGTGGTGTCGGAAAGTCGGCGACAGCAGTTAATCTGGCTCTGGCGCTAGCAGCGGAAGGCGCGTCCGTGGGTATTTTGGATGCAGATATCTATGGACCGTCACAACCTCAAATGCTAGGCATAACCGGGCATCCGGAATCGTTTGATGGCAAAACCATGGAACCAATGCAGGCGCACGGGATTCAGGCGATATCAATCGGTTTGCTGATTGACGTCGAGACTCCGATGGTTTGGCGCGGCCCGATGGTTACACAAGCTTTACAGCAATTATTGAACGACACCAACTGGAAAGACTTGGATTATTTAATTGTTGATTTGCCGCCGGGTACAGGTGATATTCAATTGACGCTGGCGCAAAAAATACCGGTAACCGGCGCGGTGATTGTCACTACGCCGCAAGATATCGCCTTACTGGATGCTCGCAAAGGTCTAAAAATGTTTGAGAAAGTGGGCATCCCGATTTTGGGTATTGTCGAAAATATGAGCACGCATACCTGTTCGCAGTGCGGACACACCGAACCTATTTTCGGCACTGGCGGTGGTAAGAAAATGTGTCAGGATTACAATGTAGAATTTCTCGGCGCTTTGCCACTCGATATCAAAATCCGCGAACATACGGATACAGGAAAGCCCAGCGTCGTTGCCGAACCGGATGGAAAAATAGCCAAAATCTACCGGTTGATTGCACGGCGCGTTGCCGTTAAAGTTGCCGAATGCGCCGAAGATCATTCGGAATTGTTTACCAAAATCATCATGGAAAATGACTAGGAACACTTAAAACATGACGATTAAATCAGACAAATGGATACGCCGCATGGCGCTGGAATATGGCATGATTGAGCCATTCGAACCCGACCAGATTCGCCAAAAGGACAATCAACGTATTGTTTCCTATGGCACATCAAGCTATGGATACGATATCCGCTGTTCGGATGAATTTAAATTATTCACCAATATCAACTCAACGATTGTCGATCCGAAGAATTTCGACTCCAACTCATTTGTTGATGTCAAAAATAATGTATGCATTATTCCGCCCAATTCCTTTGCTCTGGCGCGCACCGTCGAATATTTTCGTATTCCGCGCAATGTACTAACCATTTGTTTGGGTAAATCAACCTACGCTCGCTGCGGCATCATTGTTAACGTCACCCCTTTTGAACCGGAGTGGGAAGGCTATGTCACATTGGAGTTCTCCAATACAACACCACTCCCCGCGAAAATCTATGCCAATGAAGGTGTCGCACAAGTAATATTTTTTGAGTCGGATGAAGTCTGTGAAACTTCATACAAAGATCGAGGTGGAAAATATCAAGGACAGCATGGCGTGACGCTGCCGAAGATCTAAAGTTGCATTCTTACTAATCAGCGTAAAAACGCTTTTATTTAACGCGAGAAAGTTTAACATTGATCCAACTGTTCTTCGTTATATTGATACTCATTTTTCTTTCCGCAGCTTTTCCAGTGGAAGCACAGAATCGTATCTCATTGCCGCGAACAGGACTGGAGCCCAATGATATCGCAGTCGTGATCAATGAAAACGATCCCTTATCCCGGCAAATAGGCAATTACTATTTGCAAGCCAGAAAAATACCTAAAACCAACATCATTAAACTGCGCTTCTCATCTGAACGCAGTGTCATGACCCCGAAGGAATTCAGGCAACTAAAGGCAACCATTGACCAGCTCACTCCCGAGCATGTGCAGGCATTCGCCGTTGCCTGGACTACTCCGTATCGAGTTGGCTGTATGTCGTTAACATCCGCTCTGGCTTTTGGTTTCGACAAAAAATACTGCGCCAAGCCCTGTGAATCAACCGCTCCCAGCCCCTATCTCAATTCATCCAGTGTTTATCCATATAATGATTACAAGCTGCGCCCTGCAATGATGTTAGCCGGAGCTTCCTTCGAACACATCAAGGCATTGATTGACCGTGGTATACGTTCAGATTATAGCTTTCCTAAGGGTCAAGCCTATTTAATGAATACATCCGATAAAGCACGCAACAGTCGTGCAGCTGGCTTTACACAAGCCGCAAACAAATTAGTCGGCATATTTCCTATGCAAATACTGGCGAGCGATTACATTTCTGAACGCAAAGATGTGCTTTTCTATTTTACCGGTCTGAAAGAAGTGCCTATGCTGGAAACACTGTACTTTCTTCCAGGCGCTTTAGCGGATCATTTAACGTCAGCAGGTGGTATGTTGACTGATTCTCTACAAATGAGCAGTTTGCGCTGGCTGGAGGCCGGTGCTACAGCAAGTTATGGAACCGTTGTTGAACCTTGCAGTTTTTCACAAAAATTTCCTTCCCCAGAAGTTGCCATGTTTCAGTACACATTAGGTGCTTCTGCGCTTGAGGCTTATTGGAAAAGCGTTGCTTGGCCAGGCCAGGGCGTATTCATCGGTGAACCATTAGCCAAACCCTTCGCTCCACATTTAAAGGAAATTAGTCCGGGACAATTTGTATTGAAATTTTTTTCACCCCGCACCGGGCGATTGAAAATCGAACAATCATTTTCTGCGGCTGGACCTTTTAGTCCGTTTATGCGACAAAAAACCATTCGCCGCGGAGAAAATATATTTCATTTCAAATTTAGTGATAAAACAGATGGTTATTTAAATATACAATGGCATTGATAAATCATCAGAAAACCAAAAATTTTATCTAAACTTTTTTATAAAACAACCGTCTAACGCGATAGCAGTTTTATTTAATACAACATATTGTTTCTAATAATTTATCCTTTACAATTAAAAAATATTTTAATATAAAAAAATACTTGATTTGCTTGTAATGCAGACTATAATGCGTGCATTTTATTCATCAGTAAACTTATCGCCGAGGAGGTCATCATGAGAAGTATAAAGAACTTTATTGCTCCAGCTGATTTAGTCAATGTTCATATTCCTGAAACGTAGCGTTATTTAAAGAAGGAGCACTCGCATGCCTAAACTCTCGTCCTCACTTCAGAAATACGATCAATCTGAGGTTCTATTCGACACCCACCCTGAAGTTAGTCTAAATTTTGAACACGTTCAAGATGCCATGAAGAAAGGATATCAACGACCTTTTTTACTGGTGGACAGCGACATTATCCGACATAAGTCCCGACGTTTCGTCGCTGCCATGCCCCGAGTTCACCCGCATTATGCTGTCAAAGCAAATCCAGATGAACGTGTACTCAAAACTCTAATTGAGGAAGGCGTTGGATTTGAAATCGCCTCTATTGCCGAACTTGATCTGCTTCTCAAATTAGGCGTGCCAGCTGCTGAAATATTTTATAGTAACCCAATGAAATCCAGGGCTTACGTAGAATATGCCGCTGCCAAAGGAGTTGAATGGTATGTGCTCGATAGCATTGAGGAGTTGCGAAAAATAGTTAGCATCAAGCCAGACGCAAAAATGTACTTACGTATCGATACACCGAATATTGGTAGCGATTGGCCGCTGGCTGGGAAATTTGGCACACACCTTGCCGATATTAATGAAATCATTCAAGAGGCTGTGAGACTCAAAGCAGATTTGGCCGGTGTCACCTTTCATGTAGGCTCTCAATGCCGTAACCCGCAAAATTGGCGCGTTGGTATCGAACGGGCGAAAAAAGTCTTTGCTGAAATGCGACGCGTCGGCTTGAATCCTCGATTGCTGAATGTAGGTGGAGGTTATCCAGTTCGACATGTTAAACCGATTCCTTCAATCGAAATCATCGCTGAAGTCATTAACGAAGCCATTGCGGATTTACCGAAAAATATCCGCGTTATGGCAGAACCAGGCCGTTATTTAGTCTCTGATTCGGCTTATTTTGTGTGTTGCGTCGTGGGTACTGCAACGCGTAACGGAAAACGCTGGATGTACTGGGATGCGGGCATGTTTGGCGGCGTCATAGAAATGTCTGAAGGCTTACGCTATGAAATCCTAACAGACCGAAAAGGCAATCACATTCCATGGTCAATCGCAGGCCCAACCTGTGATTCAGTCGATATCCTGATGCATGAGTTAATGCTGCCAAACGATATACAGGAAGGAGATTTCATTTATATACCGAATGCGGGCGCTTACACCACCGCATACGCAAGTAATTTCAATGGATTTCCTTTACCTGATGTGAAAGTAATTTAGGCAATTACAGGTACTCACACATACAACAACGATCCTCATAAATGGTGAGATGGCAATTTGATGCCATTTCACCATTTGTATTTGTGCCTTTAGTTCTTAGCCGCCTGAGACCTGCTTTATTTACGATCGAGAATGACGAAATGATACTCGATACGCGCACCATTCTCGAAAATATGCTTATCCCGCTGTATTTCTTCCCAATCACTACGATCAAATTCCGGGAAAAATACATCACCTTCAAAATCACTCTGTATTTCAGTAACATACATTCTCTGACAAATACTAAGCGTTTGTCGATATAGCTTTTCACCACCAATAATAAAGCTTTCACGATTGATTGTGCTGCTTTCTTCGCATATCAATAAGGCATCTTGAAGAGAACTCACTACAGTCGCTCCCGGTGCTTCATAACCTAACTGTCTGGTAATAATAATATTTTCTCGCCCAGGCAATGGCCTGCCAATAGATTCATAGGTTTTTCTTCCCATCACAATGATTTGCCCCATCGTCAGGAACTTAAAATGCTTAAGATCAGCCGGTATATGCCATGGTAACTGATTATTCTTGCCAATGACTCGATTCTTAGCCATGGCAACCAAGATAGACAGACGCGCTAAAGTCATACGGCCACAGGTGCTTTTATTGCGGGATGGGGATCATAGCTCTCCAAAACAAAATCCTCATATTCAAAATCAAAGATTTTTTGTATCTCCGGATTTAACCTCATAACGGGTAATGATCGTGGCTCACGCGATAACTGTTCATGCACTTGTTCCAAATGATTCAGATAGAGATGTGCATCGCCTAACGTATGGATGAAATCTCCCAACTCGAGATGACAAACTTGCGCAATCATCATCGTTAGCAATGCGTACGAAGCAATATTAAATGGCACTCCCAAGAAAATATCCGCGCTTCGCTGGTAAAGCTGACACGACAGTCGATTATCTGCCACATAGAATTGAAAAAGGGCATGGCACGGAGGCAATCGCATTTCGTGCAATTCACCTACATTCCATGAGGAAACCAGCATACGCCGTGAATCAGGTGTATTTCCAATCTGTTCGATTACTTGTTGAAGCTGATCAATTTGGCGTCCATCTGCGCGTGTCCAGGAACGCCATTGATGACCGTAAATAGGTCCCAAGTCACCATTTACATCAGCCCACTCATCCCAAATAGAAACACCGTGTTCATGTAGATAGCGTATATTGGTATCGCCCTGAATAAACCATAGCAATTCGTGAACAATTGACTTTAAATGACACTTCTTGGTTGTTATTAATGGGAAACCATTATTTAGATCAAAACGCATTTGATGACCAAAAACTGATAATGTACCAATGCCTGTTCGATCTGATTTTCGAAAACCATGATCAATAACATGTTGCATTAATTCGAGATATTGACGCATTCTTATTTGAAACTCCCTATTCAGATTTTTTTAATCCATCCGCAACGGGCTATCCCAGCCACAGCGTACATAACACGTATATAATAGCAGCATTATCTGCAATCACTCTTTTTGCAATGACTCTCGATATCGTTACACAAAAAATAATATTTGACAGGAAAGCTCTCAATGCTGGCATCTCTTTTCCAGAATACATCACCTATTGATCAATCAATTAAAACACCTCACATTCTCGTAGTACTTCCCAAGCTAGACAAATTACCCAAGAAATACAGTATTCCCGGTGAAGAGTCTCTGGACAAACTATTATTGCGTCGAAATATGCAATTAACTGATCTTGACGAAACGCCTGTGTGCGCAAATCTCCCGAATGGTGAATTATGTGCTTGGGTTATGCTTGATACTAGCAAATCTATTTTCGAGCAACAAACTAGTTTACGCAAGACAATAAAGTTGCTGCTTTTAGAAAATCCAGCTGAAATACATATTGCTGTTTATGGCACGCTGCAACAAAAAAGAAGCTTTGCTGAACTGGCTGTTTACACAGTTTGGATCAATGGCGCTGTACTACCGGTACGCAAAAGCAAACCAATTCGGAAACCGCTGGCTAAGATGTTTCTATATGGCCACCACGATGCCAATAACTTTTCCTTGCAACGTGCATTAGCGGAAGGGAATCTATTAGCAAGAGGACTCACTGCCCTTCCTGCAAACGAATTAATGCCAAAGACTTATCGACAGCAAATTAAGAAGCTGGCTGAAAATGAAGGATGGAAGTACCAAGAATTTGATTTTAACAAATTAAAAGAAATGGGAGCCGGTGCTTTTGTCGCAGTGGCGCAAGGTAGCGAAACAGAAGATGCCGCTATTGTGCATTTACAACACAACTGTAAGCCTAGTTCCCAAAATAAAAACATTGCTATTGTCGGCAAAGGTATTTGCTTCGATACCGGTGGTCACAATATAAAACCAGCTCGCCATATGCAAGGTATGCACGAGGATATGAATGGCTCCGCCGTTGCATTAGGCATTTTGCTTGCAGCTACACGAGCAGAAATATCCGTCACAATTGATTGTTGGCTTGCCATTGCACAAAACCATATCGGTCCGCGCGCCTATAAGCAAAACGATATTATTTCGGCATTAAACGGATTGTCGATTGAAATCGTACACACTGACGCAGAAGGTCGAATGGTATTGGCAGATACTTTGACTTTAGCGCGGCAACAAAATCCAGATCTAATTATTGATTTTGCTACTTTAACAGGTAGCATGAAAACAGCGATAGGATCTCGATATAGCGGTGTTTTCAGCAATCGAGATGATTTATGTCAGAAAGCAGTCATCGCAGGGATGAAAAGTGGAGAACGTGTTTGCGTTTTTCCGATGGATGCAGATTATGAGGAGAGTCTTGAAAGTGATATCGCCGATATCAAACAATGCGAATTAGACGGAGATTTCGACCATATTCTTGCAGCGTGCTTCTTAAAGCAATTCATAGACAATACGCCATGGCTACACATGGATTTATCCGCAAGTAGCCACAAAGATGGCTTGGGTGCCATTAACAGCGAAATCACAGGATTTGGCGTTAGTTGGGCTATTGAATTTCTTAAAAATATCGAATAAGAAATGTTACAAATTTCTTAAATAAAGCTTGCACCGTACCGCAAACACTACCCTTTCAGCATAACCAGTTTCTGCCCTATGGACAAATTCTCATCGCTATTATTCCAGCGTTTAATCTGATCAACTGTTGTGCGATAACGCTTTGCAAGTTCAGACAAGGTATCCCCTTTTCTCACAACATAAATAAGCGATTGATCACGTTGCGCCCGCTTCTTCCATGAAGAATTATTTACTCGACTCTCCGCCACAATTTGAGGCACTAATATTTTTTGCCCTAGCGTAATATTTTTATTTCGGGCAATCCCATTAATTGCTTGTAACTGTCTTACAGTAGTCTCATGCCGGGCAGCAATCTCACTAATTTTTTCCCCTTTCTTGACCCGATAGAATTGCCATGAAATACGAGGATCATGGTAAGTTGCTAAATTCCTAACAAATACTTCTTTCTTTTCTTTAGGTATCAACAAAGTACGAGGTTGATCATTCACTTTTATAACATAACGATTATAGGCTGGATTCAATGCGGTGAATTCGACTTCTGAAATATTAGCAAGGCGTGCAACCAGTGGAATATCGATGTGATCATGGATTTTGACCGTATCAAAATACGGTCGATTCGGTACCGGTCGTAGCTGCAAGCCATATTTTTTAGCATTAACAACAATATCCTTCATTGCTAATATCTTGTAAACATAATGCTTTACCTCGACTGGCAAATTCACATCATAAAAATTAATAGACCTTCCTTTGTGTATGTGCTTTGCCAAAACTTTACTTACCGCACCCTCCCCCAAATTATAAGCCGCTAATGCCAATTTCCAATTATCAAATCTTTGATAAAGATATTGAAGGTAATCAAGAGCCGCCTGTGTTGACGCCAGAATATCGCGTCGGTCATCATGCCAAACTGTTTGCTCCAAACCCATAATTCGTCCAGTCTCAGGTATAAATTGCCATAAACCTGCTGCCTGCTTATTTGATTTAAGCAAAGGATCATAAGCGCTTTCTATTATCGGCAGCAATGCTATTTCCATCGGCATGCCGCGGCGCTCAACTTCCTCCATTATATAAAATAAATAACGTTCCCCATTTGTAACAATGCGATTAAATGCTTGGGGGTTCTGTATATATGAGGCTGCAATTTTGCGAATTGCCTTGTTATTCGGAGGAAGTGCCAATGCAAATCCACTACGAACGCGTTCCCACAAATTTGAGTGATATTGAGCTTTGTCGTGCAGTAATCGATCTGCAAATGCGTTAAACGATAAGAAAGAAGACGTAGCGAAAATTAGCAGGAGTAATATAGCAGAAAAAATATTTCTTTGTAAAATCATCTATATATTTTTTTATAAATCCATGTCGTATGACAGGATATATAAAAATTTGCTCTTTGCAAACTGTTTTCTTCATACTGATATGCCGAAAAAGAAAATTTACACTAATAAATCATAAGACTACCAATATACCTTCATGTTAATAATTAATAATCATTCTCGAATGTTTAACTGCCCTGAAAATTCTGGCATTAGAATCATGGATTTAGATTTCCATCCTTTTTTATGATGATCAACGATAATATTCGTAAAAATGCCACCACGCACATAAAAACGCGCTATCAATCGAATATACCTCGGCTTTAAAACTGCAACGAGATCATCGAGAATCATATTTGTCACAGCCTCGTGAAACACTCCATCATCTCGGTATGACCAGATATATAATTTTAAGCTTTTAAGTTCAATGCATTTTTTATCTGGAATATAATCCAAAACCAGAGTCGCAAAATCTGGCTGCCCTGTTTTGGGGCACAAACAAGTAAATTCAGGAATTTCCATGTGAATGCGATAATCCCGATTCATAAATGGATTTGGAAATGTTTCAAGGGTTTTCTCAGGTTTACTAGCCATTCTTCATACTCATATCTAAATTAATTCGGTTACAATATTAACTGCGTGATGCGCCTTGCCTATTATAACTGCCTTATCTCATAAACAAAAAAATTGCGTCTTGCCTATATCAAGCTAGCCGGCTTCAAGTCCTTTGTAGAACCAACTACCATCCCAGTTTCCCACGATCTTGTGGGTATTGTCGGGCCAAATGGCTGTGGAAAATCAAACGTCATAGACGCGGTACGATGGGCATTAGGAGAATCAAAAGCTTCGGCTCTAAGGGGAGATTCGATGCAAGATGTCATATTTTCAGGGTCGGAGAATCGAAAAGCTATTGGGCGTGCCAGTGTTGAAATTGTATTTGAGAATCACTTAAAAAAAATAACTGGCCAATGGTCCAGTTATACCGAAATTGCAATTAAACGTGTGCTCCAGCGGAATGGTATTTCAAGTTATTTCATCAACAACCTTCAAGTACGACGACGTGATATTTCTGATCTTTTTTTGGGCACCGGTATAGGCAGTCATGGTTATGCCATCATCGAACAAGGCATGATTTCACGGATCATAGAAGCAAAGCCTTTGGAATTAAAGAGTTTCCTAGAAGAAGCAGCAGGGATCTCTCAGTATCGAGAAAGAAGACACGATACTTCGTTGCGTCTGACTGAAACTAGAAAAAACCTAATACGTTTAGAAGATCTCCGCCAGGAATTAGAAACCCAATTGCATCATTTCGAAATACAGGCAAATATTGCTACACAGTATCAATTATTGCAGAGTGCAATGCATAAGTCACAATCCTTGCTGTGGCTACAGCGTAGAGCAGATGCCATGCGCCAACGTGATGCTGCAAGAAAAGAAATTCAGAAACTTACAACGGAATTGGAGAACACACTTTCGGTTCAACACAATGCGGAAAAAGATTATGGAGTTGTTCGTAAGAAAGAACAGGCCATCAATGAACAACTGCTTCAAATACAAGGGCAATTATATTCTTCCGACGCTGAAATAGGACGCTTACAACAAGAGATAACCCATTTAAGAAGCACACAAGATCGCTTAACGCAGCAAATTCAGCAAACAGGAGCTCAACTTCAAAAAAGCCATCAATTAAAAGAAACAAAATTAGAAAATCTTCGACACTGGCAGCAGGAAAAAACAGATGCTGAGCTATCTAATCAACGTAGCGTTCTTGCTCATGACGAGGAAAACAATAAACTTCCAGCTGTTGAAACTGAGTCCTTCAGCCGCCAGAAAAAATTAAACAAATACCGACGCAGCCTTTTAATTCTTGAACAAACCAATCAGCTTGAAGAAAATCATCTTACACATGCAAAAAAAAACATTCAACAATTAGAAACTCGACTTGCACGCTTATCACATGAACAAAATGAATTAATCACGATTGAACCATCCATTCTGATTGAATTACAGTCAGAAACTGAGCAAACCGATCGCGCTCTCAAAGATGGAGACCTGAAACGTCAAAGCTTAGAAAATCACTTGTCTGAGGCAACCAATAATAAAGAAAAAATTACTAACAAAATTCAGGAGCTGCAGCATGCATTATCTCAGGCTATTGCTCGCTTTTCCGCACTAAACAACTTACAGAAAAGACTTAATAATGATCAGGATTTCAATGCATGGCTCAGCAAGCATCAACTGGATCTATTACCCCGTTTATGGCAGAAAATATATATCCCACCAGAATGGGAAAATGCTCTGGAAGCAGTATTACGCGAACGACTCAACAGTATTGAATCCGAACAACTGGATAATGTTTTAAATTGGATTGATGACGCACCGAATTTAAAATGGACAATTTTTGACAAGAATCCATCCATTTTATCGGACGCAGTACCACCATCAGCGACGAATAGCCTAATAAACTGCAAAAAACTGCTTGTTTTTCTCACAGTTGACCAACCTGAAATCAAATATGTTTTAGAAAATTGGCTATATCCGATTTATGTCGTAGAAGACGTAAAAGAAGGTCTTATTAAACGGACTGCTTTAAAACCAGATGAAATAATTGTAACTCGGCAAGGACATATCATTACCCGAAACAGCTTAACCTTTTATGCACCTGATTCAGATTTGCACGGCGTATTGTCTAGACAACAAGAACTGATACAAATACAAACAGAAATTGATCAGCATGAATTATTTCTTAAGAAGCAACGCATCTTATTATCAAAAGTAGAACATCAGTGTGCAGAACTGGTGAATACCATCCATTCCGTTAACGGAGATAGCAAACTATTACATGAACAGTGGCACAAACTACAGCTTGAAATTGTTAAACTCACCCAAGCTAATGAACGCACGACCCATCGCCAGGAGCAAATTAATTCCGAATTGACTGAAATCAAACAAATACTGGCTTATGAGATTTCACAACAAGAATCTGCGAAAACAAGATTTGAAAATAATTTGATACAAATTGAGAAGCTCAAGAATGATGTAAAACAAGTCCAATCCGCCTGGGAAGCTACCGATCATACACTTGTAAATTTACGCAATAAGATACTGCAATCCGCGCAAAAAGTACAAGAAACTGCCTTTCATATAAAAACTTGCCAGAACAAAATCATTGAAATTGAAACTCACATCCAAACTACTGATGAAGATCTTCAGAAATTCACAGAGAGTCATGCCAATCTGCTCAAGGAAAAGGAAGAATTCGACACAAATCGAGTCAATTCTCTGCTACAAAACGCTCAAGCACAACGCAAATTAGTCGAGCAAACTGCATTACAAGTACGTCAAGAAGTTAGTAATATCGCAAGAAATTTACGGGAAATAGAAAATACCCGCATGACATCAGAACAAGAATCTTACTCATTGCGAGAAACCATGAATAAGTTACAGCTCAAAGAACAAGCTGCCGCAATTGCAATGAACCAATTTGATGCTCTGATCAATGATGCAGATATTGAAATGGAATTTCTGTTACCACTCATTAACAAAAAAAATACGACAGCATTAGAATCTGAGATTGATCAGCTCAATACAAAAATTACAGAGCTTGGCCCTGTCAATCTTGCGGCATTAGAAGAACTTAAAATTGCTCGCACTCGAGAATCCAATTTACTGATACAGTTACATGACATCAATGCAGCCATCGCCACTTTAGACAATGCCATTCTGCAGATAGATCGCGAAACTCAAAAGCGTCTACAAGAAACCTTTATTTTGATAAATAATTATCTGGACGATATTTTCCCAGTCATATTTGCCGGCGGGAAAGCTAAACTAGAATTTTGTGATAACAAAATTCTCGATGCAGGCCTACTGTTGATGGCGCAGCCGCCAGGAAAAAAGAACAGCTCTATACATTTATTATCCGGTGGAGAAAAAGCGCTCACAGCATTGGCATTAATTTTTTCATTATTCCGATTAAATCCAGCTCCATTTTGCTTACTGGATGAAGTAGATGCACCGCTTGATGACAGCAATACCAGGCGATTCTGTGAAATAGTGAAAAACATGGCCAGACACACCCAATTTTTATTTATCAGTCACAATAAGATAACCATGGAGATGGCACAGCGATTAATTGGAGTTACAATGCAGGAACAAGGTGTATCAAAAATAGTAGCTGTCGATCTCGCTGATGCAATTAATATGGGGAAACGCAGCCTGTAGGCCGTAACCTAATGATTGTTTTAAGTCGTATAAAAAAATGACATAATCTGCTGTGCCAAACAGTAACTTTAAGAAATAGCAAGGAGATAATATGGAGATTCTTAGCATGAGTGACTTGCAGGTAAGTTTGATCATTATCGGTATCATAGTTATTGTTGCTGTTGCTGTTTTTAACTGGTTGCAACAACTGCGTTACCGTCGAGAAGTACAGGCTGCATTTGATCATGAACATGATGATATTCTCTTGGATACACATCATTCTGATGAACCTTTTCAACGCATTGAACCAAAGTTTAACAAAAAAATGTCATCAGAATCTGGGCTTGATTCTTTGCCCCAGACTGGTGATCAATTTGATTCGTCGCCAACTGAAACAAATAAAACATCGATTATGTCACCACCTGCACATCCACCATTTAATACCACTCAAACAAGCGCGGCTATTAGTTCTGCAACAACTTCACCACTACTGGATTACGATAGTAATACCAATTATATTGTCAATATCCGATCAGAATCTGTCATTGCAAATACTCATATTGCCAAGTTACTACAAAGAAAATTTGACTTTGGAAAACCAGTTTATTGGTTGGGCCAGCAAGATAAAAATGAGCCATGGGAAGAAATTTCCACTGAATCCAATGTAGATAGCGACGGTTACTGCCATTTGAAAGGCTGCTTGCAACTTGCCGACAGGTCCGGTCCTATCAGTGAAGTCAATTTATCTAAATTCAGGGATTTGGTTCTCGATTTCGCATCACAAGTTAACGCTTCGGCAGAGTGTCCGGATATTGTTAGTACGCATGAGAAAGCTGTTATGCTCGATAAGTTTTGCGCTGAAGTCGATGTTATGATAGGTATAAATATCATTAGCAAAGATGACGGAGCATTTGTCGGCACTAAGATTCGAGCGCTAGCAGAAGCCTCTGGATTCAGACTCGAAACAGATGGACTATTCAAATATCGCGACGAGGGTAATAATATCCTATTTACATTGAATAATTACGAATCCTCTCCATTCCTACCCGAAAATATTAAATCATTAACAACGCATGGCGTAACTTTCCTGCTGGATGTACCAAGAGTTGCCCATGGAGAGAGGGTATTTGATCAAATGACACATTTGGCCAAGATTTTCTCCAATACACTGGGTGGAATCGTGGTTGATGACAATCGCGTTCCACTAAGTGATAGTGGAATTCAAAAAAGCAAACAGCAACTACTGGAAATACAAACCTCAATGAAAAATAATCATATTAATTCGGGCAGTCCCAGCGCCTTACGGTTATTTGTATAAGGAAAATTTTCACAATAATATTAAAGGTATTACTTGAGCATCCGTAATCCCTACAAAGCCTGTTGATTATTCAATAAAATGACACTTAGAATATACAGTTACAAAATACTTCTCAGCATGAGTTTTAAAATGCCAAGCCATGTTAATGATAAATAATTAGATTTTAATATCGCTCAATAATAATGAATCAATCTTCAAATACAGGATTATCCTTTTCACCGATTGAAGTTCAACTTGAATCAGGGGAAGATTATTACTGGTGCAGTTGTGGTCGGAGTAAATCTCAGCCTTTTTGTGATGGGTCACATAAAAACACTGAATTCACACCAAAGAAATTCTCAACCAATGAGAATAAAACAGCTTGGTTATGTACCTGCAAGAAAACCGGCAATGCGCCATTTTGTGATGGCACTCACCGTAAATTATAATTAGTATAGAAATTTATACTTATAAAAAATAAGAATAATTATCGATTGTTGTTTTGATCGAGAACTAGGGCGCGATAGTATAATTTTAGATTTGGTTACGTAATAACCTTTTGATAGTTCAAAAATTTGCGCCCTATGGAAACAGAACTGGAATCTTTAGAAGAAAAAGTTTTTTTACTTTTACGTATGTATCAGGATACCCGCGTAGAAAATAAAAAATTGCAAAAAGAATTGGCAGATTCTCATAATCAATGCGAGAAATTAAATGAGAAAATGCATGTGGCAGCAGATCGACTTGAGGCACTTTTGTTGAATATTCCTAAAAATGAATAACACCACATTAAACATTAATATTTTCGAGCGTGAATTTAGCATCGCATGTACTGACAAAGAATGTGAAGAACTTCAACTCGCCGCAGCTTATTTGGATAATAAGGCGCAAGATATCAAAGCAGAAGGAAAAATAATCGATGCCGATCGCATCGCGATTATTGCAGCGCTAAAAATTACACATGAATTGTTAATGTTGAGAAACGTAACAGGTTTTGACATGGATGAATTTAGGCGTAGAATTATTACATTAAAAAATAAAGTTGATGAAGCAATAACAATGAAAGATGAAGGTTAATCCCTGCGGTGTTCGTTAAGACTTATATTCTTTGAACCATTTTTAGAAAATGGTTGTGGATTTTAGTGATACTGTTGTGTACGCCATTAATGGATGTGCCTGATGTATCCATGAAACAACCGCCTTGGACCTTATGGTTCAAGATGATGGTCTAACGGCATATGTGGGGAGCTATTTCAGGACGAGAAATGTCTTCGGAACATTTCTTGTCCTTTTAGTTTTACGACACTTAACACGGTAGTCACCCCATTATTAACCGAATTCAAAAGTAGATGTTAATGAGCTAATTGAGCAAGTTTTTGTTTTGGTGTTATTCCTCCGATAGGCTGTATTAGGCCGTTCATGATTATAAGTCC
>NZ_JAIEMO010000002.1 GCF_019752095.1 Nitrosomonas sp.
GCATTCGGATCGCCTTTCGGTTCAGGAATTTTAGCGATCAAAGCTTCTAAAACATCTTCTACACCTTCTCCTGTTTTTGCACTAATTTTAATCGCATCTTGTGCATCAATTCCTATTACTTCTTCAATGTTGCTGATGACACGTATCGGATCTGAAGCCGGGAGATCAATTTTGTTTAAAACCGGAATAACCTCAACACCTTGCTCGATCGCTGTATAACAATTCGCGACAGTTTGCGCTTCAACACCCTGTGAAGCATCAACTACCAAAAGTGCACCTTCACAGGCGGCTAAAGAACGCGAAACTTCATAAGAAAAGTCAACATGCCCTGGTGTATCAATTAAATTCAATAAGTATGTTTCACCATTCCTTGCTTTGTAGCGTAAAGCTGCTGTTTGGGCTTTGATAGTAATGCCTCTTTCACGCTCCAGATCCATAGAATCTAATACTTGTGCTTCCATTTCTCGGTCGGATAAACCACCGCACAGATGAATAATACGATCCGCTAGCGTTGATTTGCCGTGATCAATATGAGCGATGATGGAGAAATTACGGATATGCTGCATCAGATATAAAATATAAAGAGTATATTTCCAGCAATCTTAAAAATCACGCAGCCAGGCTGGAAACAGAAATATTATTGGCCATTAAAGAGGCAGCATTCTAACGAAATTTACCAAGATAATCATCTAAAGCTGCCAAATCGAGAAAATAATGGCAAATCTCCTGATTGGTCAGCGGCGACATCAACACTGGAATTCTCTCTCCATAACGTTTAGCCAGTTCTGGATCGGAATCAATATCAACAACCTTGAAATCAAATGATACTTGCTGCTGCAAACGCTGCAGAGCAAGCATCATATCTTGGCAAAGATGGCAGTCTTCACGGCCATAGATGATCAGTTCTCGTATTTGATCGGAAGGAAATGGATAAAGCTCAATTTTCTTTATCATCATCGGAGAGTTTCATTGTAATGAAAGTTGTGATATCTCCCCGTTTCACAAGTAAAGCAATATTTTTTCCACTCTTAACTTGATTAAGCAGTCCATTAAATTGCACAACGCTTTTTACATCTTTACTGTTAAATCCAAGGATAATATCGCCAATGCGAATTCCTGAACTACTGGCAATGCCAGGTTGAATGTCTTCTACCAGTAAGCCATTGGCAATCTCCAGCTGTTTCTTCTGCTCATCAGTAATCTCACTTAATGCCAACCCAAGACGATTTGTGGTATCCGGTTTTTTACTCTGCTTGAGTTTTCTATTTTCTGACGTCTCATCAGAAGGCGTTTCTCCAACTTCGACCTTAACGGTCTTTAACGTACCATCCCGCCAAACTTGAATTGTTGCTTTTGATCCTGGTTTGGTATTGCCAACTATACGGGGTAAATCTGAAGATGTTAAAACTTCCTTATCATCAAACTTCAGAATAATATCGCGTGCTTGAACCCCCGCTTTTTCCGCAGGACCCTCTTTCTCAATCGAAACAACTAATGCTCCTTTACTATCCGTCAATCCAAAAGAATCAGCCAGTTCTTTGGTTACCTCTTGAATCATAACGCCAATTCTTCCTCGACTTACTTTGCCGCTAATCTTTAGCTGATCAGCAATTTCAGTGGCAACATTGATCGGTATGGCAAAAGACAACCCCATGAATCCGCCCGTACGGCTATAAATTTGAGAATTAATACCGACGACTTCTCCTTTCATGTTAAACAAAGGCCCACCTGAATTTCCTGGATTAATTGCGACATCCGTCTGTATAAATGGGACATAATTTTCCTGTGCCAAAGAACGCCCTTTAGCACTCACAATGCCTGCAGTGACACTATGTTCAAAACCGAATGGAGAGCCGATCGCAATCACCCATTCACCTACTTTAAGATTTTCTGGATCCCCTTGTGTGACTTCAGGCAAATCAGTGGCATTGATTTTAATTAACGCGATATCGGTTTTACGATCGGTACCAATAATTTCAGCGACAAATTCTCGTTTATCATTCAGCTTCACTGTTATCTCATCGGCGGTTTCAACCACATGCGCATTTGTCAGAATATAGCCATCAGAACTAATAATAAAGCCCGATCCTAGTGATTTAGGTTCGGATTTTCTTGGCCCGGGGAAAGGTTGAATATGCCTTTTAAAAAAATCATAAAATGGTGAGTTTTCTGGAATTCCTGGTATTTCAGGAATTATCTGGTTATTCATCATATTCGAACTTTGCACAGCACTGATATTCACTACTGCAACACCATGTTTTTCAACTAATCCGGTAAAATTCGGTAGTGTGGTAGCTTGAGCAAAGTTTACCGATAAAAATAAAACAAAAGGAACTATCATTAATTGAAACATGCTTCTTATCCTTACTGTACGCTTATATAATAAATAAATGCATATATGCATGACTAACGATCAAAATTTTGCGGAGTAATCGCTATTCAGATTTAAGCCATGAATTTAAATAGTGATTATATGAATAATAAAATAATTTCTCATCTATTGCTGCCATATTTCTGAAAAGAAAAAGTACAATAGGCTCCAACCAGTAATAACTTAATTAAGCTTAATAACAGAGTCGCCTATTAGTTTAATGGTTTCCAATGGCGCTTCACCTACTGTAGTTATTTGATTGCCCTCCAGCACGCGCACATAGATATTGATAGCACCGCGCCCCGTAAAGAAACCCGACACAGGCGTTGGCACATCATCTGCAATAGGCTCAATAAAAACAGATACGGTTGCAAGCCCGTCAGATAGGGCAATATGATCCACAAACACAGGCTTCTCAGTCAGATTACGCTTCATTTCAATTAATTTTCTAAAACCTGGTGGCAAATTATTAACCTGCCATTTTAATTCACCTTGGTTGATGACAGAAGTCAATAAATTAGTTACTTTCCATTCATTTTTATTTTGAGTCATGAATGAACTAGGTTTCAATAAATCGGGTTGAATTTCTCCGTCAATCTCCAGTTGTGCAAATGCAAACTGTTCAATAATCTCGTCACCATCCGTGATAGCATTTTTTAAGAGTAGACCTGTTCTGACATCTATCCAGAATTGATAACCATAACGTAATGAATCTCTTGGTATCAAAGAAATAACCTGACACTCATGATCAATTATGCGCTCACGATTGACTTCTTTGATGTAATAATTCTCATCAAGATTACCAAACGGTTGCGGAAGAATGTCGGGGAAGAATTTACGAAACCAACGTTTCTCAGTGTATATTCTTTTGCTTTCTGGCAGATAACATTTCATTTCATCGTTAGTGCGAAAAACTATTCGTGGCGGCCCATCCAAAACTTCAATCCTTTCATGTTCACCCGCGTGATCAGTCTTATGAACGATGCGTGAGGCTTCTATGTGATTATCTGCATAATAAATGAATGTTCCGGAATAGTTATGCCGACGAGGAGCTTCGGCCATTTTTTTCAACCAATCAAGTGCGCCTTCAGACGAACTGGGTAACTCCTGCGCAACTGCAACTTGAAAACCAAATACTAAAAAACATAACAACGAAATAATACTGCGACTAATCATCTACTATATCTTTCGTGATATTCAACGTTATGAATATTGCCTGCTTGTCCGCGCATTGTAATTCCCGGAGAGAATTCTCTATGCACGAACAAATAATCATTGATTTCAACTGGCGGATGTGAGTAATTATGAATTATATGCGGCGATGAAACCATAACGGGCGCAATTTTCAAGTTATTTTCCTGATTCGATTGCTCAGCAATCGTTATTTGCTGCGGCTTATATAAATTATTCATAATTAGCCCCGCAGAAATCATTACAACAACAGAAGCAGCCACTGCAAACGAAAATACTTTATGCTTCTGTTTTCTGATTGCGCTTGTTACGCTGATTACATTGGGGAAAAGTACTGTAGGTTCGGATATTAATTTTTGACTGACACTGGAGGAGATATTTATGGATAACTGGGATGACTTTCGGAGCGTATCGCCAATCAAATGATAAGTTTTCCATTCCTCATGTAAGTCATCATTTTTTCTGATGGCTTCAATGACATTGGTAACATCCTGTTGATCAAGTTCACCATCCATCAATGCAGATACTTTACTTTTCACATTACCACCTCTTATCTTTACTTGTCCCTAACAAAGGGCGTAATTGTTCTGAAATCGCTTCACGCGCACGAAATATTCGTGAACGTACAGTCCCGATAGGACAATTCATAATATTGGCAATTTCTTCATAACTAAGCCCATCAATTTCTCTTAATACGATTGCCGTACGTAACTCTTCCGGCAATGAATCTAATGTCTTATTCACCGTTTGAGCAATTTCCTGACTCATCAGTTCACTCTCAGGCGTATTCATTTCCTTCAGTAGCCCACTATCCTCAAAGTCTTCGGCATCTTGGTTATCATAACCTTGCAAGGTTGGCAATTTCCGCCCTTGAGATACCAAAAAATTTTTCGCAGTATTAATGCCAATGCGATATAGCCACGTATAGAAAGCACTATCTCCACGAAACGATGGTAACGCCCGATATGCTTTAATAAAAGCTTCCTGCGTAACATCCTCAACTTCAGCGGAATCGCGTATAAATTGTGACAATAAACGAGCCAGCTTGCGTTGATACTTAATGACTAGTAGATCAAATGCATGCTTATCTCCGCCTTGAACTCGTTCTACTAATTGTTGATCGATCTCCCGATCACTCATACAACTTGATCCCTGAGCATATTGAATGAATTGTTACCCTTATTCTTGTTCCATTATAGATACCATAATGACACAAATGAACAAGTATACCTATCCAAATGAATCTCGGGAACTATGTAATTCTATGCCTATCGTGTTAATGACACTTAACCCTACTGATTAGTTCACTATTTAAATAGTGCATAATCAATGAAACCAAACTAAATGTATCCAGGTTAAGGCATTCTGAGTCTGTTATTATTCAACCTACTAATCATAATAAACAAAGACTCATTTAATGACTAACAACAACTACGATACGCTCATTCTCGGTAGCGGATTAGCCGGATTTTCACTGGCGCTGCACTTAGCACAATACAAGAAAATTTGTATTGTGACTAAACAAGCCTCCGAATCAGGAGCCAGTTCATGGGCACAAGGCGGCATAGCAGCAGCGCTATCAAATGATGACTCTCCATCGCAACACGTCCAAGACACCTTGATTGCCGGAGCCGGTTTATGTGATGAAAACATCACAAAATTCATCATCGAGAATGCAACTGATGCGATTCATTGGCTGATCAGTCAAGGTGTGAACTTTACCAGCGACCAAACAAGTGAAACGGGCTATCATCTGACTCGAGAAGGAGGCCATAGCAGGCGGCGCATCATTCATAGTGGCGACGCCACTGGCAAAGCCGTACAACAAGCCCTAATTCAAAAAATACGATCGCACCCGAATATTACTGTTTTAGAGCATCATATCGCTATTGATCTAATAACCGATGATAAATTATCCGGTTGCACAAAAAACCGAAACAAACAATGTGTTGGCGCATACATTCTTGACAAGAAGAAAGATGAAGTACTAAGCTTTGCGGCACAAAATACCGTACTGGCAACCGGCGGGGCCAGCAAAGTTTATCTCTACACGACCAACCCCGACACAGCCACCGGTGATGGCATCGCAATGGGCTGGCGGGCGGGCTGTCGAATTGCCAATATGGAATTCATTCAATTCCACCCTACCTGTCTCTATCATCCTCACGCAAAATCATTTTTAATCAGCGAAGTCGTTCGTGGCGAAGGTGGTTTATTAAAGCTTCCCAATGGCGAACGTTTCATGTCATGGCACGATCAACGTGCCGAGCTTGCCCCACGTGATATTGTGGCTCGTGCCATCGACTTTGAAATGAAGAAAAGGGGTTTGGATTGCGTTTATTTAGATATATCTCATAAGCCTGCCAATTTCTTAAAAGAGCATTTCCCAACCATTTATGCCCGCTGTTTGGAATTGGGTATCGATATTACTAAAGAACCGATCCCCGTAGTTCCTGCTGCTCACTATACTTGTGGCGGGGTGATCACCGATAAACATGGCAAAACCGATTTGAACAACCTATACGCCATCGGAGAAACCGCACACACCGGATTACATGGCGCCAACCGTTTAGCCAGCAATTCGCTATTGGAATGCCTAGTGTTAGCCCAGGCTGCAGGAAGTGACATCATTAATCAACCCACAAATGAATTGCCAAAACTTCCGGATTGGGATGAAAGTCGAGTCACAGACGCTGACGAAGAAGTTGTGATTGCACACAATTGGGATGAATTGCGCCGTTTTATGTGGAATTATGTCGGCATTGTGCGAACCACCAAACGGCTGCAACGTGCGCAGCACAGAATTGAACTATTACGCGAAGAAATCAATGAGTACTACACCAACTTCCGTGTTACCAGCGATCTACTGGAATTACGCAATCTAGTCGATAGCGCCGATTTAATTGTGCAGTGTGCATTGCTGCGTCACGAAAGCCGCGGATTACACTATAGCAAGGATTATCCCGACACACTGCCACAGACAAAAAACACTGTGCTAAGAAAAGAAAATTAAGTCACTCCCAACAAACACCAAAAACGTTAGCCTGAATCAACGTGTACAGTTGTCAGCCTGCAATCACGTGCGTTACACTCATAACCTTCTTAATCACAACATCCCTTCACCGAGCAATGCAAACCCACTGGAGCAACCCAAGCGTTGTCGAATGGTGCCAATACTTACTCGACAGTTACACACACTGGATCAAGCTGGAACTGATCAAACGCACCGGTACGCCACTTCAACAAACCGAGCAATTATTCAATAGTGCGTTTGTCGTGGCATCTCATGGCACGGAAGACGATCCCATATTAAATTACGGCAATCAAGAGGCTCTCAATTTATGGATGATGAACTGGCAGCAATTCACACAAACGCCCTCGCGCCTCACAGCCGAACCACCCAACCGTGAAGAACGTTCACGCATGCTAGAACAAGCCAAAACTCAAGGTTATATTTCCGATTATCGCGGCATAAGAATTTCCAGCACAGGAAAACGTTTTCTGGTTGAGCAAGCCACCATTTGGAATATCCACAGACCTGACGGCACAACAATTGGACAAGGCGCTACGTTTTCTAGTTGGAAACACTTGGACTGAATTCAATTTTTTCAAACCTATTCAGCGTAAAACAAATTTGCCCGAAACCACGAACTGGTTTATTCTTTGCCCCCTGCTTATCAGTAGCCTGGAGAAGTGGCCGAGTGGCTTAAGGCGCACGCTTGGAAAGCGTGTGTACGGTAATTCCGTACCGCGGGTTCGAATCCCGCCTTCTCCGCCATTTGCACATCCGCACAAATCCAGAGTTATCCATAAAACATAATCAGAAAGCTATTTTACAAACTATTCCGCTCCGTAGCAATCCAGAATAATCCGCTAGAAGCCAATTGATGTGTGCTGTCAAAAATGGAGTCCATCGGTTTAAGCAACAAGCAAATTTGCATAGTATCGCTGCGTAAATTGTGCTGGTGACCAATAGCCCAGCCTTTTCTGTCTTCTCTGCCGGTTATAGAATATTTCTATATATTCGGTAATCTCCTGAATGGCTTGTTGTCGTGTTTTGAATCTTCTATGATGCACCAGCTCGGTTTTAAGTATCCCCCAACTTTCTATCGGCGCGTTATCATAGCAGTCACCTTTGCGACTCATGGAAGCGATCATGCTAAATCGTTGTATTAAAGATTTAATTTGCATGAACTAACGGGATATCCACCTTGCTACCTTGCTATTATCTACTGGATACATAGTTGGCAGCACCAATCTGAAAGTACCATCTAGTTCATAAGTCAAACACGATAATCAAAGCATCTTTGATATTGTTGATATATTGACGTTCAAGCTGCCCTTGTTTTTTTCCAATACGCGAAATATCAATAACACGCAGTTGCTTAAGATTAATATGGCGATCTTTATCCAGCGCATTTTCTTCTGTAGGTATCAAATTTACCGCAAAAGGCCATGATTTATGTTGCGGAAGTAAAGGTGCAACAATTAGTGTTCTTGATTTTACATTAACAAGATCACTTTGAATAATTACACAGGGTCTCAGCTTTTTTGTTTCTGCACCTTTGGTCGGTTCAAGCTCAACCCAGTAAATGTCTAATTGTTTGAAATCAGTCATTAGCTAAGCCATCAGATAATGCGCTATCCCATGCCTGCAATTCTTCCTGATAGTTCTTATCTTCTGCCTCTTCCTGATTAGCTTTCAGTAACGCTTCTTTGAGGAATTTTTTACGCTCCTGCATTAGGAGCTGATTAATATACGCACTGCGATTATCGCCCGCAACGCTATTCAAAAATGCAAAAGTTTCATCTTCAAGAGTAATTGTCGTTCTATGTGTCATAGCATTTATCATACCGCATAGTATTAATAATGATCATACGAATAAATATGCTAATAGTCCAGCAATCTATTGCGTCAGGGTAAGTAATTTTTAATCCCTAGGAGGTTAATTACTCGTCCCCTGGGGCGTAAGCTGGCTGAAAGTTAGCAGATTTGGGATCTGCAGTTAAAATACCCCGCTGCTTGTGGCGGGGTATTTTATATGGAACAGATAAACCGAAAACCCTCTGTTAATCACAAAAAGATGTTGCCCTAAATGTTGTCTAAACTATGCCAACTTATGCTGATAGGTTGGGCAACATGGAAATTATAACTGATTGATAAATATTGCATTATTAATTTAAACTGCGGGCTCGAATCCCGCCTTATCCATAATTTATACAATACAATCATTTAGTTATGTTAATATTCAGCTCTTAATCTACAACCTAGCCAACATCTTAAAAATAGCACCCATTTAGATTCTAGTAAGGTCTCAAACTATTTTAGTGCCATTGCATAAGTGCCTAGAACTGAGCAGCAAAGAATGTGTGCACTTGAGACCAAATCTCCGTGTTGCATCATTGTAATCCCAGCGTTCTATCATAGCTGTGCGAGTTTTATTCAGTTTGCCGGTAGTACGAATCAAATTGACCGAATTATTTGCGCCTCTGCGAATGCGAGAAGACACTGCAGTTCCGGCCTGTGCTACCCATACATGGCGCAGCAGGTTATTAAAGCGCTTGTGTAAAGGTAACACAAAGGGTAGATGAATATGCCCACCCAATATCAGATCAGCGCCGGCACTAGACCAGTCGTATATTGCAGCTTCGTGTCCATGCAGTAAGTTGGTTATATCTTCTTTAGATGTTACAGCCACCGGTTGATGCGTAACGACGATGCATAATTGCTCCTCAGAGGCACGGCTGAGACGTTGAGCCACACGCTCGCGTTGACTTGCTGAAACCTCGCCATCGACATGACGCCAACGCCGTGTCGTATTTACGCCAATAACCAGCAAAGTTTGCGAATCGTATACCGGCTCGAGCTCTGGGCCAAAGCTGCGGCAATGGTTGGCATAAGGATCTATTAGACGACCGACCAGATTATATAGTGGAATGTCGTGATTCCCAGGAATGATGAGGGTGGCTGGCGCGTCCAATCGATCCACAAACGACCGCGCAGCTTGAAATTGCACGCGCCGCGCACGTTGCGTAATGTCTCCGGACAATACCACCAACTCGGGCGGCATTGAGCGTATCAAGGTTTCCAGCGCGGACACAACTTCTGGCCGTTCAGTTCCAAAGTGTAGATCTGAGATTTGCCAAAGCATCGCCATGAATAAACTACAATTATTTTTTTGCGGCTGGCGCAGGCTTCAGAAGATAGAGCGCCTGATCGGCAACGCGAAACTCAAGCGGCATGCGTAACTGAGTAATTTCACCGTCGGTTGCAACTTTGATAAGCTTTTTCCCAAAAAATCGCGCCGGTTTGACTAAAAGACTCTTGAACGAAAAACTCATTACATGATCGGCATCTCCGAGCTGCCCCAATGCGCCACGAAAACCCAGCCCGATCATCGTTAGCGTGTTAATCGGACGGATCGCGATTGCGGTAAGTTCACCATTATCAGTTTTGGATGCTTCTTCAATACCGATCTGTTCCAGTTGTAACCGGTTATTACCGACGAACAGCGTCGGTGTATAGAGTGTGCTGACTTTTCCCTGGTGCTCAATCGTTAGCGCTAACTGGCGATGGTAACGTAGCACTGTATAAAGACCTGACACCCATGCCACCCAGCGATTGCGACCGAGCTTTCGCTTATAAGTCTCACGATCTTCAAGTAATTGCGGATAGAGTCCTAAACTGGCATTAACCAAAAATACACGCTCATTGACAAACCCGACTTGTATAGGATAGGCCAGCGTGCCTAACAACATCCTGGTAGCTGCGGCTGTGTCTTCTGGTAGGTTATGTGTCCGCCCGAAATAATTAAAGGTGCCTTGCGCGATCACACCAAAAGGGCAACAGCTACCTATGGTGGCTTGTACCATGGCATTAATAGTTCCGTCGCCGCCAGCGGCAACTACTATCCCGTTGCGTTCACGTGCGCGACGAACAGTGTCTCGCGCCACGTCTGTGATAGTCTCGGAACGGGTTACCATGAACAACTCGAATTCACGACCTGCCTGGTTCAGCTCAGCCTCGATAATATCACGAGCAGTGACAGCCTCCTCACTACCCGATGACGCATTAAGCACTATGAAAAGTGGCGCTGAAGGATCAACGTTAATGGGATTCGCAACACTTTTATAATGCTGTTCTGCATCAGGCACTGGTGTCGTCGTCAACATGCGATCTTACTCCTTAGTAACAATATTTCGTATTGGTTTTGAATTGTTTAATGGGTATGACGAGTGACATTAGCTATATTAACTCCATTGAGAGCAAAGCAACAATTAGACGATCTATAGAGTTTCTGTTAAAAAATCATATTTGATGCCACCTGGCGGGCAGCAGGCTAGTAGCAGTAGAGCGTGAAGAGTCGACACATCAAGATGCTGCGCCGCATCAAGCCCTGCACAGATGCACTCGCAGGTGTGGGCAATCACGCGCTTGAATTTAACGATAGCACCAGACACAGTAAAAAGTTGAACCGACTCTCATCAGCGCCGGCGTCGATGTCCTGGGCCAAGGATTTCAGACCAATGAATGCCATTCCCGCTTGTTCTTGATCTCAGTTATTACTTGAATTCGTCTACTGTTAGTGCACTACTATGAAAAAACAGTGAGATTCACAGGCTATCTTTTAACCCAGATTTCCCATTAGAAAAATTTCTGATAAAAAATCTGGAGTTAAGATACTAAAGTGCTTTTATTAATTTGCAGCTTGCTTAAAATGTCCCACTGCATCTTTTGCAGATTTCTGTGCTGCCTTGACATCATCGTTCTCGCCTTCCTTGATAGCATCAGACAAGCATTTAATGCCTTCATCAAGGTGTTCACGGTTAATTACTCTATCCGAATCACCTTTTGACGCATTTGCATATATTTTTGCTTCTGCTGCATGTTTAGCAATCGATTTCCCTTTCTCAGACTTCATCGCAGCTTCGGCATGCTGGATTGCTTGATCTAAATTACTAGATGCCGCCAGTGTCCCCAAAGATAAAAAAGCCATAAGCAAAAAACCTGTGAATAATGTAATAGTTTTCATATTTAACTCTCCAATTAATTATAATTTAAAGCGATGATGGCCATCACCGCTCCTTTATATGTATATATTTTTAAGAAAGATTGGTCTGTACGATAGCGAACAAAGATATCTAGTAGGCCTCGAAAAAGTGACGAGTAATAATTATTCCGAGCCCTGATCAAATCCATTAATAATTCCATCCAATTGCCCTTTGAATCGCGATAGCCGCCGGAGAATACCGGCAATTCTTTAACAGGCCGTTGAAAAAAGTTTTCGAAGCAGCTGATGCAAGGCAAAAACAGGTGAAAAAGCGCAGTTTATGCATAATAAATGATCATTTTGAGCCTGTTTTTAACACCGCAGCAGCAATGCAGATAGTTTTTCAACGGCCTGTTAAGCCCCCGTTTCATCAAAGTCAATGATCACTCAAAGTGGCATAAACGATCACCCATACATTACTGCAAGCACCAACAGACAAGACATAAACATAACGCCTGCCAGTCAGATCACGTTATAATTTGAATAACTCTACGTATGCGCTTGATGCTTGTTGATAAAGGAGAGGCCTATCATGAAACACCATAAATACCTTATCGTTGGCGGCGGCATGGCTGCCGACTCCGCTGTTCGCGGTATCCGTAAAATTGACCAGGAAGGCGCCATCGCCATGATTTGCGAGGAACGCCATCTGCCTTATGATCGTCCACCCCTTTCTAAATCGTTGTGGAAGGATACGCCGTATGAATCCATTTGGCGTGATGCCGAAGGACTCAATGTCGCAGCACACGTGGGCAAAAAAATTGTGGCACTGGATCCATCCCAAAAAACCGCGACAGATGATGTAGGCAACGTGTACACCTATGAAAAGCTGTTGCTAGCCACAGGAGGTTCCGTGCGGCGCTTGCCGGATTCAGACAAGAACATCATCTACTTTAGAACCGCCGACGACTATTGCAAGCTGCGTGAATTGAGTGAACAAGGTCCGGATTTTGTCGTGATCGGCGGAGGCTTCATCGGCTCCGAAATCAGCGCGGCACTGGCCATGAACAACCAGCGGGTCACGATGATTTTTCCGGAAAATGGTATCGGTGCACGCGTTTATCCACAGCCTCTGGCTGAGTTCATAAATTCCTATTACCGCGAGAAGGGAGTCACCATACTCGCATCTGAAACCGTCAAGTCCGTGCGAACTGCCGCTGGCGGCAAGACCATTGTGACCACGAAAAACGGCACGGAAATTTCCGCAGATGGAGTTGTGGCTGGGCTGGGCATTCAGCCTAATACCGAATTGGCCGCACAAGCCGGACTTGCAATAGACAACGGCATTATAGTGGACGAACAACTGCGCACGAGCAATCCCGATATCTACGCGGCAGGCGATGTGGCGAACTTCCATAGCGCAGTGCTGGATAAACGCATGCGCGTGGAACATGAGGACAATTCGAACGTCATGGGAGAAATGGCAGGTCGGAACATGGCCGGACAGTCGGATACCTATCGTCACCAGCCTTTCTTTTATTCTGACCTGTTTGACCTGGGTTACGAAGCAGTGGGAGAACTGGATGCAAGTCTCGACATTATCGAAGACTGGAAGGAGCCGTTCCGCAAAGGCGTCATTTATTATTTACGCAATGATCAGGTGCGCGGTGTCCTGCTCTGGAACACCTGGGGTCAGATTGACGCCGCCACTCGGTTAATTGCAGAAAAAGCCACTCACTCCCGCGCGACGCTAGAAGGAAAAATAACGGACTAATCGCCGTTTCGGTTTTTCCATCGCGTAAAGCAGCCCTGTGAAAGCAATATCTTGGAATACTGCCGGCAGAATTAGACTATGCAGAAATCATTTGAAAGGTACAAAAAAATCAAATCAGGAGAGCGTACAGTTACGCTGCAACCACAAGCCAAAGTAGCCTTACTTAGCCAGCAGAGCTGCACGATAAAATTCAATGAAACTATTTTTCATGACCTACGCCATAACAAGCCGTGGAAACGGCGATCAGGGCATTCGAAAAAATGTTTGGATATCGGCATTGAAAAGAGCTGACTTTAAATACCACAATCCCTACCAAACCCGTCACACTTTCACCTCTACCCTGCTTTCAAGAGGTGAAAATCCCATGTGGGTAGCTCAGCAAATGGGGCATAAGGATTGGGGGCAAATCAGAAAGATTTATGGACGATATATTCCTCAGAAGCAGGATAAAAATTAGTTCTAACAATGTTTGTCTCACCAAAGCGGATAAATATGGTAACTGGTTTATAAGATTTCAGTTTGATATCTCTCATGTATATATGCAACCAAAGCTTAAATCAACGGCGCGTTTTATGCGTCCGCTAGATGTTATTGTTAGCCTTCACTTCAAAGGAACTCTTGACATATGAGGCCACTGAATCAATTTCAGGGTAAATCTTTCCCTCACTAATTCCCAAAGCTGCTAGCTGCTCTCGCATTTTCTTTTTATCTGTGGCATTTACGGCCAGACTAAGATTTTCCGGCTTGAGTATGTACGAAGCTGGAATTCGAGCAGATTCTGACTTTTTGCCGTTGACGCCAAACAAGAAAAATGCGCCATCCTGCCTCATAATTCTCGGGTTATCCAGCAATGGTTTTACACAGATCACTGAGCGGAGGTGTTCTGATTTGATCTTTGGTTCAAATAACGACCTTTCTTGGCGTATTTCATGAACTAACAATTTGACCGGCTCTTGGTTTGAAAATTCTTCTGGAGTTTCCTCAGGCCTAACAACAAACTCAAACTCAAAAGGCTGCTTGCTGATATTTGAAATTGCACTCACCGTGTCACTATCAAAGTATTTGATTTCTTTCTTTGGTAGTCGAAAAATAATTACCTCGCCATCTGCATTTTTTCCTTTGTCCTTTTCTCCGTCTTTATCCACTTCATCCTTACATGCAAAAAGAAGAGCTATTAATGGATTTCCAGTAATGTCTAGTAAGCGAGTGGGTAGAGTATAATGCTGCATTTTTACGAGTTTCTGAAATGTGGTTTCTAGCTCGCGGAAATCATCCGGACAGCGTAGGATCAACTCTCTGAACATTCTGTGCTCGTTACTGATCCAACCAGAATTTCGGTAGACAGAAGGAACTAGCTCGAATTTCTTATTCGAATGACCACGATAATAGTATTCGTAATCAGGGTCTTGTGCAAGAGACTCCAATTTCCCGAGCAGCGTTCGAACACTACCAATCTTAGTTTCGTCTTGTTCTAATGACTCAGGCGCGTCGCTTTTTGGCGTCGCCTGGGACGCCTTGTTAAGAGACATTGCAGGCAATACCTATGATTGAAATCACTAAGGCTATTCCTGAAATTACGAGTGGCGCTGTAAAACGAAACCAAGACTGATGGAGCTCAGCTAATACCGCGGAGAGCAATGGAAAGTTAACAGCGTGTTTGTCTTTTCCTACCTTGAGGCTGAACAGATGAACCTTCCCGCCATCCTCCTGTGTATACCCATATTTTTTATCGAGATGATAGTAAAGACGCCCAAATACGATATCAGGATCAACCCCTAGTTCGCTAGCTATGGCCTTGCAGTCTATCGGCACATAGACTTTTGAGTCCCGCTCAGGTTCTGGATCGTCCTTGTTGAATCTCCCGAATTCATCGAGATAACGATCATGAATCTTTTGTAGTATCTCTTTATCAGTGGGTGATCGTCTCATGCGACTCTCCTTAACTCTTAACGTAATATATACGACAAAAATGTCTCATAATCTGGAACGGAATGTCATATAACTTGGCTAAGTTTTCCTAAATCTATATTTTTTATGTGGCTTTAGAATAGAAAAGCCCCAATAAATATAATGAATACACCATTTAGTTACCCACGCTCAAGTAACACGATGGGCTACAAATACATTGCTAAAAAAACAATCTTTAGCGTATCATAAAATTCTCAAAAACATCGTGATATGCTGATATTTCATGCCAAACACTGACCACGAAAAATTTTCTTCTCAAGCTGCACCAGAAGTCCTTACTCCACTGCGAAAAATTGCGGAATCTGAGGGGCGTCCTATTCAAGAAATAATACTTGATGAAGCCCTGCGGGAATATATCGAACGTAAAGGAAAAGGTCTGCCTCGTCGTCAAGCAATGGATGCTTTCACGCAAAGCTTAAATGAATTTGATCAGCTCTATCATGAATTAGCTAAATAACGTTGAAAGAGTACCTGACTGTTCCCGATGTACTGGCAATCCACGAAACACAACAAACAAACCAGTATGAAGCCGCAGAATCACTTTATCAGCGCATCAAGCAACCGCCAAATCGTTGACCGTGCAAAACGCCGATAAATATGTCTGCCTGATTACTGGTGAATTTATTGCGTTCTAGCACGCAGATAAAGGGTTGTCCGATTTGATGCCGATGTTTGCCGTTCTTCGATTTCAAAAAGATCCTTTTTATCTTTGACGAGATCGGAGAGTTTTTTGTAGCCATACAGTCTCGAATCAAAGTCGGGTTGCAGCTTGGTCAGATAACTTCCAAACACGCTCAGATTGGCCCACCCGGTATCATCAACGGATTGCTCCAGTGCGGTCAAAACAAATTCTTCGGGAAATTGCGGTTTTTGCTCTACTGTTTTAGTGGCGGTTTTGGCTTTGGTAGATCTCTTTCTCGTCTTCACTTCGGGTGGCGATGGGTCCGATTCAGTGATTCGGCTGGAACGCAGAATTTCGGTGAATACAAACTTGTTACACGCATTGCGAAAGGCATCCGGTGTTTTCTTTTCGCCAAATCCAAGTACCGTAAGCCCCTCTTCGCGCAACCGCATGGCAAGACCGGTAAAGTCACTGTCGCTGGTGATCAGACAAAACCCATCAAATTTATTGGTATAGAGGAGATCCATCGCATCAATGATCAATGCGCTATCTGTCGCATTCTTTCCGGTGGTATAGGCAAACTGTTGCACCGGCTTGATCGCATATTTTTGCAGCACTTTCTTCCAGGATACGCTCGCTGGGGATGTGAAATCACCATAAATACGCTTGACCGTTGCTTCCCCGAAACGCGCAATTTCAGCAAGCAACGCTTCGATAACGGCGGCCTGAGCATTATCGGCATCAATCAACACCGCCAATCGCAAGGTTGGTTCTTCGGTTTCATTTTTCACAATTTGTCGTGGAGAGGCCAAAATTACTCCCATAGTAGAAAAATATAAGTGGGATTAGTGTATACGGGCAACAGCCATACCACCAAGCACAATCTTTATTTGATTACGGATATAAAACCATAGCGTTAGCTGATTACCACGTTTGCTGCAGCGCACTTGTGCTGCGCCACAATCATCCGACCGCTTATTCAACACTGGATTAAGTACGATAGAATGATCCTTTCCCGATAACGTGATACTCAGTGAGTTAACAATAAAATGCGCATTGCAATCATCGGCGCCGGTTGTTCCGGCCTCACCGCAATCAAGCATCTGGTGGAAGCAGGCTTGGAAGATATCGTCTGTTTTGAGAAAAGCGATCAGATCGGCGGCAACTGGGTGTATACATCGACGCCCAGCGATAGCAGCGTCTGCAGGGTGACGCATACGATTTCCAGCAAATCCATGTCGCAGTTCAGTGACTTTCCGATGCCGGATGACTATCCGGATTACCCCAGTCACCAGCAGATACTGGCCTATTTCCAAGCGTATGCCCGGTATTTTCAGCTGGAAAAATATATCCAGTTCAATGTTACTGTTCAGCATGTTGAGAAAACAGAAAATGAACGGTGGCGATTGTCTCTGAGCGATGGCACGCAATCAGAATGTGATTATTTGGTGATTGCCAATGGCCATCTTGCAATTCCACGCCACCCTGATTGGAAAGAGAATTTTTCCGGAAAATATTTGCATGCACATGACTACAAAACCAATCAGGGCTTAGAAAACCAACGGGTGCTCGTGGTTGGTGCCGGAAACTCGGGCTGTGATTGCGCGGTTGAAGCGAGCCATGATGCCGCTTGCGTCGACATGAGCTTGCGCTCTGCGCAGTATATTATTCCCAAGCTCATTATGGGAAAACCCACCGATACTTTTGCGGCTTCGTTGCAGTGGTTACCGCAGCGCATACAAAACTGGCTGCAAAAAATTTCCCTGTGGATCCAGATCGGGCGTTATCGTGATTATGGATTACCCGAACCTGATTTTTCGCCCACGCAAGCGCACCCCACTATCAATTCGGAAATCTTCAATAAAATTCGGCATGGCAAAATACGCCTTCGTCCAGGCATTCAGGGTATCTCGGGGCAAACTGTGCATTTTAACGATGGCTCATCACAGACGTATGATGTCATCATTGCCGCAACCGGTTACAAAATCAGTTTTCCTTTTTTTGACGCGAATTTTATTAACTGGGAAGATGCCGCGCATATTCCACTTTACTTACGCATTTTTCATCCCGATCATCCCAGTTTATTTTTCATCGGATTAATCCAGCCTCAGGGCTGCATTTGGACACTCGCAGAAGCACAATCCCAGCTGGTCGGACGATGTTTGAGCGAAAAGACTCAACTGCCCTCCGATTGGCGCGAACAAGCTTTGCGTGAAGGCGAATATTGGGCACAACAATTTATTGCCCGACCCCGTCATGCACTGGAAGTGCACTACTATCCTTATTTAAAATCTCTCCGTCAGATAATCAAAAATACAAACCAATCACCATTAAAACGGTCATAAATGAATCAGGTGATTGCACGCTACGTCCCTTACAATATCGTATATTGTGCAGTAATATCCGATTCAAATAATGTGAAAAAGAACGATGAAATCCCAAAAAAAACAAACCAGTGATCGTGTGGGCTGGCGCTTCGATAATAGTTATGCACGCTTGCCCGATTATTTTTACGCCCAACTACCCCCTGTTCCGGTGAACGCTCCACAAACCGTAATAGTGAATCATGCGCTTGCAGAATCGTTGGGATTGGATCTTGGCGTGTTATCTGCCGAAGAAACCGCCTTGCTGTTTTCCGGAAATGTATTGCCGCAAGGGGCGCAGCCGATCGCGCAAGCCTATGCCGGTCATCAGTTTGGTCATTTCACGATGTTGGGCGATGGACGGGCAATTTTATTGGGAGAGCATCTCACGCCGAACGGTGAGCGATTCGACATTCAGCTCAAGGGCTCCGGCCAGACTCCGTTTTCCCGGCGCGGTGATGGCCGTGCGGCCTTAGCGCCTATGCTGCGCGAATACATTATCAGTGAAGCGATGCAAGGATTGGGCATTCCCTCGACGCGCAGCCTTGCGGTGGTCACCACTGGAGAGCAAGTGATACGGGAAACCCAGCTCCCCGGTGCAATTCTTACTCGAATAGCAGCCAGTCATATTCGCGTCGGAACGTTTGAATATGCCGCCGGACAAGGTGGTGTTGATGCGATTAAAACCTTGGCGGATTATGCGATTCAACGTCATTATCCCGATCTGAATGATGCCGAAAATCCTTATCTATCGCTGCTAAACCGGGTGATTGATCGTCAAGCTGCGTTGATCGCAAAATGGCTGCTGTCGGGTTTCATTCACGGTGTCATGAATACGGACAACATGAGCATCAGCGGGGAAACGATCGACTACGGCCCTTGTGCATTCATGGATGCATATAATCCCAACACGGTATTCAGTTCGATCGACCAGAACGGCCGCTACCGCTATAGCAATCAGCCGCAGATGGCGCAATGGAATCTTGCGCGTTTAGCTGAAACCTTACTGTCATTGATTGATTCGGCACAAGAAAAAGCCATAACATTAGCGGAAGAAGCCATACATGCTTTTCCAGAGAAATTTCAGGCCGAGTGGATAACAGGGATGCGCAAGAAATTAGGATTATTCACAGAAGAAACCGAGGATTCTGAATTAATCACCGACTTTCTTACCTGGATGTATCAACATCAAGCTGATTACACCAATACCTTCCGCGCGCTGTCCGCAGAAACTTTTCCTGCTGATAACACGTTTCAAAATGCCGAGCTCGAAACGTGGCATGCCCGCTGGCAGGCACGACTGGAGCGCCAATCCGAAACTAAAGAGCGATCAATGCACCTGATGCAAGCCAATAACCCTGCAATTATTCCACGCAATCATCGCGTCGAGGAAGCGCTATCCGCTGCCTCCGAACAAGGTGATTATACGTTGATGCAGCAATTGCTTGCAGCACTGGATAATCCATATACCGATGCGCCGGAGCACTATGACTATCGCACGCCGCCAGCGCCGTCGGAACGCGTGTATCAAACATTTTGCGGAACGTGAGTTGTTTTGCCAAGAGAAAATAGTAAAAGGAGAACAGCAATGGCAATCACCCTTAATCACACCATCGTGCCTTGCTTCGATAAAGTCGAGTCGGCGAAATTTTATAGCCGCGTGTTTGGCTTTGAATATGTCGGCGCGTTTTCTCATTTCATCGTGGTACGCGTCAACGACACCTTAAGCCTGGATTTCGATAACAAGGAACAGTTTTTATCGATACACTATGCGTTCAAAGTATCCGAACAGGAATTTGACGAAATATTTGCGCGACTGCAGCTTGAGCAAATTCCCTATGGCAGTGGCCCAGGTAATGCGGATGATATGACGATCAATCACAACTATGGCGGCCGCGGTGTTTATTTTCGCGACCCTAACGGGCATCTACTGGAGATGTTGACAGTGGATTATGTCATCCCGCCACAATGATTTTCCTCTGAATATTGAATAAAAATGTGATCACCGCGAGTAAAAATTACATCTTACCTGTTTTTTCCTAATTCTATCCTCTGCTGGAATCGAACCTCTGGCGAATTCAGATTGAAAGTTACGACCTGTTTAAGGGACATTGACCGCAGGTTTTCGGACTCAACTGTCCTTTGAAGATTCAGAACCTTCTTCCTGTTTCTTCCATTTGTCGTAACACTCAAGACCACAGTAATACACGATGTAATCAGTCGATTTGACGCTCGTAGCCTCGGATAACGGTATCTCTTTAAAACATACATCGCAGGACACCACTTCTGGCACTACAATTTTATCCTGTTCGATCATTTCAGAACCTCCTGTAGTTGAGGATCGATTTTGCTTCATTAACCCTAGCGCGCTGCACCACAAAATCACCCTGCATTTATTGCGGTGGTGGAGGTGGCGGATTTCCCGCTGGTGGCGGTGGCGGCGTAAAATTCTCTGATGGATTTGCAACTCTTGGCCCCGTGTTGCTGCTCGCAGGTTGATTACCCGTAATTCTGCCCGAAACCGGGACGCGATGGCCTTTTGCATACATGCATTGAATATAGCTCATGTCGTATTGCCGTTGACTCATATACCCGGAAGTATCAGCCGTGCCAGAACCAACAACACTGCCCGCCAAAAGCCCCGTGCCTGCACCAATGGCAGCACCCTGCCCGCCCCCTATAGCAGCGCCTGCAGCGGCACCAAGCCCAGCTCCAATCGCCGCGCTTTCTATACCACTGGCTTGAGAAGCCTGTCGCGGCGTTTTACCGCCAATTTGCTGATGGGCATACCCCCTACATTCAAAATCATCATAACGAAACTGCTCAAAGCTTTTCCCTGTGCCTGGCAACGCCATAACGCTCGGGCCAGTCGGCATATTGACACAGGCAGTTACTAAGCCCATAACCAGCAGTGTGGATAATCTTCTCAAAGTAAGCATACTTAGCCTCTCATGTTATTGTCCTGGCGGCTGCGGCGCAACTTGCAGCCAGCCACCAGGGCATTTCCTGACATAAGGATAGTAACCATCAGGATCCTGACAATAGTACCAGTAATTGGTTTGTGGTTGTGCTGGCTGAACTGATTGCGATGGTTGCTGCGCTTGTTGCTCAATATAAACAGGCGGAGTAGCCGGAACAATCACCTGCGGAGGATAAGCATATACAGGCGGAAAATAATAAGAAGGGTAGCCATAGCCATACCCACCAAATCCATAACGACCAAAACCATAGCCCCCATACCCGTAACCACCATAAAATCCTGGGCCGTAGTAACCTAAACCGATACTTAAATGATTATGACTATGTCGAAACCCATGCGCCCACGCAGAGTTACTTACAGCGATTGCCAGTAGCACGACTGTCAGATGGATCCGTTGAACGCCCCGCATAAAAACCCCATTGAATATTTGTAGTGTCAGACTAAAAATTAGACTGACACATTACCTGAGAATTCCATTCATTAGATTCCTTGACAGATACCTGCATGGACAGTTCTAGCTGTCTCATCAGCTAACGCTCTGCTATGCCGATATCAAAAACGTTATTGTGGCTTGTAATCATCGGCGTTAATTTCGTGTCGCATATTTGGCTTGCTGTCTGATTTATTTGCGCAAGTTGCAAATTGCCGGCATTATCGAATAACTGAAAAACGCTTGATGAATCATTGCCAATGAAGAAATCGTTGCTGGGGATTACCGTTGTCGCGAAGGTGAAGTAGGGGTTAAGTATCGGGTTAGGATTCACGCTTTGGTATCGTCAGCATTGATACAATAAATCATCATTAGGCGATGGTTATGGATACTAAATTCTTGTGTAGGAATATAAGATGCAGAAAAATAAATGGGTACTGAGAACAATCACTTTATCAGCAGCATTATCACTATTATCTGGCTGCTGGACAATGGCCGCTGTTGGGGCTGGCGCTTACGGAGGATATAAAATGAAAGAAAAGGGCTATACCTTGCAGAGTCCTATTACTAAAGAGAGAAAATCGAGAAAATAAGGTTTATTGCTTGATTTTCTTCTGAATATTTTCTGCCTTATCTTTTCTGAAGCTTTCGTAGATCATCAATACCGCGCCGATACAGATCGCCGAATCGGCAACATTGAAAGCAGGCCAGTGATAAGCGCCGACGTAAAAATCCAGGAAATCGACCACATGACCCAGTGTGATGCGATCATACAAATTGCCTAGTGCACCACCGAGAATCAGACTCAATGACAAGCAGAATAATTTTTCATGCTTGTATCGATTGAGCAAATAGATAATCAAAATCGCCGCACTGCCTGCAACACCACTCAGAAACCAACGTTGCCAGCCCGATTGGTCACTCAGGAAACTGAATGCAGCACCGGGATTATAGGTGAGTACCAGATTAAAAAAACCAGTCAGCGGAATGACTTGACCGAATTCCAAGGTGGACTCTACCCAGTATTTACTTACGAGATCCAGCACTAAAATAATTAAAGCGATGGCAAAACTGATGTGAAGCTTCATGAGAGGTATCCGTTAAATGATCATTAAGTTCTAAGCATAGTTACGTGCTTCACCGCTGCCATAAAGATTGGAAACACAACGTTCACATAAAGTTGGGTGATCCGCGTGATGTCCGACATCCTGGCGATAATGCCAGCAGCGTTCGCATTTTGTGTGTGCGCTGGACGTCACAACAATACTTTCCTGCTGAGCATCATTGGCTTTAATCAAGTCAACTGCAGAGACAATCAATACAAAGCGCAAATCGTGATCCAGCGAGCTGAGCAAGGTAAAATCTTCGGCGCGGGCACGAATTTCAACTGTTGCCGCTAATGAAGAGCCTATTTCTCCCTGAGTACGGGCATCTTCCAGTTTTTTCAACACTTGTGAACGCAATGTACGTATTTTCGCCCAGCGTTGCTGTAATAGCTCAGCATCCGGTTGCGCTGGAAAGATGTGCCAATTATGCAATAACACGCTATCTTGGCTATCGCCTGTCAGATGCTCCCAGACTTCTTCCGAAGTAAAACTCAGAATTGGTGCAAACAGCCGCACCAAGCAATATGCAATATGATGCAGCACAGTTTGTGCAGAACGGCGAGGCAGGCCTGTTGTTGCTGCCGTGTACAAGCGATCCTTGAGAATATCCAGATAGAAGCCACCCAAATCTTCAGAACAAAAATTATGTAGTTTATGCACCGCTTGATGAAATTCATAGCGGTCATAACATTGTGTCAGATCGTCTTGAAATGCTTCAGTCAGCGCCAGCATATAACGATCAATTTCCAAACAATTCGCAACCTCAATTGAATCAGTTTGCGGATCAAAATCCATCAGATTAGCCAATAAAAAGCGCAGCGTATTACGAATACGGCGGTAACTTTCAATCACCCGTTTTAGAATTTCTTCGGAAATGGAAAGCTCGCCAGAATAATCGGTAGACGCAACCCACAAGCGCAAAATATCGGCACCGGAAGTATTTATCACTTTTTGCGGCGCAATAACATTACCTTTGGATTTGCTCATTTTGTGGCCACTACCGTCCACCACGAAGCCGTGCGTGAGCAGCGCTTTGTATGGCGCATGACCGTCAATGGCGCACCCAGTTAACAGCGCGGATTGGAACCAGCCACGATGCTGATCGGAACCCTCCAAGTACAAATCAACCGGGAATGTAAGCTGCGCATCCGCTTTAACAACCGTGTCATGCGTGGTACCGGAATCGAACCAGACATCCAGGGTGTCGGTTAGTTTTTTATAATTCTTGGCTTCCTCACCGAGCAATTCGGAATCTTCCAACGCAAACCAGGCTTCGATTCCCTGCTGTTCCACTTTTTGCGCTACTTGTTCGAGCAATTCAAGTGAACGTGGATGTGGCGCATGAGTGTCTTTTTGCACAAAAAATGTCATTGGAACACCCCAGTTGCGTTGGCGTGATACGCACCAATCCGGACGGTTCTTGATCATTGCTTCCAGACGTGCCCTGCCCCATGTGGGATAAAATGCCGTGGTGTCGACTGCCTGCATAGCCAGTTCACGCAATGTTTTATCTTGCGTAGATGCAGCATCTGTCTTATGCAAATTCATGCCGATAAACCATTGTGGCGTGGCACGAAAAATAATGGGGGTTTTATGACGCCAGCAATGAGGGTAGCTATGGTCAATCTTTTTTAAACAAAAAAGATGTTCATTGGTTTTGAGCGTATCAATGACAACATCGTTGGCCTTCCATACCGAGAGTCCACCAACCAAAGGAATATGGGCAATAAATTTACCATCGCCATCCACTGGGCTCTCACTCGGCAAGTTGTAGTTTTGCCCGACAAAATAATCGTCCAGACCATGTGCGGGCGCCGTGTGCACAAGCCCTGTACCCGCTTCCAATGTGACATGCTTGCCGCAAATGATTTTTACTGCACGCGGTTCAAACGGATGTTGCAATGGCAAATGCTCCAATGCCTGCCCTTTACATGTAGCCAGTGTTTCGCCGGTCAAGTCGTACCGCTCGAGACAGGCTTGCTGCAATTCGCTGGCAAGTATCAATAGGCCCCGCGTCGTTTTTACTAGCGCGTAGTCGAATTCGGGGTGAACACAGACGGCTTGATTAGCAGGCAATGTCCACGGCGTAGTGGTCCAGATGATGGCATAGGTTTGGGTATTTTCTGGAACAGAAACGCCAAAAATATTGCCGAGCAATTGATGCGCTGACGGAATTGCAAAACCCACATCAATCGCAGGTGAGCTTTTATCTTCATACTCCACCTCCGCTTCAGCCAATGCGGAACCGCAATCTATACACCAGTTTACAGGTTTCTGACCTTGATACAGGTAACCACTCTGATAAATTTTGCCCAGTGCGCGAATAATACCGGCCTCAGTTTTGAAATTCATTGTCAGGTAAGGATGCTCCCAATCACCCAACACACCCAAGCGAATGAAATCGGCTTTCTGGCGCTCAACCTGTTCATTAGCAAAAGCACGGCAGAGTTCGCGTACTTTATCGGCGGGTAAGTGCTTGCCATGTTTTTTCTCGATCTGATGCTCGATCGGCAAACCATGACAATCCCAGCCAGGAATATAGGGCGCATCAAAGCCAGACAATGTTTTGCTTTTGACGATGACGTCCTTGAGGATTTTATTGACCGCATGACCAATATGAATATCGCCATTGGCATACGGCGGACCATCGTGCAGTATGAATTTCGGACGGCCTTTGCTGACAGAACGAATCTTTTGGTATAGATTTTTTTCTTGCCAGGCTTTCAACATTCCGGGCTCGCGGTTGGCAAGATTGCCACGCATCGGAAAAGGCGTATCGAGCAAATTGAGGGTTTTCTTATAATCAATCATAAAAGTTACAATGAATAAGTTAAAGGGCGCTGCACAAGCGATTATATTGAATTGGCGTGGTCATAAAATATTCCTTGGCTTGTGCGACATCTTTTTCGATCTGCCGGATAAGCGTAGTGATATCTGCATATTTTTCTTCGTCACGCAGTTTGTGCAGAAAATCAACACGCAAGTGCTGTCCATAAATTTCATCAGCAAAGTCGAACAAATGAACCTCTAATACAGGTTTACCGTTCTCATGAATTGTTGGACGTACACCCAGGCTGGCTACACCCGGTAGTGGAATCTCCGATGATGACGAATTGGCGCCATAGACTGATACCACGAAAATACCGGAAAGCGGTGGCAGGTTATGCTTCAACTGAATATTCGCTGTCGGGAACCCTATTTGTCTGCCTAATTTGTCACCATTGATGACGCGGCCACTGATACTGTAAGGTCTACCCAACAGTTTTGTGGCCGCATCCAAATCACCAGTAATCAACGCCTGCCGGATAGCAGTGCTGGAAACACGTTGATTGCCAATGACAATACTCGGCATGACTTCCAGCGTATAATTATTCTCCGCGGAGAGCGCTTGTAACATTGCAATATCTCCCGCACGGCGTGCGCCAAAACGAAAATCATCGCCTACCAATAACCAGCGAACACGCAAATCTTGATTCAAAATCTGTGTAATGAATCGTTCCGGATTGATCCTGGCAAAGTCATAATTAAAACGACAGATATGAATGCTATCGATCTCGGCCTGAATTAAGCGACTCAACTTTTCCCGCAAGCTGGTCAAACGCGCTGGGGCTTGATCCGGCGCGAAAAATTCGCGCGGGTGCGGTTCAAAGGTCATCACACAGGCGGGAAGCCCAAGTTGATTGGCAACATCTTTTAACCGAGTAAGTATCGCCTGATGGCCTAAATGAACGCCATCAAAATTACCTATGGTAAGTGCAACCGGCGTCTTAGCGTGTGCCGACACCTTGCGCCAAGTGTGCATGATAAGCAGGAACCAAAAAATTAGTGATTCTAACGTGTTTAAGGCAATCAGGTCTAGTTAACGTTGGGTCAATTTATGCCTTGATTCGGTACGGCTATTGGGGCATTTGACAGGGAGCAAGCAACTTTCATTCCGTTGTGAGTTTTCTCACAAATAATCCAGCTTCAAGCGATTATTATAGCGGCGTAACCTAAATATTCCTTTCAGGATGATATATTTTATATTAATAACAATCAGTTATGAAATAATTAAATAATTGACATGTTATGGATTTTGGTTATATTCACTGAGTAGCACGACCGGGGACAAATACATTTTTACTGGCTTTGGCATAGCGCTTAATCTATACAATGCTCACCGATTGGGCTGCTCATTTAAATTTCCAACAGTATGAGGTGATAAAATGGCAATCGTTAACGGTACAAACTTCAATGACAACAACACAGTTCAATTTAATGGTGTTTTTTTTCAATTATTCCCACAATTAGATGGAACCAATGGCAATGATACGATCTCCGGCTTCAATGGAATCGATATTCTCCGTGGTTTCAATGGAAATGATGTATTAGACGGTGGCGCTGGTGCTGATAACATGGATGGCGGTGACCAGAACGACATTTACTTTGTAGACAATCTGAACGATGTGGCGGCAGAAGTTTTCAATGATGCTTTAGGAGGCGTTGATTTGGTAAATTCCTCCGTCACGCACACTTTAGGTTTTGGTATCGAGAATCTCAATCTCACAGGCGCCGCCATCATTAACGGCACCGGCAACGAGAACGGCAACAAAATCAATGGCAACTCAGCCGCTAATATCATCAGTGGATTAAACGGTGATGATCGTCTTTTCGGATTGGAAGGCAATGATATTTTAAATGGAGGATCAGGTAACGATACTATGGCCGGTGGAGATGGCAATGATATTCTGCAAGGCGGATCAGGCAACGATGTCTTGCGTGGTGATAATGGTGATGATATTTTATCTGGCGGGCTTGGGAATGATATCCTTTTTGCGGGTCTCGGCGCCACCGATCACTATCTGTTCAACACCCCGTTGAATAGCGCAACCAACGTGGATACCATCATGGGATTTTTTGCACCTGTCGACACCATTCGATTGGACAACGATATATTTACCAGTTTGGGAGCGCCCGGCGGCATTGCTGCGGGTAATCTCAAAATCGGCCCGGGTGCAGTCGCAACCGACGCTAACGATTTCTTAATTTACGATACCACCACTGGTGCACTATCCTATGATGCCAACGGCAATGGCGCCGGAGCAGCGGTTCAGTTTGCTACTATCGCCGGCGTAGCCCCATTATCAGCAGTTGATTTCTTGGTTGTCCAATAAGTAATCAAGAGACCCATCATTAGCAATGGATTCTTCACTAGCCAAACTCTATTTTGTAATAGAGTTTGGCTTATATCATCAATATAAGCACCTATTCAGCTTCGATTCTCTCCAAATGAACTTCTGCCCGACCAGTTGTTCTCTACTTTAGTTGTTAATCTAATCTCTACCGCATTTTTTAGTTTCACTGTATATTTCGTTGCTATTTCACAAACCATCCGTAAATTAGAAACTTGTGGTAATTAGCTCTATTGAATATGATCTAAAAAGCATGAAGCGTTATAATACCCGCCAAAGAATTGAATAATCCGCTAAAAATACGTTATGTCACAACCCCTATTCCAAAGAACACCACTGCTCGATGGCGCTGATATCAGTCTAAAACGTGAGGAAATCCGTAGTTATTTCCACACCACGCTGGACCGCTATGAGCAACTATTTGAAACGCTACGTAATGACGAAGCGTACTATGAAAAACCCATTGCATTGCGCCACCCATTGATTTTCTATCTGGGTCATACCGCAACCTTTTTTGTGAATAAGCTCATTCTTGCCGGATTGATCACCGAGCGCATCGATCCCCGCCTGGAATCGATTTTTGCCGTTGGTGTCGATGAAATGAGCTGGGACGATCTGGATAGCACGCATTACAACTGGCCCAGCGTCAAAGAGGTGCAATCTTATCGAAAATCCATGCGCAGCTTGGTCGATGAACTGATTAGCACCATGCCGCTGACTTTGCCAATTTCCTGGGAAAGTAATTGGTGGCCGATACTGATGGGCATTGAACACGAACGCATCCACCTGGAAACTTCCTCGGTACTGATCCGTCAGCACGCGTTGCATTTTGTGCAACCACACCCGGATTGGCAGCCCTGTCATAAATCCGGAACCGCGCCGCAAAATGAATTGATTCGCGTTGAAGTAGGCACCGTCACAATCGGAAAAAACAAAACAGACCATCAACATTACGGCTGGGATAATGAATATGGTTCACATACGGCCGACATCCCAGCCTTTCAAGCAAGCAAGTTTCTGGTCAGCAATCAGGAATTCCTACCTTTCGTTGAAGCCAATGGCTATCGGACAGAAAGTTATTGGCAGGAGGAAGGCCGCTCCTGGCAAGAATTCACGCAAGCAGAACACCCAACATTCTGGATCAGAAAGGACGACACATGGTACTTGCGCCTGATGACGGAGGAAATTCCGATGCCGTGGGATTGGCCGGTTGAGGTCAATTATCACGAAGCGAAGGCGTTCTGTAACTGGAAGGCTGCTATGACAAAACAACCCGTGCGATTGCCAACCGAAGATGAATGGTATCGGCTCTATGATGCCGCACAATTGCCCGAAGTACCGATGGATACGAAAGCTTGCGGCAATCTGCATCTGGATTATTACGCATCGAGTTGTCCAGTTACTGAATTTGCCTACGGCGATTTTTTCGATATCGTCGGAAACGTCTGGCAATGGACAGAAACACCCACCTATCCATTTTCTGGCTTTGACGTGCACCCGCTTTATGACGACTTCACCACACCGACATTTGATGGCCAGCACAATTTGATCAAAGGGGGTTCATGGATTGCTTGTGGCAACGAATCGTTGCGCAGTGCGCGTTATGCCTTCCGTCGTCATTTTTTCCAGCATGCGGGCTTCCGCTATGTGGTTTCGGATGCGCCAACGACACTGCCGGCTTCCAATTATGAAACCGACAAACTACTCTCGGAGTATGCAGAATTTCATTATGGTGACGTCTATTTCGACGTGCCTAATTTCTCCAAAGCACTGGCAGAAATTGCGCTCGAAGCAATGGAAGATAAACTCAAGCACACCGCGCTGGACCTGGGCTGTGCATCTGGCCGATCCACTTTTGAATTGGCACGCGGTTTTGATCATGTCACCGGCATCGACTTTTCCGCACGCTTCATTGGTCAGGGCGTGCAACTGGTGCAACAAGGCACCCTACGCTACACCTTGACCGAGGAAGGCGATTTGGTTTCTTACAAAGAACGCACGCTGTCCGATCTGGGACTAGATCAAGTCAAAGATCGTGTCGAGTTTTATCAGGGCGATGCGTGTAATTTAAAATCGATTTTTACCGGCTACGACTTAATTCTTGCTGCTAACTTGATCGACCGGCTGTATGATCCAGACAAGCTGCTCAGCAACATTCATACGCGTATCAACGCGGGCGGTTTGCTGATGATCGCATCACCTTACACCTGGCTGACTGAACATACCAAGAAAGAATCCTGGGTTGGCGGCTTCAAACGCGATGGTGAGAATTTCACCACATTGGATGGCTTGAAAGAAATTCTGGGCAAAAACTTCCGCCTGATACAAGGCCCGCAGTCCGTGCCTTTTGTCATCCGTGAAACCAAGCGCAAATTCCAGCATACATTGTCTGAAGTCACGATCTGGGAGAAAACTTCTTGAGCAGTGGTTTTGATTTTGACCACCAGATCAATCGCGCAGCAACTCACAGCGTCAAGTATGATGGCCGGCAAGCTATGTTCGGCATCAGCGAGGTCATCCCGGCATGGGTAGCCGACATGGATTTCGCCGCGCCACCTGCAGTCACCCAGGCATTGATAGCGCGCGCCAAGCACCCGATATACGGCTATACGCTCTTCCCCGATAGCACATATGATGCTCTAATCCATTGGATGAAACGACGGCATGACTGGAGCATTCAGCGCGACTGGATTATCCTCTGCCCCGGCGTGGTGCCATCGATCAACGCCGCCGTGATGGCATTCACACAACCTGGTGAGTCAGTCATTATCCAACCACCGGTATATTTTCCTTTTTTTTCGGCTGTCACACAGACCGGCCGAATACTGACCCAAAATCCGCTACGGCTACAAAATAGCCGCTACACGCTTGATTTCGATCATCTGGAACAATGCGCCAAGCAAGCGAAATTGCTGCTGCTGTGCTCGCCGCATAATCCAGTTGGTCGTGTTTGGCAACCCAATGAGCTGGAACAGCTGCTACAAATTGCTGAAAAACGAAACTTAATTATTTTTTCGGACGAAATCCATGCCGATTTGATTTACCCCGGCAATCAACACTCCGCCCTCGCCGCAATTGCAAAAAATAACGCTAAAATCATTACGGCAGTGGCTCCCAGCAAAACCTTCAACATCCCCGGATTAAATCTGTCGGCACTGATTATTCCAGATGATTCCACGCGCAGCGCCATGACAAAAATTTTCGACAATTTTCACGTCAGTGCATCCAATCCGTTCAGCATCGCTGCGTTTGAAGCCGCCTACCAAGAAGGTGAAACATGGTTGGAAGCGCTATTGATTTATTTGCACGACACGCGCGATTGCGTTGAAGCATTCTTGGCCGAGCATTTACCCGAAATCAAAGTAATCAAAGCCGAAGGCACTTATCTGCTGTGGCTGGACTGTCGGACAATGAACATGACCGACGCACAGCTGAAACATTTCTTCGGCCATGAAGCGGGTGTTGGCATGAATCCCGGCACGCAATTCGGCAAGGAAGGCAGCGGGTTTATGCGGCTGAATATTGGTGCACCGAGAAAGACGGTTTTATCAATCATGCACAAAATTAAGCAGGCTTGGCACAATAAAAATAATTAATCGGCATGCTGTATTGCAGCTAAAATTCGGTCTCGAGCGTGTACATTATAAATATCAGACCCTATTCGTTCGCTTTGATCCTCAAACAACTTGGCAATTTTAATAGGCAAAGGCAGCAGAAGCAGAAGTAATCCAGTACTTAACTGAATCATTTAATTCATTAAACTTAGGAAAATAATTATGTCCAATGACACACTGGCACTTGCACAAACACTGATTGCTCGCCGATCACTCACGCCTGCCGATGAGGGGTGTCAACAAATCTTAATTGATCATCTGGAGAAACTCGGTTTCCATATTGAAAAAATGCGCTTCGGAAATGTCGATAATCTTTGGGCTCGACGTGGCAACACGACGCCAGTACTGTGCTTTGCTGGACATACCGATGTTGTTCCAGCCGGACCAATGGAACAATGGGACAGTGATCCATTCACGCCAACTATCCGCGATGGTCGCTTATATGGGCGCGGAGCTGCCGACATGAAATCCTCGTTGGCAGCTTTTATCACTGCCATTGAAGCATTTCTAGCACAGCATGCCCACCATCAAGGATCTATCGCATTGCTAATCACTTCAGATGAAGAAGGGGTTGCGATTGATGGCACTGCCAAAGTGGTCGAAGCACTTAAAGCACGCGGCGAGTTACTCGACTACTGCATTGTGGGTGAACCAACATGCAGTGACAAATTTGGCGATACCATCAAGAATGGCCGACGCGGCTCTTTATCTGGCAACCTCACCATCAAAGGCATACAAGGCCATATCGCCTATCCACATCTAGCCAAAAACCCGATTCATCTGGCTGCCCCGGTGATAGCGGAACTGGCGAGTACAGAATGGGATCAGGGCGATGAATTTTTTCAACCGACAACCTGGCATATTTCCAATATCAATGCTGGAACAGGCGCTACCAATGTTATTCCCGGCACGCTGAATTTATTATTCAATTTTCGCTTTTCTACCGCTAACACAGTTGAATCGCTCACAAACAAAGTGCATGAGACTCTCGATAAATATGGACTGGATTATGAATTGCAGTGGGAACAATCAGGAAAACCGTATCTCACGCCTAAGGCCGAACTAGCCAGCGCTATAAGCGCTGCCATTACTAAAGTTACTGCTATCGAGCCGCAATTATCCACATCAGGGGGCACTTCAGATGGTCGATTTATCGCAGATATCTGCTCCCAGGTGATCGAATTCGGCCCTCATAATGCGACTATTCACAAACTGAATGAGTATGTCGAGGTCGATGACCTTGAACAATTGTCACGCGTCTATCTGTTTACGATGGAAAATTTACTGTCTCCAGGAAATGAAGCAGCTCATGAAAATTCAGACAGCTTCTGGAATAAATTAAAAAAATACTTTTCTTTCGCATGAATTTGAACCAACAATCCTGTGGCAAAACCACAGGATTGTTGAGTTTTTAGATTAAGACTATAACAAGTAGCAATTACAACACATACCTTGCCAAATCCTCACTTTGTGACAAATCCTTAAGACGCTCATCTACATACGCTGCATCAATGACCAAGGTTTCACCGCTGTGTTTAGGCGCATTATAAGAAACCTCCTCGAGCAGCTTCTCGATGACGGTATGCAAACGCCTGGCACCGATATTTTCAGTTTTACTGTTAACAGAGTGCGCAATTTCAGCCAGGCGTTTGATCGCATCGCCGTTAAATTGTAATGTTACGCCCTCGGTAGCTAACAGTGCCTCATATTGGCGTGTTAGACAAGCGTCGGTATTAGTCAGAATCTGCTCAAAATCACTAACGCTCAGGCTGGTCAGTTCAACGCGAATAGGAAAACGCCCTTGCAGTTCCGGGATCAAATCAGAAGGCTTGGACATATGAAACGCGCCACTGGCGACAAACAGAATATGATCGGTTTTGATCATGCCGTACTTAGTGGAAACGGTCGTGCCTTCTACCAAAGGCAGCAAATCGCGTTGCACACCCTGCCGTGAAACATCCCCACCGGCATTGCTGGCCCGGCTGGCAATTTTGTCTATTTCATCCAGAAATACAATACCGTTCTGTTCCACATTCTGGATCGCTGATAGTTTCAATTCTTCATCATTGACCATTTTTGTAGCTTCTTCTTCCAACAATATTTTTTTTGCTTCACGTATCGTCAATTTGCGGGTTTTCTTTCTTTCGCCGCCCATATTCTGAAACATACCTTGAATTTGGGATGTCAAGTCTTCCATTCCTGGTGGCGCAAAAATTTCCATGCTGGCGCGGGGAGCCGCTACCTCAATTTCAATTTCCTTATCATCCAATTCCCCCTCGCGCAGTTTTTTACGAAACTTTTGTCGCGTCAAATTATCGTGATCATCCGCATTGACTTGTGTCCCAAAGTCCCTGGAACCTGGTAATAGCGCATCAAGAATACGATCCTCGGCACGATCTTCGGCAAGTGGTTGCTTCTTGCGAGTTTCTCTTTCTCGTGATTCCTTCACGGCTGTTTCCGCCAGATCGCGAATAATTGAATCAACATCGCGCCCAACATAGCCAACCTCAGTAAATTTAGTCGCCTCGATCTTGATAAAAGGCGCATTTGCAAGTTTGGCCAAACGACGTGCAATTTCGGTTTTACCGACGCCGGTTGGCCCGATCATCAGGATATTTTTCGGCGTGATCTCCTGACGCAGAGGATCAGCAACCTGTTGGCGGCGCCAACGATTTCTCAGCGCGATCGCAACAGCCCTTTTGGCTGAGTCCTGGCCAATTATATGTTTGTCCAGCTCGTGAACAATTTCCTGCGGAGTCATTTGTGACATGGTTTCAGATTCTGTGATAAGTGTAATGTAAACAGCGGCTATAAACTACCGACAAATTCAATCGATAGTTTCGATAATATGGTCCTGATTGGTATAGATACAGATATCGCCCGCGATACTCAGCGCTTTTTTCACGATCTCTTGAGGGGACAAATCAGTATTCTCCAATAATGCACGCGCAGCGGCCAGTGCATAGGAACCGCCGCTACCAATCGCGGCGATACCCAATTCAGGCTCGATGATATCGCCGGCACCGGTAACAATCAGCGTTGCTTCTTCATTAGCTACCACCAGCATAGCTTCCAATCTGCGCAAAATACGATCGGTGCGCCAATCCTTAGCCAACTCAACTGCAGCACGCATGATATGCCCCTGATGGGATTCCAGCTTACCTTCAAAGCGTTCAAACAAGGTAAAGGCATCAGCGGTTCCTCCGGCAAATCCAGCCAGAATTTTGTCATGATACAGTCTGCGGACTTTACGTGCACTGGATTTGGCGACTACAGCGCCGAGCGTTACCTGGCCATCGCCACCCAGTGCAACATGAGGGCCGCGCCTTACTGAAACAATTGTTGTCATGAAATTTCTTAATGCGTCTCAAAACCTGATTATAACGTATAAAACATCGCCAATTCCGACAGAAAGGCCCTATCAACGTATACAGGCGTTGGAAAACGTTTTGAAGCAACCGGATGCAGGGCAAAAACAAACGAGAAAGCACAGTTTATGCATAATAAATGAGCATTTTGAGCCTGTTTTTAACGCCACAGCGGCAATGCAGTTAGTTCTGCAACAACCTGTTAATTTCTTTTCTTTGCGCGCGGATGTGCAGCATCGTAAATCTTTGTTAAGTGCTGAAAATCGAGATGGGTGTATACCTGAGTGGAAGTTATGTGGGCATGTCCGAGCATTTCCTGAACCGCGCGCAAATCACCACTGGATTGCAACACATGTGAAGCAAACGAATGCCGCAAAACATGTGGATGTACATTCTGGTGCAAACCCTGTTGCCTCGCTCTGCTTTTCAATCGATAAGCAATAGCGCGCATACTGATTGCGTCACCGCGTTGCGATAAAAAAAGTGCTGTAACGTCGGGCTTGATAATCCGCAAGCGCAACTCTAACCAAGCAGTTAAGGACTGAAGCGCGTACTCTCCCACCGGAACAATGCGCGCTTTGCTACCTTTGCCAAGAACCCTGATTGTTCCTTCCGCAAAATGGATATCTACAGGACGAAGTTGCGTCAGTTCCGCCAGCCTTAAACCTGAGGAATAGAATAACTCAAACATCGCACGATCACGCGCCGTCAAAATATTTTCAACTGAAAATTCCAAAAGTCGCGTGGCTTCATCGGGTGACAGCGCATGCGGTAATTTCTGCGGCGATTTGGGAACACGCACGGCATGACAAGGATTATGTTGCAAGCCATGCTTGCGAATTAAAAAATTATAAAAACCTCGCCAGGCTGATAACATTCTGGCCAAACTTCTACCACCAAGACCTTTGCCGTGAAGTTTCGCAATCGCTTGGCGGATAGTGGGTGCTTGCACCTGATTCAAATCGCCTATGTCCAGATTTAGTAACAGAACGTGAATATCACGTGCATAGCTTTTACAAGTGAGCGGCGACAAACGCCGTTCATAAGTTAAATGATTAATATATGCGGTAGCCAGCAATTCAGGAGTGTTGTTCATCAATCACTGTCTGCTGATCAGCTAAATTACCCACGGTTTCGGCTTGATCATAACGTGTCACCGTCGTGCACACCAGCTCACCTAACCGTTTCAAATGCAACGTTCCCATTTCAGGATAAAAACGCTCGATATCAGGGCTACCTAGAACCACCAAACCGATGGTTCGGGTAGTATTCAAAGGAATCATCGCAAACGAATTAAGATGCTCAGCGCCCTCACCAAACCATTGCTTAATTTCATCTACGATATGGTTACCGCAATAGGGCTGCGGCAAGCTTTCGGCAATCGTCAGCACATCTTCGCTAACGACCATAAATTCAGCATTGGTTTTACCATAATTAGCCACATTCCAGAAGCGCATAGCCACTAGCGGAATGGCAAAATCTTCTTTCAAACTGAAGTACAGCGCATGAAACAGCTCGTCCATATTCGACACAGAAAGTAAAGCGATCGCCAGTCGATGCATTTTCTCTCCAATGGCGTCGTTTTCCTCACCAAAACTAATCAATTCCAATAGCTTATCCTGCAAAATTCGGTTTCTTTCCCGCAATGAAATAACTTGTCTCTCGTTGAGCGAGATTACTTTCTCATCCTGCGGGTGGGAAATCTGGAGATCCGCCAGTAAATCAGCATATTCATTGAAGAACTGCGGGTGTTCCTGCAAATATTGCGCAACTTCATCCGGTTTCATCATAGTTCCTTAATTGATTACAAATTGATTTCGCCTTCAAATACCGTAACTGCCGGGCCGGTCATCCAGACCGGCTCATCGTAACCCTGCCAGCGGATCGTCAACTCGCCGCCTTGCGTGCTCACGACAACCTGACGATCCAGCAAACCCAGATTGATACCCGTCACGACAGCAGCGCAAGCCCCCGTTCCGCAAGCCAATGTTTCACCTGCTCCACGTTCAAACACGCGCAACTTGATATGACTCTGATCAATAATTTGCAAATAGCCAACGTTGACCTTATTGGGAAAACGCACGTGCTGTTCAATCAGCGCACCTTCGGTTACAACCGGCGCGCTCGCGATATCTGCAACAACACGCACAGCATGTGGATTACCCATCGACACTGCGCTTATTGTAACCGGCTCATCCGGTAATTCAAGTTGGTAAGTCAATGCGCGTTGGTCAGCAATGAAGGGAATATGCTTCGGTTCAAATATCGGCTTGCCCATATTCACCGTGACATTTCCATTGCTTTCCAGTCGGGGCGATATCACACCACTCAAAGTTTCGATGCGAATCTCTTTATTTTGTGTCAAACCATGATCATGCACATAGCGCACAAAACATCGCGCTCCATTACCGCATTGCTCAACCTCGCCACCATCGGGATTGAAAATGCGATAGCGAAAATCCGCCTGACCTTGCGCTTTCTCAACCAGCAAAAGTTGATCACAACCAATGCCGAAATGTCGGTCTGCCAGTCGGCGAATCTGTTGTCGATCAAGATTGATCGTTTGATTGATACCGTTCAAGACCACGAAATCATTTCCCAAACCCTGCATTTTGGTAAATTTTAGTTTCATCGGTCAAGTATTCCAGCGGCTCAAATTTGTCAGCACCATCCAATAATCATTCATCACAAAACCATCTCCGATGTCGACAATACTATCACCTGTAATTTCAAATCCATACTGGTGACAAGCTTCGATAGCGTTATGGTTACGTTTGTTAACCGTCAGGATCAATGATTGCAAATCATTCTTGCGCATAGTATCCATTGCATCCACCACCAGCATTGCGTCATAGCCTTTGCGATGATGATCACAAGGGAACTATAGTTTATCAATTTTCAGTTCTCCCGGCTGCCTGGTAAGCATACAGCAAGAAAAGCCAATGATCGACCGATCCACAACCAGTTTCATCCACCAAATGTTGGGATCTGTGAGTTGCGCATGAATGAGCGCCGACTGATATCGTTGCATCCGCATATATTCAATCTGGGCCGATGAAAGAATAGTAGCATAATGATATCGTCAAATGGTTCGTGCCAATGCCGCGATTGTTATTGTATCCGCAGGTGCTAAAAACAATATGCTCGGCTACATTTTAATTATAAACAAATGGATTGTTATATCTGTGACGTATTCAGGCAGTAACTGCAGTTAAGTTACGCAGCAAGTAAATACGACGTGTGATGCATTAATGGGCTTGTTAAAAGCGACCATTCTTCTCAAATAACCTGAATAACTAATTTGATTTGCTTTAGGAAGATTCTATCCAACTCAAAAAATGCATTGAGAAGGAGGTTTGAGGAATCCTCTCGCTTTTAAAACTCGACCGCTTACGCGGCCGGGTTTTTTATCGCTGAGTTCTGCAGGAATTTAACTCCTGCGTCCCTCGAGAGACGAGAGGTTTATCGGTGATGGTGCCTAATCCGCAATTCTCTCAGTATCGCTGCCACCTCTTGAAGACGTAACTGTAACGCGGGCTGGTGGTACTGGAAATGCACCTGGC
>NZ_JAIEMO010000047.1 GCF_019752095.1 Nitrosomonas sp.
GGTAGCCAGGCACGCTGGTTTGGAGCCAAGGTGCTGCGTTACCGGGGCAAAGCCAAAGCACATGCCTGGCATATTTTACAAACCATGGCATACAACCTGAAAAGGTTGCCCAGATTTTCTGTTAATAGGCAGATACGATTGCAATCATAGGACAAATGCGCCTTCTGAGCCGATAATGATCGATAAAAGTGATTGTTCGCGTGATTTCAGCAAGAAAATGACTAAAAAATATCACGATACTCACAAAAAAATCAGAAATTGTAACAAATTTGATAATTCGTTGAATTTTGCAAAGGTCTCGTTACGTTAGCTTAAGGTCAGTAAATTTAGTGTTTCGGCCGACCCGAAGAGTTAACTTGGCAATGCCCTCTGGCTCTAGCTGCTTCAAACCCACCTTACAGAGACCAAATTCGGCGATTTAGTCGGTACGAGGTTGATATGACTAACTATCCAACCGATTTAGATTTGATGACCGTGCCAGTAAGTTGAGATGTGCCTACTTTTCACATGTATTGTAAGGTAACACCCTGTTGGTGAAATAAAATATTCACACAGATATAATTGATAAAAACAATAGGATAAATTATGAGTAATATTTCAAAAGAAGAAAGAATAAAAGGTACTTTTTTTGGTGCGATAGTCGCTGATGCACTTTGTCTTGGAAGTCATTATGAATATGACGCTAAAAAAATATATAAAGCTTACGGCAATAAACCTATAGAAAAATACATGTCACCGGGAGAGATGATGGGTGGTCAAACACATGGTATTGGCTGGGGAGAGCGTAACTACCATCCAGGTAAGAAGGCCGGTGGGACAACTGATTATGGAGACTACAATATCTTGGTTTTAGAGTATTTGGCATCTATTTCAGATATCCCAAGACCTTTTAATGTAACGAACATGATTCCTCACTGGATGAAGCGTCTTGAAAACGGCTGGGGTTCTTGGATATGTACCATGACTAAAGAGACTTATGGACAAGTAAGACAGGGTGTGCCTGTTGAACGTCTTGGTGGGATTTCTAATGCGATGGCAATACGTCATGCAGCAGCACATGCATATTACGACACAGAAGATGAAGTCGTAGATGTTGCTAGAAAAAGCATGTTTACACATAGAGATGTTCATGCACTAGGTGGCGGCGAGTTTTTCGCTCGTGTTACCCATCGTGTAATTAACGGTCAGACTCCATCTAATGCAGTTGAGTCTGCTGCTTTAGAAATGGAAAGTTTTTTTCAAGATAAAGTTGCTCAGGCATTTGCAAAAGTAAGAGAAGCTACTGATCAAAACTCGGCACTTTCGCAAGAGAAATTTGCCGATGATCTTGCAATTACAAGCATGGCAAGACTATGGGACGTAGGTCGCTCAGAACCGATAAAAGTAGGCAAAGCAAGTCCTACTGAGGGAACTCTTCCTGGAGCTGTCTACTTCATACTAAAATATGAAAATGAGGAAGATGGACTAAAAAAAGCACTACAAGCAAATACGATGGTCGGCGGAGACAATGCTTCAAGGGGAATTGCTATCGGTATGGTTCTTGGTGCATACAAAGGCGTAAATGCGATTCCATTAGAGTGGAGAGAGACATTGGATGAGTGGGATTATTGTGAAAAGATGCTAAACAGGCTTCCATTACTTAAATAAAAAAACCAAGATAACTGTGAGTGAGTTATGCCAAGTTAACTTCGCCTTAGCGTTATTAGAGGGATAAAAAATTTGGCGATTCTTTACAAATACCTTCACTTTCCATATGAAGTTATTCAGTATTTGGTGTGGCTTTATTATCGATTTAACTTAAGCTGAGAAGAGGAATCAGCGATTTTTTATTGTTTAAAATATATATAGGGAGCTTGTATTTTATTTTTCCTGAAATGTTCGCTGCTATCCAGCACCATAAGATGGGTAGAATGCTGGGTATGATAAATTAAAAATATATTTTATTGTTTAATTACAATTAGTTATATTGATATAATGGCGGAGAGGATGGGATTCGAACCCATGTGCCAGGATAACCTGACCATCTGATTTCGAGTCAGCGCCGTTATGACCGCTTCGGTACCTCTCCAGTTGTTAGAAGTGCAGCACTCGATAATCTTCTTGAGAGGTTAGCGGATGCTTGCAATGATAGTTCAAATTTTATACTTTATGCAGAGACTTTCATGACACCACGCATTTTTTGTAGCGCTTTAGCTTCAATCTGACGAATGCGCTCTGCCGATACACCAAGCTCACCGGCCAGATCATGTAGTGTTGCGGTATCTTTTTCCCTTAACCAACGAGCTTCGATGATATGGCGACTGCGCTCGTCCAGGCAATCAAGTGATTGCTGCAATACTTTTTCGCGCAGGTAGGCAATTTGTTTTCTTTCCAAGAGTTGCGATGGTTCTGTGCCATCCGTTAGATAACTGATTGGGCTGAATGTGTCATCCTCATTATCCGAGGTGGGCTCCAGAGAAATATCCGAGCCGCTGAAACGTTTTTCCATTTCAACGACTTCTTCGGCTTTAACACCCAACTGGGCAGCCATTGCATCAACCTCTTGTGGATTCATGGTGTCCAAACCATGTTTCATACTGCGCAAGTTAAAAAATAATTTGCGCTGTTGCTTGGTGGTGGCAATTTTAACTAGGCGCCAATTGCGCATGATGAATTCGTGAATCTCGGCTTTAATCCAATGAACGGCAAAAGATACCAATCGAACTCCGCGTTCAGGGTCAAAGCGTTTGACTGCTTTCATTAAGCCGATATTACCTTCCTGAATTAAATCAGCTTGGGGCAAACCATATCCTTTGTAGCCGCGTGCTATCGCGACTACAAAACGCAGATGAGACATAATTAACTGCTGCGCAGCTTCGATATCGCCATGATTCCATAGTCGACGAGCCAAGCTGGTTTCTTCCTCTTGCGTAAGTATAGGAAAAGAATTAATAGACTGAATATAGCCTTCAATACTTCCGCCCGTGGTGGGTAGCGTTAAAGCATTCGTCATGGTAATAATCTCCTGAATAAATGTTTGTGACCTTGCACTACTTTGGATATATTTTAGCACTCTCAGTTTATGAGTGCCAAGCATTTAAAAAGTTTCGCTATGAAATCCTCAGCTTATTTAGGCTCGATTTGCCAGAGATGGTTTGCGACAGAAATACGTGCGCCTAACCATCCCAGCCAGGCAGAAAACAATAGCAAGCTGATGCTATCTTGTAGAGAAAGATATTGCAGTTGTATATTAAAATCATATAGTTGTGTTAGTGGTGTGAGTTCTCGATTCAGCTCATCAATACCCAACATAATGATGAGCCAAGCTGTGATGCCTCCGGACACACCTTGGATGGCGCCGAAATAAAGAAAAGGACGACGTATAAAGCTATCGGTTGCGCCGATGAGTTTGGATATTTCTATTTCGTCACGTTTAGTTAGAATTTGCAGACGAATGGTATTAAACATGATCGCAATGATTGCAATACTCAGCAATGTAGCTAGCATCAGTACAACCGAGCGCCCTAGTTTAAGTAGCGCATTCAACCGGTCAATCCAGGCGGAGTCAAATTGTACATGCGCAATTTCCGGCCAGCTTTGTATGGCCAGTCTCAACTGTTCTAGGGAGTCTGATGTATGCTCCCGGGTATGGACGATGAAAGCATCTGGAAGTGGGTTATGGGCTAAATTGGCGGCGATATCGGTGGTCCCACTATTTTGTTGTAACTGAGTTAGTGCAACGTCTTTTGGAATAAACTGATAGTTTACGATCTGTGAGACTTCTTTCAGGCGTTGTTGGACCTTATCAACATCTTCTTTTTTTGCATCCTGTTTAAGAAACAAACTGATCTGCGGGGAACTAGCTATTTGCCCGGATACCGATTGCAAGTTTTCCATCAACACATAAATACCGGTCGGCAGGCTAAGCGCGATACCCATTACAGTGATGCTGAGTAAAGCGGTAACGGGTGAGGAAGCTAGTCGTTTGAGTGTGTGAAAAAACACAAATCCATGTTGCATTAGCCATGCGCGTATCATGCGGCCAATTTTCCTTGTTTGAGTGACAGAATGCGATGTTGGGTGTCTTCCAGCAGGGAGGCATCATGCGTTGCGATCAACACGGTAACGCCTACCTGATTGAACGACCTGAACATGGCCATAATATCCCGGGCATAATCAACATCAAGATTGCCCGTTGGCTCGTCGGCGATCAGAATAGTAGGTCGATGAACGATTGCACGCGCGATACACAGCCGCTGTCTTTCGCCACCCGATAGCGTGATGGGCATAACTTTTTCTCTTTTTAACAGGCTCACTTTATCCAGCGCGGCGCGCGCTCGGGACGCCGCCGTATTGTTATCAAAATTGCTGATTTGCAGCGGCAACAAAACATTTTCAAAAACATTGCGGTCAAACAGAAGCTTGTGATCCTGAAAAATGAAACCGATCTTGCGCCGTAAATAGGGAATCGCGGCGGGTTTTAGTTGGGCGATATTCTGTCCACTGATTGCGATAACGCCAGAAGTCGGGCGTTCTATTGCAGCAATCAACTTTAATAATGTACTTTTACCTGCGCCCGAATGTCCGGTCAAAAATACCATTTCGCCAGGTTCCACCGCAAGATCAACGTTATTCAGTGCAATATAGCCATCTGGATAACGTTTGGAGACATTTTTGAAAGTGATCATATATTTGTTATTGCTATCTTGTCAGTAGCTCTCAATCCAACAACGCTTCGACAAATTCTCTGGCATCAAATGGTCTTAAATCATCTAAGCCTTCGCCAACGCCAATAAAACGTAATGCGGGAGGATTCTCTGGATGTTGTCCTGCAATAGCTGCGACTACACCGCCTTTTGCGGTACCATCCAATTTAGTCAGGATCAATCCGGTGACGTTCAGCGTGTCATTAAAGGCTTTCACTTGAGTGATTGCATTTTGTCCCGTGTTGGCATCCAATACCAGCAACACTTCATGTGGGGCATCCGGCATCGCCTTTGCAATCACACGTTTTACTTTTTTAATTTCTTCCATCAAATGCAGCTGAGTAGTTAAGCGCCCAGCCGTATCCGCCAGTACAATGTCTATGCCGCGCGCTTTGGCTGAGTTAACTGCGTCATAAATTACCGCAGCCGGATCACTTTTTTTGTCCGGCTCACTGTCCGGCGCTATTACCGTAACATTGTTCCGCTCTCCCCACGCGATCAATTGCTCACGCGCTGCTGCTCGGAATGTGTCGCCGGCAGCCAGTAGCACTGACTGACCTTGTGTTTGAAAATATTTGGCAAGCTTACCGATCGAGGTTGTTTTTCCTACGCCATTGACGCCCGTTATCATGATGACAAAAGGTTTATGCGTGGTGGTATCTAATGGTTGGGCAAGCGGCTCGAGCATGGCGATCAGAGATTCCTTAAGTGCTTGTTTTAGCTGTATGGAATCTGTTAATGCATCGCGCCTGACTTGTTTTCGCAGATTTTTAAGTAATTGATGAGTTGCACTGACGCCTATATCGGAGGTCAGCAAGATAGTTTCCAGTTCTTCGTAAAATTCCTCGTCAATCTTGCCGCCGCTAAATAGGCCCGATAGTTGTTTGCCTAAGTTCTGCCGGGTGCGTGCAAGACCTTGTTTCAGCTTACTAGCGAAACTGATTGATTCCTCCGGCTTGGGTTCTAGCTCGGCATCGGGTTTTGCTGGTATTTCACCTGAATCTGCAGGATCTTTTTTGGATTTAAAAAAACTAAACATTCTGGTAGGCTCTCAAATATGCAGAGGAATTCTCAAACCTCAATTTTATTCTGTTTATTCACTTTAGGTTGGTAAAAATGAAATCTGATTACCGCATCACTTTTTTTAACACTTTTTCAATCTCTGGACTTTTGTTGCTAATAAATCTGCTGATCTCATCATCAGCATTTGCCAATCCTCATGAATATTTACTCGATAATGGTCTAAAATTGATTGTGAAACAAGATCATCGCTCGCCGGTTGTGGTGACTCAAATCTGGTACAAGGCGGGCAGCGTTGATGAAATCAATGGTGTAACCGGTGTCGCGCACGTTCTGGAGCATATGATGTTCAAAGGCACGGAGAAAATCCCCGATGCTGAGTTCTCAAAAAAAATTGCGGCCGCTGGCGGGCGTGAGAATGCTTTCACGAGTTACGACTACACCGCCTACTATCAGCAATTGCATAAAAAACATTTGCCGATGGCGATGGAATTGGAGGCGGATCGGATGCGTAACTTAGTTATAACCAAAGAAGAATTCGAGAAAGAAATCAGAGTGGTAATGGAAGAAAGAAGGTTACGAACCGACGATCAGGCGCGTTCGCTCTTATATGAAAAAATGATGGCCGTTGCTTTTCAATCGCACCCTTACAAGAATCCAATCATTGGCTGGATGAATGATCTGGAAAACATGGAAGTGGAAGACGCGCAGGAGTGGTACGATCGCTGGTACGCGCCCAATAATGCAACATTAGTTGTCGTCGGGGATGTCGACGCAGAAGATGTGTTTCGACTGGCGCAAAAAAACTACGGCTCAATTCAATCAAAACCTTTATTAGCGATCAACGCCCGTAAACCGCAAATCGAGCCACCGCAACTAGGCACTAAACGGATAAGCATCAAGGCACCGGCAGAGCTGCCTTATCTCATCATGGGATTTCATGCCCCTGCGATTAGAAGTGTTAATGAAGACTGGGAGCCCTATGCACTGGAAATATTGGAAGGGATTCTGGACGGGCATGCTTCAGCCAGACTGAACAAGTCACTGGTACGGGAAAGTCAAATCGCTAATTCCACCAGTGCGGGTTATGGCGCGGTCGCGCGTGGTCCGAGCATTTTCTTTATTAGTGCAGTACCCAGCGTTGGCAGAACGGTAGTCGAATTGGAGCAGGCGCTGCGATCCGAGATCGAAAAGATTATTAAGGAGGGTGTTACGGAAGAAGAGCTTACTCGGGTGAAAGCGCAGGTAATTGCAGGTCATGTATATCAGCAAGATTCCACTTTTTCTCAGGCCATGCAGCTCGGTAGGCTGGAAAGTACAGGGTTATCGTATCGTGACATAGATACCATTCTGGAAAAATTAAAAGCAGTCACTGCTGAACAGATACGCGATGTGACAAAAAAATATTTCATTGATGATGGTTTGACGGTCGCTGTTTTAGATCCACAGCCACTGGAACAGAAAGCTCCGAGCAAAGTGCCGGGCAGTTTAAGACATTAGAATTGAACTTGCGATTCTCTGTGGTCTGGCCACGGGATTGTTTATTTTAACAGCGGTCTTTAAGGGGATAAAAGACCGCTGTCAAAGCAGAAGGCTGCGCGATTATTTCTTCGCATCTCCATGTGCATGATCGCCGCTATTTTGTTGCTTGCCGTGATCGTGTTTATGCATCTTTTCCTTCATGCTGCGCCTTTCTGCTTCATCTAGGAAACCATCTTTGTTGGTATCTTTTTTGTCAAACATGGCTTCATGGTGCTTCATAAATTCCTCTTTACTTATTTTGCCATCTTTATTTGTATCCACTGATGACATTTTACTTGCACACTGGTGGCCGTGATCGTACTCACCGCTAGATTTTGTGTCACTATGGCTATGTCCTGAGTGTTGTCCGCTTTGGTGTTGCTGGCTGCTGTCTTGAGCGGTATCTGCAGCGATGACCGGAGTTACAAATTGTGTAACTATAAAAGCAGCTCCGATAGCGATTGAAAGCAAGTTTCTTTTTAGATGCATCTTGTTCTCCATAAATAATGAGTCAGCGAAAGGATAAACAATCCTCGTTTTTTAGAAACAAATAGATCCTGAAAGTTCGTAAGTTAATTTCAATGTCGAGTGCTAAATAAATCGACAAGCATAAATTTCGCCACCATTTTCAGACAACGATGAAATGTTGCCGGTAGTGCTTGAGTTCATTGATGGAATCATAAATATCCGCCAGTGCTTCGTGTTTACCATCTTTGGAGAAGCTTGCTGCGATTTCCGGCTTCCAGCGTTTTGCCAGCTCCTTTAAAGTACTGACATCCAGATTGCGGTAATGAAAGTAGGTTTCCAGCTGTGGCATCGAACGGACCATAAAGCGCCGATCCTGGCAGATGGAATTACCGCACATCGGAGAGATCCCTGACGGCACGTGTAATTTTAGAAATTCGATCATTTGTGCCTCTACTTCGGCTTCCGTCAGTTTGGAGGCTTTAATTTTGTCAATCAAACCCGATTTGGAATGAGTCGACTGGTTCCATTTATCCATGCCATCAAGTATTTCATTGGGTTGATGCACTACCAAAACTGGGCCTTCGGCAACCGTATTCAATTGCGAATCGGTTATCACTAAAGCGACCTCAATGATGCGATCGGTAACTGGGTTGAGTCCGGTCATTTCCATGTCGACCCAGATGAGGTTATTATTATCTTGTGCCATAATTGTTTATCTATTATTTGAATGCAATGTGTTTAATTGTGTCATATTGCTATCCGTCAGTCACTTTTATAAACTTTTGTTTTCGATTTAAATACTATGCAAACATTCACATTGATTTTTCTGATTGCGCTATTACTCACCACGCTAACTCAGGTTTGGCTATCAGCTAGGCATATCCGTCACGTGCGTATTCATCAGGATAAGGTGCCGGAAGAATTTGCTAGCCAGATCAGCTTGACTGATCATCAAAAGGCGGCGGATTACACCTGCGTTAAAACGCGCGCAGGATATCCAAGCATACTCTTGCATGCAGGATTGCTGCTCGCATTTACACTGGGCGGTGGTTTAAATGTTTTGAGTGAATTCTGGGCAGGCTGGCTAAATGATCCTTTAGCGCATGGTATGGTATTAATCATCAGCACTTTCTTTATTATGAGCGTCGCTGAAATTCCATTAAGTTATTACCGTACTTTTGTAATTGAAGAACAGTTCGGTTTCAATAAAATGACTCCGATGATGTTTTTCGCCGACTTGATCAAACAATCTGCACTCGGCTTATTGCTGGGTGCGCCTTTGTTATTTTGCGTGCTGTGGCTGATGGAAAAAATGGGAGAAAGCTGGTGGTTGTATGCCTGGTTTGCCTGGATCGCGTTCAATTTATTTGTGTTGGCGATTTTCCCTACTTGGATCGCGCCGTTATTTAATAAGTTTACCCCGCTGGAAGACGCTACGCTCAAGACGCGCATTGAGCAACTGATGAATAAATGCGGCTTTAAAGCCAGCGGACTGTTTGTGATGGATGGGTCGCGCCGCAGCAATCATGGCAATGCTTACTTTACCGGATTTGGCAAAACCAAGCGTATCGTGTTTTTTGATACCCTGTTAGCACGCCTGAGTCCTGCGGAAATTGAAGCGGTACTGGCGCATGAGCTGGGGCATTTCAAGCATCGCCATGTGATCAAGCGCATGGTGATTTCATTTGCGATGAGCTTGGCATTTTTCTGGATTCTGGGTTATTTGATGGGACAAAGCTGGTTTTACGAAGGATTGGGAGTAGAGGTTGCTTCCGTACCGTCAGCTGCGATGGCATTGCTGCTGTTTTTTCTGGTGATGCCGGTATTTACTTTTCTGCTGCATCCAATCTCGAGTATTTATTCACGCAAACATGAATTTGAGGCTGATGCCTATGCAGCACAGAATTCGTCTGCGGATGATTTAATTCAAGCGCTGGTGAAGCTGTACCAGGATAATGCTGCGACGCTTACGCCGGATCCACTGCATTCGGCTTTTTATGATTCACATCCACCGGCATCAATCCGAGTGGCGCATTTACAAAGTCAGGAGCCAGCATGAACGATACCGTATGTGATTTAACGTCTAAACAATGCAAGCCGTGCGAGGGCGGCGTGCCGCCGTTGTCTGACATTGCAGTTGCCGATTACTTGAAGCAGATTGATGATTGGCGATTGCAGGACAAACAAATCAGCAAAACCTATGATTTCAAGAATTATTATCAAACAATGGCGTTCGTAAATGCAGTGGCATGGGTTTCACATCGTGAGGATCATCATCCTGACATGCTGGTTGGATATAATAAATGCGTGGTCACGTACACGACGCATGCTATTGGCGGTTTGTCCGAGAATGATTTCATTTGTGCGGCGAAAATCGACAAGTTGTTCTCAATTTGAGCATTCGCCCTAGTAAAGCTAAGCAGCAAAATAAGTATTTAACGGGACAAGTAATTGCCGCATTCGGTAGACGCTATTCGATTGAAACAGTAAGCGGAGAAATTATTTCCTGCGTCATGCGTGGCAAAAAAGGCGGTACTGCTTGCGGTGACCAGGTTGAATACCAGCTGACTACTGCAGGGCAAGGCGTTATCGAAGCAGTTATTCCGCGCACTTCATTGTTATACCGCAGTGATGCATTCAAGGAAAAAATCATTGCTGCCAACGTGACGCAAATTATCATTGTTGTCGCGGCGATTCCCAGCTTTAGCGAGGAATTGATTAATCGCTGTTTGGTCGCGGCGGAAAGCGAGAAAATCGAGGTATTGATTGTGCTGAATAAAGCTGACTTGGTTGAGTCAGCCCAAATTGCGATGGAAACACTATCGCTTTACCGAGACTTAGGCTATCGCGTATTGCCATTAAGTGCTTTGCAGGATGTCTCAGCGCTACAACCCTATTTGTCGGGCCATCTCAGTGTGCTGGCCGGTCAATCGGGTATGGGCAAATCCACCTTGCTCAATACCTTGATTCCGCAGGCCCGGCGTGCCACTGCTGAAATATCATTGGCACTTGATTCCGGTTGCCATACGACCACACATTCGCGACTTTATTTCCTTGATGCTGATAGCGCTATCATCGATTCCCCCGGATTCCAGGAATTTGGTCTGAACCATATCGCAGAAGAAAACTTGGCTTGGGGATTCATCGAGTTTCATCCTTACTTTGGACAATGCAAATTCAGTAACTGTCGTCATATTACTGAGCCCGGTTGTGCAGTGATACAAGCTACACAACAAGGAAAAATTAATTCCAGGCGGCTGAGCTTTTATCATAGATTGCTACGTAGGTAGGATTGCTTGCGGGTTTTGGCAAAGCATGATTTAACTGCTTTGGTGCAAGTGTCATCACCAAAATACTACGACACTGCATTTTGTTATCTTATGCAGGTCGCGGTATTTCGACGATTTTTATTTATGTCATTAAGGCGTTGGGTTTGAGATGATAACTTCGACGCGACGATTCTGCTGACGGCCGGCTGCGGTATCGTTACCGCTGATTGGAAAGTTCTCGCCTTTGCCATATGCCACGATGCGTCCAGGAGCTATACCCCGCCTTACTAAGTAGGACATTACAGAGTTGGCCCGCCTTTGTGACAAGCCAAAATTGTAATCTTCACTGCCGACATTGTCGGTGTGACCTTCTATAATCACGGTGCGGTCCTGATGCTCGTTAAGAAAAGTTGCGAGCTGGGCAAGATGGGAAATTGCGCCACCTTTAAGCGTATCCTTCCCTGTATCAAACAGTATATCGCCCAGTGTTATGACCAAGCCACGGTCTGTTTTCTTGGCATTCAGTTCATCAAGCTGACGTTGCAGATCATCAACCTCGCGTGTGCGCGAGTCAAGACGCGCGCTGGCACGCTGCTCAGTCAGCATTTTGCGCTGATCTTCTGACAGGCGGGCTTGTGCCCGGTACATGGCGGTATCGACCTTGCGGTCAGCCATATAGACCAGATGTCTCCCAAGCTCCATATCTTCGGGAAGTTGTGGTTTTTCGGCAGCGCGCACAGCAAGCTCGGCTTCCTGAATTGCAAGCTGTGCACGGCTAGCCAGTTCCGAATCAGATTGCAGTTGTATTAACTTGTCTCTAACCGCGTCCGCACCTACCGGTTTTTCCGGAACTGCCGAGCAAGCTACAAAAATAACAGGGGTTAGAGCGACAGCGATCAGCTTTTTGAATTTATGGATTGAAGTGCTCATTGACGAACTCCTCTGTTGCGTTGCATTTCTTGTTCGATGATATCGATATTTTTTTGCATTTCATCGTTGATTGCCTTGGCTTTGGCTGCTTCAGCCTTGGCTGAAGCCAACTCGGCATTGGCCCGTGATTGCTCAGCGAGTTGTTGGGCTAAGATCATTTTCTCTTGCCGAACTGCATCCCGGGCTGCGGTGAGTTTTGTGCGCGCCTCGCGTAGCTCGGCCGATGCGTGATCCGCAATACGTGCTCGATCGGCATTGGTGATTGCCATTTCTGCGGCTGCCAGCTCTTGAGCTGGAGGTGCGGGAGGTGCCGCACAGGCAATCAATGAAAATAGTACCGCAATTGCGGTAGTAAGCCGCAGCAGTACCCCATCTGTTCTCACTATCGTAGATCGTTGAATCATATCAATTCTCCTGGTTCAAATTATCGAGTCGTACTAATTGATTTTGCGATGATAAGGTATCATATTCTATAAAATTCTGTAGGAATATTCTTCAGGACTAAATAATTGAAAGCTTCATGCACAACCTTCCCCACGTTATCCGAATAAACAACTAAAATGCTTCCTTGTTAAGGGACAGCATTGGAGTCTATTAGTAAGATTATCTTAATTGCGCGGAAAAATATTGGAAAATTCACTTATCCCCCATCAGGCTGTCACACAAATTCCCGGTAATTGTATATTGGTATTTGCGCCTCAACCCGATGATGAAGTATTCGGTTGTGGCGGGGCCATTATGCATCACGTTGAGAAAGGCATCCCTGTTCACGTCATCGTGGTATCTGACGGTGCGCATGATGTAAGCGAGGAGAAAGCAGCTGAATACATCCTGCAACGTCAGAATGAAAGCATCGCTGCTGCTCATATCCTTGGTTATGGCACGCCCATTTTCTGGCAATACCAGGATCGACAAGTCCGTTATGGCGAGAGGCTGATACGAGAAATTCAAACAGCGATTCAAGAAATTGGCGCTGACCTTGTTTATGCGCCATCAATTTTCGAGATGCAACCGGATCATCGCGTGCTGGGTATGGCTGTCGTAGAGGCAATCAGGCGAATCGGCAAAGCGGTATCCGTCGCGTTATATGAAGTGAGCACCCCGCTGCATCCAAATCAATTACTTGATATCAGCGATTGGGCGGCACGCAAAACAGCGGCAATGGAATGCTTCGTTTCGCAAAATGCAATCCAACGTTACGATCTGCATATTGCTGCGCTCAATCGATATCGTACCTATATTTTGCCTGTCAGCGTAACGGCAGCGGAAGCTTTCATTCTGATCTCGGCTGAAGAGCTGTCCAATGACCCGCTCAAATTGTATCAATCGGAGCATGTTCGCCAAAGAACCTTAGGATTGGCTGTAGATAGCAGTGACGTTCCACTGGTCAGTGTCATCATTCGCAGTGTGGATCGCGCTACATTATCGGACGCATTGGATTCTGTCGCTTTGCAGACTTACTCAAATATTGAAGTCATTATCGTCAATGCCAAAGGTGCAGGTCATCAAGTAGTCAGTGAATGGTGCGGGCGTTTTCCGATCCATATCATTGGTGATAATGAACTGCTCAACCGGAGCCGCGCGGCGAATATCGGTTTGAATTCAGCCAAAGGAAGCTACTTAATATTCCTCGATGATGATGATTTATATTATCCGGAACACATATCCAGTTTGTTCGCTGCTTTACAAAATCACCCGGATGCCCGATGTGCTTATACCGGTGTACGTGTTGAATACTATGCGAATGGGCAGCTTGAAGCCACTACTGAATTTAATGAACCATTTGATCAGCGCCGGCTTTGGGGGAGGAATTTTATTCCGATTCACGCGGTGTTGTTTGAACAATCTTTAATAACGAAAGATCATTGCAGCTTTGATGAAAATCTGGAAGTTTTTGAAGATTGGGATTTCTGGATTCAGCTTACACAACACAGTGAAATATTACATGTCGATAAAATTACGGCTACTTACCGGAATCATGGCTATTCCGGGATGGGATTTAAGCATAGTGAAGACTTTGTGGCGGCATCGAGAAGCAAAGTTTACGATAAATGGAAAATGCTTTTAACGGGCGAGCAACTGGAAGGCCTGATTCAATACAGAGAGGAGTTAATAACCAGTCTCCACACTCGTTTAGCGGATAGTGAACATCTGGTTGCCTCTCTGCAGAATCACCTGCAGCAGGTTATGCTTGCAAGCAATCAACGTGAACAATTACTACATAAAGCCATCAATGACCAGCATAAAGCCATCAGTGACCAACATAAAGCCATCAATGACCTGTTTCGTTCAACTTCATGGAAAATTACAGCTCCCTTGCGATTTATAGTGCGTATTTTTCGTGGACAGTACCGCGAAGCATGGGATGGCTTGCGTCGTAGAATGCTACCTTTGTTAAAAGTCATCTATTCGTGGTTACCGGCTCGCTGGCGTAGCGCAGCATTAAATATAGCTTACCGGCTTGCAGGTCCTCTCTTTGCTGGAATGAGGCATTATGAGGTATGGCGGACAAGTAAAGATGGTCGTGCCAGTCTATTATCCAGGAATCTCGATGATTCTTTAACAGGAATGATGGATCTTTCCGCTATTGCCCCTTTGACCACGCCGCCATCAGGGCGCATTGCAATCCACGCGCATATTTTCTATGCAGATCTGGCAGCAGAATTTGCAAAATATCTGAGTCAGATGCCGTTTTCTTATGATTTGTTTGTTTCAACAACCGAAGAGACAGCAATTCAAATATGTGAACGGGCTTTCTCCCACTTGCCTCAATTGGTGCAGCTGACCGTCACCGTTGCACCCAATCGTGGGCGCGATATTGCGCCCATGTTCTGTACTTTTGGCGAAGTATTGCAGCATTATGATTATATTGCTCATATCCATAGCAAAAAATCGCTGTATAACAATGGTGCTACCGATGGATGGCGAGAATATTTGTTAACAAACCTGTTGGGCAGCAAATTACAAATACAGAGAATTTTTACGCTATTGGCTGAAGAAAAATCAATCGGCTTTGTTTATCCCCAGAACTTCTCAAAGCTACCTTACGTGGCACATACATGGCTCTCCAATCGGGAAAATGGGCGCTTCTGGTGCCATAAATTGGGTATCACAGAAATGCCGCAGGGTTATTTTGATTTTCCTGCTGGATCAATGTTCTGGGCACGGACAAAGGCGCTGCAACCATTGTTTGATGCACATATCAAAATCGAAGACTTTCCTGAAGAAGCCGGGCAAAAAGATGCAACGCTTGCGCATTGTATAGAGCGTTTATTGGTTTTGGTAACAGGGCAATCTGGATTTAAGGCGGCCATCCTTCGGGACGATAACTCCAACAGTTGGTCGCGTTGGCGTTTTGAGCAGTATCTGCTCCGCAAGCAAGAAAGTGTACATGCAATGTTGGCTGATGCGACATTACGCGTAGTTATTGTAGATATCTTTGATACGTTATTGACGCGGCCACTGCTGACCCCTGAAATCTGTAAAAATATCGTTGCCCATCGTGCTGGAGGTGATGCAGGCAAACTTTATCTTGCACTACGTGCCATAGCAGAAACTGAAGCGCGCCAAAAAGCGGATCGTGATATTGGATTGGATGCTATTTTCGACGAGTTTTCAATTCTGTCGGGGCTCTCATTCGAGGCTGTGAAACGATTGCGCAACCTTGAAGAAACCATTGAAATGGAGATTGTAACCCCACGACCAGAAGTCATTGACTTACTGCAATTTGCTATTACCTTGGGTAAGCGTGTCATATTGGCCGACGATACGTGCCTTCCCAAATCGCTTGTTGAAGGGATGTTGCAGCGCCATAATATTAATGGTTGGCATGCGCTTTATTTATCTTCCGATAATGGGCTGAGAAAAAACAGTGGTGAGCTTTATCGTCAACTCTTGATACAAGAGAATGTTTCTCCAAGCGAGGTTATCGTTATCGGCGACAATGAGCACTCTGATGTTCAAATACCTGGTGATATGGAAATGAAGGCATTGCATGTGATGCGGCCTACAGAATTAGCTCGAGCAATGCCGCGATTAGAATCTATCATGGAACGCTCATTATATTGCGATGACCTCAACAAGCAGCTTACGCTTGGAACCATTGCGCAAGGAAATTTTAATTCTCTGTTTTTCCCGCACTTTAATCCTGCTGATCTCGTTCCTTCGACGCCTTGGGCCATTGGATATACTGTTGTCGGACCTTTGATTCTATCTTTTGTACAGTGGTTAGCAGCAAAAGCTGCGGCGGATGGAATTCAGCATTTGTATTTTCTTGCTCGCGAAGGCCAAATACTAAAAACAGTTTATGATCGGTGGGTATCCAATGATGCCCATGCAATCGTTTCCGATTACCTTGTGCTTTCTCGCCGCGCTGTCACTGTGCCGATGATTTCAAGCTTTGATGATATTCTTCAAATAGCGAGGACGCAGTACTATTCGAATCATCTGTCTGAATTTATACAAGTACGATATGGATTGGTGTTATCCCACGAAGAACTCGATAATTTTGCCCGACTTGGACTCTGGTCAAGGAATAAGCTGGTTTCCGTTGAGAATGAAAACATTGATCACTTGGTGCCTGTATTGCAAGCTCTGGAACAACGTATTCTAAACAATGCGCAGGCTGAGCGCCCTGGATTATTGGCTTATCTGAATAATCTAGGCTTAAATGCGGTCCAGAAGTCCGCTGTTGTAGACATTGGTTATGCAGCAACAATACAAGGCTACTTGAATCGATTAATGGATCCGACTATCCACGGGTATTATTTAATGACGGTAGAGCGTGCGCAGAAGGTATCCTTACAATATGGAGCGATCACGCAAGGATGCTTTGCTCATTACATTGATCCAAAAATTTATCTACCGCCGATATTCAGCAATAGCTTTTCGCTGGAGAAATTCTTAAGTTCTGATGATGCACAAATTGTTTGCTACCGGCAGACAGATTCAGGTGATCTTATTCCTGAGTTTCGCCAGCTTGCTGACGAAGAGCGTCAATCTATGTTGACACGTGCAGAAATCAGGCGGGGAATGATGGATTTTATTAATCAATCAATCACAATACGAGATAAGTTAGTCAGTGATTTCGAGGTACCTTCGGATGTTGCGACCGAATTGTTTGACGAATTTTTCAAGCGTACCTCCCAATCAGAAAAAGATATTCTTGTCAGATTGACGCTGGACGACCATTACTGTGGGCGTGGACTTGTAAGTTAATGATGTCTTCTGTTTTTAAATTCAGCGCGAACGCTTTTTTGAATTCAATTCGTAACGTGCTATTACGACCCAAAATCAAACACCCGCGATGGATAGAACAAAAAAGAGATGCGGGCGCTAAATTGAATGGATTAGTGTGGCAAGAATGTTGCGAAATGAACGATCCCCATACCGCAATAATGATCGTCGGTTGCAATATTCATGATTTGAGCGCGTTCAAACTCTGAGGTACCTTCCCAAAAGTCGCGGAAAATATCGACAACCAAGTACGGATCGATGCGTAATTTCCCAAGACCAGAATCTTTCATGGATCTATAGTCTCGGGCAAACGCCAGTGCGCCTGTGCGCAGTTCAGAGCGCAATGGTATTGAAGCTTTTTCAGCTTCGCTCAATGGATTGTATACGCCAACAACAGTTCGATCGTCTTGATAGCGGTAGTGACTGATTTGTGGATCATCCGACCCCATGAACATTTCCAGAGGAACGTTATAACGCAGTAAAGGTGATTGGTCTGGTGATGCCAAATCTTCACCAAAACAGCCTGCGATGCGCACGCCATGGCGCGCGCGAACTTCTGCTGCGGCTTCCCGAGTCACCATGTAGTAGCCTTGAATTTTCCGTTCTAAAAGGTCGCATAATCGGCCCTGAATAGTTCCTGCATAGCCTACATCGACCAATGCTGTTGACCCTTCCACTAACTTGATTTGTTGTAAGTAGGATAGCATGGGTTCGCGCTCCCTAGCCGCACGGCGATGGATTTCGACTGACAAAGTATCTAGCACCGCGAGTAGAGCGCTATCAATCTGCCCTGCTTGAATCTCTACCTGACGTTTGCGTGACCAAATGCCGCGCCGTTCCAGAGTTGTTAGTGTTGTATTATCTAAGGTTAGGCCAAAACGGCGTAGTAGGAATTCGGCTAGTGAGTTAGCCTGATAATCCGTGCGGGCAATGGCTAGAATATCATCGTGTGATCGAATCATTGCGACCGAAATCGCGCGGCGTGATAGCACGAGATAATTAGACTGTGGCGCGTCATATCCTGCAGTTAATATTTCATGGATATCCTTCATTAACTGCCCTTCGCGGGCAAGGAAATATAAGCGATCAATGTTATCGGCATCAGCCTGCTCAATTAGCCATTCGCTAAAGGTAGCTAACAATGGACCCACGATCGCATAACCAATGCCGTATCGTCCGCATTGGGTCAGTGATGCGCGATCCAGTAAGAGTTGCCTAGGTTGAACTTGAAAGAAAGTACGGACAATATTGCCCAGCACCAATTCATCAGCAGACGAGCCAGATAATTTTACTTTTTCTATCCAGGGATTGAGGCGCGGGAAATTTTCTGCTAGTGTTAATGGACTTTCCAGAGCGGTGGTATGAAAGCCCAGCTGTTCTGGAATCAGTTGATCCGAAATGGGGTGATCCCCGATCATAACAGCTTGTTCCGGCATTATTTGTTCTTCTTTAATAATGTAGCGGAAGAGTTCTCCAGTGGATTTGCGCACCCCCACTTCGGACGAAATGTATAGAGCATCGTATTCAAAGATATTGCACTTTTTTAGCATTTCTCTGATTATACTCGAGGACAGAAACATATCACTGGCCAACGCCACTTTTTTGCCAGCTTGTTTTGCCATTTTCAGCACTTCAATCATGCCCAGCAATGGTTGTGCTAGAACTAATTCTACCGATTCTTCAATTGATTGCAGTTGCTGTGCGTCGCCTTCGGTGGTGCCAAAAAGACGAACATATTCAGTGCATATATTGGCTAAACTGACATCGGTATTCTCCGCTTCACGAAGTGATATTTCCGCTGCCCGTCGTCGTTCCGGGTAATGCTTACAATTGAGGCGCTTTGCAATCCAATGTTTGGTGTTTTCCGGATCAAGAAGCGGGCGTGTAATGAGCGTGTCAAAGATGTCGAAAATTACCAATCTAATGCTCGGATGCTCAATCTTGGTCAATAGTGCATGATGGTCAAATAGTGCGTGATGAGGATGCGAGTGACCAATCGAGCGACGCATTCGATTAAGAATCTCATTGATAGAGCGTTTTACTGTCGCTCTTGCTCCGTAGGTTTTCTGGTATCTCAATACCTTGCGGAGAAATTGGTGACTTGTCATGTATGAGTAATGAATTAAGCATTATTTTCAACGTAGCACGATATTACACAGCTTTATTGAAATTTTTTGAGCCCTAGTAACAAAATAAATGACAGTATGGGCAATTTTTGTTACCGCATTAAGTCACCAAGATTACTTATTTGCAAAGAGAGTTCTGAAAATTATTTTCTTAAAAGACCTTCGAGATAGATTCTCAATTTTAACATTCTATGCTGCAAGCTTCCAAGAAAACCGCTCTTTTCGGCTTCTACAAAAGCTTCTGCGTAATTTTCACCTACTTGTTTAGGAAGGAAAAGACTGCGATAACTGGCAAGACCGATGATGGCAGAAAGGTAATTACAATGTGAAAGTGGTAGCGCATAGCAGGATATGGCATGTTTTTTGAGATTGATAACACTGGTGATGTCCACCACTCGAGTGGCGGGAAGCGGAGTCCAAATTTCGTAAATAAACGCGCGCGACGGTGTTTTCCAGCGTTGCCAGCAATTCAAAACAGCGTGGCCTATGGCGACATGGTCACGATGATAGTCAAGCACCGAAGGTAGGAACAGCCAATCCGGGTTAAATTTATTTAATAGAGTGTCAATTTTGGTTTCGAAGTTAGAGGAATTGCGGAAACCACCGTCGGGTTCGTCGAGGAATTCCATGTCATTGATGCCTAATACCGCCAAAGACTCCGCTGCTTCCTTGCGTCGAATAATAGGTGCGTCTGTCTCAAGGCTGCCGGCACCGGCACCATCGGTGACAAAAATAACTTTGATAGCGCATTCTCTTTGTCTCAGTAGAGCCAGCGTTCCGCCGCAACCCAGTACTTCGTCATCTGGATGAGGAGCGAAAACGAGTACTTTCCCACCGTGGATGGGAACAAGCGGTGTCGGCAATGGACAGAGTTCCAATTGCGCTATTTTAGCTTGTTGTAGCTTGGCGATAAATTGCTTCATACCTATCCGTAATTTTAATGACATCCGGCCATGAGTTAGCGCGTGCCAGACCTCGCTGTGCAATTGTTTCGCGCAGTGTTCGGTTATTCAACATGCGTTGCATAGCTTCCGCTAAAGCGTCGGTGTTCGGTTCCGACAAAAGTGCACCGTCTTTTACGACTTCAGGGACGCCGCCTACAGAGGTGCACACTGCCGCTGTACCTGCTGCGAGTGATTCAAGATTTGCCAATCCGAAGGATTCAGAAGCTGAGGCGCTGACATACAAGTCAGCAGCACACAGGTATAAGCTGACATCTTCTGTAACGGTGAAAAGAATTTTACGTGGAAGCTTGTGTTGCTGTGCCAGTTTTTGCAGAGTATCGTGGTTTCCTTCACCTAGGATGACTAGTTGGAGTTCTTTCTCTAGTTCAAGTTTGGCACACGCTTCGATCAGTAATGGATATTGCTTGACTGGGGCGATGCGGCCAATACTTAATATATAAATTGCTGACTCGTTCCAACCAAGACGATTTCTTGCATCCTTGCGGCTGTAGTAGTTAACTACCGGACGTGCGTGAACTAGGTGATGCCAGTTAGCAGGTAGCGGATGAATCGCTAAATCCTGTGCGATCTGGATGATGCCGCTTCGAGTGGGAGCGATTACCCAAGAAGCTGCACGCAGTGTATCGGCTTCCCAGCGACGCATGATGCGCATTACGCGATGACCAAGATGTACACCATCTTCGTGGATGGCTTGGGTATAACAACCGAAACCATGTTCAGTGATTCCCCAGGTTGGATTGTATCCCAGATAGAATCGTAAGAAAAAACGCAAGCCCATAGCGATATAGGGATCGTGGCAGTGTATGTGGGTATATTTCTGCATGGTTGCCAGTTTTGCGGCAAGGCGTCCCATATTAATGCGTTCCAACAGAACCTGAAACAGTGCAGGGAAATGAGTATGGGTGTTTTTGGTTCCTGGTGATGAGCTAAATAAACGTTGGAAGCGATGTTGCCAGAGTATAGCGCGTTGTCCTAAATCGGCTTGGCAAAGATAGTCCACATCGACTCCACGGCGCCGAAATTCTTCAACAATCGGTGCCAAACTGCGTCCGAGACCATAACGCTGATCTGATCGGGTTTCGCGTGTAACCATTAGAATCTTCATGACAATCAATCTTTCGCCTACGTGGAGATTGCACTCATTGTCGTGAGCTCATTTATCGAAATGTATAATTACGCATCATTTAACTGCCGGATTTAACCAAATACAGATTCATTTAGCGAAAATCCGTATCACCGGACATTAGCCACCAATGGTTACGTAAAGATTCAATCGGTGGAGCGGTGTCCCAAGTGCTGGCGGGAATGCGAATATCTAGCATTTTTTGGGTGCCGCCGGTGATCGTGAAATAGGCAGCAAAGTTTTCTGTAATACGGCAAAACAATCGCTGATGGCCATTAATCCCTGCCAACCGGCGAGCGTGCAGAACGAGAAGGGGAATCTCGGCTAATGGTGCTACGATGTCGACGATTTCGCAACCATGATCATCATAGCGCAGTATCAGTACACCTCGAGTTTGGTCGCCGCCGCGGTTTTTTATCAACACGACTTGGTAGTGCTGGCTAGGATGATTAATATAGCGATGTTGTACATAAGACCAGTCGCGAACACCCACTAATGCAGTTTGCAAATCCTTGGCCATTTGGCGCCAGCAATTATTAACGATTAGCCTGATTTGCGCGTCATTATCTAATGAGGTGATAGGAAATAATCGAGTGCGCCAGTGGGGGAATTTCGATAACGGAGTCCAGGAAATTTCGACCATTTTTCCAACTTGTCCGTATAATCCGTGTCGCTCCGCAATCTTCATGTGTCGCTCGTTCGGGAATCCAAAGCCGATTAGATAAGGTTTGCCATATCCAATGTAATGTTCCAGAAAAGTTGCTGTCATCAGGAAAAAAGGTCCTTTTCTGGTGAGTATTCCTCGTTCATTGTTATCAACCATGACATCCGCGATTTGTACAGCTGTTTGTGGTTGCCCAAAGAATAGAATCTGCCGGGCAATACCGCCATAGTGGGCAATCAGCTTGTCTTTCCGCCATACACCCAGCTTATGATTTGAATTTGAACCATACTTCCATTGCCAGATAGCGGGTGTCATGGTGTGATGAAATGTTTTTTTAAACAAGTCAAACATTTCATGTTGCTGATTTTCTTTTAGTAGTTGCAGTCGCCATTGAGGTGTTGTTTTTTTCCTGAAACGTAGCAAAGCATATCCATTTTGTCCATTGGTGTATTTTTCCCGATTGATTCGGTTAGATTGCTCGAGCTGTGTCAGTTGTTCAGGGTTAAGGAAAAGATCCTTGATCAGTCTCTGCCGATATGTTGAGATGGCTTGTAACAGATAGTCAAGTGTTGGTGCCGCTAAGGCGGATAAATCCAAATTTTCAATCAACTCAAACCCAGATCGCTCAGTCAGCGCGATCATGTTTGCGAGTGAATGGAGATTTTCCGATTTTTTTGCATCGCGCTTCAGTATGAATTCGCCCATGATGATCAAATGCCCTGATGGCGACAACAGATCCAGTGCTTTATTAAAAATTACAAGCTGATCAATGTATTGCGCGGATTCCTTAAATAAAACAATATCGAAGCTGTCTGATCTGGCATTAAAAGCTTCCAGTGATGGATAACTGGCAGAAACTTTAGGTTCCAAATTCTTGTTGATGTGTTTGATTGGTTGCGTATCGAGAGCGATGCCACAGATGTCGTAACCGAGCTGGCTGAGCATAGATAGGGTAGTTCCTGAACCAATCCCTACTTCCAGAATACGGCAAGGAGGTGGCGGTAACTTTGATAGTAGCAGCTCATGGGTTGATTGCTGCGCTGTTCGCATGCTAGTTTTGTCATTTTGAAACAAGCCGAAATGCAAATCAGAAGCCATGCCCTCATGTAGGTGTAACGCATGAGCGTATATATTGAATGGAAACGCCAGAGACTCAAAAGGAGAGGGCGCAATGGTTGTCATTGAAGTGGCAACATGAGTGGCTTGACGATAATGTTGAGTGCTTTGTATTGAGCTGTGATTGATAGATTTAGTCATTCTGAATGATAGTAGTATTTTCCCATTGGTGAGGAATTGAGAAATATCCTTGCAAGCGTCCTACCTGTTTTACTTGTATGGTTGCAATAGCTTCTGCTGAATCATACAGATGTAAGCCACGTTCACACAATAAATAGATATTTACCAGATATTCTCCTTTGAGGAGTGGCAATCGTTTCAATCTGAGACAAATTTGCCCTGATCCATCGGGTGATCGTTGAATCACGAATTGATCTTCCCATGTGGCTGTACTGGTGATGATTCGGCCATCTTTGGTATTCAGGGTCATTGCGATATTCGGGCACGGGAGTGAGGGATCCGAAACAAAGCTTATGTTTATCAGGACATTGGACTGGCCACTGGTGATATCAGTTTGCGGCGTGCAGGCATCATTCGCTATTAATTGCACTTTCTCCAGATGCGCATTGCCGGATGGGTGCTTCTTGTCCTGTGCCGGGGCATTCTTACTAGTAAAATGTGTTTCTACTGTTGCTGTTGAGTCAATTGTGCCTAAATCCAGAAATGCCTGATAGGCAGACACTACTTGGGCGGACTCTCCATCTGAGACCATCTTGCCCTGGTTGAGCCAGATTGCACGAGCGCATAAAGATTCAACCTGAAACAGCGAATGTGAGCAAAACAAGATTGTTTTTCCCGCATCACGCATTTGCATGATGCGGGTGAATGATTTGCGGGCAAATGCGCCATCCCCTACCGATAAAGCTTCATCAATAATAAGGATATCCGGGTCGACATTAATGGCAACAGAGAACGCCAGGCGCACATACATACCGCTGGAATATGTTTTTACTGGTTGATCAATAAAATCACGAACACCTGAGAAATCGATGATTTGTTCAATGCGTTCAGCAATTTCTGCTTGACTTAACCCCATGATCGCTGCGCTCATTAAGACATTCTCGCGTCCGGTAAACTCTGGGTTGAAACCGGCGCCGAGTTCTAATAAAGCAGCGATACGGCCATTCACCTGCACTTCACCGCGTGTAGGTGTTGAGGTGCCACAAACCAATTGCAGCAGTGTTGATTTTCCAGAACCGTTTTGACCTACGATACCCACGACTTCCCCAGGCATTATCGTTAAATCGATATCGTTTAATGCCCACAGTTCGCGATAATATTGACGTGAACCCCACCATCTGTGCGGCCATAAAAATTGCTTTAAACGATCTTTGGGATGTTGATACAACTGATAACATTTAGACAGTTTCGCAACGTTAATGGCTGGTTCTTGGCCCGAAACATTAAAGGACATCTGCAAATCCTCTGCGCATTTTATTAAACCAGCTCAGGTCGGTCCAATCGACCAGGATTGCCCGGGAAAAAATAGCTTTCTTGACATGGTTTACGCTTGAAAGTATCAATTCGGATGCACGGGAAAGACATTCAGAGAATAAATTAAACAGAATTAATCCAATAAATATTAACAAGGAAAAAGCAAATTTATCATGGTCTTGGGGGTTCAATCGTACTGTAAGCACGACGCTGAGAGCAAGTGTGTATATCGACAAGTTTAGGATAGGGTTGATAAAGATCTTTAATAATCCCAGGAATGAGTCTTGATATCGACGAATCATTTCGCATCTAATCATTTGCAGTGTGAGCGGAGCGTGCGACCATAAGCTGCGGAAGTTATTTGGGAATATGATATTGAGCAGGTACAAGAAGCAAAACTTGGAATGTTGAATAGTGTATTATCGCAGATAAATACGTGAAAATTAATGAGTAGGAAAAGATTGGTTCACTTTTCATCTATGGAGATACAGCGTTCTTGGTATCTCATCCGATTGCTTAAATTTTTGATTGTATCTGGCAGTCCATACATTGCTTAGGCGACAGCTATCTGTGTTAAATCTGGTATCGTTGCAATAAACACACTCCTGCGCAGATGAATTGAGGGAATAAACGTACTCTTATCCTGCTTATCAGAATAATAGTGCAAATCAATGGCGTTATAATGTTGCAATTAAGCAACACGCCCCATGAAAACTTCGGTTACAAACTTGCAAAGAGGTTTTGTTTTGGGCAGAATGGACTTTAACTTGGCTTTTGTGGTATTTTCTGCTAGGAAAATGTGAGTTGCGCAGAAGTTACACATAGAGACAAAGTGAAAAGTGAAAAACTTGCAAGTAATTTACTTTAGTATTTATTTTTAATTTTTATAACAAGGGAGCTCCCATGGCTATAACGAGTACACAACAAACTGAAATTCTGAAGATTGTTGCAGGTTTGTTCAATGCGGCACCAGGTGGTAGTAATTTAACTATTCTGGCAAATTACGTAGAGAATGGAGGCACTACAAGTCAATTAGCTGATGAATTAGCTGTCCTGCCGCTTTTTACTAACGATATTATGGGCGGTAAAGTGACAACTGCTTCGCAAGTTGCGGTGTTGATGGGAAATTTTGGTTTAACGGCTGATGGCGTTGAAGGCAGTGCAGCTTCACAAGCCGAGGACTACTTCACCACACAAATTGATGCCGGCGTTGGATTTGGTAAAATTGTTTATGATGCGGTCACTTTCTTGTCAAACAGCCCGCCGGAAGAATTTACCGAGGCAGCTACATTACTGGCAAATAAGGCATTGGTTGCCGAAGCTTTCTCTAGCACAACGTCTTCCAATGATCTGACTTCTTTGCAAAATGTTTTACGCACTGTTGAAGGAACAGCGCCTTATACACAAGCAGATGTTGATCAAGTTCTGGCAGAATCAGGATCGAATGGACAAGTGTTTGTGTTTACCGATGGTATTGATGTCCTTAACGGAACTACCGGTGACGATGGCTTTATCGGTGATGCTGGAACTGTATCTGCTGCTGACCAGATCAATGGCGGTGACGGTACCGATACACTGACAGTATTCGCTGCCGCAGCTTTAGATGATATTGGCGCAACCACTTCGGTTGAAAATCTCACGTTGGTCAATTCTCCGACTGGTTTTGATACATCAAGCTCCAGTGCAACCAAAGTTACCTTGGATAATGCTACTACTGCTCAGACCTATGTTGTGGGTGCGGGCGTTTCCACCGCACTTAAGAACATGGCGGATGGTGAAGCCATCACAATTACGAATGATGCTGCGGCAACAAGCGGTAATCTGAGTGTAAGTGGATTAGGTACCACAGCAAATGTTTCTGTTAACTATAACGGTGCCGCATTGACCACGGTTAATCTGGCTGCTATCGGCAGTGCTAGCTTTGTTGCGCTGTCATCTAGTGGCAGTGTTGCTACCGTTAACGTGACGGGTAATCAAGATCTGCAATTGTCATTAACAGGCGAAACCACAGTAACTACTTTAGCTGCTTCAGCATTGACGGGTAATCTGACTGCGGATCTAGGTGCAAGTGCAGGTAATACAACTGTTACCACAGGTAGTGGAGATGACACCATTACCGCCGTTGCTGCTGTTAATTACACCATAGACCTCGGTGCAGGTGACGATACTCTGATCACGGCGAATGCTGCGGGTGAAACAACGACTGCAGACACGCTGACAGGTGGCGAAGGTACTGATACATTGGGAATTGCTAGTGCGGAAGCTGCGCTTCTGGACGATGGTGATGCACCTGATCTCGCTGTGCTGGCTAAAATCACCGGTTTTGAACAACTGCGTATTACCGATGCGCTTGGTTCCAACCTGGAGATCGACAACCTGGGATATAACTACATTCAATTTGCAGTGAATGCAATTGGTGCTGATCGTACGATCACTGGTTTTAGCAGTGGTGCAACTCTGGAATTCCAGAGCGCATCTAATACCGGTAACGATTACATAATCGGCATGACCGGAGCAACGGGAGCGGGTACCAACGACGATACGCTGAATGTAATGCTGAATGCAGATCTGACGGCTAACGATACTTCGTATACGGTACAGTTAGACCTGGAAGGGATTAATATTGTTAATGTTGTTGCAAGTGATAGTAACACTGATTCAGATCCTGACACAGATGATGATGGCAATGAAGGATATGTAATTAACTTGGCTGGTGCAACTGCTGGCCACAGCGCTAATATTACTACGGTTAATATTAGTGGCGAGCAGCAAGTTTCTTACACAGTTAACGCAGCTACCACAGCGCTATCCGATGTTGATGCATCAACAGCAACAGGTAACATTATAGTGGATGCCTCTGCTTTCAATGGCACACAGGGTGTGACTATTACCTCCAATAGCGGTACCGATACATTAACCGGTACTATTTTTGGTGATATCATCAGTGCAGGCGCAGGTGACGACAGTATTACTGGCGGCACAGGCAAGGATGCCTTAACGGGTGGCGATGGTGCTGATACCTTCAATTTTGACGAAACTGCAGATTTCACCGCAGCAACTGCCAATGCGTTGGGTAATAATGCTGATAGCATCACTGATTTTGCTGCTGGCTCTGATATTCTTGCACTCACTGGCGGTGCTAACTGGTCGATCGTTGCTGGAGGATCAGGTAATGCAGGTGTAGCAACAATCGGTGCTGAAGGTGTTGTAACATCATTCAACGCAGCTGACGATACACTGGCTGAAAGAATTACTGCTGTTGAAGCTGCAATTCAAACAGGTGCGGCTGCCGCAGGGCAATTTGCAATATTTGAATTTGGTACCGACAGCTATGTATTCGTATCTGAAGGAACCGACGGTGTAGGTGCAGGTGATATGCTGATCCAGTTGACCGGTGTAGTTGGCCTGTCAGACAGCACAATTGCAACGACTGATCTAACCATCGCTTAATAATAGCGAAAAGTCTGAAATAGTTTTTGCAGTGACTTGTATGATATAGACACTGAAGTTTAAAATAAAAAACCCTCACAAGTTATGTGGGGGTTTTTTATTTGCACAGAGGCTGTGACAACGCCTTAAAATCAAGAGATAAGCAGAGAAGAAGAAATTTCTGCTGACTTGTATTCTGAGATTTTCGCAGAAGCGCAAGCGTTTTTTCTAAATGGAAAGTATGTTACTGGTTGAGCGGTATCTCTGATTAGACTGGGATGGGATGTTCAAAGTGAAAAGCGAATGACGGATTAAGCGCTCTCTTGACGGTCTACTCTTAATAGAGTGTTTCGATACTACAAAAAAATACCCATTTCATTATATATTTCCAAACACTTTTGAAGCGGATTGATTGCTTGTGATATCGGTCTTCCAATAACTAAAAAATTGGCGCCATCAGCAATTGCTTTCATCGGTGTCGTTACTCTTTTTTGGTCATCGATACTATCATGGTGCAGACGGATGCCTGGAGTTACTAAACAAAATTCATTGCCAAATTGTTGACGAAGCAGCGCGGTTTCCAATGCAGAGCAAACAACGCCATCCAAATTGCAGTCGTAGGTTAACTGCGCCAGGCGTGCTACAATTTGTTCAGATTCACCCACTAAGCCAATATCGGTGATATCCTCATGATTCATGCTGGTGAGCAAAGTTACCGCGATAAGTTTGGTTGATCCAGGTTCAATTGCTTCACGTGCAGCATTGAGCATTCTGCGTCCTCCCAAAGCATGTACGTTCACCATCCATACACCTAAACTTGTAGCAGCCTTGCAAGCATTGGCAACTGTGTTCGGAATATCGTGAAATTTAAGATCAAGAAATATTTCGAATCCACTCGCCATAAGTTTCTCAACCAGCTGTGGTCCAGTGGCAGTGAAAAGCTCTTTGCCGACTTTAAGACGGCATAAACGAGGATCAAGTTGATCTGCTAACCGTAAGGCACTTTCGGCACTTGAGAAATCCAGTGCCACAATGATGCGAGGCTCGTGCATGAAGCGAAGTGGTGTTTAATCGCTCGTGCTACATTGGCATCGAATGAAAATCATGGAAATAAAAGCACCCAGTGTGAAGAATATCAAAAGTACAACACTGAGAGGCAGTTCGATAGATTGATCAATAGTGTATTGCAGCATAATAGGTTGTGAGTTTTGGGATGCAAATACTGCAAGAATTACAAAGACTACAATACGAAAAAGCCAAGCAACTAGATTCATCATAATAAGTATAGTCCGTACAGGTTATTAGAGACGTAGTTAAATTATAAGCTCGAAATAAACCGAGTTCTTAATATTTCTTCACTCAAACAAGAAATTGATCCAATGTTGCAGAAGTGAGTACTTAACGCATCTGTGCAGCATCGTCATTGGTTGAAGTGCGCTGCACAGATGCAAGTGTTCTGCGATTGGTGAAAGTTATTTCTTATCCGTATAATCAACGCGTTCGCGCATTTCTTTTCCGGCTTTGAAGTGCGGTACATACTTTTCCGGTACTTTGACCTTCTCTCCCGATTTTGGATTGCGCCCGATACGTGGCGGTCGATAGTTCAAATCGAAACTGCCAAAACCCCGTATTTCAATACGCTGACCACCAGCCAAGCTTTTAGCCATTGCATCAATAATCGTTTTAACTGACAGCTCTGCATCTTTTGCCACCAGTTGAGGGAATCGCGCAGCAAGTCGAGTAATTAATTCAGATTTCGTCATGAAATGTCCTTATTGCTCAGTATTTTTACTATCCATTTTTGCTTTCAGTAAAGCGCCCAAGCTGGTTGTTCCAGCATTAGCTGGAGCTTTAATTTTCTGCATGGCGCTTGACTCATCTGATTTATCTTTCGCTTTAATCGAAAGGTTGATGGTTCTGTTTTTGCGATCAACATTAATAATCATGGTTTCAACTTTATCGCCTTCCTTCAAGAAAGTGCGAATATCTTCAACGCGATCACGCGAGACTTCGGAAGCTCGCAAATAACCTTCGATATCATCAGCGAGTGCTATGACAGCACCTTTGGGGTCAATCGACTTTACCGTGCCTACAACAATGCTGTTCTTGTCATTATCGGCAACGAAACTGGTGAAAGGATCGCCTTCCATTTGTTTAATGCCTAATGAAATGCGTTCGCGTTCGACATCAATTGATAAAATCATAGCTTCGACTTCATCGCCCTTTTTATAATTAAGAACGGCATCTTCGCCAGATTGATTCCAAGATAAATCCGATAGATGAACAAGGCCATCGATATTTCCAGGCAGTCCAATAAATACACCGAAGTCGGTGATAGATTTGATTTGACCACGCACTTTGGCGTTCTTATCATGAGTCGCGGCGAATTCTTCCCATGGATTAGTTTGGCATTGCTTCATGCCCAATGAGATGCGGCGACGTTCTTCGTCGATCTCGAGAATCATGACTTCAACTTCATCGCCCAGTTGCACAATTTTCGAAGGATAAACATTCTTGTTGGTCCAATCCATTTCTGAAACGTGAACCAATCCTTCGATACCTTGTTCGATTTCAATAAAAGCACCATAGTCGGTTAGGTTGGTCACTTTCCCGAACAAACGAGTACGTGCCGGATAACGACGTGATAGACCTACCCAAGGATCTTCGCTCAGTTGCTTCATCCCTAGTGAAACACGATTTTTCTCTTGATCGAACTTGAGCACTTTGGCGGTAACTTCATCGCCGATGTTGACGACTTCAGAGGGATGTTTTACCCGGCGCCATGCCAAGTCGGTAATATGCAGTAGACCGTCAATGCCACCCAGATCAACAAATGCGCCATAATCCGTAATATTTTTTACGACACCCTGAACCACCGAGCCTTCTTGCAAATTAGATAACAAGGTTTCCCGATCTGCTCCTTGTGTTGCCTCTAGTACAGCACGGCGTGAAACGACCACATTGTTGCGTTTTCGGTCCAGTTTGATGACTTTGAATTCCATTTCCTTATTTTCATAAGGCGTCGTGTCTTTAACAGGACGGATATCTACAAGAGAGCCGGGTAGAAATGCCCGTATGCCATTAATCATTGCTGTCAGGCCGCCTTTTACCTTGCCGTTAACCATGCCAGTCACGATCTTTCCGCTTTCCATCGCCTGTTCCAGATCATGCCATGCGGTTAAGCGCTTAGCTTTATCACGGGAAAGACGGGTTTCACCGTAGCCATCTTCAAGAGATTCTATGGCAACACTGATAAAATCGCCGGGTTTAACTTCAATCTCACCACGATCATTTTTAAATTCTTCGACAGGAATAAAGCTTTCAGACTTAAGTCCGGCATTTACAATTACAATATTGTAGTCAACACGAACGACTTCGGCGGTAATTACTTCACCAATACGCATTTCTTGTCGTGAAAGGCTTTCTTCAAAGAGTGCGGCAAAACTTTCGGAGGATTGTTGGGTTGCAGTGGAAGCAGTAGTCATTATAAAAAATACCTGATTGATATTCCGACTGGCTTGGTTGCCAGTGGACTGGGTTAGTTGATAAAATATTTGAATAATAGATAATTCTTCTTTTCGTTTTTGGACATTAAGAAGAATATTATCTAAATTCAAACGCTGGCTTTATGCGCAATTTCATTATACCAGGAGAGAACGGCGTCTTGTGCCTGGGATATGGTCAACGCTGAAGTGTCCAATAATCGTGTATCAGCGCTTTGCTCTAGCGGAGCGATGCTACGATTACTGTCACGATCATCCCGTTTCTTGATGTCATGCAACAGGTCCGCAATGTTAGCACTTATTCCTTTCTCTTTCAACTGGTTATATCTCCTTTGTGCGCGCACTTCTGCGTTGGCTGTTAAAAATATTTTTAGCGTGGCGTCTTGAAAGATAACAGACCCCATATCACGTCCATCGGTAACCAATCCAGGTAATTGGCGGAATGCGCGTTGGCGTTCTGTTAGCGCTGCCCGAACTTGTGGATAAGCAGCCAATTGGGAAGCTAGTAAGCCGCACTGTTCTGCACGGATATTTTCTGTGACGATGACGCCATCAAGGTAGATCTGTTCATTTTTAAATACAATGTCCAAGCATTTGGCAATTTCTGCAAGTTGGTCAGCATTGTGGATATCAGCGTGCGATAGTGTTGTTTTTAAAGCAACTAGACGATAAAGTGCGCCACTATCAAGGTAATGAAATCCAATCTTTTGGGCAACTAATTGGGCAACGGTGCCTTTCCCGGATGCTGACGGGCCATCAATTGTGATAACAGGAATTTTCTCGGTTTTCATTAAGAGTCTTGTTGTTTTGTTAAGACCGTACAGTGAAATTAATTGGTTTCAGAGTGAACAATTTGTGATAATTTCCCAAAATAATCGGGGAAAGTTTTGTTCACACAATCAGGATTGTTGATGCGCACAGGTGCACCCAAACATGCTAGTGAAAAACACATGGCCATGCGATGATCATCATAAGTATCAATCGCCGCGTTCGGGGTCAAGCCATGAATGGGAGGGGTAATGCGCAAGTAATCCGCGCCCTCTTCAACAATCGCACCTAGTTTTTTCAATTCAGTGGACATTGCTGCAAGACGATCCGTTTCTTTCAGGCGCCAGCTGGCAATGTTGCGCAGCATGGTTATGCCTTCTGCGAATAACGCGGTTACAGCGAGTGTCATGGCTGCATCGGGAATATGATTGCAATCCAAATCGATGGCGTGTAGAAGTTTTCTGTTGTCACCATTTCTTGCGCTACTTGCTTCAATCCAGTTTTCTCCCATGGATATTTTTGCTCCCATTTGTTCTAGAGCTGTAGCAAAGCGAATATCGCCTTGTACGCTGTTTCGGCCCACTCCATATACTTTTACTGGGCCATCACCGATGGCACCCGCTGCGAGAAAATATGAAGCTGACGAAGCATCACCTTCGACGGATATGTGTCCTGGACTACGGTACTTTTGTTGAGCCGGAATTACAAATTGCTGCCAGTGGGTGTGTTCCACTTGAACGCCAAAATGTTGCATTTGCACAAGCGTTAATTCGATATAGGGTTGGGAAATTAATGTGCCAGTTACTTCAATGATGGATTTCTTTCCGCTTAATGGTAAGGCCATCAACAATCCCGTGAGAAATTGGCTGGATACATTGCCTTTTACTGTAACAGTATGCGCATCGCCGTTGACATGCAGGGTAGATGGTTTAATTTCCAATGGAGGAAAGCCTGAGTTGCCCAAATAATTGATATTTGCACCCAATTGTCGCAATGCATCAACCAAATCCGCAATGGGACGCTCATGCATTCGAGGTACACCCGACAGTCGATAATGTCCATGCATTAAAGATAATACTGCAACCAGTGGTCTAAAAGCAGTGCCGGCATTGCCGAGAA
>NZ_JAIEMO010000041.1 GCF_019752095.1 Nitrosomonas sp.
CCGACAGTGTGAGCAAGAAAGACTTGGCTATCTATCACCAGCAGAATTTACCCAGCGATACTATGCAAATCTAGCTGTTGCTTAACTACATGGACTCCATTATTCACAGCACATATCACTTGCTGCAAACGTAATCTATAAACCACCGTTCGTTCTAAATTCGTTACGGAACTTAATTAGAATTCTCTTAAATTTGCTTATACAATAATAATCTCGATTATAAATTAATCATTCCAGTAAAGATTCTCAAATACCTCAATCACACCAACAGGAATGCCGCCGGTTGTGTGTTTTGTCAATCGGCGCAACTAGTAATTCTGGAAAATCGAATCTTCAAAGATTGAGAAAAAATTGTGATAAATATGATTATTACTTGTTCATATAAATTGATCAGAGCAATCTTACAAAACCATTGACATGGGATTATTTCCCACGTATAGTTCATTTATGTGTGGGAAATAATTACACAAAAATCTATCTGGAACAGCTGGGATTTATATCCGACATACTGAGCATGAAAACAGTCCTAAGGCATTTTTATCCCTCTCGATGCTTTTGGGCTGTTGATAGGTAATAAAAATTCAAGAAAAAATAAGTTGAAGATTAATTTATTTGTTCATTACTGAAACTTTTGTACTAACAAGTGGAATTAACATGCCGAGTGTGGAATGCTTTTTTCTCTTTTATAGGTTTTTTTATTAGGATGACAGGCATCTCACGTTCACATTCGTTTACACAGGTGGTTTGTCGTCATTGCAAATAAAAAATTGTAATGTCGTGGGACTCTTAAAAGGCAAAGATCAATGAATAAAAAAACAGAATCAGCATTGAAGAGAATTTCTCATAATAGAATAGAGGTTCCACGGGTATTAGTCTTGGTTCGTAATTATATTTCAGGTGGGAACTTGGAAAATATAATTAAAGGATGGGAATACGATATTATTGGTATATACAATTCAAATAAAACAGCTTCATTCAGAATAAAAATCGATAAACCAGATCTTATTCTGACAGACATGGAGCTTGATAACGGTGACGATCTCTGTTTAATACACCAGTTGAACCTTCCGATCGAAAATTCCAAACTTTGTATTTATTTTACACGCTATAGCACTGAATCAATCATTCAGCGCACTATGTCATTGGTTGCGATCTTGTGCAACCGAGCCCAAGAATGTGATAGTGAAAAAAACTATCCTAAGGCTGATTCTGACTTCAATCGATATGATGATGTTGATAAGTCGGTAAGGCTGGCAAAACAATTTTCTCTAAACCCAATCCGGGTATTTTTAGTTGACGATCAGCAAATAGTGCTCTGGGGATTGGAGAAATTGATCAATGACCAGAAACCGCAAATGGAAGTTGTTGGGACAGCGGCAAATATTTTTCTTGCTAAACGACTGGTCATGGAAAAACGACCGGATATTTTGATACTCAATATTTATTTGGGTGATATTAATTGCGTAAACTATATCTCTGAATTTGCCAATAACGGTGATACAAAAGTCGTAATTTTTTGCAGAACACGCGATCAAAAAGTCATTGACCAAGCAGTGATTGCAGGCGCGAGAGGCGTTGTGTGCCAGAAAGAATCTATCCAGACGATACTTAAAGTGATTGATAAGGTTCATAACGGAGAAGTGTGGTTTGATCGAGAGACAGCCAGTCGTGCTTTTCTACAAAACTTCCGCATGAGAAGGGTAGCTTCCCCTTCTATCGACACTAGAAAGGTTGGTGGGCTTACACGTAAGGAAAGCGAAATTGTTAATGTGTTCTCACAGGCTAGTGGTAGCGAACAGAACAAACAGATTGCAGCGCACTTACAGATGAGTGAATATACATTACGGAATCACTTGTCCGCAATTTTCAAGAAATTAGGCATAAATAATCGATTTAGCCTTTTCATGTATGCCAGACGTCATTTTCAACAATCGAGATCTTCTATAAAAAAACCATTCACTGATCAAGTATTTTAACCGCATAGTGAAAGGTTATGGAGCTGCAGAAAAATAGTCATCATGTCTAAAACTCGGCCGCAAGCGACCGAGTTTTTTATATGTCGGTGCATTTTCAGATCAAATATTAAGTTGTAATTAGTTTTATTTGTGTAGGATGATTTCAGCAGCTTTGCTTAAATGCTACTGTCAACGTGCAACAAGCGTTTCTTCGGGGCGCTTTCAGCAACACACCACTAAATTCTTCTAGTCGATTCATGAAATAAAACGATACTGTCTGGCATTATGGCGTTCTGCTTGATTCATGGTGTTCTTTTTGAGATCAAGTTACAATTATTTCCTAATCGTCACATCTCAGAAATGATTTGCCTTTATTGGGACAGGAGTAATGGAAATCATCAGAACGTTGAGTTTATTTGTAGTTACCGCTTTGGCCGGAGATAATTGGTTGTTATCTGCCATATCTCTGCTTGAAAGAAGGAAGGTCTCTTTGGCTGCTTTTCCCCGCAGCTATCAGCTTAGCATTTTTGTTTGGTTACTGACACTTCATCCTCAAGCTGCAGGACGTGTCTATGCGGCGTATGGCGGTATATATATTTGTGTGGCATTAGATGTGGTTGTGGGCGATAGATGCAATTCGTCCGGCTATCGCTGATTGGATTGGTGTAGGCATCTGTTTGGTTGGTGTAATTGTCATCATGTTTGGGAGGCAGTTTATTAAGCCTATCTAGTCGATATCAACCTTATGATATAACACGCTGCCTCAGTGTTTGGCATTGCCCATATACAAAAAATATTACCAAGAAAAATGTGCGTTAAAGAGCCTGGGAGTGATCATGGGTATTTTGATCCAAGCATTCAGAGGCCAGTTTATTCATTTTGTTTATGAAGTAAGAAGAATAAGATGCTGCTATATGTTAGCTGAAGGCGGTAAAATGATGGTGTTCGTACTTCATATATTGATAAATGTCTTTAAACCAACTACTCAGCTTCGAGCTTTTTTGCGATCTCTTTCATTACAGAGCGTGGAGCAAAACTGGAGTTAAAGCCAATTGAATTTCATTTGCAGCAAACCTGTAACAGTAGTCATCGTCAACTATAATAGTGGCTCGCTTCTGGTAAATTGTGTGCATGCAGTATTGCATCAGGTCCAGCAAATCGTCGTAGTTGATAATGCATCTTCGGATACGAGCTTAATTGAATTGGAAAATAAGCTTTCATCAAAAAAACTACACATTGTCCGTCTCCATAACAATGTAGGGTTCGCCGCAGGTTGCAATACTGGTCTTAATTTATCCACTGAGCCGCTTATTCTTTTCCTAAATCCTGATTGTATTTTGCAGGAAAATTCATTGCAGCGTATGGTTCAGATAATAGAGTCAGATGCCCATATCGGCATGGTCGGTGGTTTTTTGGTTAATCCTGATGGTTCCGAGCAAGGTGGCGGACGGAGAGCTATACCTACCCCTTGGCGTGCTTTTGTACGTGCTTTTGGGTTGTATCACTTGGAGAAATTCTGGCCACGCTTATTTTTTGATTTTCACCTGAATAACAAACCATTACCCCAAGTACCCATAGAAGTCGAAGCAATTTCAGGCGCATTGATGCTAGTAAAGCGTGAAGCTATTGATAAAGTGGGTCTGTGGGATGAAAATTATTTTTTACACTGCGAGGATTTAGATCTTTGCGTGCGATTCAGGCAAAAGAAATGGAGGATTATTTTCATACCCGACGCTCCGGTTGTCCATTTTCAAGGAGCCTGCAGCCGTTCCAGACCGTTTTTTGTTTCATGGCACAAACATAAAGGTATGCTACGGTTCTATCAAAAATTTTTTCAGCGACAGTACCCAAAGGCGCTAATGGGGCTGGTTTCTCTGGCGGTATGGTCTCGCTTTGGGATTGCTGTGATGTTCCTTTCCGCGCAATACTGTTATAAACTGTTGAAAATAAGAATATGAATGAACAGCATGTCGGGTTACTGGGTGCAACCAGTCTGGTGGGTCAATGCCTACTAAACCAATTATTACAAAACAATTATCGCATTACCGCCTTCTCACGTCGTTTGTTCACACAAAGTCATCCACAAATTATTTGGCGTCAGCTTGATACGACTGTTGATTTCAGTGATTCCATAGAAAATAGGATTATTCCTTTTTGGCTATGTGTCGCTCCCATCTGGATATTACCGGAACATTTTGATCTCTTATTGGCCTATGGCGCTCGTCGGATTGTTGTATTATCTTCCACCAGCCGTTTCACGAAAAATGCATCCACAGACACCAAGGAGCGAGAAATTGCAATGCAGCTGATCAAAAGCGAAGAGATGGTACAAGCATGGATGACTGCGCATAAAATAGAATGGATATTTTTGCGACCAACAATGATTTATGGGTATGGACGGGACAAAAATATTACTGAAATAATGAATTTTATTCATCGGTTTGGATTCTTTCCCCTGTTAGGATCAGCTCAGGGTTTGCGACAGCCAATTCATGCTGAAGATGTTGCGATCGCGTGTTATAAGGCGCTTAGCACTTTAAGTTTAGCAAATCGTTCCTATAATTTAGCGGGAGGAGAAACTTTAACGTACCGGGCAATGGTTAATTGCGTTTTTGCAGCATTGCATCAACCGCAGCGCACATTGACAATACCGCTATGGCTTTTTCAGATCGCCTCATGGGGAATCCGGTGGCTACCAAGTTATCGTTATTGGACGTCGGCAATGGCCGAAAGAATGAATCAGAATTTAAATTTTGATTGTTCAGATTTGCAACGGGATCTGAACTTTCTTCCTAGAGCATTCGTATTGACTGCAAAAGATTTACCTAGTCAAAAATAACCATCAACAACTATAATTGATTCAATAAATTGCATATTTATATTCGAGTAACACTCAATCATGGCGTTTTATAGATGAAATTTAAATTTCGAGCTCCGCAGAATGAAGTTGCGCAAGTACTAGTTAGCTTTAAGAAAGCTTTCAGAAACATTGGGGTATTCAGTGCGGTCATTAATATGCTCATGCTTATGCCAGCCATTTACATGTTGCAGCTTTATGACAGTGTTCTTACCAGTCGCAACGAAACAACTTTATTAATGTTAACGTTGATTATGCTAGGCGCTTATATTTTCATGGGCGCACTAGAATACATACGCAGCTTTGTATTAATCCGGGTCGGCGCACAGCTCGACATGAAATTGAATAAACGCGTCTATACTGCTGCCTTCGAAGAAAGCTTGAAGCAAGGTGATGGCAATGCTGGTCAAGCTTTGAAAGATCTGACAAATTTACGGCAATTTTTAACTGGCAATGCCTTATTCGCTTTTTTTGATGCACCGTGGTTTCCGATTTATTTACTCGTAATATTCATGTTCCATCCTGGTTTGGGCGTTTTTGCATTATGTGGTACGGTCATATTAATCACACTAGCTTACATCAATGAAAAAATATCACACAAGCCTTTAGCCGAGGCCAATTCGATGGCTATCGCTTCTACCAATGTAGCATCAAATAATCTGCGTAATGCTGAAGTAATTGAAGCCATGGGTATGTTGCCTAATATACAATCTCGCTGGTATAAATTACACAGTCGCTTTCTTAATTTACAAGCTGAAGCCAGTGAAAAAGCAGGCGTGATGACTGCATTATCTAAGTCTTTCACTGTGGCATTGCAGTCGCTCATGCTGGGATTAGGTGCGCTATTGGTTTTAGAGAATAGCATCACTCCCGGGATGATGATTGCTGGCTCGATACTATTAGGTAGAGCCATAGCGCCGGTTCAGTTATTGATCAGCGTGTGGAAGCAAATTGGGAGTACGCGTAGCGCTTATGAGCGCCTCACTCAGCTACTTGAACATAATCCGGCACGTGAAGCGGGGATGGCATTGCCAAAGCCAGCCGGTATCATTAATGTTGAAAGTGTTGCTGCAGCTCCACCTGGCGGAAAAGTGCCGGTTATTAAAGGTATCTCATTCTCTCTTAATGCTGGCGAGGTTCTCGGCGTTATTGGCCCCAGTGGGTCTGGAAAATCCACACTGGCTCGATTATTAGTTGGCGTATGGCCGGCCGCTTCGGGGAAAGTAAGATTGGATGGCGCGGATGTATATCTTTGGAACAAAGATGAGCTGGGTCCGCACATCGGGTATTTACCCCAAGATATTGAGCTATTTGCAGGCACGGTTTCAGAAAATATTGCGCGTTTTGGAGAAATTCATGCAGAGAAGGTTATTCTCGCAGCTAAACGAGCAGGTGTTCATGAAATGATTCTAAATATGCCTGAAGGCTACGATACGGTGCTTGGTGGCGGTGGCGCGGGACTCTCCGGCGGGCAAAAGCAACGCATTGGTTTAGCGCGTGCAATGTACGATGATCCTTCATTAATCGTTCTGGATGAGCCCAATTCAAATCTTGATGATGTGGGTGAGCAAGCGCTTCTGGCTGCCATCATCGATTTGCGTAAACGTGGGAAAACTATCGTCTTGATTACACACCGAACCAGTATTCTAGGCGCGACCAGCAAACTATTACTATTACAGGATGGCATGGTAAAAATGTTTGGCCCTACCAAAGAAGTAATCGAGGCTTTGACAAAACAACAGCAAACTCAACAGGCATTGCTGGCACAAAAGAAAGCTGAAAATCAGACCACTACTCAAGCACCACAAGCTACTGATGTAACTGACGCGGAAACTAGCTAAACTGAAAGATGTCGTTCCGTTCTATCATATATTGAGAATAAATACTTCGATCAACGAATAGGAATAAAAATGAAGCTTGTTGCTGAAGAAAAAGAATCAATTATTGAGAGTATTCCAGTAGTTGATCTATCCACGCAGGTTAAGACTGATGAAACGACTTATACCAGGCTCGGTTGGTGGATTGTCTTGGCTGGGTTTTGTGGATTTGTTCTATGGTCATCGATCGCCCCTTTAGATAAAGGAGTCCCTGTCATGGGAACCGTCACCGTGGCGAGTCATCTTCAGGCAGTGCAGCATCAGACTGGCGGTATTATTGATAAAATCTTGATTAGAGAAGGTGATCACGTAAAACTAGGGCAGATCCTGGTACGCATGAATGATGTGCAGATCAAAGCTCAAGCAGAAATAACCCGTAGTCAACTCTATGCAGCGCGTGCAATCGAAGCAAGGTTATTGGCAGAACGCGATGGGGCTAATGAAATCACCTTTCCGAATGAATTTGCTTCACAAAATGATTCGCGTATTGCTAATAATAATAGTATTCAAAATCAACTATTCTCATCGCGTAGACTTGCTTTGCAACATGAGATTGCTGCAATTGATGAAAATACTGCGGGTCTGAAATTACAGTTGCGGGGGTTGGAGTCATCAAGAGTCAGTAAAAACCAGCAACTTAAGTTCCTTGAAGAACAACTTTTCAGTTTACGCGATCTGGCCATGGATGGTTTTGTTCCCCGCAATCGTGTTCTGGAACTTGAGCGGAGTTATACGCAACTCACAGGAGAAATTTCTTCCGACATTGGGGATATTGGGCGTACGCAACGTCAGATTACGGAGCTTGAACAACGCCGCATTCACCGGTTGCAGGAATATCAGAAAGAGGTTAGACAAACATTGTCTGATGTGCAGCGGGAAGCTGAAGCATTAAGAAGCCGCCTGATTGGACAGGATTTTGAATTGGCGACATTAGAAGTTAAGGCGCCCGTTGATGGTATTGTTGTCGGCATGAATGTATTTACAGAAGGTGGTGTAATCGCCCCAGGATCTAAGTTGATGGATATTGTTCCAAGCGATGATATGCTGATTATTACGGGCCAGGTGCCTGTACATCTAATTGATAAAATTCATGTTGATCTTCCAGTAGATTTAATTTTTTCTGCGCTGAATCAAAAGAAAACGCCCAATATTCCTGGTACTGTTACCCAAGTGTCGGCAGATCGACTTGTTGATGCAAACAGCGGATTTCCATTTTATAGTATTAAAGCTAAAGTAACACCAGAAGGTATGAAGCAATTGGCCGATGAACAAATACGGGCAGGTATGCCGGTTGAAATATTTATTAAAACAGGTGAACGTTCACTTATGAATTATCTATTTAAACCAATTCTTGATCGCGTCCATTCCTCCCTAAGCGAAGAGTAGTTGCAATGATCGCTTTTTATCATAAGATCTTAATAATTATTTTTGTATTATTCTTCAATGCAACTAATTTAGCCCATGCTCTGAACCTCTTGGATGCTTATGAAGCGGCATTGCAGCATGACCCAATCTATCGCTCCGCTTTGCACGAAAATGAAGCAGGTCAGCAAGCCGAAATCATCGGGCGTGCCAGTTTGTTGCCAAGCTTAGCCGTAACGCATGCCCAAAACAAGAATTCAGGTACATTGGATACAGGTGCGGGTTCTCAGCCGCTGAATTTTGATGGACAAGTCAGTACGCTAACTTTGCGCCAGCCTTTATTCAATCTTGAAGCAATAGCTGGATATCAGCAAGGAAAAGCCAGGGCTGATTCTAGCCGTGCAAAATTTCTTGGGCATGGTCAGCAGCTTTTAGTTCGAGTCGTGGAAGCTTATGTTGAAACTTTGTTAGCACAAGATCGTGTAAGAATTGCTGAGACAGAGGTTGATGCCCTTGAAGAACTCAAACGCGTCAATGAGCGCATGCTGCAGAGAGGAGAGGGAACTACAACTGATGTTTTGGAAACACAATCTAAGTATTCGCTGGCACAAGCAAAAATAATTGAAGCAAAAGATGAGCTAGAAATTGCACAACTTAAGCTGGAAGCATTGATAGGGCAAAAAATAACACAGTTGGTTCGTTTAAATGATACTTTTAGCTCTCAGACAATACAGCTTCCGGATGGCTATGACACTTGGCAAGCTTTGGCGCTCGAACAAAACGCTGAGTTGGTGACGCAACGTCATAATGTTGTTTCGGGCAAAGAAGAAATTAAGAAAAACCATGCTGGTCATTTACCCCGCGTTGATTTAGTTGCCAGTCTACAAAAAAATAAGAGAGGTTCTTTTGTTACGCAAGGTTTGGATGCGGAATTTGGAACGATCGGAATTGAAGTTAATATGCCTATCTATTCAGGAGGGCGTGTAAATGCTCTCACCGCACAAGCAGTTGCGAATCACGCTCGCGCTGAGGCTGAGTTAGACGCAGCAACCCTCCAGGTGTTGGTCGAGCTTCGCAAGCAATACAATCTGTTAATGAGTAGCGTCAAAAGGATTGAGTCCTTGGAAATGGCAGTGAAATCAGCTGAACTGCTTGTGGAAGCAACACAAAAAAGTATTCGTGGGGGTATTCGTATTAATTTGAATCTTTTGGACGCTCAGCAGCAATTACACACAGCTCGACGTGATCTTGCTCAAGCAAGATATAACTACTTGTTGGCATATCTTCGGCTGCAACAAGCTGCCGGTACATTAGCACTTGATGATTTGAGGAAAGTAGCCAGCTATTTCACATCGAAACGAAATTAATTTTTCCAATGACAATTCTGATACCAATGATGAATTCAATAAAATTCTGCAAGCTTCAGTAAATATAATTCATAACCAATCAATACTGTGTAACCGGAAAGAATCAAATACTTGATATGCCACACACGTATTTTTTCAGTAAGTCGTACATTATGATGAATAATCAGCAATATCAGCGCCATTGATGTAAGTGCCAGCTTAAAGCTGATAAATTTTTGCGTGCTATCTTCAATCAGTTGTGCCATAACCCAATTCAGTTCTTCTCCACCTCTAGCTAGAATATTGAGTGTAAAGAAAGCATCTAGCACACCTAAGAATAAAATGGCAACCATACAAACCATCAAATGCCCAGGATAGCGATCTACATATTCCGGCATTCCTTTTTGAGGAACTCTACGTTCACCTAGCCTTCTTCCGATTTTAATTCCCAAGTGATAGGTGCAAATGAAAGGTACGGTTCGGCGACGATTCTGATTTCTAATGTTTGGAATTGAGATTACTTTGGTCATGAAATACTCCCTTTCCTTTTTAGTTATAAATAACGAGGGAAATTTATTTTTATGTTCGTAAGATAGCAGTTAATTTTGTTTTTTTCCACAGGTTTCAGAAAAAAATTACGTTTTGAGGGTTGCTGTCAAGTGTCCCTTGCGATATGAAATAAGTCTGAGAGGTTTGCATATTGTGAATTGCTCAACATGTGAGGTATAGAGATCGGACATGGACGAAGCAAAACTGGAAGCGGTGACATCGGCTAAAGCGCTCTCGAAAGGAACGTATAAAATTGCGTTTATATTTTCAAGGTGGAGCGCGGTAGTTTTTTCTGGCCGGAGGCTTCATTTTAGCTGCTCATGCAACAGTTTTAGGATGCGGCTGGATGTGGCGGAGTTAACGGTTGATCCGTCATCACTTAAGAAAGTTACTTTGCATGTGTTGGCTCCAGTGTTATGAACCTGTATACGAAATTTTGCGGCTTTGGCAGCATCCTTGTCGTCACTACGCCAGAACATTATATTTGATAAAATCCCTTTATCGTCGCCTTTCTTCTTGCTGTCTACATCGGGATCGACATAGCGCACAAAATAAATGCCTTCTTCACGATTGCGATCTTCAACGGTAAAACCAATTCGATCAAGTGCCAAACCAACACGTCGCCAGGATCGGTCAAATGCCTCATTGATAACCAGGGTTGTTCCTTCTTGGTCGATGTAAGCACGTTCAACAGAAGTATTATTTTTGCTAGTAGCTAATTCCAGTTTAGCCTTTTGCTCCTCAACGCCGAAGCGCATCATTAAACGCGAGAGCATTTCAGCTTCGAGATCAGGATCGGCCGGGCGTGGTTGCCAGATGGTGCGATTGAGAGGGCCGCTTTGCAATACTTCGATCATACCGCGGTGGCTGATATATACTTCCGTATTACCTATCTCGTTTCGCTCCAGGCGGGTACGAAATTTATCGCGCTCAGCGGTGGAATAAATGCTATCGAGAACAGTGGAAAGTACAGAGCGTATAATATCTTGCGGAATCTTGGCTCGATTCTCTGCCCAATCTGTTTCCATAATTCCAGCCTCTGGAACTTCTGTTTTGATCAGGAAACCAAGTTCTTGCCAAAATTCTTTAATTACCGGCCATACAGTTTCAGGCGATTGGGGAATAACTAGCCAGCGCTGTGTTCCTGAGCGTTCAATATGCACATCCTGAAAAGATGATGGTAGTAAAGAAGATGAACTGGTGTTTTGCCGCTCGCCCCGTTCGTTGCTATAGCTGGAAAATGTTGTGCTTCCAGGTGAACTCAGTTCTGGAATCGAATAGCGCTCATCAATGTCAGGTTGAACCAAGTCAGGAGGTACATCCAGAGCGGGTGCTTTGCCGGCCGATTTGTAATCAATATTCTTGGTTTCAGGAAACATATTGCAACCTATGCTTGTCATTGAGAGCATTAGTATCAGGCACGGCAAGGTTATTTTTCGCCACTTCATGGTTGACATTTTACCTCTTTAAGTCGTGTGGATATCCGCCAGCTGCATTGCTTCGCGTATAAGCTGATGGTATTGAGCAGATAATGGTGTTAGTGGCAAACGAATTCCAGAATTTATCAATCCCATTTGTGTAGCGGCCCATTTCACAGGAATGGGGTTGGCTTCGACAAATAAGTCTGTATGCAAGCGCAGAAGCTTATTATTTAACGACCTCGCAGTATTTATCTCTCCCGAAAGCGCGGCAATGCACATCTCATGCATCATTCTGGGAGCCACATTTGCGGTAACTGAAATAACGCCATGTCCCCCTAACAGCAATAATGCTAATGCGCTAATATCATCGCCACTATAAATGAAAAATTCGGGAGGTGCGCGTAACAATAGATCACAACCTCGTCCGATATTGCCTGTTGCATCTTTAATACCAACAATATTAGGAATCGGTGCTAGACGAAGTGCGGTATCGTTATGAATATCAGCTACGGTTCTTCCAGGGACATTGTATAGAATATGCGGGATATCAACTGCCTCAGCAATTGTTTTAAAGTGCTGATATAGCCCTTCCTGGGTGGGTTTGTTGTAATAAGGAGCAACCGAGAGGCAGGCATCCACCCCTGAATTCTTAGCAAAAATGGATAGATCAATAGCCTCACGTGTTGAGTTTGCACCAGTTCCTGCTATCACCGGTATTCGTCCTGCGACATGATCTACCGCTGTGCGCATTAACAGGTGGTGTTCATCAAAATCCACTGTTGGAGATTCACCTGTGGTGCCAACTATCACAACGCCATCTGTACCCTGGTTTATATGAAAATCCAGAAGAGAACGGAAACGATCTAAATCTAGTCCACCCTCTTCATCCATGGGGGTGACGATAGCAACCAAGCTACCTTTAAACATGACAATCTATCCAATAAAAAGGCTTATTTTACCTCAAACTAATATTGTTTAATTAGTTTCACTATGTGTTCCAGCATATTTTATCTTTACTTACATGCGTTCTGAATTAGAGGTAATGCCCAACTAGATTGGCATGCTGTAAGATTATTCATGCTTTTTGGTAAAGCTGATAATGCCGTCGCTGTAGTCGGCTTGAATTGTGTCTTTTGCAACAAATTTACCCTCCAGAATTTCTTTGGCAAGCGGATTCTCAATTTGTGTTTGGATAGCTCGTTTTAAAGGACGCGCACCAAATACCGGATCGAACCCTGCTTGAGAAAGGGCGGTGAGCGCTGCTTCACTAACTTGTAATTGCATTTCCATTTTGGCCAATCTTGCTTCAAGATAATGCAACTGTATTCGGGCAATTGATTGAATGTGTTTTTCATCCAAAGCATGAAATACTACCACTTCATCAATGCGATTAATAAATTCAGGACGAAAATATATTTTTACTTCATTCATGACAGCCTGCTTGATGGCAGAGTACTCATTTCCTGACATTTCCTGAATCATCTGTGATCCCAAATTGGATGTCATGACGATGACTGTATTTTTGAAATCGACAGTGCGTCCCTGACCATCAGTCATTCGTCCATCGTCCAATACTTGCAGCAACACATTAAATACATCCGGGTGCGCTTTTTCGACTTCATCCAGCAAAATAACCGCATAAGGCTTTCTGCGCACAAGCTCGGTTAAGTAACCGCCTTCTTCATAGCCGACATAGCCTGGTGGGGCCCCAATCAGTCGGGCGACCGAATGTTTCTCCATGAATTCAGACATATCGACGCGGATTAAATGATCCTCGGAATCAAACAGAAAACCAGCAAGTGCTTTGCATAGTTCTGTTTTTCCTACCCCGGTTGGCCCCAGGAACAAGAACGATCCATAAGGACGGTTGGGATCGGCCAGTCCGGCGCGGGAGCGCCTGATCGCGTCTGAAACTAGGCGTACAGCTTCATCCTGACCAACAACCCGATCATGTAGCTTGTGTTCCATCAGAAGCAACTTTTCACGTTCACCCTGCATCATTTTTGATACAGGAATACCGGTAGCGCGAGACACAACTTCTGCGATTTCTTCGGCACCCACTTGGGTGCGTAATAATTTAGGCGCGGGTGCAGAATTTGATTCATTTCCTGCTGTTTGTTGCAATTGGGCTTCTAATTGCGGCAGTTGGCCATACTGCAACTCTGAAACCTTCTGCCAATCTCCTTTACGAGTTGCGGCTTCTATTTCCAACTTGAGTTTTTCCATTGTTTCCTTGATTTGCTGAGAACCTAACACTTGGAATTTCTCGGTTTTCCAGATTTCAGCTAAATCAGTATACTCGCGTTCCTTCTGCTTGATTTCTTCTTCCAAAAGTTGAAGTCGTTTTTGTGATGCTTCATCTTTTTCTTTTTTAATCGCTTCACGTTCAATTTTAAGTTGTATCAAGCGGCGATCCAGTTTATCCAACACCTCAGGCTTAGAATCAATCTCCATGCGAATTCTCGCCGCAGCTTCGTCAATTAGATCAATAGCTTTGTCAGGCAGGAAACGGTCGGTAATATAGCGATTGGATAATTCTGCAGCAGCAACAATGGCGGGGTCAGTAATGTCTACACCGTGATGTACTTCGTATTTTTCTTGTAAGCCGCGCAATATTGCAATGGTGGCCTCCACAGTGGGTTCTTCTACCAGGACCTTCTGGAAGCGCCGTTCTAGCGCAGCATCTTTTTCAATGTATTTACGGTACTCATTGAGTGTTGTTGCGCCAACGCAATGTAATTCTCCGCGTGCTAAGGCCGGTTTCAACATATTGCCTGCATCCATTGCGCCTTCAGCTTTGCCGGCACCCACCATCGTATGCAGTTCATCGATGAATACAATCGTTTTGCCTTCGTCTTGCGCAAGTTCTTTCAGCACGGATTTGAGGCGCTCTTCAAATTCACCGCGGTATTTTGCGCCTGCCAGTAACGCAGCCATATCTAGACTGAGAACACGCTTGTCTTTCAAGCTTTCAGGTACTTCACCATTGATAATGCGTTGCGCCAAGCCTTCAACGATCGCAGTTTTGCCCACTCCAGGCTCACCAATCAGAACGGGATTGTTTTTGGTGCGTCGTTGCAAGACTTGGATTGCTCGACGAATTTCATCATCACGTCCTATCACTGGATCCAGTTTGCCTTGACGCGCACGTTCAGTAAGATCCAGGGTATATTTTTTTAATGCTTCACGACTACCTTCGGCTTCAGCACTACCGATCTGTTCACCACCTCGTACGGCATTAATCGCTTTTTCCAAGGCTGTGGTGTTGGCGCCAAACTGTTTTAACAATGCCCCTATTTCTCCTTTATCCTGCAAGACTGCCAAAAGAAACATTTCAGAGGCAATAAACTGATCGTTGCGTTTTTGTGCATCTTTATCAGCTAAGTTGAGTAGATTATTCAAACTACGGGAAATATTGACTTCGCCACCTGAATTCTCAATTTTGGGCAAGCGAGAAATGTTTTGCTTGATACTTTCCAGCAATGGAGCGGTATTAACGCCGGAGCGTTGCAGTAGAGAACGCGTACTGCCATCTTCTTGTTGCAATAATGCCAGCAGCAGGTGTTGCGGTTCTATATTTGGATTGTCCTGCCCAATAGCGATGCTCTGCGCATCAGCAAATGCTTGTTGGAATTTAGTGGTCAGTTTGTCAAAGCGCATAAAATTCTCCCGTTATAGGTTGTTGATGCCTAAGTGGGGGAGAGGTGTGAATTTTCAAGAGCAGGTTATTTCGCTGAACCGATAGCTCGAATCTTGTTCGAGTGAGCTACTGAGTTCATTAGCATAAGCTCAATTTCAGAGACAGTAACTGGTTTGCTGAAGTAATAGCCTTGATAGTGATTGCACTTTTGTGTCACTAGAAAATTTAATTGTTCCTCAATTTCTATACCCTCCGCGATAACTTCCATTTCCAGGCTATGTGCCATTGCAATTATTGCGGCGACAATGGTTCGGTCATTTTTGTCGGTTACAAGGTCACGCACAAATGAGCGATCTATTTTAAGTGTGTGAATGGGGAATTGTTTTAGATAACTGAGGCTCGAGTAGCCAGTGCCGAAATCATCAATCGAGATGTGTAGACCCATTGCATGGAGACGATTGAGTGTTTCCACTACCTTTTCGATATTATCAATCAGCATGCTTTCAGTTATTTCCAAGGCGATATATTCGGCTTTAACTCCGGTTTCGCTTAGTATGCGTGAGATATTATTAATTAAATCCTTGTCACGGAATTGCCGCGCAGACAGGTTAATGGCAACTCTGGGTACATAGAAACCTTGATCTTGCCAGGCTTTTATTTGCATGCAGACTGTCTTTAGTACCCATTCACCAATTGGAATAATCAATCCTGTTTCTTCTGCCAAGTTAATAAATTTATCGGGAGTAATCAGTTTCTGCTCAGGATGTCGCCAGCGCAATAGTGCTTCAACGCCATATAAATTATGATTGGGCATATCCATGACAGGTTGATAGTATAAAAGCAATTCATTTCGTTCCAATGCATAACGTAAATCAAGGCTGAGGATATGTCTTTCGTATGCTGACTTATTTAGCTCATCGGTGAAAAATTGATAATTATTGCGTCCATTTTTCTTGGCATGATACATGGCGACATCGCTGTTCTTAAGCAGTATTTCCGCATTGACACCATCATCAGGAAAAACCGCAATGCCTATACTGCCATTAATATGTAACTCGTTGTTATGGATATGGAATGATTGCATCAGTGAGTCCAGAATTTTCTGAGCCACTTTAGCGGCATCCAGTGACTCGGCGATAGAATTTAGCACTACAATAAATTCATCGCCTCCCTGACGGGCAACTGTATCTTCGTTGCGAATACAAAACTTTAGTCTATCTGCGACGGCTTTTAATAGTAAATCCCCAATTTCATGACCGAGTGAATCATTGATAGTTTTGAAATGATCTAGATCAATAAATAGTACTGCCATTTGTCGTTGTAGGCGCATATCATAAGCCAATGCCTGCTGGATGCGATCCTGAAGCAAATGCCGATTGGGTAAACCCGTTAATGCATCATGGGTTGCCATTTTAATGATGCGCTTTTCAGCTTCCTTGCGCTCATACCATCGGCCTAGGTCATGTGCAATGGTGTCTATTAGATTTTGCTGATAAGTTAGTGTCGATGTGGAGCTGCTAATATATGCTACTTGCAGCAAACCGCACTGTTGTCCACCAGATACGATGGCTGCAGTTATACAATTGGGTAAGTTCTCTTGATAATTAGGAGTGAAGTATTGTTTTTCTTGAAGCTTAATCATGGCGACAGTCAATTCTTGAAATTCAAAAACCGGCAACAAAGATTTTAAAATATTTTTGCAAGTTTCTTCCGTGCCTTGATTCAGATCCAGATTGTTTCTGATTTTCTGTAAGCAGGTGCTCTCATTCAAGCGTTCTTTTAGATACAATTCTTTTTGACCAATAATTCTTTGAATTAGCGGGAAAGTAAGCCAGTTTATTATTGCAATCCCAAAGAACAAGATTAGTGCCATATAAAATATGATTGTTCTGAGTTGGACTGCTGTGTAATTGTTTAACTCATCTTTATTTATTTTGAGAACGGCACCAAGACCATAGGCAATGGGAGTATATGTAGCGACAACTTCGATTTGCCGATAATCTTTAGTAAATATAATGCCAGATTGACCTTCTAATGCAAAATGTACCGGAAGCGGCTCATTATTTATAATACGCTGCATACGTTTAAATTTGTCATCGTTAACGGTACGTAGAAAGCAATCCATTTCAAGATCATTGCCTTTGATAGGCGCGCAAAGTAGAAAATCGCCGGTATTACCGATGAGGGCTGCCTCTGTAAAGACCCTAGTGAGATCAGGCATACGTTCTTCTGTGATGACACGACCAATAGGTTCGCTGTATTCATTTATAAGCTGAATCGAATTTCGTACAATGAAGCCGTGATTCCAGAATAAAATTGTGTTGATATCCGATTCTGTATTCAATTTCACAGCAAGTTTCCCCTGTTTGGAGAGGTTGCCTGCACCTAAAATCAAATTATCATTAGTGTCATAGAACTCGATACCTGAGAAGTGAGTGGATAGTATTTTTTTTGCTGATTGTGTAAGCCCTTCAATACCTTCTTTTTGGGAGTTATCAGAATAAAACTTTTCCAAGCTTTGTGTGAGAAAGATACGAGTTGATATTGCTTTCGTATTAGCTATGGAGTGTGTGATTTGTTTTTCAATATGTTTGGCCTTATTTTCTAATGCAACTTCAAGACCTGAAATAGCCATTGTTTCGATTTTTCGTTGCATCACGTTATACACAGTAAGACTCGTCAGCAGGATAAGCATAATCATCATTAAGCTACTGACTAAGAGTATCCTTTTGTTATCTTGATTGATGAGGAAACGAAGCATTATGTTTTGTGTGTTAGATGCAATTATGAAAAATTTGAACCTACATTAGGCATGTATTATCGGCAATCGGATACTATGCTGAAATATATAGCTAAGGGGGTTTTCTCCCTTAATTCTTAGAATGGTGCAGTATCGTGGATTTTCTCAATTGTCGCTGACTTTGAGAAAGTGGGGAGATAGTTTAATAAATATGAGGTAGTTATTGGATCAATTAGCCCAAATTTGTTTCTTTAAGCACTTCGGGATAGGGGTAAAGAATGTTTAGAGCCACGCTTTTTCCAGCAGTCTCAACGATACGAACATGCTCTCGTTTAAACTGCCGAGCGTGGTGTAAGCCGCATGAATGGGCGATCATGTTGATTTCTTTATTGACATTCCTGGCATAATTTGCAACCCGCAGATATTTTTCTTCCACCACCAATCCATTCTGTAAACGTTCATCATGTGTTGTGACGCCGGTAGGGCAAGTATTGAGATGGCAGCGCATAGCTTGAATGCAACCTAATGAAAACATAAAACCACGTGCTGTATTGATAAAATCTGCTCCAGCGCAGAGTGCCCACGCACCCTCTGCAGAGGTTACCAATTTCCCGGCAGCCACAATATAAATACGATTTCTCAATCCGGATTGCAACAAGGCGTCCACTACGCGCGGTAAGGCTTCCGAGATTGGTAGACTCACGTGATCCATTAGTGTTTGTGGAGCCGCACCGCTTCCCCCCTCCCCGCCGTCAATAGTGAGAAAATCCGGTGCGTATTCCAAACCGCGTCGGTTAATGCTATCGCATAATTCATTGATGAAATTCCATCCACCGATTGCTGTTTTAATGCCCACTGGTCGTCCAGTCAGTTCCCGGATAAAATGGATCTTATCGAGCAGTTCGTCAATGTTGTTGATATCTTTGTGACGATTCGGACTGATCGAATTCTCATTTTCGGAGATGCCACGGATTGCAGCAATCTCACTATGTACTTTATTGGCAGGCAACAATCCCCCTTTGCCGGGCTTGGCGCCTTGTGAAAGCTTAATCTCAAATGCTTTCACAACCTTGCTCAATTCTTTTGCACGTAGCGGTGAAAAATTACCATGCTCGTCTCTTATGCCATATTTGGCGGTGCCGATTTGCATGATCAAATCACAGGCACCTTCGAGGTGATATGGAGATAGTCCACCTTCACCGGTATTCAACCAGCAACCAGCCTGTGCGGCACCTAGTGATAAAGCGCGTACTGCTGGTTTGGAAATGGCGCCGTAGCTCATTCCACTAATATTGATGATAGATTTGGCTTCGAATGGTTGCTCGCAATAACCTTTGCCTATATTCAGTGAAGGCGTTGGTAATTGATCTTCTTCTTGAATTGGGAAGGCGGCATTGACAAAGATAACCGAGCCCGGTTGACGCAAGTCATTGGTGGAACCAAATCCAACTAGGCTACCTTTGTTCTTGGCATTTTTGTAAATCCAGCCACGTGTGGCACGATTAAATGGTAGCTCATCGCGATCATTAGCAAAGAAATATTGCCGAAAGTATTTACCTTGTCGTTCGAAAATGTACCGCAATCGACCAATAACTGGAAAATTTCGTAGCACAGAATGTTTTTTCTGCGTGACATCTTCAATAAACCAAAATACGACCATGCCGATGGCGGCAATACCTAACATCGTGGCGATACTGTAGATGATTAAGTCAATTGCGCCGGACATACTGTTTCCTTATTATGCTGGGTAATCTATATACTATCTGTTCAACTGCCGTAAGTGAACAGCCTGGGTATTGTAAAATGAAAATACTGATCTTTTTTTCTTTACCGGGTTGAGATTAAAAGGTAAAACAATTGAAAGATTTACACGATGAAATTCACGACAACGTTACGCGTGCGTTGCAAGAAGATATTGGTTCTGGCGACTTGACCGCATCACTGATTCCGAGCGAAAGCACATTGAGTGCCGTGGTAATCAGTAGAGAAGATGCGGTATTGTGTGGCGTACAATGGTTTGAAGCCTGTTTTCTGGAATTAGCTTCGAGAACGATTATCACTTGGTTTGCCAAAGATGGAGATTTTGTTCAATCAGGGCAAAAGCTCTGTGAGATCCAAGGAGGTTCTCGTGATTTATTAACCGCAGAACGTTCCGCGCTGAATTTTCTGCAAACGCTATCTGCTGTAGCGACACAAACAAAACGTTTTGTCGACGCCATTGTGGGCACCAAGGCAGTCATTGTGGATACGCGTAAAACACTGCCTGGATTGCGCCTAGCGCAAAAATATGCTGTGACATGCAGCGGAGGTGTCAATCATCGCTTGGGTTTATATGATGGGATTCTGATCAAGGAAAATCACATCATCGCGGCAGGGAGCATCCAATCCGCTTTAAACAAAGCACAGGCAATTGCGCCTCCCGGAACTATTATACAAATTGAAGTGGAATCGTTGTCGGAATTACAAGAAGCTCTAGCGGCTGGAGCTATCATGGTGCTGTTAGATAATTTTTCGTTGAGTCAGTTATCGGAGGCAGTCATATTGGCTCATCAGATATCTGGACGGCAGGTAATATTGGAAGCATCCGGCAACATAACACTAGACAATGTGCGCCAGGTGGCTGAAACCGGTATTGACCGAATCTCAGTCGGTGGCTTAACCAAAAATATTCAAGCGATTGACTTGTCGATGCGATTTAAAAAATTAGAGTAATGCACTTATAAATCAGTTTCATTCTTTTCCATTCAAGAAATCGATTTTATAGCAATTAAATTACCCTAAGAATTTTAAGATGCCGGTTCAAACCATGCGAGCTTTTTGTGCAGTTTGACAACCTCTCCTACAATGATCAGTGTAGGAGGAGCCAAGTTTGCAGCTGCGGCCAAGTTAGGTAGTGTTTGTAGAGTTCCAGTCACAATTTTTTGTTTTTGTGTCGTGCCTTGCTGAATGATTGCCGTAGGTGTGGAGATTGGTAAGCCGTGTGCGATCAGTTGCTGGCATAACACGGGTAGTCCCAGCAATCCCATATAGATCACAATGGTTTGGTTAGGGCGTGCGAGGTGTTGCCAGTCAAGATCAATCGTATTATTTTTTAGATGACCGGTGACAAAAATACATGATTGCGCGTAATCTCGGTGTGTCAACGGAATCCCGGAGTATGCTGCAACCCCCGATGCAGCCGTAATGCCTGGCACAACCTGAAAAGGAATATGATATTCAGCCAAAGTTTCAATTTCTTCACCACCGCGGCCAAAAATAAAAGGATCACCACCTTTAAGTCGCAATACTCGTTTACCTGCTTGCGCTAACCGCACCAGCAGTTGATTGATTGATTCTTGTTCCAGTGTATGGCAGTTACGCTCTTTGCCGGCATAAATGCGCATGGCGTCGCGGCGCACCATGTCAAGAATTGCAGTCGAGACTAGACGGTCATAAACAACAACATCGGCTTGCTGCATCAGCCGCATGGCACGGAAAGTGAGTAAATCAGGATTGCCTGGCCCGGCACCGACCAAATAAACCTCGCCTTGCAGTGGCTCGTCTTTTTCCTGTTGCAGGGACTGTAGTAAATAATCTTGTGCAGCTTTATCTTTTCCAGCCAACACCATTTCAGTGAATGGACCTTGCAAGATTTTTTCCCAGAAAACACGTCGTTTTTCCGAGTGAGTAAAATGTTGCTTGACGTGCTGACGAAATTTTCCCGAAATGGTTGCTATGCGTGCATAGGCAACGGGTATTATGGTTTCCAGTTGAGCTCGCAGTAGTCTCGCCAGTACCGGGGATTGTCCGCCACTGGATACAGCGATTATAAGCGGTGAGCGGTCGACGATGGATGGCATAATAAAGGTGCATAATTTTGGACTATCCACGACATTAACCGGAATTTGCCGTTGTTGTGCTGCTTCTGAAACTTGCTGGTTTATGGTTCGATTATTCGTCGCAGCGATAACGAGCGCAATATTATGTAGATGTCTGGGCTGAAAGCATTCGGCGTTATGGCTGATCTTGCTGCTAGCAACGTACTTATTTAAAGCGCTATTCAGCTCGGGCGCAACTACTGATACTTGCGCGCCGGCTTGGAGTAACAGTATAACTTTGCGCGTAGCGACTTCGCCGCCTCCTACGACCAGACAGGCTTTATCTTTGATATTTAAAAAAATTGGCAGGAAATCCATTGCATTCGCGATTTATTTTTTATAAATGATAAAAGAAGTGCTGATCAATTCTGAGCCAAATAGAAGCTTTTGAGTTGATCAGCACCTCCTTGCGTGCTGCTATTTACTACGATTATCTATAAATTGGATTCCAGTTTAAGTACATCTTCCAGTTTTATGTCGATCCCGGTGCCTTTGAACACAGTGCCCACTTTTTTCTTGTTAAAGTGTTCGAGATTGAGATCATACACTTCTTTGGAGAGCGGAAAATATTTGACCTCTGCTACCAGTTCTGTTGCATTCTTCATATAGAAATTAATAAACTCATGTACTTCTGTTTTTTCTGTCGACTTAGCATTCACGTAAATAAATATCGGGCGTGATAATGGTTTGTAGCTGTTATTTTCTACGGTTGTGGCAGAAGGGAGCACTCCGCCATTGCCACTATCAATCGCAACAGCATTAATTTTTTTACTGTTTTCGATGTAATAGGCAAAACCAAAGAATCCTAATGCATAGAGATCACTTGCAACACCTTGCACCAGGACGTTGTCATCTTCTGATGCGGTGAAATCGCCGCGGCTTGATTTAGCTTTACCAACAATAGCCTCAGTAAAGTATTCAAAGGTGCCAGAATCCGCGCCTGGACCGTAGAGTTTGATTCTTTTGTCTGGCCATGCTGGATTTATTTGATTCCAGTGGGTGATTTTTCCCTGCGCTGCAGGTTCCCAAATTTTTTGTAATTCTTCAACAGTGATGGTTTTGCTCCACGTATTTTTGGGATTAACAACCACAGTTAAAGCATCAAAAGCAATGGGCATTTCAATAAATTGTACCCCTTCTTTCTTACAGGCTTCCATTTCTAGTTCGGTAACTGGGCGGGATGCGTTTACGATATCGATTTCATTGCGGCAGAATTTCTTGAATCCACCACCTGTTCCAGAGATACCCACAGTGACACGAATTGCGCCGCGTTTGGCTATTTGAAAATCTTCTGCAACGGCTTCAGTAATGGGAAAAACAGTACTTGAACCATCAATTTTCACAATTGGCGTGGCGCTGGCCGTGCCTGCATAGAAGAATACACTTAGTAGAGCTACCGTAATGGGTGCTCTGAAGTTTAAAGAATTCAACATGTTTATACGTGCTCCAAATGAATAAAGTAAGGGTATGAGCGTTTTGACAAAACCGCACGATATACTATTTCAGAATTGTTACGAAATTATGACAATTTTTATGTTTTGTTACCAAACTTGGTTTTTTCCGAATTCTGGATTATGAGCGCAGATTCTGCATAGTATCGAGATCGTATAAGCATGTTTTGCGAGAAAATAATCGCTCACTCTTTACTGGCAATTTGAACGACCTCAGCGATACGTTCAGTCCAGTAATTAACTTTTTGTCTGAATTTACTCTCGACCATTACACGAATAAGAGGCTCCGTTCCAGAAGCCCGGATGAGCAGGCGCCCGTTACCATTTAAATCAGCTTCGGCTTCCTTGCGCATAGTATTGACTGCTTTATTGGTGTTGAAATTAAATGAATTGGAGATTTTTACATTGATCAGACGCTGCGGGTATAGCGATACGCCGCGCATAAATTCTGCCAACGTTTTATGGGCATCACGCAGCGCGTATAAAACTTGCAAAGCAGATATGATGCCATCACCCGTGGTGTGTTTGTCCATACACATAATATGTCCAGAATTTTCACCACCGAGCTGCCATCCTTTCTGCTGCAGTAATTCGAGTACGTGACGGTCACCGACATTGGTTCGGAGAAAAGGGATGTGCAATTTCTTAAATTGCTCCTCAATTGCCAGATTTGTCATCAGTGTGCCTACGACACCTCCAGTGAGTTTTCTGTTCTGCTGGCGATGCTTGGCGATAATATAGATCAGTTGATCTCCATTGTAAAATCTGCCTTGTTTATCCACCATCATGACGCGATCACCATCACCATCCAATGCAATGCCTAAATCAGCATGATGTTGTTTAACAGCTTTTTGCACTGTGGCGGCATGAGTAGCGCCGCATTCAAGATTGATATTCAATCCATTGGGCTGCACGCCTATGGTGACGACATCGGCACCTAATTCATGCATGACATGACCGGCAATATGATACGCGGCACCATGCGCACAGTCGATTACAATACGGAGTCCACGTAGATCAAGGTGATAGGGAAAAGTGCTTTTGCAGAACTCGATATAGCGGCCAGCCGCATCGTCAATTCGTTGAACCTTGCCTAACTGTGCGGAAGACTTGGTCTCAATCGGTGTATTTAATTCAGCCTCGATTTTGCGTTCCATTTCATCCGGAAGCTTGCTGCCGACTGCAGAAAAGAACTTTACGCCATTATCTTCAAATAAATTATGTGAGGCTGAGATAACTATACCGGCCTGCAGTCGTAATGCGCGAATCAGATAAGCTACGGCTGGGGTCGGCATCGGTCCAGACAGAAGAACATCAACGCCAGCTGCACATAATCCAGCCTCTAAGGCGGATTCCAGCATATATCCAGATACGCGAGTGTCTTTGCCAATCAGAACTGTCGGGCGCTTTCCTTCTGTTAGATGCCAGTCGGAAGCAGCTAGAACCTTTCCAGCCGAGTAGCCCAAGTGCATAATGAAATCAGGTGTAATAGGAAACTTTCCTACTTGGCCTCGTATGCCATCTGTACCAAAATATTTTCTAGTCAATTTATGAAATTACTATTAAAGAATAAACAAAGCATTATTGGCAATTAGTTGATTAAGCAATTTTATATTTATCAATCATAACCCCGGAGTGCATTGTGAATAGCAAGTGCTGCTTTACTTGCTTTGACATCATGCACACGCACAATTTTGGCGCCTTTAGCAACAGCAAGCAAGGCTGCGGCAACACTTTCATGTAATCGCTGGTCTACATTATTCCCAGTAATCACACCTAGCATGGATTTTCGGGATAAGCCTGCCAATACGGGGGTGCCCAATGTAGTGAATTCATTGAGATGATTAAGTAATGAAAGGTTATGTTGTAGTGTCTTGCCAAACCCAAACCCAGGATCAATAACCAGTCGGCTTAGTGCAATGCCTGCTGTGTTCGCTGCTTGGATTCGCTGTTGCAAATAATCTTTTACCTCGGAGACAATATCTATGTAGTACGGATTGGCTTGCATATTTTGCGGCGTGCCCTGCATATGCATCAAACAAATTTGCACATGTTTATGTGGTGCTACCGCTTCCAATGCTCCTGTGTTGCGCAATGCATTAACGTCGTTAATCATGGAAGCTCCCGCCTCGATTGCATGCTTCATCACCTCAGGCTTGGAAGTGTCAATGGAGATGGGGATAGCGGTGTCAACGAGTGCCTCCAGTACGGGTATAACGCGGCTTAATTCTTCATCAGCGCTGACAATTTGACTCCCGGGACGCGTTGATTCTCCACCGATATCAAGAATATCGGCACCCTCGTCAATAAGGCTTCTTGCATGCGCAATGGCTTGTTGTGTTGACAGAAAAAAACCGCCATCCGAAAAGGAATCAGGGGTTACGTTAATAATACCCATTATCAGAGGGCGATTGAATGAGGCGATAAAGTTGTGTGGAAATGAAGGCACAGTAAATAATAAACTAGCAAGTAAAAACGGGATACGATTTTATAAAATCGTATCCCGTTAATTAAGTTATCAATGATTAATCAGTTTCTTTTGCAACTTCTTGTGGTGCTGATGATTCGCTTTGTTCTTCAGTTTCCTCCGTTACAGATTCCTCGCTCGTTGTGGAAGATATGATTTGCGGTGGTTTTGGTGGACGTGGTGAACGACCTTCCATGATATCCTTAATCTGGTCGCTATCAATCGTTTCCCATTCCAGTAGAGCCTTGGTCATGGCCTCAATTTTGTCTTTATTTGATTCAATTAGTTTACGTGCAATCGCATATTGTTCATCGACTATGCGACGAACTTCAGCGTCAACTTTTTGCATGGTTGCCTCACTCATATTTTTATGAGTAGTTACAGAACGTCCTAGAAAAACTTCACCTTCATTTTCACCATAAACCATTGGGCCAAGTTCGTCTGACATTCCCCATTGGGTTACCATTTGTCGAGCTAAATCTGTTGCGCGCTCAAAATCATTAGATGCACCCGTGGTCATTTGCTTCATAAAAACTTCTTCGGCAATGCGTCCACCAAACATCACTGCAATCCTCTGTAAGATTTCTTCACGTTCCATACTAAAGCGATCTTCCGTTGGCAGTTGCATGGTTACACCCAAAGCACGACCTCGCGGAATGATTGTTACTTTATGTACCGGATCAGTTTTTGGCAGTAATTGAGCTACAACAGCATGCCCTGATTCATGATAAGCAGTATTTCTACGCTCATGTTCAGGCATCACCATTGAGCGTCGCTCTGCGCCCATGAATATTTTGTCTTTAGCACGCTCAAAATCATCCATGTCTACTAAGCGTTTGTTACTTCGAGCCGCGAATAGTGCTGCTTCGTTGACCAAGTTGGCCAGATCGGCACCTGACATGCCTGGTGTGCCACGTGCAAGAATATCTGCTTTTACATCTGGGGACAGTGGCACTTTGCGCATATGAACATGCAGAATTTGTTCGCGTCCGCGTATATCAGGCAATGGCACCGTTACCTGGCGATCAAAACGACCGGGACGCAACAAAGCTGGATCCAATACATCGGGACGGTTGGTTGCAGCAATTACAATTACACCCATAGCTCCTTCAAAACCATCCATTTCTACCAGCAGCTGATTAAGTGTTTGCTCGCGCTCATCGTTCCCGCCACCCAAACCAGCGCCACGTTGGCGACCTACTGCGTCAATTTCATCGATAAAAATGATGCAGGGTGCATGCTTCTTGGCCTGTTCAAACATATCGCGAACTCTGGATGCACCCACGCCGACAAACATTTCGACGAAATCTGAGCCAGAAATGCTAAAGAACGGTACCTGGGCTTCTCCAGCAATAGCCCGAGCCAGTAATGTTTTTCCTGTTCCCGGACTACCTACCATCAATACGCCGCGAGGAATACGTCCACCCAGTTTCTGGAACTTTGTGGGATCGCGCAGAAATTCAACCAGTTCGGCAACTTCTTCTTTAGCTTCCTCGCAACCGGCTACATCATTAAAAGTTACTGTATTGGTTGATTTGTCTAGCATACGTGCTTTACTTTTGCCGAATGAGAAGGCACCACCATTACGTCCGCCACCTTGCATTTGGCGCATGAAAAAAATCCATACGGCAATCAGCAGAAGCATTGGGAACCATGAAATGAAAATACTCATCATCATGGATGGTTCTTCTTCCGGTTTAGCTTCAACAATAACGCCAGCTTTCAATAAATCGCTCACCATCCAAGGATCGGATGGTGCGTATGTTGTAAAGCGCCGACCATCAGACTTTGTACCTTTGAGTGTACGTCCTTCGATAACAACTTTTGCGATTCTGCCTTGATTCAATTCGGATATGAATTGCGAGTATTCCATGGGTACTTGCGTCGGTTGACGAACGCTGAATTGATTAAATACAGTCATCAACACTAGTGCAATTACCAGCCAAATGGCCATGTTTTTAATTAAGTTATTCAAGATAGCTCCTTGGTTTGCACCTAAAAATCATCGATTAGTCATTCTAACTCGATTTTGTTTACTATAACAGAATAGTTCGTTTTTAATAAATGTGCTCTCAAACTCTTATCCTACTACTAACTTTTGCTATAGTCACTGAGGGGATCCATTCATTTCTGATCAACTTCAGTAATTATTTTTTTCCTAATCCCAATAAATACAGTTCATTGCTGCGGTCACGAGATGCTTTAGGTTTTCGTATTATTACGTTTTTAAATCCAGCGCGCATATCGAAAAGGAATTGATCAAAATCCCTACCTTGGAAAACTTTGACTAGAAAATTTCCACCATAGTTCAGTTGTTCCATTGAGAATGCTAATGCCAACTCTGCTAAATACATACTTTTAGCCTGATCGCTGATGACAATTCCACTCATATTGGGTGACATATCTGAAATGACAAGATTGGGTTGATGATCTCTCAAATATTTCTTTAATTCAATTACGGCGTATTCTTCTCTAAAATCACTTTGAATAAACTCTACACCGGGTAAAGGTGCCATCTCAAGAATATCTACCGCAATAACTTTGCCACTGTGACCTATTTTATGGCTCGCTACTTGTGACCAACTGCCGGGGGCTGAGCCTAAATCAACAACAGTCAGTCCTGGTTTTAGTATGCGATCTCTTTCAGTAATTTCAAGCAACTTATACGCAGCACGTGAACGATATCCCTCTTTTTTTGCTTGTTTGACAAAAAAATCGTTAACATGCTCCTTCATCCAGGCTTTACTGGTTTTAGCTCGTTTCATCAAGTAGAATAATACGTTTGAAGAGAATTTATGTTAACACTAACTATTGCTCACCGGCGTGAATTAAAAGCGCAAGCGCATGCATTGAATCCGGTTGTGATGATTGGGAAATCTGGATTATCCACTAGTGTTATGGAAGAATTAAATCGTGGGCTTTCAAGCCATGAATTGATTAAGGTTAAAGTACAGATAGATGATCGGATTGCTAGAAATGAGCTGTTTGAGGAGATATGCCAGCTGTTAAATGCTGCACCTGTGCAGCATATTGGTAAAATTTTTGTTATTTATCGACCTAAACCAGAAGAAGCAGACAAACACGAAGGGCATCCGTCGAAAAAAAAGACAAGTGCACCTTTTCGCACTAAACGGAGTTTTCAGAACTAAGTCTAGCGCCATATTTAGATATACTTGACGTCCAATATTTCGTATTCTCGAATGCCGCTAGGTGCGTGAACTTCTGCAATATCTCCTGCATGCTTACCAATGAGTGCGCGTGAAATGGGAGAGCTGATGGATATTTTTCCATCCTTAATGTTGGCTTCATCATCTCCTACGATTTGATAAGTAACAACTTCACTACTTTGCAAATCTTCCAATTCAACCGTGGCACCAAAAACACAAGCGCCATCTGCACTGATGAGCGCCGGATTAATGATTTGTGCACTGGAGAGCTTGCTTTCCAGGTCGGCGATGCGTCCTTCAATAAATCCTTGTTTTTCCTTGGCGGCATCATATTCGGCATTTTCTGAAAGATCACCGTGAGCACGTGCTTCAGCAATTGCAGTAATGACGGTAGGACGCTGAATCGTTTTCAGCTCATGCAATTCTCTGCGTAATGCTTCAGCTCCAGCCACGGTTAACGGAATAGTACTCATTATGATTTTTTGCCTTTCATTTTCATCCTGTTTCTAAAAATAGAATCCAATTTCATCTATGTTTTTAGTTGCATATGCAATTTCTGCAGATTATAAGCTTGCAATTCACGTTTATTGGTGATGCCCATACAGGCAGCACGCGCACCGGCTAACGTTGTATAGTAAGTCACTTTCGCTTGGAGCGCAGCATGGCGAATTGAATAGGAATCTCGTATTGCACTACGTTGATTTTTCACGGTGTTAATGATCAGACTGATTTCACCATTTTTAATCATGTCAACAATATGTGGCCGACCTTCAGCAACCTTGTTAATAATAATAACCGCTATTCCGGCTTCTGTGATCGAAGCAGCAGTGCCCCGTGTAGCATAAAGGGTAAACCCAAGTCCTGCAAGGCTGCGCGCGATTTCAACAGCATGCAATTTATCTGATCGCCGCACACTAATGAAAATTTTTCCGGAAGTAGGTAAGCGAACATCGGTTGCTAACTGGGACTTAACAAAAGCTTCTGTAAAAGTGGATCCCATGCCCATCACTTCCCCAGTAGATTTCATTTCCGGCCCTAATATCGTATCAACACCGGGGAGTTTTATAAAGGGAAAAACAGCTTCTTTGACCGAGTAGTATTCAGGAATTACTTCTTCAGTAGTGCCTTGTTCAATTAAAGAGCTTCCCGTCATGCAGCGTGCCGAGATTTTGGCTAGTTGAAGGCCGGTTGCTTTGGAAATGAAAGGTACAGTGCGTGAGGCTCTGGGGTTGACTTCAAGCACAAAAACTGTATCGTCTTGAATCGCAAATTGTACATTCATCAGTCCGATGACATTCAGCGCGCGCGCCATTTTGGCAGTTTGCCGACGTAATTCATCCAGTATCTCAGGCTGTAAGTTAAAGGTAGGCAGCGAGCATGCGGAATCTCCGGAATGTACGCCCGCCTGCTCAATATGCTCCATGATGCCACCGATCAGAACGGTTTCTCCATCGCAAATGGCATCGACATCGACTTCGGTGGCGTGAGTGAGAAAATGATCCAACAATACCGGGGAGTCATTGGAAACTTTGACGGCTTCACGCATGTAGCGTTCCAGATCGGCTCTTTCGTGCACGATTTCCATAGCGCGTCCGCCCAATACATAGCTGGGTCGTACCACCAGCGGGTAGCCAATTTCCTCGGCGGCGATCAGTGCCGCTTCGGGATTACGTACGGTGCGGTTGGACGGTTGTATTAAACCTAATTGCTGCAGCATTTTTTGGAAGCGCTCGCGATCTTCGGCGCAATCAATCATATCCGGACTGGTGCCAATAATCGGTACGCCATTGGCTTCCAGGTCGCGCGCGAGCTTAAGAGGGGTTTGTCCACCATATTGTACGATCACGCCATCTGGTTTCTCTACAGCGACGACTTCAAGCACATCTTCCAATGTCAGTGGCTCAAAATATAATCGATCGGATGTGTCATAATCGGTTGAGACGGTTTCCGGATTACAGTTGATCATAATGGTTTCAAAACCGTCTTCCCGTAACGCTAAGGCGGCGTGAACGCAACAATAATCAAATTCAATTCCTTGACCGATACGATTAGGGCCGCCACCCAAGACCATTATTTTCTTTTTATCCGTGGGGGAAGATTCGCATTCGTCCTCGTAGGTCGAATACATATAGGCTATACCGGTAGTGAATTCGGCTGCGCAGGTGTCAACGCGTTTGTAGACGGGGCGTAAGTTAAAGTGATGTCGTTGTTTGCGAACTGCGGTTTGGTCGGTGCTGAGTAGTTTGGCCAAACGCCGGTCGGAGAAACCACTGCGTTTCAGCTTGCGCAATGCTTGTTTATCCAGTGCTTCCAGCTTGACCTTTGTCAACGCTTGTTCTTGTTTGATTAAGTCCTCGATTTGTGCCAGGAACCAGCTATCGATATGCGTCAACTGATGAATTTCATCCAGTGAAAAATCGCAGCGGAAAGCATCGGCGACATACCAGATCCGCTCCGGGCCAGGGTTAGCAAGCTCAGTTCGGATGGTTTCCAGGTTGTCGGTTTTCTCATCTAGCCCATCAACACCGGTTTCCAGTCCGCGTAAGGCTTTTTGCAAGGATTCCTGGAACGTGCGTCCGATTGCCATGACTTCGCCGACGGATTTCATTTGGGTCGTTAAACGATCATTGGTTTGCGGGAATTTTTCGAAAGCAAAACGTGGAACTTTGGTGACGACATAGTCGATTGTCGGCTCAAACGAAGCAGGGATAATGCCGCCAGTAATATCATTTCCTAATTCGTTCAAGGTGTAACCAACTGCGAGCTTGGCCGCGATTTTGGCAATTGGAAATCCGGTCGCTTTAGAAGCCAGAGCGGAAGAACGCGAAACCCGTGGATTCATTTCAATCACCAGCATGCGGCCATCGTCAGGATTGATGGCAAATTGCACATTGGAACCACCGGTTTCGACACCGATTTCACGTAATACCGCAATCGATGCATTGCGCATCAGTTGATATTCTTTATCCGTCAGTGTTTGTGCGGGTGCTACCGTAATCGAGTCGCCGGTATGCACGCCCATAGGATCGATGTTCTCGATCGAGCAGACAATAATACAATTGTCGTTTTTATCCCGTACGACTTCCATTTCAAACTCTTTCCAACCGATTACGGATTCTTCGATCAGTAATTCCTTGGTAGGGGAGGTTTTCAACCCACGCTCGCAGATATCCAGAAATTCTTCGCGATTATAGGCAATACCGCCACCGCTTCCGCCCATGGTAAAGGAGGGACGGATAATCACCGGATAGCCCAACATAGCCTGGACTTGCAATGCTTCTTCCATACTATGAGCTACTGCAGATCGAGCAGAGTTCAAGCCGATGCGCGTCATGGCTTGCTTGAATTTTTCTCGATCTTCCGCCATATCGATGGCCTCACGCGAAGCACCGATCAGTTCTACAGCATATTTTTCTAATACGCCGTGTTTGACCAGATCCAGCGCGCAATTCAGCGCAGTTTGACCACCCATGGTGGGTAACAAAGCCTGTGGCCGCTCAATCGCAATGATTTTTTCGATCATTCCCCAAGTAATAGGCTCTATATAGGTTGCATCGGCCATTTCAGGATCAGTCATGATGGTGGCCGGATTGGAATTAACCAGAATGATGCGGTAACCTTCTTCTCGCAAAGCCTTGCAGGCTTGTACGCCGGAATAATCAAACTCACAGGCTTGACCGATAATGATGGGGCCGGCGCCAATGATGAGTATGGATTGAATGTCGGTACGTTTAGGCATGCTTTCTAACGTGGTGTCACGCAGTAGTTATTGGGAGTTATTTTTATGACGCTGCATCATGGTGATGAATTTATCAAACAGGTAATCAGCCTCATGGGGTCCTGGGCTGGCTTCCGGGTGCCCTTGAAAACAAAAAGCCGGCTTGTCGGTTAATTCGAAGCCTTGAAGGCTGCCATCGAACAGCGATACATGCGTGATGCGCGCCGTGGTAGGCAATGTGCCGGCATCGACTGCAAATCCATGATTTTGACTGGTAATAATGACTTTCCCGCTGGCTACATCTTGCACCGGATGATTCGCACCATGATGACCAAATTTCATTTTTACGGTGCATGCGCCGCTAGCTAACCCCAATAATTGATGACCCAGGCAGATACCAAATATCGGGATATTGCTTTGCAGCAGTGATTGTGTTGCAGAAATGGCGTAATCGCAGGGCTCTGGATCGCCAGGGCCGTTAGAAAGAAATACGCCATCCGGCCGCGTTGCCAGGATCTCATTGG
>NZ_JAIEMO010000011.1 GCF_019752095.1 Nitrosomonas sp.
ATCTCATTGGCAGATGTTTGTGCCGGAAAAACCGTCACTTTACAACCACGTTGTGCCAGTTTGCGCAAAATTGTACGTTTGATGCCAAAATCAAAAGCTGCGACGTGAAATTGGAAATTTCCTGGAGTCTGAAAACCGGACTCCAATGACCATTCACCTTCCGCCCAAGAATACGATTGACGGCAACTGACCACTTTGGCGAGATCCATTCCGGCCAATCCGGGAAATCCTCTTGCAGTTTGTAATGCTTTTTCCACATCTACATCTCCTGCCATAATGCAGCCGGATTGTGCACCTTTTTCCCGCAAAATGCGCGTCAGCTTGCGGGTATCGATTTCAGCAATCGCGACGACCTTCTGTTCCTGGAGAAATTCAGGCAAAGTATGGGTTCTACGGAAATTACTTGCCATCAACGGAAGATCGCGGATTACCAAACCCGCCGCATGAACTTTGTTGATATTGCCGGATTCGAAATCTTCTGAATTGATTCCCGTGTTGCCGATATGGGGGTATGTTAATGTAATGATTTGCCGACAATAAGACGGATCGGTCAATATTTCCTGATAACCAGTCATCGCGGTATTGAAGGCAACCTCTCCTGTTTTGATGCCGTCAACGCCAATAGACACGCCACGAAAAATTGTTCCATCGGCGAGTGCGAGGACGGCATGCGGTCGTTGTGACACAAAAAACTCCTTGGAAACTGACAAGATCTGGAAAACAGAACCAAGACTAATTCGTTTGAATGTCCTGGTCATTGAAGTCAAAATTATACGTGAAAAAGGTTTATTTTTCTATTGATACTGTCAAGTTAGCTATCAAGAAAAATACGCTGGAAAATTGAAACGGAAAATCCTTTCTCATCGAGAATTTATTGGAACACGAGGTGTGATCAGTGATTTCAGTCCATCGGCTATAACCAGCATTCGAACGCTTGTTCCTATCTATTGTCAGTGCGGCATTTTGCTCGACTTAATTCCACGCAATTATTATAAGCGCTTATTCCTACGTTGTTATAGGGGTTATAAACCCGATCGGCTTGATCGCAAGAACCGAACAATTGATCTGATTGAGAATTGTTTCAGCCGTATTACCCATAATGAATCCAGGGATACCCGTGCGAGCCACGGTGCCCATAACGATTAGATCGGTTTCAATTTTTTTAGCTAGTATCGGAATTTCTTTACGTGCCATGCCTTTTATTAAATGTATCTGAGGCTTGAGATAATCCATTGCATCTTGCCCTAAGCTATTCGCTACGTCATGTATCAATATATCGAGATTTTTCTTAAGTTGTATTCGTACTTGTTCTACATAGATTGCAATCTCATCATCTGACGCATTCGTGAATGAGGTGCGTCCACGAATAAGGCTTTCACCAGCAGCTTCCCAAGCATGCACAATATGCAACGCTGCAAACTCCGATAGTGCCAAGGAACCAGCTATTTCGAGAATCCTTTGGTTTAACATATCCCTGGTTCCTTGTTCAACCGGCGGCCAGTTATCATCTACATCTACAGCTGCCAAAATGCGCCGATAAGACATTTGGGTTTTGGGTTTAATCATCCAGATGGGACATGGACACTTGCGTAACAGATGCATATCGTTACTGTTGAATATGCGACCTGACCAGTCCTGAGTTTCAGTAGTTTTAACTACAAGATCATACTTGTAACGCAGTACCTCGCGAACGATTTCTAAAAATGGTATACCTTGAAGAACTTTAGTTTGGATTTTAATTTTCTTGCGATAAGGCTCTACTAAAGACTCAATTTCTTGTTTGTGCATACGCGTCGTCATGGTCTGCAGGTCTGTTGCAATCTTTTCGCTCTTTAATATTTCAATGCTACTTGCAATACCTTCGATCATGCTTATGACAGTCAGGTCGGTCTGGTTATTTTCCGCCAGCGTTACGGCACTTTCCAAAGCGGATTTGCAATTTTTTTCGGGTTCAATTACACACAGAATTTTCTTAAAGCTTTTCATCTTATTTACCTTGATCACTAAGATTCAGATCTTCATCGAAGATTTGTGTTGCGCATTATTTGAATAATTAACCGCACAATTTCTCACGAAGTGGTCGTTAATTAACTGTTTCCTCTTTGTTGAGCTTACTGTGATTTTACTCAAGTTGTGTGCTCAATAAGACGATCAGCAGCTTCACGTGCAGCATCCGAAAATGGTACCAGCACAAGATCAGCGCCCGCCTGTTCCAGTCCGGCAACTTCATCGAGATGATGAGCGGTAACGGCAATCCGGCCTGCATAGCCGAGGTTCTTCAGGGTATGGATAAGCACCAGACTGACGTGGTGATCTCGCGCGGTGCTGACTATCCATTGAGTGCGCACAAGCGGCAGCGATGCAATAAACTCAGGATCTTCAGCATCGCCATAAAGTACGGAAAGCCCAATGGGATCACGTACACGAACGAGTTCTGGATTGTAGTCGACGCTTAGTACCCGGTAGCCACGTTCACGTAGCGCTTGTGCAATCCCGGTTCCGTAGCGCCCCAAACCAAAAAGAATTGTTTGTGGAATGTTATCTGTAATTGTTTCATCGTGTTTATTTTCTCTATAGGGTTGGCGGCGTTCGAATATTTTCAGCCAAGGTGCAAGCCATTCATATAATGGATGGGAATATAGGATCATATAGGTTGAAACACTGATCGTAATAATCCCTACTAGCGTGATCAGTCCCACGGTTGCAGTGTCGATATGACCGAGATTTAAGCCCAATGCGGCCAGGATGAGAGAAAACTCGCTGATCTGCGCTACAGTCAGCCCAGCAAGAAATCCGGTACGTTTGCGATACCCAAGTGCGCCCATGATAACCATGACGATCAGAGGATTGCCAATCAGCACAAATAGTGAGAATACTAAAGATTCCACCATCTGAGCGCCCAATAGTCCGAGATTTAGGCGTGCGCCGAGATCGAGAAAGAAAAATAACAGCAGAAAATCACGAAGGCTTACGAGACGCGCCCCGAGGGCATCCCGATAGGGCGTAGAAGCTAAAGATACGCCCGCTATGAAAGCACCCACTTCTTTGCTAAAACCTAGTATGTCTCCCAGAGCCGCTAAAGCTACGGCCCAGGCAATACCAAACAGTACCAAGAGTTCTTGTGAACGTGAAAGCGAATGGAGTAATCCTGGCAATACATAACGTGTAGCAACTCCAACGACTACCAGGAAAAGGATTCCCTTAAGCGATATTTCCAGTACTTCGAGGCCCATTGAAGCTCCATCGATACTTGCACTGGCTAAGGCATTGAGACCGATCATTGTCAACACAACGACTAGATCTTGCACAATCAGGAAGCCAAGTGCGATACGTCCATGCAGCGTGTCCACCTCTCGTTTGTCTGAAAGTAACTTAACGATAATGATTGTGCTGGAAAAAGTCAGAGCGACTGCCACATATAATGCGGTGATCGGCGACATACCTAATGCCACTGCAATAAAATAACCGATAATGCTGGTAAACGCGACTTGACCGAGACCTGTGGCTAATGCCACAGGTCCCATAGTGCGAATAATGTGGAGATCCAACTTGAGTCCAACGACGAATAGCAATAAGGTAATACCGAGCTTGGCCAATAGATCAATCTGATCATTGGCGTTTACCCAGCCCAGCGCTGAAGGGCCTGCCAGAATGCCCACTGCAATAAAAGATACTATCAAAGGCTGGCGCAAGTGAACGCCCAAAGCGCCCACAGTCACAGCCAATAGCAGCAGTAGTGCCATTTCGGTAAAGATATCGGGGATTATCTCCACTTAATTGTTTCAATAATTTTCTGCATGAAGGCGTAGCCATTTCTCATGACTGATCAAACTGCCAAGCCGAATGAAAACTCATGCAATCATCTCCAATGGTACATCTACATAATACGAGACTTTTGCAAAAGTGCACCTCGTGATTTGTAATGTATTGTATTAAATAAATAAATATTTCATGAATTAGGGTTTTGCAGAGGTCTCACTTCATGATTTTATGGCCTTAAGACGTAAACGAATCTGTTTCTCGGTCTCGATAATGGCAAATAGTGCGACACCAATGCCGATAACCAGCAGTCCATCTAAAATGGGTACTGCTTCTGTAGCAAATATCGTCTGCATGGGTGGAAGGTAAGTGATGGTGAATTGCGCTATGGTTACACCGATCACCGTCATCCATACCACTTTCGTGCCACGTACCGCTTTCCAGGTGAGCGATGTCCCGTAGATATTACGGATAAAGAATAGGTGAAAGATTTCCATTACCACCAGCGTATTAACTGCAAGGGTGCGGGCTAGTTCTACGCTGTAGCCCCGATCAATGGCGTAAGTGTAAATACCATACACACCACATAGAAAAAGAATGGACACCAGCACAATGTGCCATACCAGTTCGCCACTCAGCAGCGGTTCTCCTCTCGGGCGCGGCGGGCGGTGCATGGTGTTTTCCTCAGTGGGTTCGAAAGCAAGCGCAATGCCCAATGTCACAGCAGTAATTAGATTAATCCATAAAATCTGAATCGGAGTTATCGGTAACGTCATGCCAAGCAGCAGCGCTAAGACGATAGTCATGGATTCACCCGCGTTAGTGGGTAATGTCCAGCTGATGACCTTTTTAATGTTGTCATACACCGTGCGCCCTTCGCGTACGGCGCTGGCGATGGAAGCGAAATTATCATCCGCCAGCACCAGCTCCGCTGCTTCTTTGGCGGCTTCGCTACCTTTTCTGCCCATCGCAATGCCTATATCGGCACGTTTTAGTGCAGGTGCATCATTCACGCCATCGCCTGTCATGGCTACCGTCATATGGTGTGATTGCAGTGCCATGACAAGTCGCAATTTATGCTCCGGGCTAGTGCGGGCGAAAATATCGCATATCAATACAACCTCTTTCAGAGCGGTGTCATCCATCTCATCAAGATCAGCTCCGGTTAAAACTTTATCTGGGTTTTGCAGTCCGATTTGTTTACCGATCGCTGTCGCTGTCTTAGCGTGATCACCGGTAATCATTTTTACACGAATACCGGCAGTGTGACATTCCGCTACAGCTGCAATCGCTTCTGTTCGTGGCGGGTCAATCATCCCAACCATACCAAGCAGCGTGAGTGTGTTCTCGACATCAGAGTGTTCCAGCACCGTATGCTCTGATTCTACGGGCTTGACAGCGAATGCCAGCACGCGCTGACCGAAGGCAGCGATATTGTCCGCCTTTTCTTGCCAATAAGTATTGTTCAGCGGTTCCACATTTCCGTTCCCAGCATTTTGATTATTACACATGGAAAGAATCCGTTCTGGCGCGCCCTTGATAAAGACAAAAGCGTGGTGTTCATGGTCATGATTCAGCGTTGCCATGAAGCGATGTTTGGCATCAAAAGGAATGGCATCGGTGCGTGTCCAAGCTATTTGCTCTTTGTGAGTTTCGATACCTATTTTGCTTGCAAAGGCGAGCAGAGCGCCCTCCATCGGATCACCTTCCACCATCCATGTGCCCTCACGATCATGTAGTGCCGCATCATTACACAGGGTTGCAGCACGAGCGAGTTCTTCCAGGACAGCATACTCTTTGGAGGAAATTTCCGCATTTTCCAGTAAAATTGTGCCCCGTGGTTCATAACCAATGCCTTCTAACGTGAAAAGATGTTGATGTGTTAGCACCGAGGAAACCATCATCTCATTGCGGGTCAGCGTGCCGGTTTTATCGGTGCAGATAACCGAGACTGAGCCGATGGTTTCAATCGCGGGCAGTCGGCGCACAATGGCATTGCGCTGTGCCATTGATTGCACGCCTACCGCCAACGTGATGGTCAGCACAGCGGGCAAGCCTTCGGGAATCGCCGCAACCGAAAGCCCTACTACTGCCATGAACATTTCAGTGAATTCATAGTGGCCGACAAAATAACCATAGGCCAGCAACACCGAGGCAATCAGCAGGATGAAAATGGTCAGCCACTGGGCGAATGCCCCCATCTGTTTTACCAGCGGTGTGGTCAGTGTTTCCACTCTCGACAGCAATCCGCTGATGCGTCCTATCTCGGTGGAAGCGCCTGTGGCCACTACCATGCCTTTGCCTTGGCCGGCGGTCACTAACGTACCGGAAAATGCAATACAGGAGCGGTCGCCCAACGACGCATCGGCGGGAACTGATACGATCTGTTTTTGCACCGGTACGGATTCGCCGGTAAGAATTGCTTCTTGTATTTGCAAACTATGGGTTTTTAGCAGTCGCAAATCAGCGGGAACTTTATCACCTGCTTCCAGCAGTACAATATCACCGGGCACGAGCTTGTCTCCCTCAATGCTATGACGTTCACCGTTACGCAGTACCGAGGCATGGGGCGCCAGCATCTGACGAATGGCATCCATTGCCTTTTCTGCTTTTCCTTCTTGAACAAAGCCGATGATTGCATTGGCAAGCACCACCGCTAGAATGACGAAAGTATCTATCCAATGATCTAGAGCTGCCGTAATGGCCGCAGAACCGAGCAGCACATAAATCAGGATATTGTGAAATTGCAGCAGGAATCTGATGATGTCGCTACGTTTTGGCGGATCCGGCAACCTGTTAGGGCCATGTGTTTTTATACGCGCCTCAGCTTCATACTGACTCAAACCCGTCGGCGATGCATCCAGCTCTCCCAACGCCAATTCGATAGAGAGGTGATGCCATAATGGCTGAAACTTTGGCGTTTTTGCTGTTTGCATTATCTACTTCCTATAATCAATAACCAAATACATAGGCGAGTACCAAGGTATGGTATGTTCCATCGCGCCTTACACTTAACTGAGCAGATGGAACATCTATATGGCTATTTAACAAGCAGGAGCGGTTTCCCGGCAAGGTGAATGACCTTGCTTGCTACTGATCCAAGCAGTAGATTCTTGATCGCGCCCATGCCGCGCGTGCCCATCACGATCAAATCACAGTGGTGTTTCTGTGAGAAGTCGGTGATGACTTCGGCGGGATTGCCGCTTAGCACATGCGCCTCGAACGCGATGCCAGCACTTTCGAGGCGTGCTTTCGCGGAGATCAGCAGTGCCCATCCCGCTTCTTCATGCGCCTTATTGATACTCAACATGGTTAATACCGGATCTTGGCTCAAGATGAGTTCGTTAATTTGAACCGGCTCGCACACGTTGAGTAGATGCACATGCAGCTTACTTGTGTCCAGTGTATTGAGTATTTCATCGATGGCGCGCATCGCATTTTCCGAGCCATCGAAAGCAATCAGTGCAATAGTCATAGCGAGATTCTTTTTCTTGAAATTGTAATTGAGAGGCTTTTGCAAAAGTGTGCTTTGTGATTTGCAACACATTGTATTAAATTAATAAAAACTCCTAAATTAAGGTTTTGCAAAGGCCTCATTGAATGAATTATAATTTTAACGCAGAATTTTTTGTAGAGCCAACTTATTATTTACTTTGAGAATTTGTCGCGAGAGCGGAAACAATACTTCGAATACAACTGATCTCCGGCTAGGTAACGAATTTCGCTGCAAGCGAATAGGAATATGATGCGTACATTAACGCCATGCTAACGAAAAACTGTTATTGCGCAAAGAAGCAGTGGGTAAATCCCTTGAATATGGCGAACGCTCCGACCAATAAATCAAATTGTAAGTGCGAACCATAAATGTAAAGTAGAAAAAAATTGAACAAACATCATATTTGACGTCATAGGCTTTATAAAAATGCCATCGATCTTTTCTAAGATTGTCTAGCATGCAGTGTGGAGTGTCGGCTCGCAATTATTGGAATCTGCGACAAGAGATCTTGCACTTCTGGAGAAAGGTACAATGACATAATGTCGCGTTGGACTCTTGAAGCATGTTAACTGGTATAACTTATTATAGAATCACACGATGATATGGCAGAAAAATTACTATAAGGAGCTATTTATGAAAGTTGAAGTTACCGTTGAGTTAGATATAAACCTATATAAAACCAGTATTGCCGATATAAAAAAACTGTTGCAAGAAATGATGGATCCAAAAAAATTCGATGCTTTAGAAGCCATTAGTATCAAGGATATAAAAATAGGAGAGTAGGTTATCTGAGTTATGCTGAATTGGAGTATTTTGGCCGAAAATACGCCAACAATCGCGCTCAGCTTTTACATCAGCAAACTCGCGAAAGAGAACAAGGCATGCGCCGGTTCAAATCAATGGGGTTCAGGCTCAACGATAACTGTGCATTTATGTTGTTGTATGCAATCGCAATCTATCCTGTCTTGGTTGCCATCCAGTATCAGCGAACTACCATCAAGCCCGTGAGTCACAAAGCCTGCTTTGCTGGTTAGAAAGATTGAGCTACATCACCACATAATGTGCACCCATTCATACGCTATTTGATACAGTACTTTGTTAACAACTGATACTAAATCGGCAGCGGTTCATGTCACTTATTGTGTTCTGGCTGGGAAGCATTGATAGACACTGAAACTGCGTCTTCCATCATTAATTTCTGAAACGGGAGCAATCGTATCGCCCCCCATCAAAGCGGCCTCATTACGTGCCAGATCCGCAAGTTCATCCGCAACTTTTTCCGTATCACGGTTAAACACTATTTTGCTTTCAACTTTAGCAGTGACTTGACCTAGTTTTTTGCATGACTCGACCGTTCTGGCGGATTGCACCAAGCGTACGCTTTCGCCATTTGAAGTAACCTTAACCCATGTGCAAGAAGACAGTATTAAACTACCACAAACAGCAATAAGGATTTTTTTCATAAAATAGCCCTTTATTAAAAGATATTACCTATATACAACGCAAGGGATTATTCATCAAGTAATGCTGTATATTAAATCTGAGTTGTGAATATCTTTTGTTCTCAGCATTAGATTTGTTAAATCTATTACTTCAACCATTTTTCCCGTACAAGACCGCGATTTAATGCTAGCCATTGTAGTGCGATGATGGCGCTGGCTGAGTTAATTTTTCCAGACACTAAAAACTGCAGTGCTGTCTCAAGGGAGACGACATGAACTTTGATATCTTCTCCTTCATCTGCTGCACCATGTATACCGCCCGCCTGCGTTGTATCCGTCCTGCCACAGAATAACGCAATCCGTTCTGTCATGCCTCCTGGGCTGGCCAGATAATCATACAATGGAATCAAGTCAGAGATATTGCAATTGGTTTCTTCCACACTTTCACGCTTGACCACATCTTCAGTTATTTCATCGGCTTCAATAATGCCAGCGACAATCTCCAATAACCATGGACCATCCGGTGTATCCATGGCACCAATACGGAATTGTTCGATCAGGATTACTTCGTTTCTGATCGGGTCATAAGGCAAGACCGCCGCCGCGTGACCGCGTTCGAATAATTCGCGCGTGATCGGGTGACTCCATCCGCCATTAAACAGGCGGTGCCGAAGACGGTAGCGATCTATGCGAAAAAATCCTTTATAACAAACTGTTCTTTCGAGGATCTCTACATCCTTGTGCGTCATTAATTGCTCCCTTGTCTTTCCGGATAATTACCAGTTAGTGTGTTGCGAGATGACCGTACATGTAAAACAGTTTTGCCCAGTTAATTCTCGCAGGGTGTTCTATGCTAGCACTAATTCTATAAGATAAAATAATATAATAAACAAATTGTTATTGTATCTTATCTCGATTAGTTGACTGTCATTATGTGTGGATAAGGTTTTGTTTGTGATAGCATCGACAGCTAATGCCATCAGATTTCTAGAGCAAATTCAGGAGAAATAAATGAATTCGAAGTCATGCATAACAATTTGTGCCGCAATCGCGTTTTTTGTTCCCAGCTACGTAATCGCCAACACGGTCGTGGATTTCGAGGAGCCGTTGCCCGGTGGCCTTATGCCGACATCGTATATGCAGGGCACAATTGTGCCAGTCTCCGCTCAAGTAACAGACCAGTACCTTAGTGCTGGCCTCGTGGTAGGCAGAGCGGCATTGGTTGTATTACCCTCCGGGTCTGCTCCTTCGGGCATCAACGCACTCGCCGGAATCGGCGGTGATGGAAGGATAGACTACGACACGCCAGTGTCGTTTTCCTTCTTTGCCGCCGGTAACAGTGGGGTGATTGGAACCACGGATTTCTTTGGTTACTCCGCAGATCTGTTTGGAAGTAGCGGAAACATCATCACGATTTCGGCCTACGGTCTTGATGGCTCGCTCGTTGGGCAAGTTAGTTATACAGAAACTGGCAACTTTACAGCACCGCTTACTATCAGTGGCGTTGGTCAATTTCACAGCGTAACGGTTGACCAGACTCTCTTCAACACAAACAGTGGTGGCATCGCACTGGATCTTATTCAGTTTGGCAATATTTCCATTGCTGCGGTTTCAGAACCCCAAACCTACGCGATGCTTTTAGCTGGACTAGGTCTACTTGGTTTTATGGCGTTTCAAAAGAAACAGAATACTTAGAGCTTGCTCAGAAAAATTAACAAGCTGATTCTATTTATAGAAACCTTATATTTTGGTGGAATAGGGAACGTAAATCAGTGAAATACCACCCAAAGCCGTACACTATGATTCGCTATAAAGCCAAGAACAACTCACGCTCGTGGGATTTGATGCGCCACCAAGTATGGTACTTGATCTCGGTAATCGTTGGGTAAATCTGAGTGATTGTATAATCTAGAACGATCTGGCTGAGATCTGCCATAAGACACTATCCTCAACGTTAGGCCGCCCATGTAAAAATGCACGCATTGTCATAGGCGCAGTCATCATCAACTTGTTTAATAATGACTTAACATTGGAGGACTTTCAACAAGCCGTAGCAGGGCGAGTTCTGCAATCGAATACTGACACTGCGTTAGCTGATAAATTGTTTAGCTGGGCGGAATCTAATTATCCATCCTTTTTTCCACATGCAACGACATCATTCATAACACTTGGATTTTATGCGCGGTGTTATCAGAACGGTGTTTGTGTGGGCGTGAAAGATAATCACATCTTTGCGGTGGGTGGTGAATTTGGTGTCAATATTGTTACGTTAGGTGAATTTGATGTGCTGACAGCGCAAGCCGGGCTTTAATTGGCTCTGTTGCAAAAATATCATTGATCAGAGTCAAGGCTCTGATATTTACGGCTTCCAACGGCGCTGAGTTATGCTGATTTTCAAGGAATCCAAATCCAACACTAGCCCGCTAACGCAAAGGCTATTAAAAACAACAGTATATTAAGCTTTTGACCGACTGAATTCCAACGTTCAAATGAACATGCATAAGTCTTTCTGCGGACAAAACTGCCGTCCGTTCCGGTTTCTGCTATCAGGTGTAAATTGCGCTTGTGATAAATGGCTTCTTGAAGCAGAATCATCTCCAGTTTCGGGTAGAACTTATTACTGAACATCAATCGAAGCATTGTCAATGCGACATCATGGATCATGCGAGAGTCTCAATACTGAGAATTTATTCTGTTTATTAACTGCTTTTTTGTAATAGACAAGTAGATCCTAGACTAGAAAATTTTATTTAAAGAAACAAAATGACTACTAATCAAACAGTAATTCTTATTATTCTAGTGTTCACAATGGCTATGTTCTTATGGGGGCGTTGGCGTCACGATATGGTCGCAGTGGGTGCGCTGCTTGCTTGTGTGCTTACCGGATTAATTGCAGCGGCAGATGCTTTTACTGGTTTTGGTCACCCAGCGGTGATTAGTGTGGCTTGTATTCTAATACTGAGCCGGAGTTTGCAAACCTCGGGAGCGGTTAATGTGCTAGTCCGCCATACTTTGCCGAAAAATGCAGGGCCGACGCTAAATCTGGTGGCTTTGGTCGGATTGGGCGCAGTACTTTCCGGCTTCATGAATAATGTTGGGGCAATGGCGCTTTTGATGCCAGTGGCGATTCAGTTGGCTGAGCGTCTCGAACTGCCTCCCGGTCGAATATTAATGCCCTTGGCTTTTGGCACCATTCTCGGCGGTATGACGACTATGATTGGCACGCCGCCCAATCTGATTGTGTCAGGTTTTCGCGCCCAAAGTGGTGATGGCAGCTTTGGTATGTTCGATTTCACGCCTGTTGGTTTAGCCGTAGCTTTAAGTGGAGTGATTTTTATTGCTGTTGTTGGTTGGCGGCTGGTTCCGATGCGTAAACAAACTGGTATAGAAGCTTTTGAGACAGGGGCTTACATCACTGAAGTACGCGTGTCGGACGATAGTAAAGTTGCTGGGATGATCTTGCGCGAACTTGAAGCTATCTTAGATGAGCACGACGCGCAAGTAGTAGGTTTGGTGCGAAATGAAAAACATTTGACTGCACCACGAGCCGGATTCAAGATATTAGCTAAGGATATTCTGATCATTGAAGCTGAAGTCGACACTCTGGCGCACATTCTATCAAATCTTGGGCTAAATCTTGAAGAATCGAATGCACAGCACAACGATAATGAGAAGGATCAAAATGAGGCTGAACATGCTCGGCGGTACGATGACATTAAGGTAAGTAACAAAAAGTTTGACGCTGTAGCAGCAGATGAAGAATCCTCTCAAAGTGATGAGATTATTTTGATGGAGTTTGTGGTTCGCCCGGAATCAACGATATCAGGTCGATCGGCTGCGGATATGCGGTTACGTACTCGCTATGGACTCAGCTTGCTAGCGGTATCACGCGAGGGATCACGAACTAAAACTCGATTGAGAACGTTAAAAATTCAACCTGGTGATTTGTTGCTGCTGCAAGGTACCGCAGAAGTGCTGGCTGAGTTTGCAGCAGATTTTGGTTGTGTGCCATTAGCTAATCGCGAGCTACATATTCCTGACAAACGTAAGGCACTAATTGCAGGTGGTATCATGGCTGCCGCTGTCTGTGGTGCAGCCTTTGGTCTGCTGCCGGCAGCCATTTCATTTGCTCTCGGCGTGCTGGCCGCAATGGTATTTCACATTATCGCGCCCCGAGCGATCTATGATGCAATTGATTGGCCGGTCATAGTCTTACTCGGAGCGCTCATTCCCGTAGCCGGCGTATTAGAATCTACGGGTATGGCAGATCTGGTGGCACGATTCATGATCGATAATATTGTGCAAGGTCATGCCATTATGGGACTTGCACTCATTCTGATTATTACAATGTTTCTATCCGATTTAATGAATAATGCAGCCACTGCAGCCGTGATGTGTCCAATCGCTATTGGTACCGCGACTGCGCTTGGAGTGAATGCCGACTCTTTTCTAATGGCGGTGGCGATCGGCGCTTCTTGTGCTTTCCTGACACCAATTGGGCATCAGAATAATACCCTCATACTGGGTCCTGGTGGTTTTCGCTTTGGTGACTACTGGCAACTTGGATTGCCGCTCGAGATATTAGTAATCGTTGTCAGTATTCCGCTGCTATTGATCTTTTGGCCACTCTAACTGACAACGCTAAATAAAACCGGAGGCTGAGCGAGAATGACTTTTGAAATCGTGTTGGTACTTGGAATTCTCTTTTCGTGCCTCATTCTTTTTGTCACTGAATGGGTGCGCATGGATGTAGTGGCGCTGATGGTGTTGTCAAGCTTGGCGATTTTTGGACTGGTGTCGCCAGCGGAGGCAGTTAGCGGCTTTAGTAATCCGGCGGTGATTACGGTATGGGCGATGTACATTATGAGCGAGGGACTCACTCGTGCCGGTATTGCCGATCAAATCGGCGGTCTGGTGATGCGCGTAAGCGGACGAAGCGAAGTACGTATCATTACAATTTTTATGATCGCAGCAGGCGTGCTATCAGCTTTTATGAATAATATTGCTGTTGCGGTATTAATGCTGCCGGTGGTAATCGAGGTGGCTCGACGTTCCGCAATTGCACCGTCTCGAGTGCTGATGCCGCTGGCTTACGGCACATTGCTCGGTGGGCTCATGACGCTCATCGGAACCCCCCCGAATCTGCTCGTGAGTAGTGCATTGCGCGAGGCTGGAGAAGTAGAATTTGGTTTCTTCGATTTTGCCTATATCGGGGTGCCAATCTTGTTGATTGGTACCGCTTTTGTCGCGCTATTGGGTCGTCACTTGCTGCCGACAACCGATACGACGAAATTAATTGAAAAGAAACGAAACTTACAGGCTGAATACGGATTGCAGGAGCGTAACTTTGTTTTGCAGGTTCCCGCCGATGCTCTGCTGATTGGCAAGACGATCGCTGACTCCGGTATGACCTGGGCTGCAGGTCTGGTGATCATTGCATTAACTCGCGCAGGCCGGACAGAAGTGCTACCCAGGGCAAATACCATGTTGCAAGCGGGTGATATTTTGCTTACCCAAGGTCGTTTTGATCACTTCGAGCGATTACGTAGTTGGAGTACGCTCAAGATTGAGCGCGAGGCACCAATTTTGCATGAGAGATTGCTGGCCGACAACAAGCTTGCCGAATTGACGGTGGCCGACAATGCTTCCCTGATTGGTAAGCCGTTGCACCATCGCGCATTTCGCGAGCGTTTTGGAGTCAATATATTGGCAATTCGACGCGAAGGATTATTGCGCCGTACACGGCTAGCGGAGATGGTGATCGCTACGGACGATCGTTTATTGGTGCAGGGTACGCCACAGGCGCTGGCAGCATTACATGATGTAGCGGAATTTTCCACTGTGGGGCCAGTTACGCCCGAAGAAATGCGGGAAAGCTATCAGCTCGATGCACGCTTGTTCGTATTGCATGTGCCGAACGATACGCCATTGTCTGGCTCTACATTGGCCGAGAATCGGTTAGGAGATGCTTTTGATTTTCGTTTGCTCGGCATTTTTCGAGATGGTGAGGTGCTGGAGTCACCGGCCTCAGAAGAGATTATTCAAGCGGGAGATTTATTATTGATCCAGGGGCGGGAAAGTGATTTGGATATGTTGCGCGGTTTGCAGCAACTGGAGCGGTTGGATGATGTATCTCCTTATCTGGATGTATTCAAGCAAGGTGAGCTCGATTTAGTCGAAGCAACGTTACATCCACATAGTAAATTTGTCGGCCGCCGCGTGGAAGATCTGCAGTTCGATGAACATTATCAGGTGGAATTGGTTGCCATTTGGCGTGCAGGAAAACCGCATCGATCAAGCCTGCGTGCAATGACACTACAATCGGGTGATGGGCTGCTTTTTGTAGGACCGAAGGTACGTTTGGCCGGACTTAATGACATTGAAGATTTATTGATTCTTAATCCGATACAAGTCAAACCAATCAACACACATAAGGCGCCACTTGCCGGTGCGCTGATGCTGCTAGTCGTTGCTGCGGTAATTATGGAATTACTGCCCATTTCGATTGCAGCTATTGCGGGAGCCACCTTGATGGTGCTGAGCGGCTGTCTCAGCATGGAACAGGCACACCGCGCAATTGAGTGGCGATCAATCTTTCTGATTGCTGGTATGCTGCCGCTTGGCATTGCAATGCAACATACCGGCGCAGCCACTTTGCTAGCTCAAAACATGCTGGATCTACTGGGTCCTGGCGGGCCGTGGGTCGTTATCGCTGGGCTATATATTATCACTACACTCGGCGCGCTAATCATGCCGACCGTAGCACTTGTACTCATCATGGCACCGATCGCTTTGACACTCAGTTCAACGCTGGGTGTATCCGCACAAACTGTTATGATGGTGGTTGCAATTGCCGCAACCAGTCTTGCTAGCCCGGTGTCACATCCGGCCAATACCCTGGTAATGGGGCCGGGTGGATATCGATTTATCGATTACTTGAAGCTTGGCATCCCGCTCACTTTAGTTGTGTCTCTGGTTACGGTTTTTCTACTGCCAGTATTTTGGCCACTTTAGATTCAATAAAGATCCTCCAATAACAGTACTTGATAAGGCGCTGTTATTGGGGTAAATAATTTATAATGCAATCTGCAGAAATCGAACTCACAGTTTTAGAATGATCAGGTGCACAATAATGTAGTTATAGCAATATGCTCAAACATAATAGGACCCTATATAAGTTATTTCATGATTATGAAATCGGGAGCAAGATAATTCTTGTTCTAGTCTTAAGTTGCACTTTTTCTGTGCAGGCCGCAAGTTCCCTGCACATACAGGATATCATCCAGCAACTTGGAATTTGGCAGCAAGATCTCGTAAATTTGGAACAAGGGAAAGTTGTTTCCTTTCAAATTACTGAGAATGACGAAAAAGAATTGGCTGCCGGTGTCGCTATCTATATTTCGTCAACACCAGCCAAGGTTATCGAATTTCTCAAGAATCGGGGCATGGCATCGGTTGATACTGAAATTATTTCTCAATCCATTATTTCTCCGCAAGCAACGTTGGATACTTTCAATGAATTAGATTTTAAGTTGGATCGTAAAGAGGAAGCGGATCTTCTGGCGGCCAAACCGGGTAGCAAATTCAACCTGTCCACTCAGGAATTCAAGGCTCTTCAAACCATAAACTCCGCACAGATTGATTTGATATCGCAGACTTACAAAGAGATTTTATTCGATCGATGGCAAATTTATCGTAATGAAGGTTTGAAGGGAATCGCGCCGTATGATCGCGGTGCTGGCAGGGTTTCTGACCCAGGTAAAGAACTGCGTGCTGCCATATTAAACAACAAAGTATTAGTCAATCATTTACCCGAACTGTATCAGACCTGGCTTAATTATCCTGCAGCCATGTCTACAGATGCTGAAGAACGATTTTTCTTGATTAATCGTCAAGTTGAGAGTCGCCCAACGGCGGTTCTGCTGCATCGCATCATATTAGCTGAGGATGCCGGCGGGATAATTCTTTCCCGGCAGTTTTATGTCGGGCACTCCTATAATTCAAACCAGCTAATTATTGGCTGTTTACCCTATCGTGGTGGTTCATTAATTTTTTATACTAATCGGACTTTTACTGATCAAGTTACCGGTTTTGGCGGTGGTTTAAAGCAGTCAATTGGACGTGAACAAATGCGTCGTAGAATGGATAGGCACTTAATAAATCTAAGAAATGCCTTAAGATGAAAGTATGGATGATTGGCAATTTAAGGCGTCAAAGAAATCGATTGCTAATCATTGTCGTTATTAACATATAACTTCGGGGCTGCCAAAATATTGCTTAACTATGTCTGAGAAGGCTTTCTTTCATGCGTATAATTGGTCTTGATGCTGATGCTGATGCTGATGCTGATTCTTCGTGTATTTTCATTTAACACATTGTACTAGAGTAATTATCAAGAGTTTTATTCGTAAATGAATTCTAAGGTCATTATTCGGAACACCGATGTTTGCGATATCAAGCCACTTATAGACCTGCAGAAAAGAGTCTATCCAACCATCCCTTCCTGGCGTGAAGATTTGTTGAGACACCAGCTTGAGGTGTTTTCACATGGGCAGCTGGTGGCAGAGATAAATGGTCAGTTGGTTGGCGCAGCTAGCTCGCTAGTAGTTTCGTGGAATGAGTGGGAAGTGCAACATACGTGGCAAGAGATCACCGCGCGCGGCAGTTTCGATACCCATAATCCGCATGGTTTGACGCTCTATGCTGCGGAGGTTTTTGTCAATCCACGACTGCAAGGTTCTGGGATCGGTCACGCTCTTTATCAAGGACGGCGGAGGCTGTGTCGCAAGTTTAACCTCAAACGCATCATTGCCTGCGGTCGCTTGCCAGGCTATCATCATTATGTTGATCAGATGCCGGTCGAGCTTTATGTGCAGAAAGTTATATGGGGCGATATTCATGATCCTGTGCTCAGCTTTCAACTACATGAAGGTTTTAATTACTGCGGTATAGTCAGCGGGTATATTCCAGAGGACCAAGAGAGCCTCGGTTATGCCGCGTTAATCGTCTGGCTCAATCCTCGCTACAACAGAAAAAAACCTACATTGATTTCTGAAGGAAATAGCCTATGAAAGTACGTATCGCTGCAGTGCAATATTTGTTAAGGTCTATCGATGGCTGGGGTGGTTTTGAAAACCAGGTTCGTTTCACTCTCAAAGCTGCTGCCGAATATAAACCCAATTTCGTCATGCTGCCGGAAATTTTTACCAGCCAATTGTTGTCCTTTCTCGATACCGATAATGATATCAAATCTGCCGTGCGCCGCATGCATGACTATACGCCGCGTTACTTGGATCTAATGGCTGAGTTAGCAAAAAAATATAATTTTTATTTGATTGCTGGCACCCATCCCAATCTGCGGGACGGCTTGCTATATAACACGGCGTTTATGTTCACACCTAACGGCGAGATGTTCACCCAGGATAAAATCCACCGTACTCGCTGGGAAAAAGACAAGTGGGATACTGCCGCTGGCAATAAATTGCATCTGTTTCAAACTGACTACGGCGCCATCGCCATCCTCATCTGCTACGACATTGAGTTTCCAGAGCTGGCTCGTCAGGTATGCGAAGCGGGTGCAGATATCCTGTTCGTACCTTCATCCACTGATGATCGACAAGGCTACTTGCGTGTGCGCTACTGCGCTCATGCGCGTGCGATCGAGAATCAAGTTTATGTGGCAGTGGCCAGCACTGTAGGCAATCTGCCGGTAGAGGGGCTGGGCCTGAATTACGGTCAGTCCAGCATCATGACTCCATCTGATTTTCCGTTCTCGCGTGACGGTATTGCGGCAGAAGGAGAAGTGAACCTGGAGCAGGTGGTTATCGCCGATGTCGATCTTGATACACTGGCGCAGAATCGCATCAACGGTACAACCATTCCTTTATATGACAAGCGGCGAGAAGTGTATCAAAACCCGGTGGAGATTGTGACCTCACTGTGCGGCCCCAGAAAATCGTAATCTTTTCTTGGAAGGGGTTTTTAACAGTTAGCGAAATATAAATCGCGGGATTTGGGTTTTTAGATTACTATTTATCTTAATGTGATCTGCATTGGGATTTATCTGACATCTATCAGAGTTTCTTGGCAGCGGCATGCAAATCTCTTTAAAGATTAGCATCTGGATTCTTCATGTTCTTGCTATATTTATCAATCTTATGGATACATAAAGACCGATGCAAAATTTAATCAACAAACCCATTCATATTCTGGGAATAGGGGGTATTGGTGCAGCACTTGGCTGGGCGCTGGCGCAGCAAGGTTATGTCGTGATTCTGGTGGACAGTGACCGCAGTAAGGTAGCTGAGGGTAAAAAGCATGGTGTAACGGTGGTTGCATTGGGGACACAAGTCGTTCCGTTCGTTTCATTTGATGATTGGATACCGCCGGAGGAAGGATTCATTCTGCTTTGTACCAAAACCTATGATAATCCAGAAATATTGGCTCGCTTATCGGCTGATGCTTTCCTGGTTCCGGTGCAAAATGGTTTTGACCCGGAACTTGATCGACGCAATCATGCATGTGAAGGTATTGCCTCTTTCGTGTCGGAATGTCAGCGTGATCGCCCGATGACACGAATCACCCGGCCTGGCAGTCTGCACATTGGGAAGCGGCGCCCCATTACAGATGAAGAGCATGTTGAGATAATATCATTGGTGCTGGCTCTGGGAAGAGCCAAGTTATTTCCTGTTGAATATGTGGCGGATATCCGGCCTTATAAGGCAACAAAGCTTATGTACAATGCCGCTATATCACCACTTGCTGCTGCGGCTGGTGTGGATAATGGAGAATTGCTGGCCGATAAATTGGCAAAACTGCTTTTTTTTGCATTGCTGCAAGAGAATTATGCGATTCTTCAAAATGCCAAAATATCTCTTGCCCGTATTGGTCCTTTTCATCCAGATACCGTGTCTTTAATTTTACGCACGCCTTGGTTGCCGGCAGTGATGGCTATATTTTTTCGCCCATCGTTGCGCGGTACCTACTGCTCTATGGCCCCGGATATGCACGTTCATCATGCGCGCACTGAAATCGATGCGTATACTGGTCACCTGATTCGGCTTGCGGGAGAATTTCCATGCCCCTTGAATCGCGCCGTGCTTGCACTCATTATGAAGATCACCACTGAAGATCTGAAACCACAGTATCAACATTTGCAACATTTGACAGACTATTTATCCAAAGGGATTCACTCTTGATTTTAGTCACAGGTGGCGCTGGTTTTCTGGGCTCACATTTAGTCGCTCAATTGCTGGATGTGGGTCAGTCAGTTCGTGTCTTGGAACGACCGGGAGCTGGCGTTGCGCATCTGCCACTGAACCAGATCGAGTTGATCAGCGCCGACATTCGTGACGAGCACGCAGTTAAGAAGGCTACCCGTGATTGTGAGTATGTCTATCATTTGGCTGCAGATCCTAATCTCTGGCGCCGTGACCGGCGAGAATTCGATAGCATTAATCGTCTTGGTACGCTTCACGTCATGCGTGCTGCGCTTGAGAACGGCGCCAAACGAATCTTGTATACAAGTACCGAAAGCATTTTGACATCCCGTAACCCTAAGGGAGGTGCTGTTGAAACACTTCGGTTCAAGGCAAGCGATATGCTGGGTCCGTATTGTCTTAGCAAGTTTCTAGCGGAAGAAGAAGTTTTTAAGATGGCGTCACAAGGCGCCCCTATTGTCGTGGTCAGCCCCACCTTACCAGTAGGGCCAGGAGATCGACTGCAAACGCCGCCAACTAGACTGTCGCTAGCATTTTGCAGAGGAGAACTGCCAGCCTTTTTGGATTGTCAATTTAATCTCATTGATGCGAGAGACGTAGCGACGGGTATGATTGCGGCAATGGAAAAAGGTAGAACGGGAATTCGTTATTTGCTGGGAGCAGAGAATCTTTTACTTTCAGATTGGCTACGTATTCTAAGCAAGAAGACGGGTCAACCTTTGCCGCGCTGGCGAATTCCTTATCTGCTTGCCCTGTTTGCTGCAGGTATCAGTGAAACATGGGCCGACCATGTCAGTGGTAAAATGCCGTTAGCCACGCTAACCGGGGTGCGGCTGACTCGCCGCAGCATGTTTTTTGATCCCTCTGTCAGCCTGAATGAACTCGGATTGCAGCCACGTCCTATACATGTGGCTGCTCATGATGCCATAACTTGGTATCGTTCCCAGGGTTGGCTTTAGCTAGCAACGAAAATTGTACCGACTGTGTTGTGGAGTCGGATTAGAATTAATTCAAAATTGATGTGTTGTCAGTAATTAAAATGCTCGCAATTAAGTGTCATGATTTTTTGTCAGGTCAACAGAGTTGTGGCAAATTTCCAGCTTTGCCCACACCATGTGATAAATCAAATAGGATTAATAGCGCTGAGGAAATTTCTAATATTTGATCAAATCTTCAAATCAAGTTTTCAGTTTTCCGCTGATCGTTTTTATATCCGAATCTGGGTACTTATCTTGTTACTCCTTAACCTTAATCCTGGCATCGTTACAGCGCAGGAAGCACAGAGTGCTACAAAGAATTCGACGGTAATTATCTTGTCGGCACCTGATAGCGTCAAAGAATTTCTTGTTAAATATTTTAAGTTTCCATCAGAACCTTTTGCTGATGATGCTGCTGAAGAAATATTTTTGTACCGTGCGCAAAAAGAAATCCGCGATTTGTTGGCAACCGAAGGCTATTTTTCTCCATCGATTTCAGTGCTGCATCAAATTCAGGATAATGTTGCTATACCTCAAATCAAAATCAATCCTGGCGTATTGACGCGTATTGGTAAGGTTTTGGTTACATTTCAAGGCGAAATTACTCGCGAGGAAATAAAATACCAGGAGCGTATCGAGCAACTTCGCGCCACATGGCCATTAAAAGCAGGCTTGCCCTTCCGTTCTTCCGAATGGGAGAAAGCAAAAGCGACTTTGTTATCGCAAGTAACAGAAGAAGAATTTGCTGCGGCGCATATTGTGAGCAGTCAGGCCATTGTTGACCCCGATAATGCGCGTGCTGATCTTTCTGTCATTATCGATTCCGGACCTGTTTTTTACTTGGGTGAAATACAGATTACTGGATTGGAGCAGTTTGATTCCACATTAATCACTAACCTTGCTCCTTTTAAAGCGGGCGATATTTATCGGCGAGATGTATTGCACCTTTATCAAATTACGCTGCAGAAAGGGCCGCAATTTAGCTCTGTTTCGGTCAGTGTTACGCCGGATGTCGCGCAACATCAATCCGTACCCGTTCAGGTTATGTTGACGGAAGCTCAATCGCAGCGTTTTGCCTTTGGCGTCGGTTACAGCTCGAATAATGGCGCACGCGGCGAGATCAATTACCGCAATCACAATTTCATGGATCGCGCCTGGAATTTAGCCAGTATGCTGCGCCTGGAACAAAAGCGGCAAACTTTTTTTGCCGGGATTGATACTTTGCCTAATCAGAATCATGTCAATTATTCGTTGGGCGCCAGTCTGCAAATGACGGATATCGAGAGACTGAAGACTATTGAAGAAAAAATTGGTGTTACGCGCAATTACCAAACACAAAAAATTCAAATGCATTTTGGTTTGAATTGGCATCATGAAAACAAAAAGCCTGACGGTGCAATTAACCAGATTAATGAAGCATTAGTTCTCGATTGGCGCTGGAGACGCCAGGTTGTAGATGATCCAGTTAATGTCCGGCGTGGTGACGTAACAGAGCTGCGTGTCGGCGGCGGTAGTCAGCTGCTTTTGTCAGATCAGGATTTTCTTCGTACCTATGCGCGACATCAGACTTGGTGGCCCGTTGGTTCTAAGGATGTCTTTTTTTTGCGCGCAGAAGTTGGCTACACGTTAGCCTCGTCACGCTTTGGCATTCCGCAGGAATATCTATTCCGTGCCGGTGGAATTCAATCGCTGCGCGGGTATGATTTTAAAGGTATAGGCGTGCAAGAAGGCAATGCGGTTGTGGGCGGTCTTGTTATGGTTACAGGTACCGCTGAATATACGCATTGGTTAACGCAGCAGTGGGGCGCTGCCGCCTTTGCAGACATCGGTGGTGCTGAGGATAGTTGGCAAAAGATTCACCCTTTTTTAGGCTATGGCGCTGGTGTCCGCTGGCGTAGTCCGGCGGGGCCAGTTGCACTTGATTTGGCCCGGGGGCATGAAACCGGTTCGCTGCGCGTGCATTTCTCAATGGCTGTGGCATTCTGAGCGTACATGACCAATCCATCCGTTGACAATCAGATGCCGAATAATCGCCAGCATTGGTTCAGATGGCTTACAGGTTCGATGTCTGTAATGCTAATTGTTTTGCTTGCGGGATATTGGCTTGTGAATAGCCAAGCCGGGCTGCAATGGACTTTTTCCATCATTCAACGGCTGAGTTCCGGTGCAATCCATTTTGCCGATGTTCGAGGGGTGCTACATGACATGCGGATTGAGAATGCCTATTTTGCTGCCGATGAATTTGAGCTGGAAGTGCAAAATATCCGTATCGTTTGGAGCCCAAGTGAATTATTTGACAAGAAGATAACGATTGATCAGTTGGCAGTAGGAGCATTAAAAATTCGTCAATTGACTGCTGAAAAAGATACTTCGCCCAGTACATTACCCGAAAGTTTGGATCTTCCATTTGCGTTGTCGATTGGTGCATTGACGATCCATTCTATACATCTAACCATGGCAGAAAATGAAGACGCCGAACCCATCATAACCAATCTTATATTGGCATTGGAAAGTGATGGTCATGCCCATCAACTGAAGCGCCTCGATTTCCATACTCCGTGGGTTTCTGTCAACGCATTGGCAGAATTTAACGGCGATTCTCCGTTTGACTTGTCAGCGCAAATCGGCTTGTCGGGCGCTGATCCGTGGGGTGATACCCAGATGGTCATCGTAGGCAGCCTGGAACACATGAAAATTCAAGTCAATGCGGTACAGTCGGAGATCACAAGAGATTTGCAGATGCATTTGCGTCCTTTTGCAGACAATCCGGTGACACAACTGGATGCAAATATCGAACAACTGAATCCTGCCAGTTTTATTCCTGCAGCACCCATTGCCAATCTTTCACTATCCGCGCATTTTACGCAAAATGATTCCGGGCAACTGGAGGGCAATGTCCGGATCAAGAATCATGCGGCGGATACATACAATGCCGGCGGTCTTCCTTTGACCATGTTCAGTACGCAAGCATCAATTACTTCAGAATCCTTGAGATTGCAGGATATTCACGCGCAAATCGATGATGACGGATTTCTTCGCGGCGATTTAATTTGGCGTTGGGAGGAACAATTCGTATCAGCCGATGTGTTCGTCGAACGGTTAAATCCATACCATATTGATAGCCGCCTGCAAGCGGCGCAAATTTCCGGCAAAATTGGCTTGTCCGGTAATGCACAAAAACAATCTGCGCGTATTCATCTCAAGGATAAATCGGTCAGTTTAGCAGCTGCTATCGCGCGGTCTGGTGAGAATGTCACGCTTGAACAATTTAATCTGCAACGCAACAAATCTCAATTAACCGGACAAGGGAAGCTTACACTGGGTCATGAGCAATTGTTTGAACTGTCAGGTGAGCTGGCAAATTTTAATAGTGCGGATTTTATTCAGAAGATGGATTCCAATCTAAATGCAACCCTTCAATTATCGGGGAAATTGTCGCCACAAATCTCTGGTGCATTAAAATACACGGTCCAAAATAGTCGCTTAGCGAAATCTCCAGTAAGCGGTTCTGGTGACATCGTATTTAACGGTTTTGATGCATTTGACGGTAAAGCAGAGTTAAAAGTAGGATCTAATCATTTGCTGGTACAGGGTGGTATTGGCAAGACGGGAGATGTATTTCACCTGAATCTCACCGCGCCGGATTTGGCGCAACTGGGAGTCGGATTGGCGGGGGATTTACAAACAAGCGTGAATTTTAGCGGTAACCTGGAAGCGCCTAATCTTGCTTTGAAGCTTGCCAGCAAGCATTTGCGTTTGCAGGAAAATCAAAGCATTGCAGGCGTTGCGGCTGATGCACGTTTACACAAGGATACAATTTCACTGAAAGTTTCGGTTGATCATTATGAGGCAGATGAAAAAGCTGCCATTAAACATCTGACGATCGATACCCAGGGAAAAATTTCGGACCACATTTTATCGGTTAAAGCACAGATCAATGAGGATGTTACCTTCCGGCTAGCAGCTGCAGGTGGAGTGAATCCAAAAGTGCCTCGGCAATCGTTGCGCTGGGATGGTCAGCTTACTGAATTTTCGACTGCCGGTAAAATGCCGATACACTTGCTATCACCTGCGACATTCTCAGGCAGTGCCCAATTGATTTCTTTAGATCAGGCTAGATTCTCCATGTTGGGTGGATTTATTAACATTGATCAGTTGCATTGGACACCGAAGAACTGGAAGACTCAGGGCGACTTTTCCGGTGTTACTTTACTCCCTGGTTCGCAGCAAGCTATCAATCAACCTCACTTGCAATTGGGTGGTCACTGGAATTTTGTTTCTGCTGCACAATTAACTGGCATCTTGAAAATCTTTCGGGAGCAAGGTGACTGGTATTTTCCCGGCGAAGTGCCGCAGCCATTAGGTTTAGGAAAACTGCAGTTGAAGGCGACGGCTGCACAGGGAAAATTAATTAGTGAATTCGAATTCTTCAGCCAATCTATCGGTTCCGCCACAGCTGATTTGACAATACCACTTAAATCATCCGATTCCAATTGGTCTATTTCCCGTGATTCAGCACTGCACGGTCAGGTGGATGTGGATGTCAGTACCCTAAAGTGGCTTGATGTCATGATTGGCGATAACATCAATACAGACGGGCAGATTCAGGTTCATGCCGATATTCAAGGTACGCTGAAGCAGCCAGATTTCAGTGGAACAGTATCCGCTAAAGAATTGAGCGTGGCATTACTGGATCAGGGAGTCAATTTGCAGCAAGGTACGCTGGCGGCAAGATTTCAGCAGACGGATTTAAAGATTGATCGGCTCCATTTTATTGCGCCTCATGAAGCTCCTCCGGACAAGAGCTTATTTGATGATCTCGACGTGGATGACATGCTGGGATCATTAACAATTGCCGGTAATATTGGGCTCGTCGGTAATGAAAGTCAGATCAATTTTACAATCAATCAATTACCGTTGGGGCATAAAACAGAGTACTGGGTAGTCGCATCCGGTTCTGGAGAAACTAGGTTTCAGCACAATCGCTTGCGTGTGAAAGGAGATTTATGGGCCGATGCTGGATTGTTGCTTCAACCGCCGGAAGGCCGCCCGGAATTATCAGAAGACATAGTTTTTGTGAATGCCCCAGAACAAGCTAAGCAAAACTTGCCGGTAGTGTTAGACATGAACCTCAATTTAGGTGAGAAATTTCATATCCGAGTAGCCGGTCTGGAAGGACGCCTGACAGGCCAATTGAAAATGCAGAGTGATAAAAACAATAAGTTAAGGCTCAACGGCACCATTGTGGCGCAAGATACCTCGTTCAAAGCTTACGGTCAGAATCTTTCGGTAAAACGTGGTATTGTTAGTTTTCAAGGCCCATTGGATGATCCGGGTTTGAATATTCTGGCGGTTCGGGAAGATTTGGCGGTTGAAGCCGGTGTTGAAATTATGGGCTCAGTGCGTCATCCGCGCGTGAAATTGATATCGACTCCAGATGTTCCCGATACCGAGAAGCTTTCATGGATCGTGCTGGGAAGAAAACCGGATGCGGGTGGTTTGGATACATCGGTCTTGCTGGCAGCTGCCGAATCGGTATTAGGCGGTCAATCTGGGGGAGGCATTACGGAAAAAATCAGTACTGCTTTGGGTGTTGATGAAATCTCGTTTAGACAGGCTGGTGTCGGCAGTTCATTGAGTGGACAAATTGGTGTGGTTGGGAAACGCATTTCATCGCGTGCGTATCTGAGCTATGAACGCGGATTGACCGCAGCTACAATGGGCATTACAAAATTGACCTATAATCTTATGCCCAAAGTGACTGTAGTCACTCAAGCAGGTGAGGACAGCGCAATTGATCTGTTTTATACGATCCAGTTTGATTGAGCTGATTGTCCGTTGTTAAACTTTATGATTTTCGTCGCGCTCTTCAGGGTTGTTCCAGACACAAGGTTATGAACATTGATTTTTCATCATTCTCCTGGCTGCAGAGTGACGGGTACTTCGATGGTTTCATTTTTTCGCAATACTGTGATCTTGATGGTATCGCCGACCTTATAGTTATCAATACGGGAAAGTAATTTGTCAACTGAATCAATGGGTTTGTCCTCTACGGCTACAATAATATCGTTCGCGATGATATTGCCTTCCGGCGTGATCGTTGCGCCCTGAAGTCCGGCTGTTTCTGCTGCGGATCCGGGGCTGATGTTCAAGATGATAACACCGGTTAGTTTCAGATGCTGGGTCAGGCGGTCATTGAGTTTGCTGTCGACCGTAATGCCCATCGCCGGGCGAATATATTTGCCGCGACTGATGATTTGCGGAACTACGCGGTTGACGGTATCGACCGGTACAGCAAAACCAATCCCAGCGCTGGCGCCACTGGGGCTGTAGATGGCGGTATTAATGCCAATCAGTCGACCTGCCGAGTCCAGCAGAGGCCCGCCGGAATTGCCCGGATTGATGGCAGCGTCAGTCTGAATCAGATTGTCGATAGTGCGGCCGTCACCGCCAGGAAGTGATCGGTCCAACGCCGAAACAATACCCGTAGTCAAGGTCCAATCTAGACCGAAAGGATTGCCGATTGCGAACACTTTTTGTCCTACTTTGAGGTCGTGGCTGGTACCCAAAGGAACCGGGGTCGATCTTTGGAAACCGATACCTATTCGCAAGACTGCGATATCATGCGCCGGACTTGCGCCTACCAGTGAGGCTTTGTAATCGCGCCCATCGGCCAGACGCACGGTGGCTTCGCTGGCACCCTTGATTACATGGAGATTAGTAATAATGTGGCCGTGATCATCCCAAATAAAACCTGAGCCAGTTCCGCTAGGGACCGAGAAGATATTGCGCGTCCAGGCATCCATTACACGTTGGCGGGTAGTGATAAATACCACTGATGCGCGTGAGTTTTCAAATAACTCGATCGTGCTTTTCTCGTCTTCAGCCAGATTGCCGCGTGCTTGGACTACCCGTGGCTCAGCGCTTTGATGTTTGTTGTCAGCGGAAAAATAACCAGGCTGAAGTGCATCTGGAAAATAGTGGTACAGAAAGCTGTGAAAAAACAGTACCAGCAATACGATGATGAATGAGATCCAGATAAAGCGGGGCAGCGTGGGCATGAATGGTTGCTCCTGTATTTTTTTATTGTTTACGTCATTGGATTGTGGATTTTGCCCAGCGTATTATATCCTGTTCGCCCATTGCGCCGGATTGTCGGGCAATTTCTCGGCCATCTTTGAACAGTGCCAAAGTTGGAATGCTGCGAATCTGGTAACGAGTAGCCAGAGTTTGTTCTTCTTCAGTATTTACTTTGGCTAGACGTATTCCTGGTTCCAGCATAGCAGCCGCGTTCGCAAAAGCCGGGGCCATCATGCGGCATGGGCCGCACCACGGCGCCCAGAAATCGACCAGCACCAGGATATCATTGTTGGAAATATGCCGATCAAAGTGATCTTCTGTCAATTCAACTGGGAGTGCGGTGAACAATGCCTGATGACAGACTCCGCATTTTGGCGCTGCAGTCAGACGGTCTGATGGTACGCGATTGGTCGCATGGCAGTGTGGACACACGATGTGTAACGACATGAGTGGCTCTCCTCGCTAATTCGGTAATATAAAATTAATTGCTAGCTTTCGTTAAGTCCAGATGCTTTCAGGCGTGTGCGTAGCAGTTCAACTTCTTCGATCAGATCGGCAACCAAGCCGGCCAATTCGGGATTGCATTCAAAATCGCGTTCAATGGCAACAATCCTTTTAATGCGTACGAAGCTGCGACTATCAAATATCCATACATTCGGATCCGCTTCAATGAGGTTTTCATTTTGCAATAAGCCCCATTGAACGTGTTCAATGACCCATTCCCGGCTAACCCGACAGCTTCGTGCCAGCTCATCCAAACTGAGCCTGGCATCTTCGAGTAAAATGGCATCGATTTCTTGTGACATAGCTAGACTCCAAGATTTTGGCGCGGGTTGAACGCGAGTTCCTGCGCCATGGTTTGGTAAAATTCACGCGCTTTTTCTGTCGCAGCGGATGGCAGCACTACTTCCAACACTAAATATAAGTCACCGGGCGTTGTCGCGGGAATACCGCGACCTTTCAAACGCAGTTTGCGGCCTGTTTGAGAATTTTCCGGTACTCGTACATCGACCAGACCATCAGGGACTGGTATCTTAACTGTAGCACCCAACGCAGCTTCCCATGGGGTGACGGGTATTGCGGCATAAATATCCTTGTTCTCGATCCGGTAACGTTGGTGTGGTTTAAAATGAACTTCCAGAAATAAATCTCCAGGGGATTTCCCAGCATGGCCGGGGCCGCCTTGTCCGGCGAGACGGATCACTTGTCCGGCATGCACTCCTTTGGGAATACGCACATTCAGTGTATGTTCCTCGAGTATGGTGTGTCCCTGGTTGTTCAGTTTGGGCATGCGCAGTGTCAGACTGCGCGTTGTGCCGTGATAGCTGTCTTCCAGGTCGAGCATAATTTTGGCGTGGTGATCTTCACCGCGCATTTGACGCGCGTGCCGGGTACCTGCACCCATTTGATTTTTAAATAGCTGCGAAAAGAAATCACTGAAATCGGCTGTCTGCGCATCACTAAACCCTTGCCCCGTGAATTCAAAACCCGCGTCCCAGCCGGGGGGCGGTTGAAAGTCGCTGCCAGCCTGAAATCCTTGCCGTTCCAATTGATCGTAAGCAGCACGTTTCTCCGGATCAGACAACACGGCATTAGCCTCGTTGATTTCTTTCATTTTTTGCTCGGCATCTGTTTCTTTGGAAACATCTGGGTGATATTTGCGCGCCAAACGGCGGAATGCTTTTTTGATTTCATCAGCCGTCGCATCGCGCGAAATGCCAAGCGTTTTATAATAATCCTTGAATTCCAAGTTAATTCTCCTGGTTCGATGCGTTGTTACGTCATGAACATTATTGCTGCTTTGAGCTAAATAGTGAAGTTCTGGTTGCGAGAAAATCTATTGCATTGACTTTATTTCATGACGACACATAGCACGATTTAAAAGTCGCATGACCAATATATTTGATCGCTCAATCCAATATCAATGTCGCATCAATAAAGAATTATATGGCAGGATCATTTCGAATTGATTATGTGCGTTCAATAAGCAATCAAATTTTGACGGATGCGGCAATTTGCCACATTCCATGAAACTTGCGCATTGTGCATAATCGATAGGTTTATTCAAAGGCTTGTAGCTCAGCGATTTAAATCAAGATAATGCGTTTTCTTAGGTTAATTCTGTTTTTATTTTTATTCTAAGAATGATCGCGTTACCTCGATTCTGAAAAGAATTTGAGGGATGTCACCCAAGATTGACAGTTATTCCTTTTAACGGCGGCAAAGCAAAGAACTAAGCAATGCAGCTTAAACTAAACATACAACAAAAGTGGGGTTGTTATCATGAAAAAACAGTCGTTAAAAAAAGCTTCCGTTCTCATAGGCATCGTCGTGGCGATCTGCCAGGCAGGTGTTGTTTTGTCCCATCAATTGATTAATAGCCTTACCGCAGCTGATGCTGTCGATCATTTCCTAGTTACCTGTAGTGAAGCAGATAATCATCATCTGTTTGTGCAGATCGATGATCTCAGGGTGGTAGATAATAGACAAGAGACCTTTGCAAAATTCAACGAATTTTCAGATTCGTTACAATTTCTGATTTTTTTGTGAATATTGGGGTATTTTT
>NZ_JAIEMO010000043.1 GCF_019752095.1 Nitrosomonas sp.
CTTGAAGCACTTCGCTGTGTTAAACGTTATATAGCAAGAGAGGTATATTACACTTTGAGAAAGAGAAATAATTTAATCAATAGCGCACAAATTGCCGCTTGACATTTAGAAGGGCATCCAGGGTTGGCAGTATAAAATGCTTCCTTATCGTAAAATGATTTCCAAATACGGTCTTACACAAAGCATGTCGCGAAAAGGCAATTGCTTCGATATTGCTGCTATCGAAAGTTTCTTCGGCACATTGAAAGCAGAATTTTTCCGCCTCACCGAATTTGACAGCATTGAGCAGCTTGACGCAGGAGTGCATGACTACATTCGTTATTACAACCATGAAGCGGATAAAGCTCAAACTGAACGGACTGAGTCCGGTAGACTATAGGTCACAGTTTGCAACGCAGTCAGCTATTTTTAAACGTCCAACTTCTGGGGGGCAGTTCAAAGTCGGTCCGATTCAATCCAATTTGCTACAAATACCCAGCCAATCGAGCAAATAAACCACATGGTCTGAGCCAGAAACAATTTCTATTATGAACACTGACAGCTACAAGGCGTTGACTAATTATATTGATTTACTGCTTGATGTCATTTGCGTGGTAGATAAAGATGGTTGTTTTGAGTACGTCAGTTCCGGTGCTGAACGTATTTTTGGATATACATCGGAAGAAATGCTGGGGCGACCAATGATTGAACTGGTACATCTGGATGATCGTAAGAGCACTTTACAAGCGGCTAGTGAGATAAACAGCGGGGTTATCAAGGTTGATTTTGAAAACCGCTATATCCGCAAAGATGGGCAGATAGTACACTTGCTTTGGTCTGCGCGTAGATCGCATACTGATCAGCGTCGGGTCGCTGTAGGGCGAGATATCACCAGAAGCAAGCAGGCTGAAGCAAGGCAGATGGCTTTATATGCGATCTCTGAAGCAGCCTTTTCGACCGAAGACTTATTGACCTTGTATCGCAGTATACATCAGATTATTGCTCGGCTGATGCCGACACAATATTTCGCTATTGCATTGCTTGGCAATGAACATAACATGGTTCACTTTCCTTACAGTACTATTAAATCCGGCATCGATGAAATTGATATTGCGATCTTGTGCGATGAAGTAATCCGCCGAGGAAAATCCTTGTTGGTTACACCCGATAATCAGACAGAGCAACTGCAAAAAATCGTGGCAGGCACTATGCTTAACTGGCTGGGTGTGCCGCTGAAGTCTCATCAGGCAGTAATTGGTGCTCTCATTTTACAGAATGACATCTATAAAACCACATACAGCGCTGCAGAGATTGATGTATTGGAGTTTATTTCCACGCAGGTCGCATTGGCAATTGAACGTAAACAAATGCTGGCGCGATTACAACAAATGGCATTGTATGATCGCTTAACCGGCTTACCAAATCGAGAACTGTTTCACGATCGCATGCAATCTGCGCTGGCACGAAATCGGCGCGATCAGGGCATACTTGCCTTGCTGTATCTCGATTTGGATAAGTTCAAACAGATCAATGACGAGTGTGGCCACAGCGAAGGCGATTTATTGCTGCAGCAAGCAGCGCAGCGTATGCAGACGTGCTTACGTCAGACAGACACAATAGCTCGCTTTGGCGGCGATGAGTTCGTCATTCTGCTGGAGCATATTGACAACGATACTGTCGTGGCGCAGATAGCAGAAAAAATACGATTGTCACTACAGCCTTCGTTCACATTGGCCAACAGTCAACGACAAATATTTCCCAGTATCGGTATCGCTCTATTTCCGCGGCATGGCACTGATGAGCAACAATTATTACGTCAAGCCGATATAGCAATGTATGTCGTTAAAAAGAATGGTGGCAATGCTGTACATTATGCTGACTAGCGTTATGTTTAACTGATTTTACTGCATTGTTTTGCAAAAATTGATATTGCAGGATTAATTCTCGCAGGGCACACTACATTGAGATTATTGTCTTTATGCTGAACAGTTTTTTTCCATGAGGCAAAGACTTGTAGGTGGCGAATTATAATTCAGGCTGCCATCGGTGGCTGAAATAGATATCGGCAATGTGACTCCCACCGGTAGTTGTTGATGTTCGCCTTGCCCATGGCTCAATAGAATACTAGTGGTTAATGGACCATTGATCAATCGAAGCAGATAAATAGAAATGGAAACCTTAGCCCACTTAAAAATATCCAGTAACTTCGCGATTCCGTTGATCGAAATCGAGATTCAAGCGGTACGTTCACAAGGCTCCGGCGGGCAGAATGTCAATAAAGTATCAACCGCGATCCATTTGCGGTTTGATATTAAGGCTTCATCACTGCCCGAACACTACAAGGAAAAGTTATTGCAATTAAAGGACAGCCGCATCAGCAGCGAAGGTATCATTATCATCAAGGCGCAGCGGTATAGCAGTCAAGCCAAGAACAAAGCAGATGCACTCAATCGATTACGGGAAATTATCAAAAGCGTCATGGTGCCAATAAAGCTTCGAACACCTACCCAACCAACCAAAGCTTCCAAGATAAAACGACTGGAAAGCAAGGCGATACAGGGCCGAAGAAAATCGCTCCGCAGCAAGATCGAGGAGGAGTGATAATATAAAGAGAAGTAACAAGCCACAAGCAAGACCAGAATCGCCCATTCGGCAGAATCGTGTACAGAAGAATTAAAATGCACAAAGGACTTACACAGTGACTACACCAGCTTTTTCTTTACTGACCCCTGATTGCGTCATGAACGCGCTAGACAGTTTTGGTTACCACTGCGATGGTCATCTACTGGCGCTTAACAGCTATGAAAACCGCGTTTATCAGGTTGGCATGGAAGAAGATTTGCCGCTAATTGTAAAATTCTATCGCCCTGGACGCTGGACGGATGAGGCCATCCTGGAAGAGCATACTTTCATGCAGGAATTGGCTGATCGAGAAATTCCCGTGGTACCCGCTTTGATAGTCGATGGAAAAACACTGCATAGCTTCGAAGGATTCCGCTTTGCCGTTTTTACCAGACACGGCGGGCGACCACCTGAATTTGAAGGCCGCAATACGCTGGAATGGATGGGACGCTTTCTTGGTCGCATTCATGCCATTGGTGCAATCAAACCGTTTCAGCATCGTCCTACGCTCGATATCGCAAGTTTCGGAGACGAACCGCTTCATTTCTTGCTATCCAACAGTTTTATTCCTGCCGACCTTGATGCTGCGTACCGCAGCGTAGCCGAACAAGCATTGAGTGGTGTCCGTTACTGTTTTGAACGGGCCGGTAGTAGTGTAAAAGCGCTGCGCCTGCATGGCGATTGCTATGCGGGCAATGTATTGTGGACGGATAATGGCCCGCACTTCGTGGATTTTGACGATAGCCGCATGGGGCCGGCGATACAAGACCTATGGATGTTATTGTCAGGCGATCATGCTGATATGGCGCGGCAATTGAATGATGCGCTGGTTGGGTATGAAGACTTTTACGATTTTGATTTACACGAGCTACATTTGATCGAAGCACTGCGCACTTTGCGCCTGATTCACTATTCCGCCTGGCTGGCGCAGCGGTGGGATGATCTCGCTTTCAAGCAAGCTTTTCCCTGGTTTAATACGCAGCGTTACTGGCAAGAGCGCATTCTGGAGCTGCGAGAGCAGATTGCTTTGATGAGCGAGCCGCCGCTACGGCTGGTTTAATTGATATGCACTGAAGATGTGCAATATCTTATTTGTAGATCTAGTTCAGAACTGAACTAGATCCGATTAAGTAGGTGGGCAAGTATTGCGATAATGCTACATTTTTCTCTAGTTTTTACATGCCTTCGAATGGTATCACCAAATTAACTTTCGTAGAATGTCCAAGACACTGCATTTACTGACCTTAAGCTGAGGTAATATTTTCCCAACACGCAATGGTTCCTTGTCTCAGATTCCGGTAATAGCTGGCAGATACTAGATTATGGCCAAGATTAAATAGATTGTACACAGTAGGACTCTAGGAATCGCTGAGACTTGAATCGGCGCATGCCTCGTTCTCTTACCCGTGTTGGCTAATGTGGAAGTTCGGCGCGATTGTTGGCCTATTGAGAAGTATCGTGCATCGTATCGGGAACAAGTTATCGGTGAGCGACACCGTAACTTTTCAACTTATCAGTGAAGATTTTCCTCGGTTCATTTCGGCGTTTCCTGAGAAATCGTTTGAAGGCGAATCGATTCATGAGTTACAACGATTCCCTTTGCTGTCAACAAGTCTTCGATATCTCGATGATTTAAGTTAAATCGATAATAATGCCACACTGCATACTGAATAATTTCAGATGAAAATTGGTGGTAGAATAGCTGCGAATTATTGTTGCAGAGATCTCGCAATTTGAGTTATAGATAATTTTATTAGTAATTCGGTCGTTATCGCCTCATAGAACAAGATCTTAGTTTCCGCCTTTCCAATCACACACCGGTTTTAGTGAATGCACCGGAAACCTTTTCAGGTAGTATCCGATCCCGACCATCCAGGAAGCACATTTTCCAATGCCAATAGAAGTCAAAGAAAGATCGAGGATTGCTGTCGTAGCGGCAGTTCAGCTACCGAATGTGAACGATATTGAGTTTGAGGCATCGCTGGCTGAGTTGCGTGAACTTGCCAAGACACTGGGTTATAAGGTCATCAACACATTTATACAAAAACGCTACAGCTTCGACACGACAGCTTACCTTGGTGCTGGCAAGCGGGAGGAAATTCGCAGCTTCGTGAATCATGAAACCGGATTTTCCGAGTTCGAAGAAATACCTCCTAATCCTGATAGCCAAGACATCAGCACTCTTCTGGTCGATCACGAGATCTCACCATCGCAGGCGCGTAACCTTGAAAATGGGGTCGGCTGCGAAGTAATGGATCGCACGATGGTGATTCTTGAAATTTTCCACCGTAATGCCCGTTCTCGCGCTGCACGCGCCCAGGTGGAAATTGCGCGCCTCGGTTACATGGCGCCGCGTCTACGTGAAGCGGCAAAGCTTGCAGGACCGCAAGGACGGCAACGCAGTGGCACCGGCGGTCGTGGCGCTGGCGAATCGCACACCGAATTGGATCGACGCAAGATCCGCGACCGTATCTCCGAACTACAACAAGAGATTGTCACGATGGATGCCGAGCGCAAGATACAGCGCGCACGGCGACAAGAACGCCAGGGACTCGCCAGTGTAGCTCTGGTCGGTTATACCAACGCCGGTAAATCCACCTTGATGCGGGCGCTTACGGGAAGCGAGGTACTGGTTGCAAATAAACTTTTCGCTACGCTAGATACCACAGTACGGGCCCTCCATCCAGAGAGTGTGCCGCGCATACTTGTCAGCGACACAGTCGGTTTCATCAAGAATCTGCCGCACGGGCTCGTCGCCTCATTCAAATCAACTCTTGACGAAGCGCTTGACGCATCCTTGTTGCTCCACGTCATTGATGCCAGCGATTCTGGGTTTGAGCGTCAGCTCGAGGTTACTCAACAGGTGCTTGAGGAAATCGGCGCAAATGTCGTGCCGCGCATCCGCGTATTCAATAAAATCGACCACGTCGGCGATACCGCAACGCAGATCGAATGCGAAACAATCTTGCAGACACAATATCCGGATTGTATCGTAATGAGTGCTCGTCGCTCCGATGATATCGCGCGACTGTACCAGAAGATCGTCGAGTTTTTCCAGCAGAATCTGATTGAAGCTGAATTTTTTCTTGCTTGGTCAGGGCAGGAACTACGTGGAGCCATTTATACAAACTGCCAGGTGCTAGAGGAGCTTGCAGATGATGAAGGCGCTTACTTTCGCGTTCTCGGCGAGCCAGATACCATCGAGAGCTTGCGCGAGCAATTCAGTTTGTTGGTGCGATGAACCAGCATCATTAGAGCCCCGTCCTGCCTGCCTTAAGGAAGCGCTGAACAACCCACATCGTCCTTCCAAACGCAATGAGGAATCTCGATTGCTACAGACTGGGGTAAATCACTTGATGTGATATGTGTTGTCAATAATGGAGTCCATATAGTTAAGCGGCAGCTAGATTTGCATAGTATCGCTGGGTAAATTATGCTGGCGATAGATAGCCAAGTCTTTCTTTCTTATGCTGTTGGTTATAAAAGATTCCTATATGTTTGGTAATTTCCTGAATTGTTTGTTGTCGTGTTTTGAATTTTCGATGATGCGCCAGTTGGTAGTGTAAATTTAATTGTGTCTGGAGTAGGCATGTAGGATCTGAATTTGACAAGAAATCGCGTAATTAAAACGCAAAGGATCGAACATGCCCGTAAAGCAAGCATACCAAGAATTTTTAGATGAAGCGATAAAGAATTTGCATCAAGGACAAACACTGGATGTGCAAACAATACTCTGTCAAGTATTTGAAAGTATGATGGAATCTGAGTGAGCAGTATTTCTGAATGAATCGTTGAAAAACAAAGGCAACGGGTTTTACAGTCGTTTTATCAATCACCTGCAAGGGCGCTTTGATATTAAGATTCCAAGAGATCGGCGCGGTCAGTTTTATCTATTGACTCTGTAAATCATCAAGCAAGATAGCGCCCGTATGGATCAACTGGCACTGTCACTATATAGTCAAGGCGCTTCACATCGCGGCGTTAGTCATATTTTAAGGGTCTGTTTTCTTGCCGTTATAGTCTTGGGAAACTATCGCAATTGGTCAAAGCATTTTAGCCGTTACGATTATCCTGGCAACAACACCCAAGTAGTAGAAATAACGTAGTGCATACAATCTCCTAATTTAATCTCTTCCGGGTTTAATTCCTCGCCCCTTGGGGCGAAGGCTGGTTGAAAACCAGCAGTCTGAAGAGCGCTTTTAATACCTCGCTGCTTGCGGCGGGGTGCTTTATTTTTGAATATTTTTAGAAAAACGCCTACTTTAAACCATAGTTACAAGCTATTTTAATTTACTAAATTTAGTTGTTGCAGTCGGTGTTTGAATCCTCCCACTGTTTAACATATTACAGTGTTAAACCACACCATGAGGAAAAGACTATTGTTTTTCAGTGGGGTTGGCTTTTTCCAACTGATGGCGAAATTCATCCAATTGCTGTATCAGTTGATCACTAAAAGATTTAATTTGGTTTTCAAAAAAGGGTATTTGTTGCTCCATCTTTTTGTTAATGACATCGCCAATTGCCCGCAGACTATTAATAACCTCCCCGAAAGGCAGTGTTGAAAGGTTATTGAGGGTTTGCCGATAATCGATTCTCCATGCATCGTTTTCTTTTAATAAAACAGTATCGAAAGATAAAGCTTTATTGCTTTCGGAGTTTTTCAACGTCATGACAGTTACAACCTTCGCAGTGAGGCCATCAATGACGATCACGCCAGTTTCTAGTGACGCTCCCATAATATTTTCTTGTTTAGTCACAAAATATTGAGTCTCCAAGGTCGTATATTTTCTGGCGGATTCGAGATCGCCATTCGTCATCGCTTTCCAAAATGTTGTGGTGGTCTGTTCGGGGGTTAATATCGTCTGGCAACCGCTGAGTATGAGTAATAGGCTGAGAATTCCTGCCAATCTTGATGCTCTATGTTTTGTGAAATTCTGGTACAAAATCTGTAACAGGTCTTTATATGCCATCATTGAAACCTCCAGGTTATCCAAACTATAATCATAATCGTACAATTTCATCGTATTCATTCTCCTCAAATATTTTAGAATATCGTGTCGTGTGCGAATTACTATTTTTAAGCTGTCAATCTGCTTCCAGTATTTTCCAGAGTCAGCGTCTATTATGAAACAGACTAAGCTGTAAAAACAATGGCATGAAAATTAAACTGGTAAACTTGGACGCTGTTTTTTGAAAAACTGGAAAAATTTAAATGCTGATTGACAATTCTGCCAATATCGCGCGGGTACAGTTAACTTGGCAGTACCGTTTAATTTAATGCGGCTTTCAGCTTTTGTAGTGTGTCCACAAATCGGGCAGGCTGGTAGGTTTCATCGTTTTCGACTTGTTTGTACAAATCGTCAATCTGACGTCGAGATTGTTCATTTTTGTTCATATCAATGATGATCAATTCAATTGCCATAACAGCTTGCTCGGCACCGATATAGTCACGAAATGCTCCTTCAATACCCATATTAATTAGGTTGTAAAGTATTTGTTCTTTTTCTGAGTTGCCAAGCTCTATGGCAGCTAAATCATGGTTCAGCTTTTCAACAATACTTAGTAGCTGATGGCTTACCGCCACAATCCGAGAACGATTCTCACCACTGGCTATCTGCAACGCCTCGGACAATTCTATAAGTTTTCTGGCAATTTTTCTATCCACCTGATGGGCGATAACGATGACCATACGGAGATGCCCATCTGCAATCGGCACGGTGCCAGGTTTAATGCGGACCGAATTCATTCGGCGCTGCCAGTCTAATTTATGCATTGAATTGTTGTGACAGGAATGACAATCAAAAAGAGCGAGTTCCGGAAAAACCAGAGGCTGACTAATCAAAGGTCCCTGCAACATACGTAACTGCGATTGTGCTGCAGCGATTTGACCGAATGCCCAGGTTTTTGCGTGGGAGGCTATTGGTTTACGTTTCCTGTAATCCTCATCAATCTGGAAATGAGGTGGTTGCAAAGCCTGGAATGTGTCCAGTTCAAAGCTCAACCGAGGGTGTCCAGCACCCATAATCTGGTGAGTTGCAAACTTGTCGTCATTACCATAGTGGCAGGATAAACAAAGTGCTGCACGATCTACTAAATTGGCTGTTGGATACATTCCCTGTTTAATATTTTCTAGATGGCTAGACTCTTTGTTTGTATGGGTATCGATCCAGTTTTCCGATCCGCCATGGCAAGCTTCGCAGCCGACACCGTCAGTTAATTGAAAACCCTTGCCCCGTTTCTCTTTGGGGATATTATCCGCATGACAATCCAGACAAATCTTGGCTGTATGCGCATTACGCAACCCGAGCTTTGCTGCGATAGCCTTGGAATCCTTGCTGAGTAACGTCTCATATGCTTTAGCGTGCCTGTCACGTTGAGACCAGATGACATATTCATTGAGCGCGATTTTATAATTCTCATTGGCCTGAATGGATCCGTGGCAAACTGAAGATGCACAAGTTGCTACACCCAGATGTTTTTCCGAAGATTGATAAGGCAGTAGCGGAGCACCGCTAACAGAGGCGACCAGAAACAAGCTCAATACGCCGATAAGTATGTAACTTTTTGAGAACATGGGGTTACTCATTTTTTACAAACCAGGGTTTCTGATTTTTGTCTAAATAAAAGCGTTGCATTTCTTCAAGGTTGAGCGGGCGAGAACCGAGCCGGCCAAATACCGCGATCTGATGTCCTGTTTCATCAACACCGCGATCACGATCAAGCCCCTTGGATAATGACAACGCTGGAGATTTAGTCTCATAGTGGGCAATCAACTCCGGTTTTGGTTCAGGACTAAACCCATAAAATTTGGGCTGGCTCTCTGGTGAGGTCAGTTGCAAAATTTTAAGCCCACCCGCGCCATCGGCGACATAGGCAAAAAGGCTGGCATTGGTGGTCGCGACAACTACATCGCGAGCATCGCGTAGCTGTCCATCTGCATTGTATGACTGGTAGAGTTTAATTTGCTCTGGTTTTTCTATGTCGACAATTACCAGTCCCTCGTTGCCTCCTGCAATGTAAGCATAGGTTCGAGCAAGGTAAATTCGTCCCGCTTGTTTTAATGATATCTGGTTATTTGTCAGCAAATACGGATGGGCTTTGTCGGTAATTTCGATAACTTTTAAACCTTCACTGTCTGTAACAAAAAGATAGCGAAATTGAAGCGCTGATGCGCGACCATCATTGAGCGCGACGACACTCTCAAGTATCGGTTCTAGAGGATCATTCAAATTGAGAATTACCAATCCTGCATCAGCAATGATATAAACATAATGACCACCAATGGTAATATGCCGCGCACCGTTTAATACACCATCTTTATTCCAGGTTAGTGATCGTTTGAGAAAGTTGTTGCGTAACTCGCCGTCTGAGAGGGTGTTGACATCCGTTAGAATCAATCCCTCTTGACTGTCGGTGATCAGAGCATAGTTGTATATGGGATGAAACGGTTGTTCCTGGTTGTCCTCACGCATCAATTTACCCTGATTACGTTCAGGATGAATTGGTTGATTGGTCGGCAGTGCAACACATGTGGCATTTTCAGAGTTGATTCGAGTGTTGTGACCCAGTGGACTAAAAGGGCCGGTGACAATCGGCTGACTGATGCCCTTATTGCCTATGCTGGCGATATCGAATACCTGCATTCCGCTGCTACCTTGAGCTGAAAAAAGGTACTCTCCGCGAACCTGTACACACGCACTGGGATTTCCTTCATGACGATAGCCCGTCTGCAATTTTTGTTGATTATTCTGGTGACGTTTATACCAATCGGGATAAGCATATTTATGCAAGTAACTGCCAATTACTGCTTGAGGTTCATCCCATTCGGTAACCTGGGCTGCGACCACGCCATTTTCAGTTCCTATCCAGGCATGATGACCCACAAAATTGATAAAGTTGGTACCTTGCAACAGGAGCTGTGCCATGATGGCATTGTTATCGTTTTTTGCGGAGAGATGACAGTCCTCACAGGTCTTGGTTTCGGTTTTACGCGTGGTGTGCGGAAAATGCGGATTGAATGCCTGAGAACTATATCCGCTGGATGAAATGGGAGGCTGCTGGGTATATATTTTTTCTCGATTAGCGTTTGTGGATGACACAACCAGAGCGGAACTAGAACGCACCGGCGCAATGCGTGCACCGCTGACTTTGCCATGGCGACCGAGCATAAACATTTCATCGCGCGCAACCTGAGGATTGTAGGTAGCGAATACCCGGGTTATTGCGCCTTCGTAGTGATGTCCTTCGGTTTTCCAGTTTGCCTCAGACGGTAGGTGACAGCCACCGCAACTCGTCGTCCAGGAGGTGTGGCAGGTATAGCACTCCATACGATCCTGGTGATGCGCTAGCTGATCATCCGCAACATCACTTCCCCATTGTTGGGTTTGGGTATTGCGGCTCATTAATTTAGCCCGCGCCGATTTTTCATTGTAGTGCTTTGATGTCTTATCAACACTATCTTTGACCAAGGACACGGTCCATTCCATGCCAGGATTGAGGAGTGAGCGCTGAATCAGTTTGTCGTTGCGCCACTCGAAACGTTTGCGTCCATCTGGATTACGTAACAGCGATAAATCGTTGCCGGTGGGTGGTGCAGCGGGGCCAGATGTTCGTAGCGCCGGATAATCGGTAATGGTGCCGTGGCAGTCTACGCAATCAATTTCGATGGCTGATGCTACTTCACCATAAATGTGACCATTGCCGTGGTTGTCCTGGGAAAAATGACAATCCACGCAGTGCATTCCTTTTTCCATGTGAATAGAAGTCATGTGGACAGCTTTGTTAAATTTATCCGGATCGTTATCGCCGACAATATGCCCATCTTCATCCAGTAAGTTTCCTTTTCGATCACGTTTAAAAACGGCGCGAAAATTCCACCCGTGACCGTGGTAATCTGCAAATTGTGTATCTTTGAGCTTAGGATTCATTTCGCTAACTTGGATTAAAAAATCAAGATCGCCCCACTTTCCTCGGGGCGCGGCACCTTCTGGATTGCGATCGTTGATGGCCCGAATCTCCTCTGCGCTCGGATATTTCTGATCCTTGGGCCACATGTGAGGGGCATCCGATTCATAATCCCACATGGTATAGCCCATAAAGGTATTCATAAACATATTGGGTTGATGCATGTGACATACAATACATTGGCTGGTGGGAATGGCCCGAGTGAATTGGTGAGTTAAGGGATGCCCCGATACTTCTTTATTAATGGTCGGATCTATGGTTTGGCTCTTACCAAGATGGCCAAATTTTGCGTAGGGTCCAGAATGTAAAGGATTACGATCATTTGCGTAAACGACATGACATGAAGCGCAACCGGAATTGCGATAATCTCCAGGCTGATCATTAGTGCCCATAAACCAGGTAAATGGATCATTCAAGCGTGTTTTATGAATGTTCAATACCGGTACGGCGATACGTCCTCCAGTGCCGGGACCGCGGTTAGATTGACGGATATCCGGATTGCCAGGCTCGATCAATTGTTGGAAGTTTCCGCTAAGATTAGGCAGGCCAGTCTCGGGAAAGAGATTGTCAGCGGTACGGCCGCCGCGTTCAAATGCCCGGAAGATATCCCCAGGCTTCACCGTTTCCCAAGTCGGGAGCGGCATCAGTTTTGGAAGTACACCATGTTTAAGTTTTGCTCCCTCAGGATCAGAAAGTAGCGGTCCCTCGATAATGGCAGCTCGCCCATCAAAAGTATAAGCTTCGCCAACTATATAATTTTTAAATGGTAAAATGCCGTTATTATATGACGCGCCGCCCCAGAGCATAACTCCGGTTGACATCATGCTACGTTTGGTTGCTTCAACAATAGCTAGATGACAAGCGCCGCAGGATTCTTTTGACACCCGATAATCCGAGGGATTTACAAATCTTATGTAATTTGGGTTTTCGCGATTGAGCAACGTATAGCTACGCTCGGGATTCGCGCTGCTGGGAAAATTCCATTTTTCAGGAAACCGGGGCAGCACATGCGCACGGTTACGTTGTGCGGCATACTCAGGATTATCAAGTGGCAGATTTTCCGACAAAAATACACTGGCATCACCCCCATGACAATCAACACATCCCAGTTTTACAGCTGGATTCTTGTGCATCGTCTTGCTATCCATTTGCTTATGACAGCTTAAACAACCCTCGCTTTTTCCAATTACATGTTCTGGAGTCTGAGTATCTGGTGCAGCAGGAAAGCGCGGATACTTATCTTCCGTATCAGCAATTTGGGCCACTGCCAAAGACGCAGTGCCAATTGAAAGCAGGCAGGTTAATGCGATAATTAATAGTCGGTAAAATTTCTGTACAGTCATATTAATAGCTCAAAATAATGTTGGAGAAAAATGAAAAGGGTATTTGCCCGTCATATATGTCTTGATATCCTTTACCTGGGATCAATGCGGCTGCTGATAAGCTTACAATCAAATTTTGTGTCGCAAAAGGTCGATAGATTGCAGTGAGTGAAATATCCTGACCAATGTTTCTGGCGATATTTTGTTTTCCAAGCACTGCCTCAAGCACTGCAGTTTTATCAAACCAAGTTTGGTTTGCTTCTAGTGAAATTCTAAGTTCAGGTAGTACATTGATATCCACTCCGAGTCCTATCATATTGATGCCCGGGTTAGTAAAGTTTGATTGTCCTGGATCAGCTTGCGAACGCAATGCGTTAAAAAAAGTATTATTTCTTTTTAAGCTGATTGTATTTCCCAGCAAGGGGAGTCCCTGGCGGTTGAAAAAACCAAAATTTGTTCCTGCGAAAATTGGGTTCTCAGAGATTCCATCAAAACCCTGTGCAGTACGATCGAACGGATCATCATCACCCGAGGCGTATAAAGCAGATAATCGTGGTTTAAACCAGTCAAAATCTATCGATATTTCGCCAGCACCAAAAAGCGCTCTGACGTCGGTATTCCTATCGACGAACATACCTTTTGATTCTTTTCCGACGGCGTAATAAATTGAGGTGGTTAAATTGATGCGTCCGAAACGACCGTCGCCGTTGTAACCGAGATAGACGACATCGTAATCATGTTGAGCGTTTTCCTTGAAAGTGGCGGATTGGCCACGGAAAGAATTATCCGCGATAATGCCTGTTCCTTTTTCACGACTTCGGTTATAGGCCACGATGAATTGGGACATAAATCCCAATTTAAATAAATCCTGCCAATACAAATTAGCGAGATATACATCGTTATCAGGTAGATCCCTGCTAAGATCATTCTGGTTTTGGCTATTTTTTCTAAGGCGACGGAACCAGGCGAAATTGTATTGAAAGGTATTATTGGCGCGGGTCCCAAACAGACGCACACCGAGTTGCTGATCAAGCAGCAGAAAACCACGAAAGTCGCTGGTAAATGGTTGAATCCCGACACGGATGCTGTCGAAATCATATCGATCTGAAGCATCGCGCAAATACTTCTCTGCATAAAGCCCTTGCACTGCAAATGAGCTTTCTTCGTGGACGATGCTACCGTTATTGATTTGGTTATAGTTGATCACAGGTGTGAATCGGAATTTATACTCTGGAGGACGAAATACGGTGTCACCCTTATAAATGACAGTGTCGAAACTGAGATTCTGGTTAAACAAAAATTGGTTTTCTGTGCGAAAAGAAGACTTGCTATCCATTACATCATTATTGATCACTCGGGTAGTCGGAGTATGGCGAGCTTCAAGTCTAGAGCTTGACACTGCATTAAGGCTAATGAACCAATCATCACCAAAGATAGGTCTGTCGCCCTTCAATGGATTGCTACCATTATAAGGATCCAGCCAATTAACAGGGTATCCTAGCGATTCGACGATCCGCCAACGATCAGGAACAGGAGTGAGATCAATGAAATCCTCAGCTCGTGGTGTTGATAATTGATTGGGGCGACAAGTCGGGCCTTGGTACTGCAAGCGTGGAATGGTGCCAGGTCGGCGTCGCGGTTCAGAAAATTCAGGCTTGGGGCAGATTGATTCAAGCAGATTTCCGGTTTGCTTCGATTCAGCGCTAGCATTGAAAAAGATCCCTAGACTGCAAAAGAAGAAAAATCGGATCAATAGATTATTTAATGTCGGTGGCATTAACACATCAAAATCATTCCTTGTTGGTATTCATTGGCTTGGATGAATTATTCTGGGCGGATGATTTTTCGGTAACTGTCTGGTGAGCCTTGTCAAGTAATCCCCGGTTCGGTAAATGAAATTTATGGCACATTAGGCAATCAGATGGAAGCTTATGTTTATCCTTTTTCCCACCGTGACAATCACGGCAGGTTTCAATTTTTGGTATCAATATATCACTGCTTTTCTTAGATTCTTTCGCATTCTTATGACAGCTTTTACAAGATACGCCTGTGTGTTTGGCATGATTGAAACCGGCCAACGGCATCCATTTTCTGTTGAGGACGACTGGTTTCACATACCATTTTTCAAATCCTGTTTTTCCTGGAATTCTATAAATATGGTGACAATCAATGCAGACTCTTTTTTCAATTAGGTCTTGAGCAGCAATTAAGGATTGTTTATTCGCCCAATCCAGCGCCCGCTTACGATCTTCAATGCTCAGAACCCTGTTCTTAACGTTTGGACGTCTAAGTTGATCTTTTATTGGCTGAGAACTTGTTAGAGCATCTTGCCCCAGATACTGATGACTGAAATATTCTTTTAAGGTATCGAAGAGTTCATTAAGATCGCCATGAGGGATCTGTTTGCTCAAGTTGTTTTCATCTAAATCGAGTTTGTGGCAATTACCACAGTGCTTTTCCATTTTGATGGGTAACATTTTACGGCGACTGGTATTGGGACGGTGGCAATCCTGGCATTCCAATAATTTATCCCCGTTGGGAGATCGAATTCCTTTAGGATTCAAGTGATCTTTATGAGAAAATTGCAGATAAGATTCTTCTCGAATTGTTGCTAATGAATTACGTTCGATACGAACGGCTTGCCAGCGGGTTTGTGTTTCTTCAAAAAAGGGTTTGAGCAGCGTTAAGCTGAATTCTGGATGATCGCTGTCAAAGTCAGATACATCAGCTAATTCTGTATCATTTTTCAGTTTCTTTAGATTCTGATGGCAATCAACGCAGAAACGTTGATCTGGCTGCACCAAAGTACTCGGTTCATTGTGCTCGCGGTGACAATCAGCGCATCGATTTTCGTGAAAATGATCTATATCGTGCGAAGCGACATCAACGTGATGTTGAATATCACGATGGCATTCAATACACTGTTGATTCTGAACCATTTTAAATGGTGTTGTGTGGCAGGCATTACAATCTTTTCCAATTATTTGGTGTGACCGATGGAGTGGTCCAGTTAGCCACAGGCTATCATCAGGCAGCAGCACACTTTCTCGAAGCAGTTGCTTTACAGAAGGCGAGAATAGACCGGATATAGGGATTATAAAAAATAACAGCATGACGCTGACTGCAAGCATCCAAGACCAGAAAGATTTGCTCAGCCGGGTTTGCCCCAAGGTCGTGTAATGCAGTGATTCCAGATTGCATTTGTTAGCGCCGATAGCATAATCGATTGTTGCTACGGCAGGGTGATCTGACCGGGGTTGCTCTATGGTAATTATTACAGATCCGATATGAATCGAATCGCCGGACGTAAGTTGTTTTGATTCGTACGATTTTCCATTGATCTGAATACCGCCAGGTGCCAGAGATTGAACATGAAGTTGCCCATCCGGATGCAGGTTGATTATTGCGTGACAAAGTTCTACCAGGGGTTCATCAATCTGTACGTGTTGATCTGGAGCACGGCCAATGGTTAATTGTTGAGATTGAATCTGAAATTCCTGATACGCTTTGTTGCCGGTATCTTTATCTGTTCGAACCGTGTGATAAATTAGAAAGTGCATGCGGCTACCAATAAATAAAGACTGATGTGATATGTATTATCAAGGCGCTTAACAATGCGAAGGATAGGGGAATGTGCAAATATAACCAGAACTGAAGCAGACTTTGGAGTTGTATTATTTTTTGTAGTTTTCCCAATAAAACAGCTCTTTTTCCAGTGGTTTCCAATAACTCCTGGAGGCAATTAATTTCATCGGCATTACTGCTATTAGCTAGTTTAGCTGCAAGAATTTCTATCAGCACCTGTTGTCCTTTGTTATCGACAATCTTGGTTGTGACGGCTGATCCCATCTCATTCGGAATCAACATCTTGCTACCGTCATAAGCGCTCAGCTGCGCCCAAAAATTACCCCCAATTGTACTGCGCCGAATCGCGTCCAACAGCAGATAATGGGTATGAGCATCAAGAGCAGTGACGAGACTTAAAGCGCGAGTATCCAGGTCTTTTAGGTTTTGGAATATGATTTCACGACTCAAGCCATTGCTTTGACGAACAATCAGCTCTGGGTACCTTCGATAAGCGTAAATCCCCCAGCAACCACTGGTGATGACTAGACACATTAGTGCATACGTCAACGTATGAATATTCCAGCCGAATTGAAAGCCGGAGTGTAGTGTGGCTAACAGCAGTAATACGAAACCAAGATAGACATGAGCGGATAACCAACCCGTGACGCTGCCAAGAGAAGAGTGATAAGAACGCTTGCGTACACCGAGGCACATTAAAAAAACGATTATTAAAGCGGACAGTGTGCCGAGCGTATATCCCAACCAAGTACCGCCATTGGATGGTTGACGCGGTGAATCCAATACGTAGGCAGTGATAGCCACAAGCGACAATAACATTGCATAGACGGCATATCGATATTTTTTATAACTGATAAATGATTGATGCATTGGCATTTGCAATTATCCCAATCAAGATAGTGAAGTAACTCTTTTGTTGACTAAGGGCACAACTTGATCAGCATGAATGCGAATGGCTGCACCGGTAGGGCAAGCATTGACGCAGGAAGGGCCGCTTTTCAGATCCTTGCACATATCGCACTTTACAGCTGTTTTATAAGTTACCTGCGGTCGTTTCCCGAGTAAACGGGAGAATAGACTGACGTTTTGTTTTATCTCATCCATCTTTATGGCATCATAAGGACAGTTTTCCACACAATTTCCGCAACCGATACAGGTGTCATTATCAATGAATACTTCGCCACTTTCTAATCTGTGTATCGCGTCGGGTGGGCAGTCCTTCATACAATGGGGATGTTCGCAATGACGGCAGGAAGTTGGGATATGCAATGAACCAAATGATGGTCCTGCTTTGCGGTCCAGGCGTGAAATACCGTGATGCGTTACGGCACAAGCTGTTTCACAATTGTCGCAACCTATGCACAGTGACTCATCGATAATCAATATGTTAGTTGCCTCTCCAATTCCATGATCCATTAGGAAGGAAAGCGTTTCCCCTCGTTTGGGCTCAGCTTGCATACTGGGATATTGCGCCAACTGATATTGCGTCTCTTGTTGAACTTTTGCGCGAAGTCTAGGATTGTTCAGTAAGAGTTCATTAAAATTGGCGTAATCAATGCTTAGTGCTTCTGTTGTGACCGTGGCTTGTGCAGCCACCATCCGATTACTATTTTTTGATAGTCCAATCAGACCAATAAAACTGCCAACGGCACAATAGGCTACAATGACTTCGCTTGCTCCGGTTTTCTTCGACAAAGTTATCGAACCTCTCCGTATCAAGTACAGATGACCGCTTGGATCACCTTCGCGGAAAACTATTTCATTGGCAGCAAAGTGATGAATTTTTGTTTGTTTGGCAACGTTTCGAATAACATCTTCGGGGGTATGGGGCATCAGGCGTGTCAGGGAACGAATAATTGAAGTTTTGTTAATTCTATCGTTGACCGATTTTTCCATGCGAATCAGTTTTTTCATCGCGCGCGGCGGTGTTACAAGAAGGATGCAATTTTCTCCTGAAATCACGGTAGCTTGGCGAGGTCGACCTGATATCAAGCTCGATTCGCCAAAGAAAAGCCCCTGTTTTAATGTAAAAACATCATCGGAATCGGTATGTACCCGTACTTCTCCACACAAGATATTGTAAAAATTTGAAGAATAACAACCCTGGACAAAAATTTCGTCTCCTGGTTCGGGTGCGATAATGTCGCTCAACATAATCAACTCGCGCAGATTTAAAGGATTTATGTCTCGAAACAACTGCAGATTTTGTGTGATCTGAGTCAGAGCGTTATCAACATCCTCACCACAAGCTAAGATTTCGAGTTTTTCCTGCAAGATTGAATGATCAGATGGCTTGATCGGGTTGCCCAGGATATGTTCGATCGCTTCGTAGCCTTGGTTCATGGCTTGCTTTATCAGTGGATAACCAGCCAATGCTCCGATGAGATATATTCCTGGCACATTCGATTCATAATGGAGCGATATTTCTGGGAGTGCATCGGGTTGTTCTGAAACATAGCGAATGCCGGCAGATTCAACAAATTTTCTTGGAGGAACTGTACCGAGCCTGGTAATGACGCGATGACATTCGAGTGAAATAACGTTATCCGGGGTTTTCAGAACAATCTGACCTGGAAATTTCTGCTCAGCTGTATTTTGATTCACCTCAATAATCGCTGATTCATAGAAACATTCAATCTGCTCGGTATCAATCGCCTTAAGAATACGATTCATATTTGCTTCTTTGGCACGTGAAAAATCGTTTCTCCGATTAATCAAAATAACGCGATTGTGGTGTGAAAGTGAAATTGCATTTTCAATCGCGGAATCGCCCGCGCCAACGATAACTATCGTTTCCTGTTGATAGGCATCCGCAGATTCCAGTGTGTTTTGAACAAACGAACAATCTTCTCCAGGAACATTAAGTTTTCGAGCATTCCCCTGAACACCAAGTGCAAGAATGATATTTTTTGCGCTGATAAAATCACCAGATTTTAGAGCGATACGAAAGTTATTTTTATTACCTTCGATCGAAATTACTTCCGCTTGGTAAAGAATATTGATATCGGTATTGTTGATGCTATGTTCCCAGTTCTTTAGTATAGACTCCCGATCTCCGGCTTCGAATTCAATATCACTGCGCAATGGTAGCTGGTTAGGCTCGGCCATAACATGCTTGCCTTTTTGATACTGTTGAATCGTATTGGCATGCTTGTCAGATGATTCAAGCAGGACGTGAGACATACTTTGCTGCGAGGCTCGTGCTGCAGCACTGATCCCTCCAGGGCCGGCGCCAATGATGGCGACATCAAAAACTTCTTTACTCATACTTTTTTTCCTTAAATCGTTCAGTAGCAGCGGCTAAATAAGCATGTTTTTATCCCTGAGGCAAAATGCTGAATCTCGCTGTAAATATATGTGCGATCAATCGATTGCACCGGCGTGATCATCTTTGCCGCGAATCTTGATCGTTCTTCCCAACTCATCTCGTAAATCAAGCATTCGCTCCAGTCCATGTCACTGCTTAAGAATGATATTGTTTGGACTGGGAATGATTATCGACGTAAAAACAACTAAGTCAGCATCGTTAATAACGGGGGTATTCATACCATTGTCGGTAGTAACCAAAGGGAGTGCAGCCGCTTAGCGACGCCTAAAAATAGCAGTCAGTACGTTATGGTCACTGCGAAGAAAGCTGTTTTTATAAAATTCATTTTGTGTTTGTATATATCCCATTCTAATCTCCAAAATATAAATTGATTTGTTAAAGAAAGTGGGTTTTTCCCACTCTAATTAGGGAGCTGTCGGAAAATTAGAAAAAACTGAGAAAAGTAAGAATTCCAGCAGCGTAAATCAATAAGTCGATAAATTAGCGGCTTTTTTCTTCAAAGAAGCCTTCCACTCTGTGAATTTGCCTGATTTGGCAGATTCGTCCTGTTTCAGTTTGATTTGATGATGAAACAAGAGGAAATAAAAAAATAGTCGTAGCTTTACTAGCGCGATTAGCTTACTTAGTCTTTTAAAAATCAGAATTATAGAAAAGACTTAGCTACAAATAGGGCAATATGCATACTACAAAAATCTATATTTAAGAGCATATTATTGTTAAATTATGGTTTACAAGAAAATAAACTCTCTTTTTAAGAGAGAAATTCAAATTCAGAAAATGTTTGTGTAAATGCCTATTCAGAGCTTCTCTTAAATGCTAGTTATTAAAAATGAGAATTATTACTCACAGGTACGTAATAAATATACGCGGGAATTATTCCCATGTCAATAAATATGCGTGGGAATTATTCCCATTTAAATAAATTTAGCCGTATAATGGGAATCTCGTGAGCTTGCTCCTGTTCCTGCAAGTTACTGTATATAATAATATTTATTATTTGAGAGAGGATATTGTAATTATAGGCGGCTTAAATATGATTCATGATACATCGGTGAATAAAGAACCCTGACGCTAGTAATGCTATACCGATTTCATAACAGAACCAGAAATTCCTCCCCAACTTGTCAGAAAAAAAGAACGGAGCGAAGAAAAGCCATGAGACGGGAAGGTATTGCCAAGTTAATTTTTATAGGGTAGCCAACGCTGGAATTCTGTATTGTGCGAGACACTAATTTATACGCAGAATCAGTTTTTAGCTTAGCTGGATTCATATAATAAGTGCAATTTTCCGAGTTAGAAGGTCAGCTGTTATATTTGACGATTTAACTCGCTAAAGGAAGATGTCAACACCATACTGGATGTTGTATGGTTTTGGATGGAAATCGATGGTGTTTGTATAGGGTCGCTGAATTTTCATTCTGCTATCATCGCGCAGATACAGTTAACTTGGCAGTACCCACTTGTTTCATATCAGAGTAGTTTAGGACTGTATTTTTCAGATCAATATTCAATACACAACAATTTAAGGGATTAAATAGATGGCATTTTCTAATCCGGTTGCCAGTCCGTTTTCTGGCAATGTATACATTAATGGCTTGCTGTGGGGCAATCATTGGAATGATCCAACTATGGGGACTCGTTTGAAAGTTTATATTGCGGGTATCAACGGGAATGAAGTTTTTGATTTTGGAGGCACTCCGGTTACCGCAAATACGGATCCGCAGGAAGTCACCGCATTTCAGCATGCTATGCAGCTTATCGAGCATGTTTGTAATGTTAATTTTATGAGTGCGACCAGTCAGTCGGATGCCGACATCATTGTTGGTGCCGCAAGTAATTCCGATGTGCAAGGTGGTTTGGGTGTTTCCATTCCTCCCGGTGAAGATATTGGTCCGGTGATCAATCGTCAAGGCGCAGCGATTGTCAATTTTGACGCTTATTCATCAGATGATTATTCAAGTCTCCACCAAGGAGGATATGACTTCACTACGGTTATCCATGAGTTTGGTCACGTGCTTGGATTGAAACATCCGCATGACTCAGGAGGAGGTGGGCGACCAAACTTTTTGGGAGTGACCGATCCGTTTGGGGATTATGGGGATTTCAACCTTAATCAAGGTATCTATACGATGATGACTTATAATGATGGTTGGCAAACGAATCCTAACGGTCCGCTTGATCCTGCCATCACTCCGGGCTATGGATATGAGGGCACACCTATGGCGCTCGACATTGCGGCTTTGCAATTTCTCTATGGCGCCAACACTAATTACCGGATGGGAAATGATGTATATACCTTGAGTTCTATTAATGTATCGGGAACATTCTATTCGTGTATTTGGGACACCGGTGGTATGGAAACCATTCGTAATTCATCGACTAAAAATTCGACAATTGATTTGCGTGCCGCGACACTTCAACATGCATTGGATGGTGGCGGGTATCTCTCGGTTGTTGATGGGGTCAATGGAGGATTCACAATCGCCCATGGGGTTATGATTGAAAATGCCACTGGCGGTACAGGCCTCGATACTATTAGAGGTAACTGGATGGCGAATACGTTGATCGGTAATGCAGGGAACGATTGGATTAACGGATTTGGCGGAGCAGACTACATTAAGGGTGGAAAAGGTGCTGATACGTTAATAGGTGGCGGCGGTGCCGATACCTTTGTTTATACTGCAGCAAACGACAGCACCGGCCGATTCGATTTGATCAAGGATTTTGTGCATGGGTTGGATGATATCGATGTGGCCGCGATTGACGCCAATGGTGTCGCTGCAGGCAATGCTGCATTCGTTTTTCGTGGAAGCTCGAAATTTACGGGTGCAGGTGCGGAAGTGCGATTTGTTAAGAATGCATCGAATAATGTTACTAATGTGCTTTTTGATATCGACGGCAACCAAGCCCCCGATATGACAATCCGTTTGACGGGCTTGATTACCATGGAGGCTAGTGATTTTACGTTATGAACTTGCGATTCCCCGAAGTCTTGCCCCGGGAATCTAATTAGTTTTTAGAATATCGGGATGCAAGAGGTCGTAGAGAAGTCGAGTCACTCTGCGTGGCAGATCCACTATCATGTTGTATTTGCGTTGGAATATAGCCGAGGACTGTTAGATGAGTCGATAGTATATATTATCGTGACGACTGCAAAGGAAATTGAAGAGAGATACGATATTGAGTTTGAGTAGATCGGTTGCGATAAAGATCATGTGCATATATTTTGTACAGCACATCCGAAGATTGCACCGTATCAGATTGTTAGGGTGTTCAGGAGTACTACGGCGAGAGAACTATTTAACAGAAAACCGGATTTAAAACGAGACCTGTGGGGCGGTGAGTTTTGGACAGATGGCTATTATGTTGCGACTGTGAGAGAAAGAGCGGATTGAAGTGTGGTTGAGAGGTGTGTTAAGAATCAAGGCAAGCCAAAAGAAGAGTTGCTTCAACTTGAGTTTTTCTAATAACCCGTGGTCTTGCCACAGGATTGTTTATTTATGCACAAATATTTTTCAATTGATCAATTGCCAATTATATTTTTTTGCCTTTAAGATAATCTATTAGGATTTATTAATCGATTTCGTGAGGATAAAAGGATGTAAATATAGGCAAGACGAGTAGGGTGTGTGTTGTGGCGCTGTAAGCGCATAAGTCCACAGGACGGACCCGACATATGACCTAAGATCAGACAATGATGAATAGATGTCAGAAAAAAGAGCCCAGCACATTTAAAAGGAAGAGAAGAGAGAAAAATGTACTGAGTAAGGATGCGGGAGGGCTTATTTTCACGCAAGGAAGAACAAAAAGTGAACTCTCAATCATCCGGTTACGCGTAGTAAATGCGATGGCCGCCACAGTATGCCAATCATTAATTGATGGACAGTTAATATATTACATGAGAAATTACATAATTGCAAACAATTCTCATTATCGTTTTAAATTATAACTTGAGCTAATCCAAACTTTGGTTACTGACAACTAATATTGCTACTGCCAAGTTAACTTAGGTAGGTAAGTCCCCGGCTTTGCCGGGGACTTACAGTGGTTTGACCTATATGGTGGTTATTGGGAATCTTCTATCTCGACTAAGAGAAGGAGTTCGAGATGAAAGAGTATCAGAGTTTGTCCCACACAAGATGGGATTTTAAGTGCCATGTGGTATTCATTCCGAAGAAGCGCAGATTGTAGAAGGATACATCATGTGCGCATGTGCCTCAGCATTCCGCCAAAATATGCGGTATTGAACGTGATGGGATGCATCAAGGAGAAGAAGTGAAATTGTGATAGCGAGGTGCTTTGGAGGCCGAATAAAGAACCTCACTGGCGAGGTTTTCTGGGATCGAGGGTATTTTGTTTCGACGGTGGGTTTGATGAAGGAATAGTCAGGGTGTACATCTGCAATCAAGAGCATGAGGATGAACATTACGACCAAATGAAATTGGACGTTTAGCCGCCTTGGGCGGTTCATGGTTTAGGGCGCCTTTGAGGTGCTCATTCAATAAGCCTCCGGTTTTGCCGGAGGTAATTTAACTTTCAAAGAGCACCCAATGCTGGAATTCTCGTTTTATGCTAACGTAACATCTTTCTAAAACACAAAGGCTCCTTGTCTCAGATTCCAGTAATGCCAGATGACGGGCAAGATTAAATAAAACATAGACACCTAACAGGCCGTTGAAAAACGTTTTCGAAGCAGCTGATGCAAGGCAAAAACAGGTAAAAAGCACAGTTTATGCATAATAAATGAGCATTTTGAACCTGTTTTTAACACCGCAGCGGCGATGCAGATAGTTTTTCAACGGCCTGCTAAGAATCGCTGAGCCTGTTTTATCGAATTGAACCTGCGTCTACTTCGTTCTCTCAACCAAATTAATTGGTGTGAAAGCTCGGTGCGATTATTGACGTACTTTTGGGCAAAAACTCAAGAAACTAATCGAAAATAGAGCTATATCGAATGTTGTATGATTTCGGATGGAAATCGATGGCGATTTGTATAGGGCCGCTGAATTATTCATTCTGCCAATATCGCGCAGACACAGTTAACTTGTCGGTACCATTATTTGTATTGGCTCATATCATTTCGTAACAAAAATCAACTCATCCCACTTCGTGGTATAGCCGGGACTTCTGTTTCCTTGCTTCATCTTCCATGGTTGCCTGAATCCCTCGGATGCCAATTTGAGTGTGCTTCTGCCCATGCGGATATTGATTTGATCTATGACATTCATCAAGTTATCCGATTTGTTATCTGCTGATATCCGACTAAAGAGATCGGATTGGCGATGATTCGCAGGCACCAGTTCAGACAGCATCACGCCAGCTTTCTGATATTTATAGCCACATCGATAGATTTTTCGTAATCCCCACAAAGCAATCTTGGTCAGTAAAACTGTATTTTCCGTTTGCGTGGCGAGTGGAATCGTCAGGCTATTCGTATAGTACGGCTCTTTCCCATTGAATGGACTGGTGCGGATAGTGACGTAGACTGCCCCGGCATATGATCGCTGTCGCCGCAATTTTTCTGCTGCACGGCCGATATAGAGAGAAATCGATTGTTCCAAACTAGCTAAATCTGAGACAGGAATTCCGAAGGAGCGTGAACTGACGATTTGTTTTCTGGGTGGACTCATTTCTTCCAGCTCGATACAAGGTGTGCCATTAATTTCACGGATAATCTTTTCCATGACGATCGAGAAATAGGAATGCATTCGCGATGGAGAGGCTATTCTGAGATCCAGAACGGTGTGAATTCCTATTTCATGCAGTCTGGGTGCAAGCCGTCTGCCGATTCCCCAGACTTCACCGACTGCAGTTTTGTTGAACCACTCGTCTTGTTGCCGAAGTGACATAGCACTCAGATCACACACGCCATTAAATTCAGGATTCTTTTTGGCAATATGGTTAGCCAGTTTTGCCAATGTCTTGGTTGATCCAATACCGACACAAACCGGCAATCCAGTCTGTTGCTTAATTTGTTGACGAATATGCTGACCGTAGAGAGTCAGGCTCCGTTTCCTGAATCCAGTGAGATCAAGAAAGCATTCATCGATGGAATATACTTCATAATGCGGGCTGAACGTTGCTAATATGCTCATGACGCGGTTGCTCATGTCGGCATACAAAGCATAGTTGGATGAATAAGCCACAATTCCGTGTTTCTTTGCCAGATCTTTGAGCTGGAACCAGGGCTGCCCCATTCTGATTCCCAGTGCCTTGACTTCGTTGCTTCTGGCGACTGCACAACCGTCATTGTTGGATAGCACCACAACCGGTTTGTCTTCCAGTTTAGGATTGAACACCCGCTCGCAACTGACATAGAAGTTATTCACATCAATCAGGGCGATAGAGCGATCAGACATGTTGATGCAGCAAGTGCGATGACTTTAACTTTCTGTCTGCAGTAAATTAATTACTCGAAACGGCGGAACGATCCTGTCACGACACCGAATATTTCAAATTGCATGCCTTCAATAATCTCGATCGGCAAATAAGCGCCTGAAGAATTTGCAGGCAATAATCTTGGTCTGCCATTCTTAGTACGATCGAATATCTTGATGGTGAATTCCCGGTCAACAACTGCAAGGACAATGTTACCGATACCCGGCGTCTTCGATCTATCCACGACAACCTTGTCACCCGGCAGCAAACCTACATCAATCATCGACTCCCCCTTAATTGTGACGAAGAACGTTGAAGCAGCGTGATCGATTAAAAATTCACTGATATCGAGGCGTTTCTCGACATAATCATCCGCCGGGCTTGGGAAACCTGCAGCAACTTTAGTAGAAAAAAGCGGCAATCTGGTTGATTGATCGCTGATGGCTGGCGTAAAGAATTCATCCACGTTGGTTGCTTCTTCATTCAAGCCTGTTCTTTTGCTCTGGTAAGCATCAAGAAACATTTTGATGCTAGCTCCCTGACTTTGTGGTATGCGTATTGCGATCGTCGGTTCGCCAAATCTACCCTGGCCGCGCGGCCTGCCTGCGTTTTCTCTTTTTCCGCCACGATTTGACATGTTCGAATAACTCCATGTATGAAATATGAGCAGTATTCAAACATACTCTATGTATCGGTGTCAAATAGCTTCGCAAACGGTACACCCAAGTTAACCTTTAAAAGGAATTCAACGCAGGACTTCTCGTCTAATAGCTAACGTAACATTTTTCCAAGACGCAAAGGCTCCTTGTCTCAGATTCGGGTAATACCAGATGGCGGTCAAGATTGAATAGAGCGGGGACACCCAAGAATCGCTGACCCTGAATCTGCGCATACCTTGTTCTCAACCGAGTTGAAGCTCTGCGCGATTCATAGGCGTATTCTCGGGCAAAAACTCAAGAAATTAATCGATAATAGAGCCACATCGAATGTTGTATGATTTCAGAGGGAAATCGATGCGTTTGTATAGGATCATTGAATTTTCATTCTGCCAATATCGCGTGGGTACAGTTAGCTTGGGACTACCCATTGCCGAGATATATTTCAGACGTCGATGGCAGCTTGAATGATAATTCGCCACCTTCAGGCTAAATTACCATTCAACTTTACCTGCATGTGCCCAAGTCAAACCACCATCGGTTGAAATGTAAGCGTTTGCTCGTGTGGTACCTATAATAGTGGCATCAAGTGCAAAGTTAGGAGATAAGCGGAATTCTGTAAATTGAATATTTTGTTGTAGTAATGAAGTACCTATATTTGTCGAGGATATTATGCCCCCATTATTATTCAGAGTAATCCGATAGAAACCTTTTCCATGAACGATAGCAAAGATAAGGCTATCATTAGAAAAATTAGGAGAAAATTCAATTTGCTGGATGGCGGTTCCCGGCCCTATATGGTTTTGAGTCATTGTAACCCAGTTAATGCCTCCATTCTTTGAACGATATAAGCCATTACTTGTGCCGGCGAAGATTAATTTATCCGTGGCGAATTGCGGCGAGACTGCAATTGATAAATGTTGTTGTCCCGGTAGGCCGCGCAATGTGATTAAATCAAATTTCAGCGATTGCAACCAACTGTCACCACCGTTAGTTGTACGCCAAATCTTCCCGGAGCGAGTTGCAGCGAAAGCAATCCGATCATTTGCATAGTTAGGGGAAATAGCCAAGCCTACAATATGCGATGTGGTGGGGACGCCTCGCAGCGAACGCCAACTGGTTCCGCCATCAAGTGTTTGCAAAACTCCATGTGATCTTGTGCCAACATAGATTTCTCGGTCGCTCTCAAACGTGGGCGACAACACAAAGGAATTGATATATACGGAAAATGGTGAGATTTCAGGGATTTTCGGAATAGGCTTTGTAGTCCAATTTTGTCCGAAGTCGTTGGAGAATCCAATATGTGTGGTATTTCTTGTGGCAACAGCCGTAGGCGGACCTGACTGATTTTTAGCAAAATCGACATCGAAAGCACTCATTGGAAGATCTATACTACTTGGGACTGGCCAACCGGTTCTATCGATAGTCCATGTTGTGCCACCATCGGAAGATCGGTATAAGCCTCCGCCGAAGTATGATGTTGCAATCATGCTTTGGTCATTGATGAAATTTGGTGACAAAGCCAAGCCTGTGAGTAGATTTTTGCGAGTTTGTTTTTGGATCCAGGTGATGCCGCCATCTTTCGAGATGAAAAGCCCATCATACGCAGAGAGGAATACCGTTTGGTCTGTCAAAAATGTGTTAGATACCTGCAATTCACTGAATTCCTCCACTGCGCTCGTTTGTCCGGTAACTGCTGCTCCAGACGCATGAAGCGTCCAACTGTCGCCGCCATCGGTTGATTTATATACGGATTTAGTTAAACTGGTGCAGAAAACTGTGCGATCAATTAAATAATTCGGTGAGAGTGATACATTATTTATGGGTTCCAAAGGTAAATTGGCTGGTTTGTTGTTAAATGTTATACCCGTGTCATTGCTATAAAAAATTCCATTGCTAGTGGCTAGAAATATCTCTTTAGGACTTCCTCCCGAAATTGCTATATCGTAAACGATTGAACCGCTAAC
>NZ_JAIEMO010000033.1 GCF_019752095.1 Nitrosomonas sp.
AAAAAATACCCCAATATTCACAAAAAAATCAGAAATTGTAACGAATCTGAAAATTCGTTGAATTTTGCAAAGGTCTCTCATCATGATTTTTTGTGACCGTGCCACCGACCAATCGGACAACACCAACTTTAAACTCCGGAGCTATGGCACCAACAGCAATTATTTTATTTTTTATAGCTAAAGTTAAAGCACAGAAATTGCGATCAGATACCGTTATCGTAAGTTAGGGGTAGATACCAACTTGAATTACAAAAACTGTAAGGAAATTAGCTGATTATAAAAATGAGGGAAAAATACTCCGTGCAAGCCGGAGTATTTTGACATTTTGACTGGGACAAATAGTCAAAATATTGTGAATCAGCAATAACCAGGAAATTCGTTTAGATTTTCGTCTTGAGATAAACTGTAATTCATAGCAATAATCAGGTAAATGATATAAACCCCCGCTCCAAGAGCGATATCTGAACTAATCCAGAAAATTAGCGTGCTTGGAGGATAAAACATGGATAGCATACCAAAAATGGTTCCAATGACAAATAGTGTCGAAATTGTAAAAATTTTATTTGTTTCCATAAGTATCCCCAATATTAATAAATAAAAAATTCTATGCCTTAATACTTTACTTATGACGACATACTTCACAAAATATTTACATTTTATTCACATTAATTTCACGCCACTGGCACCGTGCATTTAACTTCCTGCACTATTAATAAACAACCCCGTGGCAAGACCACAAGGAATCGCAAGATCAACCCAATGTTTTTGCAAGAAAATTAGAAATCCAGCTCAAACCACCGCCATATTTAAATGCTTCTTATCAAAGAACTTGGAGAATCAGCAGAAAATATTATAAATTAACTGCTCCCAATGCAAAAATTGAACAATAACTATCTCTTACTTGAAAAAGTAGTGATAGAATTCCGACGTCAAGTCACTTAACCCTGTTTTAAACATGACATATCGGTCACGTGGCTTTGACGAGATTTGCCCTTTCCTCGCATTTCTTTGAATATGGCAAGTATGAAATAGAAATTATGATCAACTGACCAATTACTACAAAGGATATATAAAATGTTTGAAAGTTTAAAAAATCTGTTAAAACATTTTACAGGCAGTCAAGAATCAACTTCAGGCATCAGCACTCAGGATACAATCTCATCAGCCGCTGATGCAGGCCACACTCAATACATCACTCTGGGTCAATTCAATTTAGGTACAGGCTCCATTGGACCAGACAATCGCAATGATATTGATCAGAATATTTTAAATCAAATGTATCGCGCCATTGCATCAGGCTTGTTTAATGTTCCGGTAAACAACTCCATACCAGAAATATGTGTTGATGGCCGCACCAATAAAAACGGTTATCGTAAAAGCGCTCCTTGTGCAGCCGGAGGCACGTTAAGCATAGTGTACGGTGGCGATCTCGGAAGCAACTCAGCCGCCACTGACATCAACGAAGTACAGTTAACCACACAAACCATTAATAAACTTAAAGAAAAGGGACACCAAGCTGGGGTGCATGGAGATGATCATAGTGACTGCGGCTGCGGCGCATGCTCCAAAGCGCCGACGATTTATCAACATATTACAGAACGCATCAATGATCTTTCTTCACTGACAAATCAGCTGGGTATCAATATAACCGAATCAGAAAAAGAATCGATTGTTCAACAGGCCAAAAATCGTTTAAGTCAAGCGGGTTTCTTTGCGGAAAACAGAGCATCCGTAGTACAAGCAGCTCAGGATAGCGGTGCTGATTATGAAGAATTAGTAGGACAGCACAATGAATTAGGTATTGCATTAAATACGCGCGTTGGTACAACTGTGGATCGCTCTGCAATTCGCTCGAAATATGGACCGCAATACGACATGTTTGTAGTTGATGCGTGGACATTTGGCAATGCGGCAAAAGATATCAACTCAACCGGTAATGAAGCAGACGAACAACGCATCGCCAAAGCAATTACCTTGCAAAACGTAGCCACCGCCTCTGTTCTGGGCCATGGCTCTTTGCCCATTATCCCAATCGCATAACCTGCGCATTAAGATATTATCCAAGAGAAATTCTATCTCAAGACAAACAACCCCGTGGCAAAGCCACGGGTTGCGCAAATTGATACGACCGTGCTTTGCGCTTTATTATCCAATCAGAATCTATACACAAGCGATTATCAGAAATTACTGAAAGTTTTTTCTCTCGGAACAGGTATTGTGGATTAGGTGTCTACTTGAGCAAATTGCGCTCGCACTGGCAATTTAAGAATAGCCTCGGCATTACTGCTTGAAAATACTTTCTCGGCCGCTTGCTGCCATGGTAGCCAGATATAATTTAAATGTTCCTTGGCAGCGATCATAATCGGCGTTATGTCCGGCAAACACAAACCGAATACATGTTCAATATTGAATTTTACATCCGGCCCATAACGCCAGCGCCATTCTTGGTAAATTTCGTAGCAATTCTCAATCTGCCAATTAGTCAGAACATAATCGGTGGGATTTAATCCGGTTTCTTCGGACACTTCCCGCATTGCAGTCTGGAGCAGTGTTTCGCCAGAATCCTGGCTGCCTGTAACCGATTGCCAGAAACCAGGATGATCCGCACGCTCTAATAATAATACTTGCAAATCAAGTGTATGAATAACAACCAGAACAGAAACCGGAGTCTTATACATTGAAGCAACGGCTACCCACTACTTGATTTAGTTTCAACTTGGCGCAAGCGAATATTGAGCTCTCTTAATTGCTTTTCATCGACAGTGCTAGGTGCATGAGTCAACAGGCACTGCGCACGTTGGGTTTTAGGAAACGCAATGACATCGCGAATTGATTCTGATCCGGTCATCATGGCTAGAATACGATCCAATCCAAACGCGATGCCACCATGCGGTGGAGCGCCATACTGAAGCGCTTCTAACAAAAAGCCAAATTTTTCTTGGGCCTCTTGTTCGGAGATATTTAAAGCACGAAACACCTTGGACTGAATATCCTGGCGATGAATCCGCACTGAGCCACCACCAATCTCGGAACCATTCAGAACCATATCGTAGGCTTTGGATAGCGCCTGACCGGGATGGTTTTCGAGTAAATCCTCATGTCCATCAGCTGGTGACGTGAAAGGATGGTGCAATGCCTGCCAGCGATTTTCTTCCTCGTCGCGCTCGAACATGGGAAAATCAACCACCCATAAGGGTTTCCATCCGGATTCAGCATGACCATGTTGATGCCCAACTTTAATACGTAATGCGCCCAAAGACTCATTAACAATTTTGGTTTTGTCCGCACCGAAAAAAATCAAATCGCCATCTTGAGCCTTGGTACGGGCCAGAATAGTTTGAATCGTATCTTCCGGCAGGAATTTCAGAATCGGTGACTGCAGTCCTTCCACACCATCGGAGAGACGATTAATCTTAATATACGCCAAACCCTTAGCGCCGTAAATTGCAACAAACGCCGTATAATCATCAATTTCCTTGCGCGATAATGCACCACCCTTAGGCACCCGCAAAGCCGCCACCCGTCCATCCGCTTTTTCGGCAGCTTCACGGAATACCTTAAAAGAAACTTCTCTCATGATGTCGGTTAACTCAGTAAACTCTAGTGAAACGCGCAAATCTGGTTTATCAGAACCATATTTGAACATCGCTTCGGCGTAACTCAGCCGTGGAAATGGGTTGGGCAAATCCACATTACTCACATTCTTGAATAGTCCGCGCATCATCTCTTCCATCAAAGACATGATTTCATTCTCTGACAGAAATGAAGTTTCTATATCGATCTGGGTGAATTCTGGCTGCCGATCCGCGCGCAAATCTTCATCACGAAAACAACGAGTAATCTGATAATAGCGATCAAAACCAGACACCATCAGCAGTTGTTTGAATAATTGCGGTGATTGCGGCAAGGCAAAAAAATGACCGGCATTCACCCGTGACGGCACCAGATAATCCCGTGCACCTTCGGGCGTGGATTTAGTGAGCATCGGTGTCTCAATATCTAAGAAACCATGTTGATCCAGGAATACACGAACCGCCATAGCAACCTTATGACGTAAACGGAGATTCGATTGCATCGCCGGGCGGCGGAGATCCAGATAGCGGTGCTCCAGCCGCACAACTTCACTGATATTGTCATCATCCATCAAAAAAGGTGGTGTCAATGAAGTGTTCAATACCTCAATAGCTGCCACCAGAATCTCGATCTCCCCGCTGACCAAAGACGTGTTAATCGTTCCTTCAGGTCGTCTTCGCACCTTGCCAGTAATTTTCAGTACATATTCATTGCGTATTTTTTCTGCCGCCTGAAATGTTTCCACGTTATCGGGATCACATACAACTTGTACCAAACCTTCACGATCACGCAGATCAATGAATATCACCCCGCCGTGATCTCTGCGCCGGTGCACCCAACCAAAAAGAGTTACTGTTTGATCTAAATATTCGGTATTAATGGCGCCACAGTAGTTTGTACGCATAATTCTTTCAATGGTCTAAGTAAGGAGATTGATAATTTCTGGTTTATATCGCCGCAATATGGTGACACTCAGGTCAATCAATCAGCAGCTGCGGCAGTCTTCGTTGTCGGACTGCTCTCTTTTTTCGTAGCCGTATCCGCAGCTGCGGATGTTGCTAATGGAGTACTTGCGGTATTTTCTTTTGCAGCAGGCTCAGTCTTAGTCTTAGTCTTAGTATCTGCTGGTTTCGCCTTGTTCTTAAAATCAGTAACGTACCAACCGCTGCCCTTCAATTGAAATCCTGCAGCAGAAATCAGTTTTGTATAATTATTACTGCCACACACAGGGCATGCTGTAATGGGTGCATCGCTAATCTTTTGCAAATGTTCTTTCTCGGCGCCGCATGAATTGCAAAGATATTCATAAATAGGCATAGAGACCTCCAACAATTCAAAATTGAGAAACCGGGGATTATACCTTAACCTGTTTTATTTTAAGTGTGCAATCGCTACGGAACAAAAATTCACACCCACCGTAACATAATCCTATTTTCTCAATTGTTGTCAATGCGCGGCGTTGTGCGAAAATTGTCATAATGGAGATGAATTATGTTTCATTTACACCTACAGATAAGGAAAACATTCAGCCTATACGTGACTTTGTTGGATCAAAATTATATATTATGGTCAGAATTTTTTATTTATCTGCCCAGTCGCGCTTATCTTCAGGAACATTGCCATGAATCACAATTTATTCAACAGCCTGCATGAATTAAACCTTCCCCAAGGAAATCGCGCGAAATATTACTCACTCCCAGCATTGGAAAAAAACGGTGCCGGGAAAATTTCCCGCCTGCCGATTTCGATCCGCATTGTTCTGGAGTCTGTTTTACGCAATTATGACAATAAAAAAATCACCGAAGCGCATATCCGTCAATTGGCGAAATGGAAACCGGATGCCCCCAGGGTAGATGAAATACCGTTTATTGTTTCTCGCATTGTACTGCAAGATTTCACCGGGGTACCGTTGTTGGTAGATCTCGCCGCCATGCGTAGCGCGGCAGTCAAACTGGGAAAAGACCCTAAGCTAATCGAACCATTGGTACCAGTTGATCTGGTGGTGGATCATTCGATTCAGGTTGATCATTACGGCAACAAAGATGCGCTGAATTACAACATGGAAATTGAGTTTTCCCGCAACAACGAACGCTATCAGTTCATTAAGTGGGGCATGCAAGCATTTGACACTTTCAAGGTCATCCCGCCCGGAATCGGGATCGTGCATCAGGTCAATCTGGAATATCTTGCGCGCGGTGTACATCAAAAAAATGGGCTGATTTATCCAGATACCCTGGTCGGCACCGACTCGCATACTACGATGATCAACGGAATCGGCGTAGTCGGTTGGGGTGTCGGCGGTATCGAAGCAGAAGCCGGCATGCTAGGGCAGCCGGTTTATTTCCTCACGCCCGATGTAGTCGGCATGAATCTCACCGGTCAGTTACGCGAAGGCGTTACCGCAACCGATTTGGTGCTGACGATCACCGAAATGCTGCGCAAATCTAATGTGGTCGGCAAATTTGTTGAGTTTTTCGGCGCGGGGACTGCCTCGTTGACATTGCCCGACCGTGCCACCATTGCCAATATGGCACCCGAATATGGCGCTACGATGGGTTTTTTTCCGGTTGATGATGTCACCGTCGAATACTTTAAAGGCACGGGACGGAATGAAGAAGAAATCAAAGTATTCCAAAGTTATTTTCAAGCACAGCAAATGTATGGTATTCCCCGTCAAGGCGATATCGACTATAGCAGCGAGTTGACGCTTGATCTAAGTTCTGTTGCACCATCCCTAGCAGGCCCCAAACGACCACAGGATCGTATTGAACTGAGTGCGATCAAATCCAGATTTACTGAACTCTTCAGCAAACCCGCCAAAGAAAGCGGCTACGGCAAACAAGATCACGATCTCAATCAGCGTTACTTGACCCGCAGCAGCCGTGCTCAGGATCCCGAGGTATGCACACATATCGACGCCTGTGAACCAGATGATAGCCGGCTGTCGTCACCCGTTCCCGGTAACGCATTGAGAGAGGATAACGCACCAACAGCGCCCAACACGGCACCTGTCGAACGGCGAATGACCTCCCGCAACGTCGCCGAAATGACCAGCAATCGGCCAACACCCGATCCGATCGAATTATCTCCGCATAAATTGAACGGTTTCTCGATTGAATTAGGTCACGGCGATGTCTTGATTGCCGCCATCACATCCTGTACTAACACCTCCAACCCCAGCGTGCTGCTCGCCGCCGGATTACTGGCTAAAAAAGCCGTCGAGAAAGGATTATCGGTCAAACACCACATTAAAACCTCGCTTGCGCCGGGTTCACGCGTGGTTACCGATTATCTGACCGTTACCGGATTGCTGCCTTATCTGGAGCAATTGGGATTTAATCTAGTCGGCTATGGCTGCACCACCTGTATCGGCAATACCGGGCCTTTGGCAGAACCGATTGAGGAAACAATTGTGAAGAATGATCTGGTTTGTGCTGCGGTGCTATCGGGAAATCGCAATTTTGAAGCACGCATTCATTCGAATATCCACGCCAATTTTCTAGCATCTCCACCGCTCGTGGTTGCTTATGCCATCGCAGGATCGATGCTCAAAGATCTTACTACCGAACCAATCGGCATCGGAAAAAATAATCAACCGGTTTGGCTTAAAGATATCTGGCCCAGCAGCGCGGAAATTTATGCGCTGATGAAATTTGCCACGAATGCGGATACTTTCCGGCAACTCTACAGCAACCTCACCAAGAATCATGACCTGTGGAATAACGTCACCGCTATCACAGGACAAACCTACAACTGGCCACAATCCACTTACATTGCCGAACCGCCTTTCTTTGAGAATTTTTCGCTGCAACCAGCAGCCACCAGTGACAGCAACGATATCAAGAATGCCTTTGCACTGGGCGTATTCGGTAATTCCGTGACCACCGATCATATCAGCCCAGCTGGTTCAATTAAAGATACTTCTCCGGCTGGCCAATATCTGCTAAATCACAATATCACAAAGACAGACTTTAATAGCTATGGCGCCCGCCGCGGCAATCATGAAGTAATGATGCGCGGCACCTTTGCCAATGTACGCATCCGAAATCTGATGATCCCCGGCAGTGAAGGTGGTGTCACGCTCTATCAGGGCACAAACGGCGCTGCACCTGTGCAAATGAGCATTTATGATGCCGCAATGAAATATAGCACACAAGGCATTCCCACCGTTGTTTTCGGCGGCAAGGAATACGGCACTGGCTCAAGCCGCGACTGGGCCGCCAAAGGCACACAACTTCTGGGTGTCAAAGCGGTGATCGCCGCCAGTTTTGAACGCATTCACCGCAGCAACCTGATTGGCATGGGCGTCCTGCCGCTACAATTCAAGGAAGATAACAGCGTTGAAACGCTTGGAATCAAAGGTGATGAACAATTCGATATTTCAGGCCTGGATGATATTCAGCCACAAAAAGATGTCACGTTGGTAATACACAAGAAAGACGGTAGTAGCCAATCGGTGCAATTACTATGCCGTATCGATACTGCGATTGAGATCGATTATTACAAGCATGGTGGTATTTTGCCTTATGTACTGAGAGATTTGATGAACCAATCTTAAACGGAAGGATTAACGCAATTCCACTATTTTCTGGCCTGCAGGGTAAATACATCAACGAGGCAAATTTTTGTTTTACTGATGTCTTCTTCTGGTGTCTCTATCCCAATGACATAACCGGTTAATGTATCTTCGGTTAGTTTAATACGGATCATGTGGCGAAATTTCTCGGATTGGGCACCCCCGCCAGCTTCATTATTATGGCAATTAAATGCTAAAGATACCGCCAGATACCAGCCTAACCAAATGCAGCTAAATATCGCGCCTGACAAAGAAGCCATCAGCAAGCGTGACCCATCTACCGCGACAAGCTCACCTTGCATAATTGCAAAGAATGCGGCAATTCCAATCACAACCCAGGCAATCAAAAGTCCTTGGCCAATTTTCTTCTGAATATCAGATGAAAACTCACTAAAAAAATATGGATGTGCAGACAAGCGCCCAGCAATCAATGTTATTGCTATCGCAGCAGCGCAAATGATGAACCAGCTTATCCAATCGACATACAAGGCCAAATAAACCGGTATTGAGATTTGCAGTACAGCATGCCAAAAACCTATTGCCACAAACCTGCCTTTATTGGCTTTAGCCATTCCAAGCTTATCCGGTACAAAAAACGGAAATGCAGTTATACCTATAATCACTAGCGACCAAACGATAATTGCCAGCAGATCAAAACTCATGATCGATACCTGGTATATACCATAGTGCAGAAAACCAAAAGCAATATAAATGATTCCCATCACATTCAGCATCCATAAGGGGACAAAATCCAATAAGGTTTCACTTCTGATTTTGGATCGCTCGATTAAAATATCGTTGTAACGCCGACTAAGGCCAAATATCAGCAGTCCTGCCATACAAAACAAGCTAACCAATATGGCCGCCAAGAATGATGCAGGACTCGATTCTCTCGGTTCCATAATCAGAAACAATAAAGGAATAAGCCACAATACAATAGGCATAAGAAACGCCATCAGATACCTATTCCAAACATCCTGCGAATCGCTATATTTATTTTTCAATAGCTCCTGAAAATTCATTAACCGCCATACAACCAGAAAGGCAACAAATAGGACGATGTAAATCAAATCAAACCAATATAAACCAAGACTAGTATTTGTATCTGGAGTTGCCAGCGCCATCTGGATACGGGCCAGAAAATCCTGACCTCCCATAACCGGTCGTAACGCATCGGGAACAAACTGGAATAAAGACCACGTGCTTTGCGGTATGGTCACTGCAAAATAGGTTATGACAGCAACAATTGCACCGAATAACCAAGCATAGCCGCCAAGAAAAATTTGCCACGGATTGAGAACTCGCCGTGTCACCTCACGATGAGAATCTATCGCAACTGGATAAACCCTTTGCTTCTTAATTTCGCCTGCATCCGTATGACTTGGATGCAAAAAAGCACCACCACCGCCTGCCACCACGGAAGCATAATTGCCGGATTCGCCATGCTCATTAATATTGCCCCAATAACGCTCATAATGATGGACATCTCCTGAAATATCCAAACGGCATTTGTTTTGGCTCAGCCTTCCATCATGCAAGAAACTGGGCTCTAATCCCAACCGCAAAAACGATTCTGTCATAGCAGCATCGCTTGCTGCACGCTTTCCAAATACGGTGCTGGGTTCAGGTGTTGCGACAATTAATTTATCAGGAATTGCAGTGCGAAGCGTTGCTTGCACTTTCTCTTTTTTATTTTCATCAAATAAGCTGCCATCCTGGGTAAATTTATCACAAAATTGATTGACGAAGAAAGCCTGTTGACGCTTATCCATCTTGCCTTTTTGCGAATCAAGCCCCCACAGCATCCAGCCAAAAGGCAACTGCAGCGAAACATAACTTGATTTTTGTTCACGTCTAAAACCATGTAATCCGAGTTGAGGATCTTTAAGATCCTCTTGAGCACGAACAAGAGGATGAATATCTGGTGTAATTGGACTGCAGAATTGCCGGTTAAAACCATCTAACGCATCATAATAATCATGATTAGCAGGGATACCATAAATTGGGCGCTGCTCAACCTTTCTCCCGGTGGTGACAATATCCTCATAAGCCCAGTTAAAAGGTGTTTGAAAGCGCTCTTTCAAGGCAGCGATATCCGCCACATGATAAGCCGTATCCCCACCGACAAACAAAAATTCACCGCGCGGCAGTCGCTGATTAAATTCGCCAGTTTGACTTAATGAAACTTGCCCCTCTGCTGTCTTTCCATCCTCCTTAAGCCACAGCTCACTCAGGCACAAATAGGCAACATTATAGACCGCTCTAGAACCATCACCAGTATCCGCAATATAATCAAACCAGTATGAATCTTGTTCATCACTATTACAGTGTGGTGGTGTAATGGTTTCTGCAAACATCCAATCTCGGGAATCCTGCTTTTCGCCATTTAATACATAGTTCAGAGTACTCTCAAGGCTGGCCAGAAGCTCCCTGCCTGCCAGCCAGCTTACTGGTCGTTTGAATTTACGCTCTACTCCCATTCAATCGTCGCCGGCGGCTTCCCTGAAATATCATAAACGACGCGGTTGATACCGCGAATTTCATTGATAATACGATTAGAAACCTTGCTGAGTAACGAATACGGCAACTCCGCCCAGTTGGCGGTCATAAAATCCTGGGTTTGCACAGCTCGAAGCGCAATAACATATTCGTAAGTACGTCCATCCCCCATCACGCCAACGGATTTGACCGGCAGAAAGACCGCAAAGGCTTGCGAAGTTTTGTCATACCAACCGGAACGCTGCAGTTCTTCGATAAATATTTGATCGGCGTGTCTGAGCAGTTCGGCATATTCGTATTTGACTTCACCCAAAATACGCACGCCCAGCCCAGGGCCTGGGAACGGGTGACGAAACACCATTTCGCGCGGCAAACCCAATACCAATCCGAGCTCGCGCACTTCGTCTTTAAACAATTCCCGTAATGGCTCGAGCAGTTTGAGATGCAATGTATCCGGCAATCCGCCGACATTATGATGTGATTTGATCGTGTGCGCTTTCTTGGTTTTGCCACCGGCAGATTCGATCACATCGGGATAAATCGTGCCTTGCGCGAGCCACTTGGCATCGTTGATTTTTTCCGATTCACGTTGAAATACCTCGACAAATTCGCGTCCGATGATCTTGCGTTTGGCTTCCGGATCGCTAATGCCGGCAAGACTGCGATAGAAATCACGGCTGGCATCAACATGAATCACTTTAACCGCCAGATTAACCGCGAAAGTATCCTTTACCTGTCTGGCTTCATTGGCACGCAACAAACCATTGTCGACGAATACACAGGTCAATTGATCGCCAATGGCACGATGAATCAATGCCGCTGCTACCGATGAATCGACACCGCCGGACAACCCCAAAATGACCTGATCACTGCCAACGGTAGCACGTATTCTACTAATCGCTTCCTCGACATAGTCCGGCATGTTCCAGTCGCGCCCTAGGCCGCAAATATCGTGCACAAACCGGTCGATTATCGCTTTGCCTTGCAGCGTATGCGTGACTTCGGGATGAAATTGGATGCCGTAGAATCGACGCCTGTCGTCCGCCATGGCAGCAATAGGCGTAGCGGCGTTATACGCCATAATATCAAACCCTTGCGGTAATGCAATCACGGCATCACCATGACTCATCCAGACATCCAGAATGTTACTTCCACCCACGCTGGCGCGGTCTTTAATCTCCTGAAACAACGCACCACGCTGCGTCGTTTGAATTTCCGCATAACCAAATTCACGAACTGGGACATTTTCTACCGAACCGCCTAACTGTGCCGCCATGGCTTGCATGCCATAACAGATACCCAGCACCGGAACGCCCAATTCAAATACGATTTGCGGCGCACGCGGTGTTTCGTCTTCGATAACCGAAGCGGGACCACCGGAAAGAATAATGCCGTTAGGTGCAAAAGCCTTGATAAATTTCGCATCAACGTCATACGGATGCAATTCGCAATACACATTCGTTTCGCGAACACGACGGGCAATCAGTTGTGTGTATTGAGAACCAAAGTCCAGAATCAGGATTTTTTGATGCATTATGGTGTGTTGTTATTTGACGTGATAATTGGGCGCTTCTTTGGTAATCTGAACATCGTGCACATGCGATTCATGGATACCAGCTGAGGTAATTTCAACAAATTCTGCCTTGTCGTGCATTACCGCGATCGTTTTACACCCCAGATATCCCATGCTTGAGCGCACTCCTCCCATTAACTGATGAATAACCGCAGAAATGCTTCCTTTAAATGGAACGCGCCCTTCCACGCCTTCAGGAACCAGTTTGTCGTTATTTTTATGTTCCTGATCCTGGAAGTAACGATCGCTGGAGCCCTGCTGCATCGCCGAAAGCGAACCCATGCCGCGATAGCTTTTATAAGAGCGACCTTGAAACAATTCAATTTCGCCCGGTGCCTCAGCAGTTCCGGCAAACAATCCGCCGAGCATCACTGAATTTGCTCCAGCTGCCAGCGCTTTGGCAATATCACCCGAATAGCGAATACCGCCATCGGCAATCATCGGCACACCACACCCCTTCAATGCTTCGGATACGTTATGAATAGCGGTTATTTGCGGAATGCCAACCCCCGCGACAATACGCGTGGTACAAATAGAACCAGGACCGATACCCACTTTCACCGCATCCGCACCATGATCCGCCATCGCTCTGGCAGCCTCTGCTGTCGCCACATTTCCTCCAATTACCTGGATCGACGGCAAATTCTTTTTAACCCAGGCAATGCGATCTAGAACACTTTGCGAATGGCCATGCGCGGTATCAACCACAATCACATCGACACCGGCTTCTGCTAAGGCTAATGCACGTTCTTCACTGCCTTCTCCAACCCCTATGGCAGCACCAACGCGCAACTGCTCATCCTCATCCTTGCTGGCAAGCGGATATTCCGAAGTTTTGATAATGTCCTTAACCGTAATCAGCCCGCATAATTCAAATTTGTCATTGACAACTAAAACGCGTTCCAGGCGGTGTTTATGCAGCAATTCCAGCACGGCCTCGCGCGTCGTGTCTTCCTTGACTGTCACCAGGCGGTTTTTCGGTGTCATGATGTGCTTGATGGCCTGATCGAGATTGGTTTCAAAGCGTAGATCTCGATTGGTAACAATACCGACGACTTTCTTGCCCTTCACTACCGGCAATCCGGATATTTTGTGCCGGCGTATCAGTTCAAGCACTTCGCGCACGGTCATGTTTTGATGGATTGTGACAGGATCTTTGACTACACCGCTTTCAAACCGTTTGACTTGAGCCACATGCGCAGCCTGGGCTTCGATAGACATATTTTTGTGGATGATACCGATACCGCCTTCTTGCGCCAGAGCAATGGCCAGCGGCGCCTCCGTCACGGTATCCATAGCTGCCGATATGAGTGGAATATTCAAGCTAATGGTGCGTGTCAATTGTGTCGCCAAACTGACATCGCGCGGCAGAACCGTCGAATGGGCCGGAATCAAGAGAACATCATCAAAGGTGAGCGCTTTTTGAGTCAATTGCATAATGACAATCCTTTGCAAAGCGACATTATAGCTAAAATCCAACAGTTTTCGTGCCAATTCGGCCAAGAATACAGCATATTTCCAGTTAATATGTTTTAATGCACGAAATCTTTAGGTTGCCTAAATACGAGACCGATGTATTTCAGATCGATTATTTTTCTGGAGCATGCAATGAGAATTTTTGTATTGACTGTAATCGCCTTGCTATTTAGCACTTCCGTCAGTGCGCAAATTTACAAATGGGTGGATGAAACCGGCAAAATACATTACACCGATCAACCACCCCCTCCTGGTGTAAATACACAGCAGGGACAGCAGTTAAATATCAACACAGCGCCGGCTACCGGCAGCCACCAAGGCAATCAAGCAAACAATCCATCAGATGCACGGGATGAATTTGAAAAACGCAGAAAACAAAGGCAAGAAAACGAAGCCAAAGATCAGGCGCAAGCTGATGTAAACAAGAAAAAATGTACGGAAGCTCAGACTCAGCTTAGAATGTACGCCGATTCGCCCCGTTTAACGATTCCCGACGGTGCTGGTGGAATGGTCTATGTGGACGATGACCTGCGCCAAAGAAGAATTGATGACGCGAATAAAGCAATAGCTACATTCTGTAAATAATCAATATTCTTAAATTAAATGGTTGCAATTATTGGTAAATTAATTACCATCTTCCTTTTCTTTCTAACAGGTACTTCAGTTTTGGCTGAAGTACCTGTTTCATATTCTGAACTGGATAGTCATTCGTCTAGCCAGGTTCGTGTTTCCGAGCAAGAAAGTTCAAGACCTGGAATGCCATGGCAAATTCGACCTGGTGAAGATATATTGCAGATTGCACGTCTGATATATCCTGAAAATACCGCTGCACGGGATAATCTCGTCCACGCCATCATTCGAATTAACTCGAAACATTTTCCGGATGGCATTTATCAACCCATACTTGCTGGCACAACGCTCCATATTCCGGATTTAAGAACAATTAGCGCCTACGCAAAACCTGCGGCTCAATCACAACAAAGCAAATCCACAAAAAAACCGTCTGAATACAAGCTGCAAGAAACAACCATAGAATCAGCCAAATCCGAATCAGAAAATCATCAACTGACGCTCAATCTGGTTGCACAATTAGAACAAACTGCTGATAGCGAAGCCAATCAACTCAGTTTGCTCACCCAGCACATTGAGTCAATGGAAACACAGATTGCCGCAATCCAATCTTTATTGTTATCCGAAGCCGCGATGGCGCAAGAACAGCAAATTGAGAGCATTGCATTTATTATGGACGCTGAGATCGAGTCTCACATCGATCCAATGACACAACCCGAAGACAACACACAGCCGATAGATGGCGTTTTTGCCATCTCGGAAAACATCCTACACCCGATTGAAAATTCAGCAAATCCGGATGAATTCAATGCTGTTCCAATAGACCTGGATTTATTGTCGGATACCACTTTGCTTTTTGGAATTTTACTGACTTTACTGATCATTTTTATGATGCTACGCAATCATAAAAAGATGAAACAAAGACTTATGCCGTCCTCGGATGAATCATTTACAACTGCACGGCATCGCTATGCTGCAGTTTTACTACAACACACTGAAAAAATCGCCCAAACCGAAGAAAACTCCCCTGCACCGCCTGAACAGACGATGTCCGCAGCACGCGCATTAATCGAACAGGAAAAACCTGAGGCCGCTATTGAATTACTCCAAAAACAATTAGCGACTAATCAACATGATATATCCACATGGTTGATGCTATTCGAATTATTATACAAATCAAACAATAAACGGGATTTCAAAAAGAACGCCAGGCGTTTTAAACGAATGAAAACGTTTCCTGATATATGGCGGCAAATTCAAAGCCTAGGTTATCGACTCGAGCCCAACGAATCGCTTTATTTTGATGAGCAAAAGCGCAGAGAAAAGTTTTTTTCTGACACATCAGAAGCCAGTTAATAAGATTTTAACTAGCTGTATTTAATACAGTTATTGAAAAATGTGAAGCAGCTGATTAAGGCAAAAACAGATAAAAAACGTAGTGAGAAGATCTATGATAACCATTCCATAGATTTCTCACTGTATTAGAAGCCGTCAATGTTTGACTATTTCAACGAAAGACTTTCCAGTGCTTTCGCGTGATTCCAGTTGCCATGAAACAACAGCCCCTTCTTCTCCGGGGTGCGGTCACTGGTCCAGGTGATATGGTTACCATCCGGCGTAAATACCGGCAAGCCGTCAAAACCTTCTTTATCGGTCACACGAACCGGTTCTTTTTGCCCGTCGACATCGACAATGTACAATTCAAAATTGCGATGTCCGTGTAAATTGGTCGCAAAAATAATGTACTTTCCGGAAGGATGATAAAAAGGTGCCCACGACATGACATTCAGACGCGTAATTTGCTTTTGATCGCTGCCATCAATGTTCATGGTGAATATTTCCGCTTCGCGGCCACTTTCCGAAAAACGCCGCCATACGATGCGTTTCCCGTCTGGGCTGAAGAATGGACCGCCATCGTAGCTTTCTGTGTGCGTCAGCCTTTTGACGTTGGAACCATCGGCATTCATGATGTAAATATCAATCATCGACGCTGGATTAGTTTTAAACAATGCAGCTTCTTCATCGGATAATTCATCGCTATACGCGCGACGATTGGATGCAAATGCGATCAACTTGCCATCAGGCGACCATGAAGCTTCGGCATCGTACCCCAATGTTTTAGTTAGATTCTTAATATTCCCACCGGAAAAATCGGTCTCGTAAATATCATAAAATTCATCATAATCCCACGCATAGGACTTCTGCTCACCAGATTTACGGCGCTCAATCTCTGCGACCATCTTGGCCTTGGCTTGCGCATCTTCATGGGTCGATGAAAACAAGACTTTTTCCTGCATCGGATGCACCCACGCGCACGTGGTTTTACCAGTACCCGGCGATACTTGCTGCACCGCACCGCTGTTAATATTCTTCAGGAAAATCTGATAAAACGGATTGTCATCCGCCACCTCCGCCTGATAAATCATCCATTTCGCATCCGCACGGTAATACGCCTCCCCGGCTCTTTTTTCTTTGACGGACAGCTGTTGCTCGTCGGTAATAAAGTCAATTGCACTGGCGTTGGCTGTGGTCAGAAAGACCAGTGGCAGCAACAAACCACAGGATGTTATTTGTATAAAATTTCTCATAGAATTAAAAATACCTTGTTACCAAATTAATAAAAAAACATTTAAACATAGGCACAAAAGGAAAGTAAACACTCAATGTTATAGAATGCAGTTGGCGACAACGCATCGTCTTTATCAGAATGTCCGAATTTATAACCTATCCAATAGATTTAAATAAAGAATGCAAAAATTAATCAACCTTGGCGTAGCCTGTTTTTTTGTTGCCGCTCACATGCTTTACAGTCTGACCGCATCCGCCAGCGCCTCAACTTTCCATCACCAGATGCAAATCCAATTATCGCCGGATACCTCGGAGATCCAAGTCAAGGACCGGATTCAACTCCCTGATTGGGCGCGTAATGCAAAAGAACCGACGCAACTTGAATTCTTTCTGCACGCCGGTTTAGCGATTACGCATGTGGAAGGCGCTGCAATCCAGAGAGATGAGAATGAGGTTGCGTTAAAATCCAGGCCGATTTCGATCCGGCGTTACACGGTGACATTGCCACCCGACCAGCAAGCGATCACGCTGCAATTCAGTGGCAAGATCCATCACGCAGTACAAGGGCCGGGGCAGGAATATTCGCGCAGTTTTGGTTCAACGCCGGGGACGATTTCAACGGAAGGCGTGTTCTTGGCTAATTCCAGCGCGTGGTACCCGCAGTTCGGCAATGCGTTGGTATCGTTCCAGCTGGATATTCAAGTGCCGCCCGATTGGGATGTGGTGAGTCAGGGCACGTTGCTGCGCGAAAACAGAACCAACACGATGCAACACGTAATTTGGGAGGAAAAACAGCCGCAGGATGATATCTATCTCGTCGCGGGACGGTATCAACGTTACACACAATCTGCCGGCGCGGTAAATGCAATGGTATATTTGCGCGGTAGCGACCCAGCGCTGGCGCAGAAGTATCTGGACGCGACGGCGCAATACATTGCGATGTACAACAAGCTGATCGGCCCCTATCCGTACAGCAAATTCGCCCTGGTCGAGAATTTCTGGGAAAGCGGTTACGGCATGCCATCGTTTACGTTGCTCGGCCCCAGAGTTGTTCGCTTCCCGTTCATTCTGCATTCCTCGTACCCACATGAAATTCTGCACAATTACTGGGGCAACGGCGTGTTCGTCGATTACGCCAGAGGCAACTGGGCAGAAGGATTAACCGCATATCTGGCCGATCATCTGGTCAACGAGCAACGTGGCAAAGGCGACGAATATCGCCGTGACGTGCTACAAAAATATGCAGATTTTGTTAGCAAGGAAAAAGACTTTCCGATCATCCGTTTTGTATCACGCCACAGCGCCAGTTCTGAAGCCGTCGGTTACGGCAAGACTATGATGTTCTTTCACATGCTGCGCCAGGAATTGGGTGACGAGGCTTTTACCCACGTACTGCGACAGTTTTATAAGCAATTCAAGTTCAAACAAGCGACATTTGCAGATTTGCTCGCAACATTCAATTCAACCACCGGCCAGGATCTTTCACAACAGTTTGAGCAATGGGTGCATCGTGCCGGAGCGCCCGACCTGGTGCTGCGTAATGCCGAGACTGAGCAAACGGAGCAAGGGTTTAGGCTCACACTCACCGTCGAACAAACGCAGCCGGGCGATCTTTATCGTTTGAGGGTGCCCATTTCCGTTACGCTGGAGGGCGAAGATATGGCGTTGGAATCGCACATTATGGTTGATCAACGCACACAAACCATCGAGATGAATTTCTTCAACCGCCCAATACGCATTGATCTTGATCCGCATTTCGATGTGTTTCGGCGCTTGGACAGCCGCGAGATTCCATCCGCATTGTCGCAAGGTTTTGGCGCGGAAAAACCTTTGCTAATCTTGCCTGCAAAGGAAAATCAGTCTGTTTTGGCAGCGTATCGTGAATTAGCCATGAACTGGCAGAAAACTCAATCGAGTCCGCTGGAAGTCATCACCGACGATCAACTGCAGACTTTACCCGCAGATCGCACCATCTGGATCATGGGGTGGCAGAATAAATTCGCCGACGCGGTTACCAAAAACCTGGCAGATCGCGGCGTTGCCCATCAACACAAGCAATTGCAACTGTTTCAAAAAACCTACCCACAGATTGATCATGCGGTTATGTTGACCGCCCGACAACCGTCCAATCCGGACAAAACGCTGTTATGGGTCGCTGCTGGCAATTCCAAGGCGATTGCAGAACTCGCCAATAAATTGCCGCACTACCGCAAATACAGCTATCTGGTGTTCAAAGGCGACGAATTGACCAATATCGACAAGGGGCAATGGCCAATCACGCAATCACCGCTGACGCAGTGGATTAAGCAGAAAGACAATCATCCTGTCCAGAAGCTGCATACTGGCATCACCAAACCGCGCCGCGCGTTGGCAGAACTGCCGCCGGTTTTCTCTGAAAGCCGCATGATGGAAGACATCGTGCATTTGGCCAGCGATTTGTTCAAGGGACGCGAACTGGGTACGCCGGAACTGGATATCGCCGCCGCGTATATCGCCAAACAATTTCAGCAAATCGGCTTAGAACCTGGCGGCGACGGTAACAGTTATTTGCAAACCTGGCAGCAAGATGTCGGCGCACCCAAAGGCAACATTTCCTTGCGTAACGTGATCGGCATTCTGCCCGGCACCAATCCGCAACTCGCCGGACAAAGTCTGATCATTGGCGCACATTACGACCATCTTGGCATGGGCTGGCCGAACGTGCGCGCCGCACATCAGGGAAAGATTCATTATGGCGCGGACGACAACGCCAGCGGCGTCGCCGTGATGCTCGAACTGGCGCGCCAAGTCGTTGGCAAATGGCAACCGGAACGCAGCATCATTTTTATCGCGTTCACTGGCGAAGAGGCTAATTTATTGGGTTCCAAGCATTACATTGGCAACGGCAAAGATTACCCCAGCGAAAAAATCATTGCGATGCTGAATCTGGATACCGTGGGACGGCTGGAAAATAACCCAGTCACAGTGTTTGGCACCGGCACAGCGCGCGAATTGGTGCATATTTTCCGGGGCGCAGGCTTTGTCACCGGCATTCCGGTCAACGCCGTGCAAGACGATTTCGGCTCCAGCGACCAGACTGCCTTCATCCAAGCCGGCGTTCCCGCGGTGCAGTTCTTTGCCAGCGCGCACGAGGATTTTCACGCTCCTGGCGACACCGTCGATAAAATAGACTCCGCCGGACTAATCAAAGTCGCCGCGATTCTCAGGGAAGCCGCCGAATACCTCGCCAACCGCATCGAACCCTTGACGGTCACACTGTCCTCACAAAATGCGCAAACCGAACCCACCGGCGCCAGAGAAAAGCGCACAGCCAGCCTCGGCACCGTACCGGATTTCTCATACCAGGGCGAAGGCGTGCGCGTCGACAACGTCAACCCCGGTTCTCCGGCACAACAAGCACAACTCCAACCCGGCGACATATTGATTCAACTGGCCGGACAAAAGATCAGCGATTTGGCCTCGTATGCAAAAATTTTGCGTACGCTTAAGGCGGGAGAAAAAGTGGAATTGCGATATCGAAGGGATGATACGGTTATGGTGGTTGATGTGGTGTTGGTGGAGCGGTGATTATATTTGCATCATCTTTTCATAAAAAAAATCTTAAGCGAGATTGAGAAAGAATGAAACTTCTGAAAGTAACCATCCACAATTTTCGTGGCATCGTTGACGCCACAATCAGCTTTCAAAAATACTCACTGCTTGTTGGAGCAAATAACGCCGGCAAAAGTACCATTATTGACTGTATACGTGCTTTCTATGAAAAAGATGGATATAAATATAAAAAGGAAAATGACTTTCCATTAAAAGGGGCTCAGGGTGAAGAATCATGGATTGAGTTGGAATTTTATCTAACTGCCCAAGAACAAGATTCACTAAAAGAAGAATATCAAGGAACCAACAACCAACTGAAAGTACGAAAATATTTCCAGACAAACGTGAAGCTTCATGATGGGAAAAATGCATCCGGTTCAATTCTTGGTTATCTGTCAAATGGAGATCTTTCCAAAGAGCCATTTTATGGAGCCAAGAATGTCCAGAATGGTAAATTCGGCGATCTGATATACATTCCAGCTATTAGCAAAGTTGATGAGCATACAAAACTGACTGGACCTTCCGCGCTTCGCGATCTCATTACTAACATAATGTCTGATGTAGTAGAAAATAGTAATGCGTACACTGGATTAACCAATAGTGTCAGTAAATTTGCCGCAGAAATTCGCGACATTGAAACCGCAGACAAACGATCGCTTTCTGGTTTTGAAATCGAAATAAATAAACTATTATCTCCATGGCAAACTAAATTCAATCTGAAATTCGCAACACCATCTGCAACGGAAATCATTAAGTCTATGCTTAGTTGGGATATCCGTGACGATCAACATGAAAAACCGCAGAGTATTGAGTATTTTGGCTCAGGTTTTCAACGGCATTTTATTTATACTTTAATCCAATTAGGTGCAAAGTACGTTCCTCAGAAAGCAACAAAAAAGATGAAAGATTTTAGCCCATCACTTAATTTAGTTTTGTTTGAAGAACCAGAAGCATTTCTACACCCACCTCAACAAAATGATCTGGCAAGAAGCCTAATTAAGATTAGTGATTCCGAAGATTGGCAAATTGTTTGCTCCACGCATTCTGCCTATTTTGTAAGCCGCAATGCAGATCAGATACCATCAATCATACGTACACAAAGAAAAAATGGAATCACATCGACTTTTCAAGTTAATAAGGAAATATGGCAATCCATTATCAATTCCAATAAAGAAATTGGAAAAATACCTGAAATTCAGAAAAGAATGCATTTAGATGACTCCAAAGATGACATGGAAGCTTTGAAATATTTTCTTTGGTTAAATCCTGATCGATCAGGAGTATTTTTTGCGCAACAGGTTCTATTGGTAGAAGGTCCAAGCGAAACTGTATTAATTAACAAATTGCTAGATGACAACAAATTAACCTTGCCGCACGGAACTTATGTCTTAGATTGCCTTGGTAAGTATAACATCCACAGATTTATGAACTTACTAAACAGTCTTGGAGTAACTCATTCTGTACTTCATGACGACGACACAAACACCAACGAACACAAAGGATTAAATCAGCTTATTCAAGAATCAACAAATTCGAGGCTGACAAAGGCAATTAAGCAGATTCCAGATAATCTCGAGAAAATGCTTGGGCTCCCACCGAATAACTCTCCACATCGAAAACCACAACACATTCTTTTTTGCTACACATCGAATCAGATTGGCGTCTCCAATCTTAATAGTTTCTGTAAGCTCGTCGAATCCTGCTTCGTACCCTGATGAAGTATCTTACAAATCAGAAGCTTGATCGCAGCTCTGGGTTAAGCGCTAGCGAAACCCAGAATTTCACTTCAACAAAGCCTTACAGCAGCGAATAAACCACGGCAGCAACCAACCCGCCGAGAATGCCGCCCACTACCGGGACAAGAGCATAGCCCCAATCGCTATCGCGTTTATTGGCCATGGGGAGGATCGCATGCATAATGCGCGGGCCCAGATCACGTGCGGGATTGACTGCAAAGCCGGTTGGTCCGCCGAGTGACAAACCGATACCAAACAGTAGCAGCGCAACCGGCAACGCATCCAACGCGCCCAGGCTTGCCTGTGGTGAGACAATCATCATCACGCCAAACACCAGCATGAATGTACCGACCGCTTCAGTAATGATGTTATTCATCGGACTTCTGATCGCCGGCCCGGTGCAGAATGCCGCCAACTGCATATCGGGATCGGTTGTTGCGTCAAAATGCTGACGATAGGTGATCCACACGATCAATGCACCCAGCATGGCGCCCAGCATTTGCCCCAGCGCATAAATAGGTACGTCGCCCCAGGCAAACTTACCTGCCGCAGCGAGGCCGATACTGACCGCAGGATTCAAATGCGCACCACTGGAAGCAGCCACCGCATAAACCGCCACGAAAAGCGCAATTCCCCAGCCGGCTGCAATGGTTAACCATCCGGCATTATTGCCTTTGGATTTATTCAGTACGACGTTAGCGACAACGCCGTTACCTAATAACACTAAAATAAAAGTACCAATCAATTCACCAAGAAATGGAGTCATAGTTATCACCTTACTATTGAGTTGAATTTCGGAGAGCCTTCCCGAGGATGAGAAAGATTAATTGACTAATTTTGTTGTATAAAAACTTTCTATCCATTTTGGAATGGCCAATTGATTATCACACAAAATGTGCGAGTGAGATATTTACGCTGGATTTACTTTCTGGGCTTAAATTAATAATCCGGTGTTCGCAGCAGCAGAGTCTTCTGGAATAACAGTAGATTTACAATGTACGATAATCTAGGTCAGGTATGGCGTGATGTGGCAGGATAACAAGCCAATGATGATTGATGAGGATACCTCGGAATTATCTGAAAATTCCGGTAAAAATATTACTAAAGAAAGTGCGCCGCATGATACGGCGCACTTTAAGTTTCTGATTTATATTGCAGTAACAGAACTAAAGTCGGTCTGCAACCAACTAACTACCGCTAGTCCCCAGAGGGGTAAAAATACCTTCTTCGTTGATCCAGGATTCATCGGTCACTGTATTGTAGATCGTATTCGCATCAGTGGCGAAGCAATCAGGAACAATCACATTAGTGGAAGTCGTATTAAGTCTCATCGTAACCGGAGGGGTAATAGTGATTCCTGGTACGCCTGCGAATCCGCTGCTCTGCGCTGTAATATCAAAGCACAGATTAGAATTTATGATCAAGTTAGCTGTATCGGCTGGAACATTCACAGTGCAATGCTTACTGTTGGCAACCCCGTCTGCAAAAGATTGCAATGGATTGAGACCAAGCGAACCAGTGGAAATTCCACCAAATGACGGTGAATTGCCCGTCGAAGTGGTCAATACGGAAATCCCTGTTTCAGCCGGTTGCCGGGGTGTTGTGCAAAAACTGTTATCGGTGGGTAATGCAATACAAGCCTCCCCCGTGCTGATGTTGACCACGTTGCCGCTTTGCGTGTACGACAGCCCGGACGGTGCACCTGAAGTATTACATCCTGGGATACTGCTGTTTCCGCCACTTTCAATAATTTGTGCAATTAATTCCGGCAATCCCGCGACCCGGGTTGGGTTAGATCCATAAGGCCCACCTAATACGTAAGCGCCATTATCTCCGACGTTCACCCCTGCATAAATGCCGGTCTCCGGATAAAACCGATACAACCATGGGTTAAGGCTTTGTGTACCCTGGTGGCTTGGAAAAAGATCCGGATAAGTATTTTCGGCCCAATTCAAAAGTGTTTCGGTGTCGCTGCTGATATCAGCCGATGCCAAATGCACACCTCCCATCAGGGTAACTGTGCAGGCAGACAAAATAAATTGTTTGATCGATTTTTTCATGAAGAACCCTCCTGATATGTCATTGCAGTATGTGTTTTTTTAGAAGCATATCACAACTCAGATTGAGTCTGAAAATAGCTTACACGAATTCAAGGGCTAACACAGTCAGTCTCATATCAAGTGTAAGAATAGTATTGATTAAGGAGTAGAGAGTAGAGCGCAACAAATGATCCTGTAAAACAAAAACCCCGCCAAATGACGGGGTTTGATGATGAATAGATTATTCAGCTAAACACTTTGCTTTCTAAAGCGTGTCACAAAACTGAGCAGTCCCAATCCGGCCAGCAACATCGCATATGTTCCTGGCTCCGGAATTGCTGCCGCAATCGTATTGAAAGCTGCACCACCAAAGATTGCGACATCGCCCTTGGTTGAGAGTGGATTATGCAGGCCGAGTTGTAACACTTTTAAAGAATGTGCTATTGAGTCCAAACCTGTTACAACTAGTATTCTATTTCCGGTGTGATACATATCGTAAGTCCCCACATCGATACCATCGACGAAAAACTGTGCGAAACCATCGTTATGATCTCCGGCCATGACAAAACCAATGCTATTACTAGCGACTGAAAAAGTTGTAGTGGCTTGACTCGTTCCTGGAATACCTGCTGCTGAGTTATCAAACAGCCATAATTCGCGTAAGCCTAAGCCTCCTCTGGGTCCATCGCCTGTCGCCTCCCAATCAATTCCACCTCGTCCAGCATTTTTATATTCAAGAACTGCATTGCCACTGATATTCAATGGATTGCCACTTCTCTCTGGTGTTTCTAACGGCATCCATTCAATCGCTAAGGCTGATGCGTGTGAACTGGTCAGCAACAATGTAATTACCAATATTCGTATCATTCTCCAACTCCCATTACAGTTAAAGTATTCAATACAGGCCCTGGAATAACATGATCGGATACTTTATCGCCCCATCCTTCAGAAATACCATGCCGGCCTGATATCTTTAATAAGCTCAACTTGTTCATGCTCAACGCGCAATTAGAACCAGTCATAATTAAGCAATAAGATTTCTCACATTATCAGTGCGCGCAAGTGCACTCAATTCGTAGAATAAAGAGGTAATTCTTCCTTAGATATCAAAATTATCTGCAAGTAGATTGGGATAACGCATGGAATAATACCTCTCAGCGAGATATATTATAAGGTCAGTAAAAGTCGCAAAAATTTGATTGAAACAATCGATTGGGTAGCGTCAATTATTCTTATTTGCAAGATCAAAAACAATGTATCAGTATATAAACAAGCTATTGAAATATAGAAACTTGAGAAGAGGACAGAAATGATGAGAATGCTATTGAAGATGTCAGCAATCTGGATGTTATTCATATCAATTTCTGTGTGCGCTGACTCCATATCGGATCTGATAACTGGAGAGAAGGAATCTGAAAGCGCCCCCAAGGTCGAGAAAGTTATTGAGGTTAACAGTTCTGCGCATGACGATAAAAAGATTCAAAAACGTCTTGAGGAAATTTTCTCAGAACTGGAAAATTTACAGAATATAAAAATTTTGGTTAGCAGTGGCATTGTTACGCTACAAGGCGATGTCAGCACCTCATCCACGAAAACTAAAGCCTTACAACTTGCCCAGCAAGTTGCCGGAGTCGTCGAGGTAGTAAATGAGATCGTAGTCACTCATAATTTAAAAGCACGCCTGGAGAATACTTGGAAAAAATTCTCAGGAACCGCAAATGAGTTAATTACGAGCTTACCTCTTTTATTACTGGCGATACTTGCGTTTGTAATGTCATGGATTCTCGGTGGATGGATATCTGAACGTCGCAATCTTTTTCGACGCATTGCGCCGAATTATTTTATTGCGAATCTGTTCGGACAGATTACGCACTTGTTATTTATTTTGCTTGGCCTTGTCATTGCCTTATCCTTGTTGGATCTGACGGCCATACTAAGCACTATACTAGGTGCAGCCGGTATCGTAGGACTTGCAATCGGTTTTGCAGTTCGTGATACCGTCGAAAACTACATTGCCAGTATTTTATTAAGCTTACGCAATCCATTTGAAGTCAATGATCTGGTTAACATTGACGGAAATGAAGGCAATGTGGTGCGTTTGACCACACGAGCAACTATTTTGATTTCACCCGATGGCAATCATATTCGCATTCCTAACTCGACTGTATTTAAAGCTGTTATTGTTAATTTTACCCGCAATGCAGAGCGGCGTTTCCAATTCGACGTAGGAATTGATACCGAACAAGATTTACTTGAAGCACAAGCGTTGGCTTTACAGGCCTTAAGCTCAATTGAAGGCGTGTTGTCTGAACCCAAACCAATCGTTGCGATAGAAGCACTGGGCGACTCCAATATCCTGCTGCGAATTTATGGATGGGTGGATCAAACGAACCATAGCTTTTTGAAAGTACGCAGCGAAGCGATTCGACAAATAAAACAGTGCTTTGATCAAGCAAACATCATCATGCCTGACCCTACTTATCAAATCAGAATATTGAATGGAATAACTAAAGATTTAGTGCAAAAGGACAACATCGAACAAGATAATACATACCCTACTGACAAACAAGCCAAATTGCCTATTCATGCGGTTGCAGATATTAGCTCGGACAATACCATTGAAAAGAAAGTGGCAGAAGAACAAGTCCACAGCAATACTGAGAATCTACTTGATAAAAAAACCTCACTCGAATGACTGAAAAATTTTCGTATATTTTTATTATACAAACAAATAGTAATAATAGTACGAGTCATTCCACCATACTTTTTGTGGAATAGTGCTGCTGCGTAAAAGTATGCATTCCACTAATCAATTCACAGATGTAACACATATCACTCGGGGATCATCAGCAAATTCAAGTAACAAGCGCCGCACACGTTCCTGCCACGCATCGGCAAATGCCGTCTGTTGCGCAGTATCGGCACAATCCTGCAAGATGGCCATCAGACGATCGCCTTGAGCGGGATCAACCGGTATCAGCGAGACATTGAGCGTCACCGCCACGCTTGCGTTAGTATCGAGGCGAGTAAAAATAATGGCTTCCCCTTCGCGTTGTGGCGCAAAACTAAGCAATCCCTTGCGTCGGTAACGCCCGCGCATTCCCTGGAAACCGTTACCTGAAGCAGCACCCGTCAGTAACGTCAGTACTAATTTATGATGGAGGCGCCTTGCAGCACCTCCCATGATTTTCTATTGAAACCAACACCACTAAAAGTCCATGAAACAGGCGCAAACCGACTGTCCTCAACGTCGGTAACTTCGGTATCGACATCAACCCCGGGGGTGCTTTTTTCATCACCCCCTCATGGTGCGTGAGGTCTTG
>NZ_JAIEMO010000017.1 GCF_019752095.1 Nitrosomonas sp.
TTCCCGGAATTCCTGACTATAGCGTGTTCACGGTAATTTCATCTTCGTCCTCCATTTCATGCCTTCATTTTATGAAATGTTGGACTCCATGAAAATCAGCATACCTCAAAGCTTACCGAACTATGAATCAAATCAACTTATTCAGAACCTCACTTCTTTAAACGCTCGAATGACTTGATCCTAATAGACGCCATCATTGATGAATTGCCCTCAAATTCGCAAAAGCCTTATCAACTTGCAACTAGGATCGAGTATATTATGCTTTATTAGATATATTAAAAGAATTCATAACTATGACTGAGAACGCAATTTCGTGTGAGCAGCATGATTTCGTGGAAGTTGCTTGCATGTATCGCTATCGACTCCAACTCGTTTTAAAAAATAGGCAGATGATCGAAGGCACAGCAATCGATATTGTTAATTCTCCAGAAAAACAGGAATGTTTGGTTATCGAAAATGACTCAAGATTGCAGATCGAGCTAACGCAGCTTGCAAAGATGGCAGTGTTGACACCCAACGCCAAATTTCGCGAAGTTATCTTCGAGTAGAATATTGCCAAGAAAACCTGTATTTCATTGTTCCCAATGCTCCAGTTATCGGAGCAGACTATCCCTGCCACTATGTCAGCCTTCGCAGAACAATTAATTATCTGGCATGATCAACATGGCCGCCACCATTTACCGTGGCAAAAGAATCGTGACCCTTATGCAATCTGGCTGTCAGAAATCATGTTACAACAAACTCAGGTCAATATGGTAATCCCGTATTATGCGCGATTCATGCAGAAATTCCCGACAATTAGCAGTCTCGCGCAGGCCCCGCTTGATGCGGTACTAAGTCTCTGGAGTGGCCTTGGCTATTACGCGCGCGCGCGTAATCTGCACGTAACAGCTCGCAAAGTGATGCATCACTATCAAGGACAATTTCCCTGCACACGAGAAGCTATTCAGCACTTACCTGGAATTGGGCGCTCCACAGCAGCCGCGATAGCCGTTTTTGCCTTTGGTCAGTGTGAAGCAATTTTGGATGGCAATGTCAAACGAATCTTAGCACGTTATTTTGGAATTTCCGGTTTTCCTGGAGAAACCAAAACTCAGAATCTGCTATGGAAAAAGGCCGAAGAATCGTTGCCAATCCACCATCAAAATGGCAAGATTGAAACCTATACTCAAGCGTTGATGGATTTAGGCACTGCGGTTTGTACTCGGCGTGCTCCGCTATGTAAAGCTTGCCCGTTGCAATCGGAGTGTGTTGCGCTGAAAGAAAATCGTGTGGATCAGCTTCCCACCACCAAACCTCGCAAGCCATTACCACAGAAAGAAACTACCTTCCTGTTGTTGATGCAACAGCAGAATATACTGCTGGAACAAAGACCAGCTCCAGGCATCTGGGGAGAATTATGGTGTCCACCTGAAATTGGAATCGGAATAGATGTTATAACTTATTGCCAACACAATTTAAATATTGAAGTGCGAGCATTGATTGAGTTGCCCATACTAGACCATCAATTCACACATTTCAAATTACGCATACACCCGCAACTACTACAAGTAACCTCTTCAGAATCGCTGGCTACACTACCCAAATTTATTTGGACCAAACCATCCGATGCACTTGCAAAGGGGATTCCAGCGCCCGTCAGGAAATTGCTAAAACAAACTTTTTTATCTAAATTTTCTCCGTACAGGATTTAAAAAAAGAAATTATGGAAGAACTATCGGAATGGAAAAAGCAGCAGCGTAAACAATTGATCTCAGCTCGCGAGAGCATTCCAGAGAAATCACATATGGAATGGAGCCAGGCAATTTCAAGTTTTCTTACACAAGAGTTGCCAAAACCGCAGAAAATGATTATTGGTATCTATTGTCCATTTCGCGGTGAATACGATCCGCGACTCATTACTCAGTATTTAACCCAACACGGCGCCACACTTGCACTACCAGAAATCATCGCCAAGGATAAACCATTACGCTTCCGTGAATGGTTACCGGATACACCGATGAAAAATGGTGCTTACGGTATCCCGATCCCAATAGACACCAAGATTGTCCGGCTCGATGCGGTGATTATTCCAATGGTGGGATTTGATCAGCAGGGTTATCGGTTAGGTTATGGCAGTGGTTTTTTTGACCGGACACTCGATAGTTACCAACGACAACCACTCAGTATTGGCGTCGCTTTTGAAATACAGCGACTAGATAATATTTACCCACAACCACATGATATTTCGATGCATTATGTAGTTACAGAAGCAGGGAGCTTTCAAACTAAGAGTTATTAACTATCCCTCGTAATATCTCTTCAAAATGCTAATGAATAATCGTTTGAAATAACAGAAATTAGCTCTCAGCTCCCCAACGGGGAATTAGGGTATGCTTGACCTCCAGATGATCGAGAATTCTGGCAACAACAAAATCCACCATATCCTGTATCGTTTTCGGGTGATGATAAAAACCTGGATTGGCCGGAAGAATTACAGTGCCTGCACGCGCCAATTTAAGCATATTCTCCAGATGAATCGCTGAAAACGGCATCTCCCTAGGGACAATAATGAGCGATCGATTTTCCTTTAACGTGACATCGGCGGCACGCTCGATCAAGTTTTGACTCATACCTGCAGCTATTGCTGCCAAAGTTCCCATGGTACAAGGACAAATCACCATTGCATCAGCAGGATTTGATCCCGAAGCAACGGGTGCAAACCATTCTTCACGTCCAAAAACATGCAATTGCCCTTCTTGAGCATGGAATTGGCGACCCAAAAAAGCTTGCGCTTCTTTAGCACTAGCAGGCAGTGTAAAATTCATTTCCTGTTGCGCGACAATCTGCGCTACTTTTGAATACAGCAAATTAACCTGTTTACCACTTTGCAACAACATCTCGAGTAAACGAATCCCATACGGCATCCCGGATGCGCCGGTCAGCGCCAAGGTAATTGTATGAGGATTTTCCATCGAAATTTATTTTAGGTCGAAAAACTACACTCAAAGTTTAACCATAAGCAACTAAACACAAAGCTATCCTAACGCGGATCTTTCGCTTCTATTTGATGATTCATTTCTCGTTCATGTCGTTCGATAAACTCTTTCGTACCATCTATTCCACGCAGTTGCAAGACATAATTTCGCACTGCTGCTTCCACCAGAACAGCCAAATTACGACCTGCTGCGACAGGAATAATTACCTTCGGAATATCGACGCTCATAATGTTCTCAGTAAGATCACTAATCGGCAATCGCTCTAATAAGCCGGAACCTGCTCCTCCACTATTTTGCAAGTGTACAATAAGCTTCATATTTTTCCGACGTCGCACTGCAGTTTCGCCGAAAATTGTACGGATATTCAGCATACCTAATCCACGCACTTCCAAATAATCCCTCAACATTGGAGGACAAAGACCTTCCAATGTTTCTGGAGCAATGCGTCGTAATTCGACGACATCATCCGCTACTAAACCATGGCCACGGCTAATCAATTCCAGAGCCAATTCACTTTTACCGACGCCACTCTCACCCGTTATCATCACTCCCACACCCAACACGTCTAAAAGCACACCATGCAAGCTACAAGATGGCGCCAACACGCTGCTCAGGTAAGTGCGTATCAACCAGATTACTTCCAGACCGGGATAAGGAGAATGGAGCAACGGAATATTGAATGTGCTGGTCATATTGAAGATAGGTGCTGGTACTTCAGCATTGTCCGCAACAATAATACAAGCCAAGTTACTCTGCTGAGTAAGTTGATTGATTTTTTTCTCCAGAGAAGCAGCTTCCAATTTTTTTAAATAATGAATCTCGTCGATGCTAATTACCTGAATCCAATCCGGATGAATAAAATTTAAATGACCAATCATACCCTGACCTGATTGCGCAATCTTCTCATCGCTCAATTCAATAGCTCCGCCACTTTGTCCTGCAATCCAGGTAAGTTTAAGCTTATCCTTTTTATCGTCAAAGAGTTGAGCAATACTAATTCGCGACATCGGGTTTCCAATCAACAATAAGTTTATGAATCGCTGCAGCGTCTTTACACTGCAAAAGACTTTCACGAAATGGCTTATCACTAAACATTTGTGCCAATTCACTTAAAATCTGCAAGTGCTTGTCAGTCGCTTTTTCTGGAACCAGCAAAATACAAGCAATGTTAACCGGCTGGCCATCAGGTGCATCAAAGGGTATCCCCTCTTTCATTGTCACCAAAGCAGCCACTGCTTCACGCAACCCCTTTATACGCCCATGCGGAATAGCTACACCTTGCCCCAAGCCAGTTGAGCCAAGTTTTTCGCGTGCAAACAAACTATCAAAAACCTGACTGCGAGCAATCTGATTCGTATTCTCAAACAATAATCCAGCTTGCTCAAAAACACGTTTCTTACTAGTAACATCTAAATCGACAATAACATTTGAAGCGGGTAACAGTTGTGAAATTTGATTCATGAGAAATAAGGTTGCTTCATTCAAACGGCAGTACAAAATGAAATGTTTTGAACGTAGTTAAATTGTGTTCATGGGAATACATTATTTTTATCTGAGAAAACTGGATGACTGATAAACTCGAATTATCCAAAATCTTGATCTTTCAATGAGCCATGATTCCGACGCTCAAGATTCTTTTCTTTATGCTTGAGTATCTGTCGATCCAATTTATCCACCAAACTATCTATAGATGCATACATATCCTCACTGTCAGCTTCGACAAAAATATCTTTACCGCGCACATGTACATTTGCTTCAGCTTTTTGTTTAAGCTTTTCTACTGATAGAATGACGCTAACATCAATCACATGATCAAAATGGCGTGTAACTTTACCGATTTTTGAGGTCACGTAATCTCGCATTGCTTCAGTAATTTCTACATGGTTACCAGTAAGTTTAAGGTTCATATTTTTCCTTTATTCTAATTAAATTGATTTGCGAAGATTGGCTGCAGGAATCTGCAATGATTCCCGGTACTTCGCAATGGTACGACGCGCAACAACGATACCTTGTTGTTCAAGAATAGTCGAAATTTTATTATCGCTGAGTGGTTTCCTTGAATTCTCTTCCTGTATTAATTGCTTGATTAATGCGCGAATAGCTGTAGCTGAACAAGCTCCTCCCGAATCGGTAGAAACATGACTACCAAAAAAATATTTAAGCTCAAAAATACCCCGCGGAGTATACATAAATTTTTGTGTCGTTACCCGGGATACTGTTGATTCATGCAGATTTAATGTTTCTGCAATCTCTCTTAACACAAGCGGACGCATCGCTACTTCTCCATGTTCAAAAAATTGCTGCTGACGCTTTACAATGACACCCGCAACTTTAAGGATAGTGCTTGAACGTTGCTGAATATTTTTAATGAGCCATTTCGCTTCATTTAATTGACTTATTAAACCACGTGAAGAATGATGTTCTTGTTTCAATATGTTAGCATATAGATGATTAATATTGAGACGTGGAATCGCACTCATATTAAGGTTTGCCACCCAAACTCCATTTCTTTTTACAACCGTGATATCAGGAACAATGTAACGTTCACTCTGGGAATTAAACTGAATACCAGGCTTAGGATTTAGATGAGTGATCAGTTTCTGGATAGCTTTTAAAGTTTGATCATCACATCCTAATAATTTTTTGACTTGCGCAAAATCGTGCGATGCCAGAACCTTCAAATATTCTTGTACAACTTTTATAGCTTGTATACGGTAGGTAACTTCACCTGGCAATGCTTGTAATTGCAATACTAAGCACTCCTTTAGATTGCGCGCTCCCACACCGGGCGGATCATATTGCTGCAAGTACATGAGTGCGCTCTCCAAATCCTGCAGATCAATCCCTAACTCTGCAGGCAGAAAATCCACCAGCTCACCTAAGTCCTGCAATAAATAACCATCGTCATCCAAGCTATCAATCAGCAGACCAATAATTTTTCTCTCGCGTTCAGATACCTGACTTAAGGATGCCTGAAAATTCAAATGGTCACGTAGACTTAGTGGTTTATCAGGAATCTGCAGCGCTTCACGATCATCATCTTCAAAGGTGTTATAAGTAGAATTATTCTCTTGTAACCATTCAGCATCATGTTCAGAATTTTCTTCCGATAGTGCCTCGCCTTCAGGCTCGGTTACTTCAACTGAAGCGCTGTCAGAATTTGCAGAACTGGAAGATTCTACAGACTCAGGTGAATTATTTACCTCAGATAAACTCCAGTCATCAAGCAGTTCCAATAATGGGTTCTCCTGCACGATCCTCTCGACTTCTTGATTCAGCTCAAGTGTTGACAACTGCAACAGCCGTATGGATTGCTGCAACTGAGGAGTTAGCTTCAGTTGCTGAGTCAGTTTGAGTTGGAGTGTTGGCTTCATGATCCTGAAAAAACAACTGTTACTAAACGATGCAACTTCAATTCCGTCTTTTGCTTACAATCGGAAATGCTCTCCCAAATAAACTTCTCTGACCTTTTCATTATCTATAATTTCTTCCGATCGACCTTTTGCAAGCACATGACCTTCACTGATAATATACGCTCGATCGCAAATCCCTAATGTTTCCCGGACATTATGATCAGTAATCAACACGCCAATTTTTCGTTCTTTAAGAAAAGCAATTACTTTTTGTATATCTAGAACTGCAATTGGATCAACTCCCGCAAAAGGTTCATCTAACAAAATAAAACGAGGTTGCGATGCCAGAGCACGGGCTATTTCAACTCGGCGGCGCTCACCTCCCGATAAACTAATAGCAGGATTATTACGCAAATGACTGATATGCAAATCGTGTAATAAGTCATCTAAATACCGCTGTTTTCTATCTTCATCCAGATTCTGCAACTCTAATACTGCAAGAATATTTTCTTCGACCGTCAAACGCCGGAAAATGGATGCTTCCTGTGGCAAATAACTTAATCCAAGCTTTGCTCGCTGATGAATCTGCAACAAGCTTAAATCCTGATCATCCAAATAGATACCACCCCCATCAAGAGGCAATAGACCAACAATCATATAAAAACAAGTTGTTTTTCCGGCGCCATTGGGCCCAAGCAAACCAATCACTTCACCGCTACTCAGTGAAAAAGAAACATCTTCCACTACCGTACGCGACTTATATCGCTTTTTTAAATTATTAGCCTTTAACTCACTCATGCTATGCAATTACATCCATCTTTAACTAGGTGGCTAAATTATTCAGGTTTATTTTTTGGTTGAATTGTTATTCGTACCCGCTTATCAGGTCCCGTTTCAACCCCACGCTCTTTACTACTAATCACCTGAAAAAATTCACTATTCATATCATAGGAAATGTAATCACCCAACACTTCATCTTCACCACGTATTAACCGCGCCTGACGGAATAATTCAATTTTTTCTGATTTACTATCGTATTCAGCCCGCTCGCTCCAACCTTCAACATATTCATTCATTCGATCACGCTTCTGACGAAAACTGACAAGATTTCCCGTAGCGGTTGCATGCCGAAATCCTTGCGAGTCTTCTTTCATAATTACTTTGTCGGCATTAATGCGCAGGGTTCCCTGCGTGAGGATTACGTTTCCGGTAAAAACACTGATCCGGCTGCCCTCTTTTCGATTCACATCTTCTACAGTCGCACGATCTGCCTCCAAATGAATGGGCTTTTCACGGTCAGCTCGCTCAGCCCAAACAGTCGGAATAAAGAATAAACCCCAAAAACCCACAATCATCAGTAGCTTCATAATTTGATTAATTAGTTATTAACAGCGCTTACTTTCGACATAAGCTGTATCTTTCCGATACGATTGTTGAACTCTAAACCGGTCGCATGAATTATAGTATTCAATTTTGTAATGGTCACAGCTTGCTCTGTCTTTACTAAATTTTCATCTGGAATAAGGTACAAAGAATCAGTATTGAGCGTTATCTTATTTTTGTCATCATCATTGCCTCTAGTTGCGGATACATTTCCTGTTAAGTAAATATTTTCCCCTTTATTTTTTATTTCGGCTTGATCAGCATGCAAGCGTATGAGAGGGTTTCCTGGATCAATATTAATAAAATTTGTCTGTTCCAACTGAGTAACTTTCTCATCCAAATAATGAAGCAGTTTTTGTGCTGAAAATTCTCGTTGAATACCTCGTTCATGATCCACTCGAATACCAGACAAATCTTCTACAATGTAGTCTGGATTGAGATACACATTATCATTTTTATTTTGTTCAGGCGGTCTGGTTAATAAATCCAACCAGAATGTCAGCAAAATCAAAATAATGAAAAAAATTAGTGGTGAGCTAAAATATGGATGCTTGCTCATTCAGAATTACTCACTCTTTGTTCCGCAAATTTGAATTTGCGGTTACCTTTATTATTAATTATGTACTTTTGCAAATTATATCAGAACACTAATTTTCATTTAATGTATCGGCTTTAGCAACTTTCTCGGCGGAGGCTTTCTAATTTGATAGGTGAATCCATATATTCAATTAGAATGCTGTACATTACTTAATAAATCTTTAGGAAGAATACAATAATGACAATGCCTCAAGAAATTTTTGAATTCGAGCAATATGATCAATTACAGGAAGAAGCGTGCGCACAGCGCATTATCGCAGCCAAAAAAATTCTAGGGAAACGTACCGTGATCCTGGCTCACCACTATCAACGTGCAGATGTATACCGACATGCGGATTTGACGGGCGATTCCTTGAAACTTTCTTTTCTAGCTGCTCAAACCGATGCTGATTATCTAGTTTTCTGCGGGGTACATTTTATGGCTGAAGTTGCGGATATACTCTCGAGCCCAGAGCAAATCGCAATTTTACCCGATCTGGCAGCCGGCTGCTCTATGGCAGATATGGCCAACCTCTCAAATGTCGAACGAGCATGGCGAGAAATCTCGGAAATTCTGAATCCTGACGAAACAATCACCCCCGTCACTTATATCAACTCTGCTGCCGATCTTAAAGCTTTCTGTGGCGAGCACAATGGTATTGTTTGCACATCCAGCAATGCCAATAAAGTACTGCAATGGTCTTTCAAACAACGAGAAAAGGTGCTGTTTTTCCCTGATCAGCATCTTGGTCGCTGGAGTGGGCACCAGCTAGGTATTCCGCTAGAAGAAATGCTTGTGTGGAATTTTGATGAGCCCATGGGTGGATTAACACCGGAGCAAATTAATAAAGCAAAGATACTTCTATGGAAAGGACATTGTTCCGTTCACCAGATGTTTCAACCACAACATATTATCCGTTTTCGTAATCAATACCCCGATGGTATTGTCATTTCACACCCCGAATGTAATTATGAAGTTTGCAAAGCATCGGATTATGTTGGTTCAACCGAATATATTATTAAAACCATTGCTGCAGCAAAAAGCGGGACGCGCTGGCTGGTTGGCACCGAATTGAATTTGGTCAGCCGGATTACAGAAGAATTCAAGTCCCAGGGAAAAATTGTTCAGTTTATGTCGCCCATGGTATGCATGTGTTCGACCATGGCACGAATTGATCCACAACATTTGGCTTGGACATTGGAAAATTTGGTCAATGGCAATATCGTGAATCAAATCAAAGTACCGATTGAAGAAGCAGAACACGCAAGAATAGCATTAGATAGAATGCTGGAGATTTCATAATCATGCTTACCGATATCAGCAGTATATAATCGGGAGACTCGGTTGCCACATCCACAACGAAATTTATCCGTCAATGAAAAACATTCATTTTGTTGAAGGCAACCTTATCACCCTTTTGCACAACGGTGAGGAATATTTCCCGGAACTAGAAGCAGCAATAGAAAAGGCGCAATTTGAAATACATATTGAAACGTATATCCTGGAATACGATGCCATTGGCAGAAAAATTATAGCTGCTTTAAAACGCGCAGCACAACGTGGCTTATCTGTGCATCTGCTACTTGATGGATTTGGCTCACAGAGCCTCTCCACTGCAGAAATAAACTCTATGCTACAGACCGGTATTCAGGTACTGATATTCCGTCCAGAATTTATATTCTCAATGCCACGCCGTTACCGTTTACGCCGGATGCACCGAAAATTGACTCTTATTGATGCTCAAATCGCTTATATCGGTGGAATTAATATCATTGACGATCAGGAAAATCCCGAGAAACTGACTCCACGCTTCGACTATGCTGTTGTTGTTCAAGGCCCACTATTGATTCAAATTCATAAGGCTGTGAAACATTTGTGGATGTTAGTCGCGTGGGTGCATTTTAAAAAACGCTGGGTCACTCCCAACCCTATAAAACCGACCAACAATTCTTGTGGAAATCAGAAAGCTGCATTTGTAATCCGCGATAACTGGCGTCACCGTCGTGATATTGAACACGCTTACCTGGAGGGTATAAACCAAGCACAAACCGAAATTATTATTGCCAACGCTTATTTCCTGCCTGGAAGAAAATTCATTAATGCATTGAAAAATGCTGCTCAACGAGGCGTCAATGTAGAACTCTTATTGCAAGGTAGAATTGAATATCGTCTACAATACCATGCAACTCAGGCGTTATACGAGAATCTATTGCAAGCCGGTATAAAAATTTACGAATATAATCGCAGTTATCTACATGCCAAAGTCGCTGTTATTGATCAATATTGGGCAACAGTAGGTTCATCAAATATTGATCCTTTCAGCTTGCTTCTAGCGCGCGAAGCCAATGTATTCATTGCAGACCATCAGTTTGCCAGCAAGCTGAGAACAAGCCTAAAAACCGCAATTTCACAAGAGTCCTTCCCAGTTACATCAACAGACAAAAGCTTTTTTTCCTTGCGGAATTATGCAGTGAATTGGCTATGTTTTTATATCGTACGCTTATTGCAAGGTGTGCTAGGTTACGATTGGTATGACAATAAACTATAACTTATTAATCACGTTAAGTTTCATTTGAATTTAACACTCAGATATACAGATGGAACAGACAAAGTACACATTCACTCAATCTGACTTATCGTCAGTTCAACTGGATCAAGTTATTACAGCCGCTCAAATTTTGTGCTCAGGTGGTACAGTAGCCTTTCCAACTGAGACCGTATACGGTCTTGGCGCAGATATTACAAATCCAGCCGCTGTTGATAAGATCTACAAGATAAAACAACGCCCTGCTGATCATCCACTGATCGTTCATATTGGCAATATTTCCCATATGCACTATTGGACTCAGGCCATACCAGAGTCTGCATGGAAATTAGCCAATCACTTTTGGCCCGGACCTTTAACATTAATTCTCCCGCGTAATCATCGCATTCCTGATAATGTTACCGGTGGACAAACTACCGTTGGGCTCCGGTTTCCAGCACATCCTATTGCATCGGCTTTACTGAATGCATTAGGACCAGAAAAAGCCCTAGCTGCACCTTCAGCTAACCGTTTTGGTCGCATTAGTCCAACCTCGGCTGCGCATGTCTATCAGGAATTAGGTAACACTATTGATATGATCCTAGATGGTGGAGCCTGTGAAGTAGGCTTAGAGAGCACCATCGTCAGCTTCCACGATAAAGCACCCCGAATACTGCGACCAGGCAGTATTACGTTATCAGCGATTGAAACAGTATTAAATAGCCCCGTCATTCTTGCACACAATATCGATCAATCAATTAGAACATCTGGATCACTACCGGCACATTATGCGCCGACGACACCCTTAAGATTATATTCAAGTATACAAATTTGGCCGCATGCCCTGACATTAGCTGAAAAAAATTTGCGCGTTCTAGTCATCACTTGGTCAAATACTCATAAACCTAAATTCTCAAATCAATTTATCGAACAATTTTCCATGCCTGCAGACCCAATCATTTACGGTAAACAACTATATGCTAAATTACGCCAGTTTGATCAGGCAGAATTTAATTATTTGCTGATAGAATCACCTCCTGATCATCCTAATTGGTTAGCCATAGCAGATCGCCTACAACGCGCCAGTTATCATTCATCTAACAACAACTGAAATTAACTAACAACAATGAAGAATCAAAAGAAATTACAAGCTGTACTATTTGATGTTGACGGCACGCTCGCCGATACCGAGCAAGATGGTCATCGTGTTGCTTTTAATGCTGCATTTCAACAATTTAATCTCGATTGGAATTGGGACATTGATCTTTATGGCAGGCTACTAGAAGTTACTGGCGGAAAAGAACGGATTCGCTATTACATGGAAAATTTTGTTCCTACCGAGCTCAATAGAAACGATGTGACGAATTGGATTGCCACCCTGCACAAAGCTAAAACCAAATACTTTGAATCACAGATGGAAACCGGCAACATCCCCTTGCGTCCCGGTGTTGCACGGTTAATTCAAGAATTGCGACAGGAAAAAATAAAACTTGCGATCGCAACTACAACAACGATGGAAAACGTCACTTCCCTACTTAAATCCACATTAGGTGCAGAATCAATTGGCTGGTTTGACGTCATTGGCGCCGGTGACATTGTTCCATTGAAAAAACCGGCACCCGATATTTATCATTGGGTTCTTAATCAACTTAATTTTCCTGCCCAGCAATGTATCGCAATAGAAGACTCAGAAAATGGCCTGAAATCAGCACGCGCCGCACAAATCCCGACTCTGATCACAGTTAGCGGTTACACTAACCAACAAAGCTTTGATGGCGCTGTTGCCGTTCTGTCTGATCTTGGCGAACCAGCGGAATCATTCACTCACATACAAGGCACAACAATTACCAAAGGATGGATAGATTATGAAATACTCAATAGCTTAATTGATTAGTGATTGAGATTTAAGCTATTTATTATTGATGGTGAATTCAACCTTTTCAGACTATACAAAAAATATAAGTCTTGCTTATCTCAAACGATGCTATAACAGAAAATCGATTGTTATGTTATAAATGTCCATGGGATTATGCTATAGGGATATGGACAATGGATACTTTATTATTAATTGATATGGAGATGGCATTATGAAATCCAGACAACCAAAAATCATTATCGCAGCTATGTGTACATTATCGCTTCTCTTTAGCTCCTCAGCGATCTCTGCATCAAATTCTAGTCACCATACAACTGAAGCTATAAAACATGCAGAAACTGCACACATACATGGCAAAGCAGGACACGTCAAGACCTTATTAGAATATGCACAGGAAAGCCTTACTCATGCAAAAGCTGCAGAAAATGAGCTGGCAGCATCACATCACCGCATAACGGAGTCTATCAAACATCTGAAAAAAGCCATCGCCCGCGCTAAAAAAGATGATTCTGAGGCAGCAACAAAACACACCCTACAAGCTCTAGAGTATATGCAGCACCCAGTTTCAGAGTGAGGTAGTATTAGTTATGATGGCTGTCCTACCATTCGCTAATTTAACTTTATCGTTTCCTCAGTTAGGATTGATTGGGTAGATATTCCAATGGATCAACTGGTTTACCATGTTTACGTATCTCAAAGTGCAACTGGGTCATATCTGTATCAGTATTTCCCATTTCTGCAATTTTTTGCCCTCTTGCCACAGCATCCCCTTCTTTAACCAGTAGCCTGCTGTTATGCGCATAAGCACTGAGAAATATATTGTTATGCTTGATAATGATCAGATTACCATAACCACGAAGGCCATGCCCACTGTAGACCACCTCACCAGCAGCCGAAGCCAATATTGGCTGTCCTGCCTGACCTGATATCTTTACACCCTTGGAATTATTGGAAAAAGATGATAGTAATTTTCCTGCTGTAGGCCAGATCCATTCAGCAACAGAATGACTAGCCAGCATATCTGATCTTGACGACTCCGGTTGGGGAGCAGTTTCAATTTTAGTATTTGCTGTCGCAGGAGGAGAAACTGGGAAAGACTGCGATGCGGATGGCAAGTTATTATTCGCTGGATATTGTAATCGAGCCACATTCTGTTCTGAAAAAGGCAACTTAAGAGCTTTTGGGCTCGTTTTTAGCTTATCCATATTTGCTGCGGAAGTTGCGAAATCAGAAGAATCTATGCTCGGCTCAATAGTTGTAGCTATCGGTTGCTGAGGTAAAGCAAACAATATAGGTTGTGAATCGCTTATCGATGTAGACAAGCTAATTTTTTGCCCTAGTTTGATAGAGCTTGGATCAGTAATTCCATTCCACTCCGCTAATTTTTTATAATCAATATTGTTCTTAAGCGCAATTCCATATAGAGTATCCCCTTGCTGCACGATATAGAATTGACCATCTAGGTTATTGGTTTCAACCAACCTAGCTGACCCAGTAGAATCGATTTTCACACGATCGACGACGGTCACAGGCGGTTGTGTTGTGCTACATCCCAACAGAAAAAGATAGGTAGCGAGCAGCAAATAAAAATTACATGTGCATGATCTTGATTTTCTTCCAATAAAAATAAATAACTTAACGATACAATTACAGCTATCAGTATTGGTCAGTTTAATCATTGCAACATTTGTCATTTTATGTTCCCTGAACTACTATTTTTTTATAACCCCCCCCAACAAGGGGACAAAATTTACCTCTTCCAGTACAGTCTCATTATAACCTTGAGAATTGCGCTCGATGACACACAAATTCTGCTTCTGAGTCCCTTTCGGAAAAATCATTCTGCCACCAACAACTATTTGTTCTAATAATGAAGTAGGAACATGTGTGGTTACAGCTGTCATGATAATACCATCAAATGGCCCAGCTTCTGCAAGTCCAAGTAAACCATCTGCATGTTTTAAATAAACATTCCTAATTTGCAATTCTTGCAATCGAATTCTGGTACGCGTTAATAATGGTCCAATGCGTTCTACCGAATATACTTTCTGTGCAATCTTTGCTAGTACAGCAGTTTGATATCCACAACCAGTGCCAATTTCCAACACTTTTTCTAAATTTGGATTTACACGCAATAGTTCGCTCATACGTGCAACAATCCATGGACTAGAAATGGTTTGTCCATAATTTATGGGTAAAGCAACATCTTCGTAAGCTCTGCTTGCAAGAGCTTCTTCAACAAATATATGACGAGGAATTGTACCTATCGCTGACAAAATCACTTCATCAGCAATCCCTTGTGCACGCAAACGCTCAATCATGCGCATGCGCGTACGCTGAGAAGTCATACCAATTCCAGAATGACGCACATTCACCAATTAGTACCCACAAAAATTCATATCAGTTAAACATAGTAGGTACTTAATCTAGCCACCTTGCTATGAGATCCAATTGATCATATCGGGTTAAATCAATTTGCAGCGGAGTCACTGAAACCCGGTCATTTTGAGTTGCATAAAAATCTGTGCCTTCGCCCGCATCCTGTGCCGGACCGGCAGCACCAACCCAGTACATCACTTCACCACGAGGGCTTTGTGATTTGATCACTGGCTCAGCCTTATGGCGTCGTCCCAGTCGAGTAACTTCAACACCTTTAAGTTGCTGATATTCAGTATCCGGCACATTAATATTTAACAAAACCGGGCTCTGAATTTCATTTTCTCTGAAGCGATTCACCATATCAGCTGCAACACGCGCAGCTGTCAAGTAGTTTCCATTAGATGCATTAACCAAAGAAACGGCAAATGAAGGAATTCCCAGTAAGAAACCTTCCGTAGCAGCAGCAACAGTGCCTGAATAAATCGTATCGTCACCCATATTAGCACCTTGGTTAATGCCAGAAATGATCATATCAGGCATTACATCAAGCATACCTGTGACTGCCAGATGAACACAATCCGTTGGTGTTCCATTGACATAATAAAAACCATTATGAGATTTCTGCAAAGTGAGTGGACGATCTAGTGTTAAAGAATTACTGGATCCACTTCGATCCCTTTCAGGGGCGACTACTATAATTTCTGCCATTTTCGAGAGAAAATCAGCAAGGCAAGCAAGACCAGGCGCAAAATAGCCGTCATCATTACTGAGCAATATGCGCATTTTATAAGTTACTGATTATCAATATATAGAAAAAAGGAGATTTCTGCACATCAAACCTTGCTTCAATCATATTTACAGGCATACTCAATCAAATGGTCGGGGCGAGAGGATTCGAACCTCCGACCACTTGCACCCCATGCAAGTACGCTACCAGGCTGCGCTACGCCCCGAATGCATAATTATAGCAAACAAAACACTCAAACTTTTGAAGCTATCACTGAAATGCTACTTTAAGAAAGCAAATGTGACCTAATGCTTTTAATTTCACATCGAACATAATTCAAATCCATCGTCGAAGAAAGAAAATTAATATTGCCTCCATCAGATGCATTTGATTTTGTAATCGTATATTCTAATTGATTCCGTGCTCCGTTGATCGTAAAACCTTGTTCATATAGAAGTTCTCTAATACGGCGTATTAATACAATCTCTTGGTGTTGGTAATAACGACGATTCCCACAACGCTTGACCGGTCTTAGTTGTGAAAATTCCTGTTCCCAATAGCGCAACACATGCGGCTTAACATCACAAAGCACCCCAACTTCCCCAATAGTAAAATAACGTTTAGCAGGAATTGGCAGTAATGTATTATTTGCTTTTTTGTTTTCCATGATAATTTTTTTCTACCAAGGCTTTTAACTTCTGACTAGCATGAAATGTCACTACACGACGTGCAGTAATCGGAATTTCTTCACCTGTTTTTGGGTTTCTGCCAGGACGTTGTGGCTTTGAGCGCAACTGAAAATTGCCAAAACCAGACAACTTAACACCCTCACCATTTTGTAAAGCAGTACGCACTTCCTCATAAAAAGACTCAACCATGTCTTTTGCTTCACGTTTATTTAGTCCGACATTCTCAAATAATAGATCCGCTAATTCAGCTTTTGTTAACGCCATGCTTTACTCCTTTTAGTTATAATTTTTTGTAAATATCCTCACCATATGAGGCGATTCATTAATTAGTAGCACTCTTAGAAAATACAGATTAATAATCTATCAAGACCATTAATCTGCGAAGTAAACTCAAGTATGAATCTTAACAGGCGTCAATTACGCAATTCAGCATCAAACTTATTTTTCAAAATTTTTATTAGGCTAGTTACTGCAGATTCCGCCTGCTCATCTGTCAATGTTTTCTCAGTATCTTGCAACAATACACGGAATGCAAGACTTTTTTTGTTACTTTCCATACCTTTACCGCGATAAATATCAAATAACGATATATCCGATATAATCTGCGATTTCACTGCCCACATACAGGACAGCAATGAGTGTGCATTAATATCATTATCGACAATAATTGCAATATCTCGCCTTACGGGTGGAAATTTAGAAATTTCCTTAACAAACGGCAGAAGTTTTGGCTTCAAACTGTCTAAATCAAGCTCAAACAATATTGTATTTTTTTGCAAACCGTATTTCTTTTGCCAGCGTGGATGCAATTCACCAATCCATCCAATAATTTTGCCTTCATAGTAAATTTCCGCCGATTTACCAGGATGTAATGCCGGGTGAAAGAATTTTTCAAAGTTAATCGGCTTACCTCGGCACAAAACTTCTACATCTGCTTTAATATCATAAAAATCAATGTTTCTTGCTGGCACTCCCCATTGCTCAGATGAAAAATCCCCGTGGCTAAGCCCAGCAATTCTTTCTATTTGTTTACAATCATTCTCGTTTTCACGTATAAAACAACAGCCGACTTCAAACAAGCGCACCCTGACTTGCTTACGATTCAAATTAAACTGCAGGTTAGAAATTAGACCGCCTACTAGCGTACTACGCATCACACTCATCTGACTTGCAATCGGATTCAGCAAGGCAATCGGCTTATGATTTTCTGCGAAATCAGCTTCCCAATCAGCGTCTACAAAAGCATAATTAATAACTTCCTGATAATCACGATCTATTAAGGATTTTTTAATTTCTATCGTGGAATATTGTGTTTCAGACGCTGGCAACATCGCCATACTGGCATGCGGATAATGGATTGGAATATGATCATAACCATAAATGCGCGCCAATTCTTCAACAAAATCTTCTTCTATCGTTAGATCAAAGCGATATGTTGGTGACATTACACTAAAACAATCATTTTCTTCAGAGAATTTAAATCCTAGTCGCTTAAAATAATTAGCTATTTGCTCTTTATTGATGTCGATACCTAGTATCCGTTTTATTCGTTCAATACGCACATCTACTGAAGATCGCTGAGGTAATTCGTGTTTCATTTCAATTACCGTACCTACCTGACCTCCACAAATGTTACGAATCAGGTATGAAGCACGTTCGAGTGCACTTCTTGTTGCAGCAAAATCTACCCCGCGTTCAAAACGATAAGCCGAATCTGAACTAAAACCCAGGTGGAATGACTTGCCGCTGATTACATCAGGACTAAAAAACGCACTTTCTAAGAAAATATCGGTTGTGCCATGCGTCACACCACTCTCCAATCCACCCATGATGCCGGCTAATGCGAGCGGTTTATGCTCGTCTGATATTAAAAGCATCTCTGGAGTCAAATCTATTTGATTACCGTTCAGCAATTGAATTTTTTCCTGTGGTAATGCAAAGCGTACCTGGATAGTTCCAGCTATCTTAGCCAGATTAAAGGCATGCAAGGGCTGACCTGTTTCCAACATCACATAGTTGGTAATATCAACTACAGAATTAATAGACCGTAACCCACTACGTTCTAGTCTCTGTGCCATCCATAATGGCGTTGCCGCATTGAGATTGATATTTCGCAGTATCCGACCACAGTATAGCGGGCAAGCATCCGGGGCAGTTACGTGTACATTCAACGTATCATCAATTTCATTAGAAACAAATTCCAGTGCAAGCGGATGTAAGGCAGTATCCGTTATAGCCGAAACCTCACGAGCTATACCTTGTACACTTAAACAATCAGCTCGATTAGGAGTCAAACTCAATGTAAAAACGCCATCCTCAAGTTCATAATAGCTACGAAAATCAGCACCTACCGGCGCATCATTAGGAAGCAATAACAATCCATCCGAAACTTCACTAATACCTAATTCTTTCGCCGAACATAACATTCCAGCAGAGTCTATACCTCGCAACCTCGTTTTTTTGATTACAAAACCTGGCAAGGTTGCTCCGACCAGCGCGCAAGGCACTTTTACTCCAGCACTTACATTGGGTGCACCACAAACAATCTGCAATAAATCATTATCTGATTTTCCCGTCTTAACATTACAAACTGAGAGTCGATCTGCCGTAGGATGCTTCTCAACTGAAAGAACTTCTGCAACAACCACATTCTTGAACCCTGATGCTACTGGCTCAACATTTTCAACTTCGATGCCGGCCATCGTTAACGTATGCGCAAGCTCGTCACTAGAACAAGGAGGATTAACAAAGCTTCGCAGCCAGATTTCAGAAAATTTCATGAGAATTTACAACTAATACAGTAAGTGTAAGTGCGTACATTTTTCGGATTTAATTAAACTGTCTAAGAAAGCGCAAATCATTTTCAAAAAACAATCTCAAGTCATTAACACCATACCTGAGCATCGTCAAACGCTCCACGCCTAAACCAAAGGCAAATCCAATATATCGTTCGCTATCAATCGCAACATGCTTTAATACATTGGGATGAACCATTCCACATCCGAGCACTTCCAACCAACCCGTATGACTACAAATTCGACAGCCCTCTCCATTACACATTACACAACCAATATCCATCTCAGCAGAAGGTTCAGTAAATGGAAAAAATGATGGTCTGAATCTTACCGGCAAATCATCACGTTCAAAAAATTGTGCCATAAAATTAGCCAGAATACCTTTTAAAGCAGAAAAATTGGCATTCTCATCAATCCATAAGCCTTCTACTTGGTGAAACATTGGTGTATGCGTCACATCAGAATCACATCGATAAACTCGGCCGGGCGCAATCACCTTTATTGGCGCCTTATTGTTCTGCATATAGCGAATTTGAACCGGTGATGTATGTGTTCGTAGCAAATCACCATTATCGATATAAAATGTATCATGCATAGCGCGAGCTGGATGATTTTCTGGAATATTCAATGCTGTAAAATTATAAAAATCTGTTTCTATTTCAGGCCCTGAAACCACATTGAAGCCAATTGAATGGAATAGTGCCTCAATACGCTGCAAAGTCTGTGTTATGGGATGCAGTCCACCAGCACCATGTCCTCTGCTTGGCAAAGTGACATCTAACGCTTCTTCCGTCAGTTTTACTTCTAGCTCTTTGGCTTGAATTGCACTACGTCGATTTCTAAGCGTTGTCTCTAATTGAATCTTTGCTTCATTGATTTGACTACCTATAATAGGGCGCTCTTCAACCCGAAGCTTTCCTAGCCCTTTGAGTAATTCAGTAAGAATGCCATTCTTGCCGAGATAACGCGCTTTAACATTTTCCAATTCTGTAGCATCTTCAATGCTGTTCATCAAACTTTCTGCTTCAGAGATAATTTCTTTCAGATTTTCCATGTAAATTCAGCGTTGAGAATTAAGAATTACTTCTCACTTCATTATTATTTTCATAAGAAAAAGGGAGGCTCAGGTTTTACCCGACCTCCCATCAGCATTTTATCGCTATTAATTATGTCACTAAACTAGCTTTGGCTTGTTCTACGATTTTCTCAAAAGCACTCTTATCAAATACAGCCAAATCAGCCAATACTTTTCTATCCACTTCGATACTAGCTTTTTTGAGACCATTCATAAATACACTATACGACAAACCACACTCACGAGCAGCTGCATTAATCCGCGCAATCCATAAAGCTCTAAATTGTCTTTTACGTTGACGGCGATCACGATATGCATACTGGCCCGCCTTCATAACAGCTTGCTTTGCTATACGATAGACATTCTTTCTACGTCCTCGATAGCCTTTGGCTAAATCTAATATTTTTTTGTGCCGCGCATGAGCGGTTACACCACGTTTTACTCTAGGCATGTTTACTCCTGTTATGCGTAAGGCATCATAGTGCGGATAGCGGCTTCATTGGTGAAATGAACTTCCGTTACACCTCGTAATTGACGTTTATTTTTTGTTGTTTTTTTTGTTAATATATGGCGTTTGAAAGCTTGCGAGCGCTTAATACTTCCACTTGCTCTAAACCTGAAGCGCTTCGCAGCTCCACTCTTGGTTTTCATCTTGGGCATAAAATACTCCTCATTTAACATGAAACCAGGTGTTTTCATGATAGAAAAACTTTACAGACCTGACAATCACTTATTTTTACATTTAATTACAAAAAATCAAGATCAACACTGCTTACGTTGATGTCAGTGAGTCTTCCTCTGCTACTGTTGATTTATCTGCCTTCGTATCTTTTCTTTTAGGAGATAGTACCATAACCATCTGTCGCCCTTCCATTTTAGGAAACTGTTCCACTATCGCAAAGGACTCTAAATCATCTTTTACACGTTCGAGCAAGCGCATACCAAACTCTTGATGCGCCATTTCACGTCCACGAAAACGCAATGTTACTTTTACCTTGTCGCCTTCATTCAAGAAACTTATTAGATTCCTTAACTTAATATTATAGTCACCTTCATCCGTATTTGGTCTAAACTTAATTTCTTTAATCTGGACTTGCTTCTGCTTTAATTTCGCATCGTGCTTTTTCTTGCTTTCTTGATATCGAAACTTGCCATAATCCATCAATCGGCAAACTGGTGGTTGCGCCGTTGGAGCAATCTCAACCAAATCAACTCCTGCTTCCTCCGCTAAGGCATTTGCATTTGCAAGTAAAACAATACCAACTTGCTCTCCATTCACGCCAATCAAACGCACTTCCGGCGCATCGATCTCTTCATTGATGCGCACTGATTTATCCTGAACTATGGCAAATTCTCCAAAATTAGTTAACTAAAAGAAATCACACTCTTGACGAACGCTCTTCATTAAACCGCGCGAGGAAGTCTGGCAATGTCATTTGACCAAGATTCTCACCTGCTCGATTACGAACAGCGATTTTATTTGCTCGCACTTCCTCATCTCCAACAATAATTTGATACGGGAGTTTCTGCAAGCTATGCTCTCGAATTTTATAGGTTATCTTCTCATTTCTCAAGTCTAAACTCGCTCTGATACCATTATCTCTTAACTGAGCAGTTACTTCCTGCGCATAATCCATCTGTGTGCGAGAGATGTTTAACACAACAACTTGTTCAGGCGACAACCACAAAGGTAATGCACCCGCATAATTTTCTATCAATATCCCGATGAACCTTTCCATTGAACCAAGTATAGCTCTATGCAGCATGACCGGCACTTGGCGTGAGTTGTCTTCAGCTACATATTCCGCACCCAAGCGATCAGGCATTGAAAAATCTAATTGCAATGTGCCACACTGCCACACACGGCCAATACAATCTTTGAGGGAGAATTCAATCTTTGGGCCATAAAACGCACCTTCGCCTGGTTGTCGCTCCCATTCCAATTTAACTTCATTGAGCGCAGCTTCCAGCGCAGCTTCTGATTTATCCCACTGTGCCTCTGATCCGACGCGCTTTTGCGGGCGAGTTGAAAGCTTTATCAAAATTTCTCGAAAACCAAAATCTGCATAAACAACTTTCAATAAATCGATAAATCCCACAACTTCTTCTTGAATCTGATCTTCAGTACAAAAAATATGCGCATCGTCTTGCGTAAAAGCACGCACTCGCATAATTCCATGCAATGCACCTGATGCTTCATTACGATGACACGAACCAAATTCAGCGAATCGGATAGGCAGCTCACGATAACTTCGCAAACCTTGGTTAAATATTTGCACATGACCAGGACAATTCATCGGCTTAATGGCAAAATCGCGTTCATCTGAATGAGTCGTAAACATATTTTCACGAAAATTCTCCCAATGTCCTGAGCGCACCCACAAATCCTTATCCAGAATTTGAGGCGTTCGTATCTCGTGATAGCCATTTTGATTCAGAATATCTCTCATATACTGCTCTATTTGCTGCCATAGCGTCCATCCTTTAGGATGCCAAAACACCATACCTGGCGCTTCATCTTGCGTATGAAAAAAACTCAGTTGCTTACCAATTTTCCGGTGATCTCTTTTTTCAGCCTCTTCTAATCGATGCAAATAATTTTTCTGATCATCCTTATTAGTCCACGCGGTTCCGTAGATGCGTTGTAGCATTTCGTTGTTTGAATCACCACGCCAATAAGCCCCCGCAACTTTCATCAATTTAAAAATTTTTATTTTTGAAGTGGCAGGCACGTGCGGGCCGCGACAAAGATCAGTAAAATCACCCTGAGAATAAAGTGACAAATCTTCATCACCCGGTATTGATTCAATTATTTGAGCTTTGTAGTGTTCACCTTGTTGCTTAAAGAAATCGATTGCTTTAACTCGCTCCAGTATTTTTCGTTCTATTTTCAAATCTCGTTTACTGATTTCAGTCATCCGCTTCTCAATCGTGGCTAGATCCTCAGGAGTAAATGATCGCTTATAAGAAAAATCATAATAAAACCCCTCATCAATTACTGGCCCAATAGTCACCTGCGCTTCCGGAAACAATTCTTTTACCGCATGCGCTAACAAATGAGCGCAAGAATGTCTAATAACTTCTAATCCTTCACTATCCTTTTCTGTAATAATCGCCAAATCGCTATCGCCTTCAATTTGGCAGCCTAGATCAACCAGTTTCCCATTGATTTTTCCAGCGATAGCTGCACGTGCAAGGCCTGATCCAATAATCATGGCAACATCCATCACACTAACAGGATGATCAAAAATACGTTCAGATCCATCCGGCAAACGAACAACAATCACAAATATTCCTTCAAGTAAATCATATTTAACAAAAATGATATGTCATAAATTATCCCATAACACCGAAAAATTCTGTTCGGACTTAGGGTTATTTCTCAAGTGATGTTTTATACCAGTTATTCATTTTTTGCAAACCATTTAGAATCCTCGGCGCAAAACCAATAGCTACTGCATCAACCAAACAATACCAGGCTGCAACCCCACTAGGCGGGTTTCCTTGGGTCCAATTGAAAACTGGTTCAATAGATGCCCATTTCCAAGTTCCTGCTGCTGTTCCAATAATCTCAAGCCATGTGCAAATAAAAAAGGCGCCCAGATAAACCATCGGTGACCTCCCTTTGAATAAGCAAATAACAAAAATACAAAATAAAAAAGCGCCTACTTGATCGCCTTGCTCCGGTATCCCGCTAATACCCCAGAGCGACCATAATCCACCCGATACAATAACAAAAATTGCCAATTCTTTTGCATACATCAAAAATAATCTTGAGCGAGAAAGGGCCACTGCGGTCAAATAAACCATTCCATGTCCAGGTGGAACATACAATGGTACATTTCCAAATCGATAGGTATAGCCTTCCATGTAAATGGAAGCAAAATGTTCACCTGCAGTCGCAAATGCTACCGCGACTACAACTTGCATGCGCACTTCTTTATTCTCACCAATTAGTAATCCAAGCAAAAAAATCCAAGCTATAACTCCCATCATGTTCTGAGTTTCATAACTTGCGCTGCCATCGATTACCAAGCTTACAGCTACACAAAGAAAAGTAAATCCAGCAATAAAGTAATCTCTATTTCTATGTGGATAAACAACATCCGGCTTTGGAAAATGATTCAACATGCAAAACCTCAACGAATAAAAAGCCCGCCATAGGCGGGCTATTCAAACAATGTCCATTATATCAATATCTAACAAAATATATTTTAGAACATTATTATCTAAAAAGATGAACTATTCATCCTCATCCTCGTCATCACTTTCGTCATCATTACTACCACTATCTTCGCTTTCTTCTTCCTCATCGTCCTC
>NZ_JAIEMO010000001.1 GCF_019752095.1 Nitrosomonas sp.
GGTCTGGCTGGACTCGAACCAGCGACCAAGGGATTATGAGTCCCCTGCTCTAACCAACTGAGCTACAGACCCTTATTTGTATTTTAATTGTTCCCAGTATCTAGGAAACTACGTAGACGCTCAGAACGGGCAGGGTGACGTAATTTACGTAACGCCTTGGCTTCAATTTGGCGAATGCGTTCACGGGTAACGTCGAACTGTTTTCCTACTTCTTCCAGAGTATGATCGGTGTTCATTTCTATACCAAAGCGCATGCGTAACACTTTGGCCTCGCGTGGCGTTAAAGAATCCAATATATCCTTTGTCACGCCGCGCAAGCTGGCATAAACTGCTGCATCGGCTGGTGCCATTGTAGCCGCATCTTCGATAAAATCGCCGAGATGTGAGTCTTCGTCGTCGCCAATCGGCGTTTCCATAGAAATGGGCTCTTTGGAAATCTTGAGAATTTTGCGAATTTTTTCTTCGGGCATTTCCATTTTTTGCGCGAGTACAGCCGGTTCTGGCTCTTGTCCGGTTTCTTGCAGTATCTGCCGTGAGATACGATTCATCTTATTGATTGTTTCAATCATATGCACCGGTATTCGTATAGTGCGCGCTTGATCCGCAATTGAGCGAGTAATTGCTTGCCGGATCCACCATGTTGCATAAGTTGAGAATTTGTAGCCACGGCGATACTCGAATTTATCCACTGCCTTCATTAAACCGATATTTCCTTCCTGGATTAAATCAAGAAATTGTAATCCACGGTTGGTATATTTCTTGGCGATTGAAATTACCAGACGTAAATTTGCTTCCGTCATTTCTCGTTTGGCACGACGAGCTTTAGCTTCGCCCGTGGACATCTTGCGATTGATTTCTTTCAAGTCTTTTATTGGAATACCAATCTTGCTTCTAAGTGCCAACAAATTGTGTTGCTCTTCAAGAATTGCTGGTTTGAAATGTTCGAGTGCCTGACTATAAGGTTTTCCCATATTGATTTCTTGCGCTATCCAATCAAGATTTGTTTCATTTCCAGGGAAAGTCTTGATAAAGTGATTTCTTGGCATTTTCGCTTTGGATACGCATAGATCCATTATTTTGCGCTCATAACTACGCACATCGCCAACTAATTCACGTTGAGTATCGCAAAGCTTTTCCACCATTTTTGCAGAGAAGCGAATGGCCATTAACTCAGCCGAAATTCCATCTTGTAACTCGATATATCCCTGATGATAAGGTCCATCTTTCTCAAGTAAGACTTGCATTTCGTCGTGCATCTGACGAATAATCGCAAAGCGCTCAAGTGCATCCATTTTAAGTTTTAACAAATCAGCGCTGGCAATTGCTGCGCCATCGCTATCATCATCTTCATCATCATCATCGAGATCATTGGAGGCCAGCTCTTGCTCGATAGTTTCTTCAGGAAATTCTTCATTGATAATATCTTGCGCATTTGCATCTAATAGTCCATCGACAACCTCATCAATGCGCATAGTCTCTTTTTCAACTTCAGTGGCCAAGTCGACTATTTTTGCAATAATCGGAGGGCAGGCTGAAATTGCTTGAATCATGTGACGCAATCCACCTTCGATGCGCTTTGCGATTTCAATTTCACTTTCGCGCGTGAGCAAACCAACTGAACCCATTTCGCGCATATACATACGTACTGGATCGGTCGTGCGCCCAAACTCGGAGTCTACTGTTGAAAGTGCGGCTTCTGCTTCTTCTGCGACATCTTCATCAGCTACAGTTGTGGCTGCATCTGACATTAGTAAGGCTTCGGCATCTGGTGCTTCATCATGAACAGATATACCCATATCGTTAATCATGCTAATGATGCCTTCAATTTGCTCTGCATCCAGCATATCATCAGGCAAGTGATCATTGATTTCCGCGTAGGTAAGATATCCACGCTCCTTCCCTAATCCGATAAGAATTTTCAAGCGCATGCGACGCGCTTCAAGATCCTGAGGCTGTGAATTGCCACTTTGGATAATCGAGGCAGTATTGATTTTATCGATCTGATCCTTACCCATGCTTGTTTTGTTCTTTTTTGGAGTTCTACCTCTGGTTTTCTTGGTTTCACTCAGATCGATAGCATTTTCATCCACTGCAGCTTGATAAGTTTCAACCGCACTTGATGCAGCTTTATCAGATATTTTTGTTAGGGTTGTTTTATCTGTTGCTTTTTTTACAGTCATTTTTACTTTTTTTTCTGCCATTTCTTTATCGATATTTTCGGTTTTTTTTATGGATGATTTATTGATTACTTCATTTTTGGTATCTTTAGACTCGCCTGCTCTTGTTTTTGGCATACTGAATTCCCAATAACATGGATAATTTATAGCTGAAAGTGTGGAATTATAGCAAAATTCATTACTGCTGGCACTTACTAAACTGGCTTCATCGCATCGCTAGTTGTTGTAGTTCCCGTTTCTCATCATCAGTAAGCGCATTCAAAGACTTGCTATATAATTCTGTGATGCGTTTCTTGCGCTGTACTTGCTGTAGCTTTTCTAGCGCACCTAAAAAATTTGCTTCTAAATCAATTGTGTCACTCCACTCTAAAGTTTCACTTTCGATAGTTTCAAAAAAAGCTCTATGCGAACTGTCTTGTAAGTAAGCAGTTATTGTTGAAGTTGGTGCTTCACTATTAATCAAGTGCGGATTTTTATCAAAAAGTTCAATCAATGCTTCTAGTGCGGCGATTTCTTTTGAGTCTTCCTTTTGCCCTGAAAGCAATTTCCTGTCTATCTTATTGATATAACTTGAGTTGTGCAACAGCATCATAATTAACCAGCGATAAGATGTAACTGGTTGTTTTCGTGGCGCCTTTTTTACTGTGCGTTTCTTGTAAGTTGGTTTTATTTGTAATAGTTCTTCTACCTCAGGCTGGCTAATGTCGCAGAGCTCTGCCACGCGTCTCAATAATATCAACGAAAGTGCCGGTGCAGTAACCTGCTGCAATAGCGGCTTGGCATCATGTATCAATTTGGCACGACCTTCACTGGTTTGGATGTTAATTCTTGAACATAATTCCTTAAACAGAAATTCTGACAAAGGTATTGATTGTTTAAGTTGCTGCCCAAAGGATTCTCTTCCATTCTGTTTCACAAAGCTGTCTGGGTCTGTACCATCAGGCAGAAAAAGAAAGTTCAGAAACTTACCGTCTGAAAGCAGCGCAAGACTGTTCTCAAGGGCCCGCCAAGCTGCCTTTCTGCCCGCTTTGTCGCCGTCGAAACAGAAAATGATTTGATCAGTCTGGCGCAATAGCTTTTGTAGATGAAAGCTGGTTGTGGCCGTGCCCAAAGAAGCTACTGCATAATCAATCCCATGCTGCGCAAGCGATATGACATCCATGTATCCTTCTACAACGAGCGCACAATTTGCTTCACGAATAGCGCGGCGCGCAGAAAATAAATTGTATAATTCGCGTCCTTTCTCAAATAAAATCGTTTCCGGAGAATTCAGATATTTGGGTTCTTCGTCGTCTAATGCCCGTCCGCCAAAACCAATGATCTGACCCTTTTGATTAAGAATTGGGAACATAATGCGATTTCTGAATCTATCGTATTGCTTAGCTTCATCGCCGACGATGACTAAACCAGCCTGAACTAATAAATTACGGGTTTTTTCAGATTTATAATCTGAAAAAACCGTTTCCAGGTTTTGCCAGCCTGTTGGTGCGTAACCAATAGCAAATCGTGCAGCTGCTTTGCCCGACAAGTCACGCTTTTTAAGATAAGCAATCGCTTTTTCGGAATTTTTTAATTGCTCCCGATAGAAGCGAGTGGCAACTTGCATTACATTTAAAAGATCTTGAAGAGATATTGCTGGATTGCTAATGTGATAGTTTTTTGCGAAATGACTCTCTAAATCAGCCGGAACGATCGAGTTGGGAAGTGCATCGGTTTTCTGAATTGGCACTTGCATTCCAACATAAGCTGCTAAATCACGTATCGCTTCAACAAAGCTCAATCCACTGTATTCCATTAGAAAACTGATTGCATTGCCGTGTGCGCCGCAACCAAAGCAATGGTAAAACTGTTTAGATTGACTGACAGTAAATGAGGGGGTTTTTTCATTATGAAACGGACAACATGCAACGAAGTTAGCGCCTGCTTTTTTTAGTGACACATGGCGATCAACCGTATCAACAATATCAGCGCGATTTAGCAAGTCATGGATGAAAGTTTGTGGAATCATTTATTCAAAACAATAATACATCCCGCAAGCAAATAAAAGAAATTATCGCGACTGAGGTTACAAAAAATACAGCCCCTAGGTGGATAATATCAGGCCGACATTTTTTCTTTAATCAATATTGACACTTTGGCCATATCTGCTCGTCCGGCAAGCTTTGGTTTTAGTATCGCCATTACTTTTCCCATATTTTGCATGCTTATTGAGCCGACTTCTGTTATTGCTTCGGAGATTAAGGCATTAATTTCAGAATCGGCAAAAGGTTTTGGCATATATATAGTTAGGATCGAGATCTCGTCCTTTTCGTTATTGGCAAGATCAAATCTCTGCGCTGCTTCGTACTGAGCAATTGAATCTTTCCGTTGCTTGAGCATTTTTTCGATAACAGCTATGACTGCTGCGTCGTCAAGCGTTATGCGCTCATCAACTTCTCGTTGTTTGATGGCGGCTTGCAATAAACGGATGGTGTCACGCTGCTTAGTATTGCCCGCTCGCATCGCAATCTTCATGTCTTCAGTAATCTTCTGTTTTAAATCAATAGGCACCATGAGTGACCCTAATATTCTATATTCAAAGACAGCTGAAAATGGCGCTCAACCACTCTCAACTCTGACAATGATGACTTAATAAAGTTTTGGTGGTAGCAATTGACTACGCAGACGCTTATAGTTACGCTTTACTGCCGCTGCTAGTTTACGTTTCCGCTCAGCTGTTGGTTTTTCATAAAACTCACGAGCACGTAATTCTGTTAGTATTCCTGTTTTCTCGATAGAACGTTTAAAGCGTCGCATTGCAACTTCAAATGGCTCATTTTCCTTAACTTTAATAGTCGTCATAAATAGGCGTAACCTCTTGGTTGGTTGATAAGTAAAAATTTTCTCTCTACCCATTGTGGGCATAACAAAAGCCTTTAATTATAACACCAAGAAATTTATTGGAAAGAAAAATCTATGTGTCTGCAAGCAATAAGGCGTGAGAATTATTCGAGCTGGTTACTGTTGTAGTCTGACTCATAATATTTGGAGTTACTCAAGCCAGGATGAGGTTTGATTGTAAATCGGAATCGAGAATTTACATGATAAGATTTATGTTATTTCTGTGTGCCTTGCATTTCAGATTTGCCCTATACTTTGAAGCTGCTTTATGGCGATGTTGCTTCGGATATGAATTTGATCAATCGTTGGCTTGCTGATTTTATGACGTTCTGTCAGAAAAATTGCGCTGAAGCCCAATGGCATAACATTGTCATCAAGTCACCTGTTGGTCCAAAGAGCTGCTGAATGTATTTAGTGGCAATATCAAACGAGTACTATCGATAATGCTAAAAAATCTTACAATTTAAAAGGAGAGTTTTGATGAGATCAATTTCCAAATTTGCTTTAGTGGTTTCTCTGTCTTTTCTTTTTTCGTCTCAAGTCATGGCAGATAAAGAAATAATTGAAAATTCATATTTTAGCAAAGCAGGCTTGAAGCTTCTCTCTGGTATAGCAAATGTGGCTACTGGATGGGTAGAATTGCCGAAAAATATCCATTTAACCGGACAAAAAGATACACCGGCTTCTGGCTTGACTATTGTTACTCTAGGGGTATTTCAGGGTGCCTGGTATACCATTAATCGCACGGGATGCGGCGTAGTGGACCTTGTGACTTTCATGATCCCAACCAATCCATTGGTTGATCCCATTTTTGTTTGGAATGATTTCTTGCGAGAAACAGAGTTTAATGGATATCAAATGAATTGATAACGTTCATGGATTCGATATTTGCCCTCCGCCACTATTTATTCTGCCAGTTCATTATTTGTTAAAGAGTATTTATATATCAATGGGATGTATTCCGAGTTAAATCACTCTCGGCAAAGCCGAGAGTTTATATTTGTTAATCTCTCAAAAGAGCGCAAGCTGGTGCTGCTAAACAGCAGCATGATATCCAGTTAGAGTCGATCATAACGCTCGCTCTCCTTCTCTTGATTCATAGAGGTACTAGCCGGATACTTCATCTCCACAAAGTAAAATTATTACTGACCGGGATTAGAATCCTATGCCGAGATAACCGCCGACAGTCATGCCGCCAAATTTCGCGCCATCCAGAGAACCGGCGGTCAACTGATAGCGTGCATCCGCGCCAATAAAGAAATCTCTCCAGATGTTATATTCAACTCCGCCTGCAAACATAATGCCGGGGTCAATATAGGTAATAGACTCGGATGGCGGGCTGATGACGTGTATCGCTAAACCAGCCGGAATAATCCAGGGTCTGATTTTATATTCCGCAAAATGATTGAATTTAATTTTAGGTGATGCGGTCAGGGTGAATTGGTTGACTGTCACGCCCCGAGGATTGAGTGCACCGCCTGCCAGCTGTGTAGGTGCATTTGCCAGTACGTTGCCCTGAATCCCATGTCCATACTGTAGATATTCAAACATCAGCTCAGCGTGTATCTCGGTTTTCGGTATATATCCCCAAGTGTCTTTGGTCAATTGAAAGTCAAATCCAGCGCCGGTATACCATGCATGCCGGTCTGCTTGTTCTTGTGCACCAATCGGTGCAACACGACTTTCGATCGACACACCATTACGATGCTCATCACTTCTGCCATAACCGCCACGGAAAAACAGCATGATTTTTTTATTGCTCATGCCCTCGTCACGAGCCTTTTCTCTGGCGACCCTGGCTTCCTCAATCTGTTCAATTCTCTGCGTGGTTTCAGCCGATTCTGCCTTTACCCGATTCAATTCGTTGTGCATTTCTTGTGTCCGGGCCGACTCAGCTTTAATTCTATTCAATTCATCTTGAATTTGTTGCAGAGTACTTTCCAGCTGTTTAATGCGTTGAGTTGCTGCATCCTGGGCATATGCCTGTGATGTGGTCATAACACTTAAACATGTGCAAATAATGAGTCTTAAAGCCAAGTTTCTTTTTAACGGGTAGTTCATATTTACTCCCTTATTATTTAAATTGTGTGCATTTACGAGGAATTCTCGATAACTGGAATTGATGGTTTCTGATAGTCCTTGTAAATCATGTAGATGAATTATTCGGAGAGATCAAGCCAATCTATTCGAAGCCGGAAAAGGTGACGCAGAATCCCCTACCGCAAAATATGCGGTATTAACCGGCATTCAGAGAGTTTTCTACCCTAGGAACAGAATAATAAGCCTCTAGGGATTATCGTTCCTTTGGCTAAAGCGCTAGGAAAACGCTCAATTGGTTGATGACTATTTTCTCAATTCGACAAGCTCAATCAGAACAAAGAACAAAACTTAATTGCCCGTCATGAGCTTATCGAAGTATTGGATTAGTAGTTGTCTAACTCAATACACTGACATCATCCCAGCTAATTTGATCAGACGCGACGCCAACCAGCGTGACTGATGCGGTAGAACCAAAATCCACTATGAAATCTTGATCATCATCACTACGGTGAATATTAGTGACAAAGCTTTCCAGATGTTCTCTTGAAATAAGGCCCAACCCGGTATCAAATATAATGAATTTATCTTCGCTGGAGTTGAAGTCTCCGATTCGTAAATGTGCAGCCTCGCGGATCACAAAATCATCCGCGCCTTGCCCGCCATGGCAATCTTCGCCACCGCGTACTCCAATTCGATCATCGCCGTCAGATGGAGAGTAATCGAGTCGATCTGTGATCTTAAACCCTGCTCCTGGTGAGCTAGGAGACCATTCTTCAGAAATACGATGATAGATGCCATCACCATCTGCATCAGAATAGCGCGTGATTTCTGTGCCGGAAGGTTCTTCGTCAGCACGAATTACCTCACCCGCATCCGTCACAGAATAGACTTCAGTGCCATCATCATCGATGGGTTTAAGTTCCGGTACACCCTTTTTAATTTCGAATACTTCAACGACTTCGTTATTTTCGTTAATAGTGAATTGGTAACCTTTGCGGTCACCACTGCCAGGGCGATCATCATTATTGCCATCATCATCGGTGCCGTTGGAATCAGAGATGGCTTTGTAGGATCCATCACCCTCGGGGTCAGAATAGACAGTGATTTCTGGTCCGTTAGACGACTGTTTGGTGTGGGTGATTTGAGTGCCATCAATTACAAAAGAATCTCTGCTGTCGATAGATTCTTGCTGAGTTATTCCATTTTCAACTTCGAAATAGGCTGTCACAACTCCGTTTTCAATGGTGAATGTAAAATGTTTGTTGTTGCTAGATGAATCATCATGTCCTGCGCTCATTTTGGTTCTCCTAAGAAATCAATTAAGTCAATGTGACAGATAGCATTTAATAGGGTAAGGCGATATCAAATACTATCTATAGATGTCATTTATTTATTGAATTGGTTATATTAAAAATACAATTATTCAATCGGATTGCGTTGAGCTGGGGTCAATTGACTACTCCAAGATGCGGGTAGATTCTGCACCCAGCCGTTATATACTACCGGGATCGGCAGAATGCCTTGCCCGCCCATGCCTGGATTCCCTTTTATTGCGTCATCCTTCTGTGTAGTGCCTGCGGCAAATAATCCTACCGCACCAACAATTTTTGCATCCGATGGATCGCCATCATTATTGGGATCAGGATCCACGATCAGCATTCTGTTGGAAAACTTGCTGGAGACATACGCATAGTAACCGCCACCTTGTTTGGCTCCATATTGTACGCCGTGGCAACCAGGGTCACAGGGCAGCATCGCAACCAATTCATCGGTGTTCGTATTGACAATAGTTATCGTGCCTGAGAGCGTATTGGCGGTTACCATATTTTTACCATCAGGAGAAACCGGGGTTTGAATCGGTAATGCGCCTATTGGGCCGGTAATGGTTCCTGCAACTGGATCATAGTTTTGAATCAGATTAATGTGTTTTATAACTTTGTGGGTATCCATGTTCACAACCGCGATCGTGCTATCGAGCAGGTTAGCTGCGTAATATTTGCTGGCATCGGGCATCATGCCCGTTGCTATAGGATGGCCGAAAGGGCTGCCGACCGGCAGAATGGCCTCAATAGTATCGGTATGAAAATTGTACTGCGTGGAATCCCCTGAAAAAACATTGGGCGTTACCATGATTTTGCCGTCATGACTCATCCAGTGTGCGTGAGGATTACCGCGCCCAATATCCACTCGGCGCAGTACGTTGGTTGCCAAAGGAGTTAATTCCATTACAGAATCCGTGCGCGTGTCGCCATTATTGGTAACGTGAAGGCGATCGGAGTCAGTCAAAGTCATTACATGTGCAGGGGATTCACCTACGGATACATTGCGTATGAGTGCGCCTGTTTGTCGATCAAATACAGCCAGTTTACTGTCAAACCATTGGGTGGCATAAATTACGGTTTGGTCTTTGTCGGTCCACATATTGTGTGGGTTGTTCATTTCAATGGAAGGTAATGCTACTTTGCGTGTCACTTGCCAGGAAGATCCATCTATTGCTGATATTGTGCCTGGTTTCTCTTTGCCCTGGGTATTTTCAAATTGCGTGGCAACCCATATTTCACCGACTGCGGGGGTTTTAGGGTTTTCTAGTGCGTTTAGCGAAATATCATTGCCATAACGTGCATTGAGTACTGCTGGCAGATTGACGACACCGATATCTATGTTGACATCAACGTCTGGATAAGTAATATGCCACGGTTTATTGCTGGCGTAGTCTTGCCAGTTGGCAGGGTTGGTGGCAATAAAGAAAGTTCGTAAGAGTCTTGTTGCCAGATCGCTGCTGGTTGGAACGGTAATGCCGTTAATCAGGCTGATTGAAGAGCCTAAATCCAACCCGGTAGTTTTAGGGTCATCGACAATCACTGCGCCAAACATATAGGGATGAACGCTACAGGTAAAAACATACAAACCGGGTGTTGTTAGCGTCACATCATCTCCGCCTTTTCTCGGTTCCGTATTGAAAGGCATATTAGCGGCACCTGTCGGATAAATTAGGCTGGTTCGGGTATGCACTGTATTTGAATTGCCCGAGAATTTCACGCGCACGCCTGGGGAAGCTATGGCAATTGAGCGATTCCCTGCGACAGGCGTGCCAGTATCAAACCATCGTCCGGGATTATCTGTTAGCTCAAATTTGACTTCGTTATCACCTGCAGAGACGCTGCCTGCTGATAACATGAGCAGTGCTGAGGAACAGATTCCCAAGTTGACTGCTTGCTTTAAAAATTTTTTATTAAACATTGAATGTTCTCCTCGGAGCAATTAAAAAGAATGGTTTCTTGTTACTTTTCTCACTCAGTTTCGCCTGTGATAGGCGACACTGAGTTTTGCTAACTTATATTATTTCGTGTTGCCATGACCTCCGTGAATATGGTCATTTTTCCATAGTAGTTTTCCGATTCGTCTGGCTTCGCGATCATCGGTATTTTGCCCGCCACGCGCGGCGATGGAAGTGGTATCCTTTTTGTTTTCTGAATGCACAGTTCTGCCAGAATCTTTCGTATCGTGGTTACGGCGAAACTGGTCCGTCGGATTGTTCGAGTATCCAAGGTAGTCATCTACAGCTTTTCCTGCAGAGAAAGATGTAGATGCAAATCCCAAGCTGAACATCAGAATTGTGATGATTGAGAGTTTTTTCATGATACTTCTCCTTGATTTGAATTGATGCAGCATCAGTAATGTATCCTGATGTGCGTGTGATATTTTTCCTCACACAAAATCGACTATACGTGGGATATTTTCCCATGTCAATATATTGTGTGATTATTTCCCACGATATGTTAAAATAGCTTGTATTCATCAGCTTTGTGGCTCATTTATTCGTGGATAAGCTTTATGCACAATATTCAAACACCTAACTCAACGCTTTCGCCAGCGCTCGTTGTTGCGCTCCGGCGCGTGCTTCGTCCAATAATCAGGTTAATGCTGTCAAAAGGGATTACTTATCCTTTTTTGTTGGAATTACTGAAAGAATTGTTCGTAGAAATCGCAGATAAAGATTTTAAGATTGAGGGAAAATCTTCGACGGATAGCCATTTAAGTTTGCTAACGGGTGTTCATCGTAAAGATATCAAGCGGTTGCGACATGAAAATCATTCCGATGCGGAGACAATTCCTCAAGCAGTTTCAATGGGTGCTCGATTGGTGAGTCTTTGGACCAGTGACGCACGTTATCTAGATGAAAATAATCAACCTAAGCCATTACCTAGATTTATTAAAGAAGGCGGTGAAATTTCTTTTGAGAAACTTGTTGCCAATGTAAGCTGTGATATCCGTTCGCGAGTTGTGCTTGATGAATGGTTGAGACTCGGAGTGGCGCATTTTGACGATCAGAGGCGAGTGTGCCTCAATACGTCGGCATTTGTTCCGGCATACGGCTTTGAGGAAAAAGTGTATTACTTCGGTCATAACTTGCATGATCATGCCGCTGCTGCAACCAATAATTTATTAGGGGAAAAACAGCCTTTCTTTGAACGAAGCGTTTCTTATGATGAATTAACTGTTGATTCGGTGCAGAAGTTGGCCGAAAAATCCACCTATCTTGGAATGGAATCACTGCTTGCCATTAACAAAGACGCGATGGAACTTGAAAAAAATGATGCACCAAAAAGCGAATCGCGTTATCGCATGACATTCGGCACTTATTTTTATAGTGAGCCGGCTGATTCGGAAGAATCAACAAAAACAGATAACAATGGTACACATAGCTAACCAGTTAGGTTGCTTGTAAAGCAAAATGACAAAAACTTCATTGACTGCTCTATATCGTTACGGCGCATATACGCTGGGCGTTATCGCTTTGATGTTTTTCTATTCCGTCAGTGCGCTCGCTAAAAACAATTGCGATGTCAGTGCTTCGCTGACCAATCCTTTACTGCAACCTCAATCTGGAATCGGTGGTACTGGTACGTCATTAGCCGAATCGGGTGTGGGTGGGACAGGTGTGCGCGATGGAGGAATGGGTGGTACCGGTGTTTCGGGAGGCGGCATTGGCGGGACTGGTGCGCCAGTAGCCGAATCAGGAGTGGGCGGTACCGGTGTTCAGGAAGAAGGCGGTATTGGAGGAACTGGGCATGTTGCTGACGATGGGGGGCTTGGAGGAACGGGAATTATTGGTGTTATCACCGGATTTGCAAGTATTTGTGTCAATGGCATTGAAGTTCATTATGACAGCAATACTCCCATTTCTATTGATGGGCGAGCTTCTACAGCACGTGATCTTGCAGTAGGGCAAGTTGTTGCCGCGCGTGCGCTAGGCGCTGGTCAGGAACTGACAGCTCGGAACATTGCGGTAGTGCATGCGGCGATTGGGCCGATTAGCAATATTAATTCAGAAACCGGGGAAATGCGCGTATTAGATCAAACTGTGCATATTGGCAAATCTGCGGATCATGACTATATTTCAAACATGAAAGTGGGCGATTGGGTGCAAGTTAGTGGTCACAGACAATCCAATGGTGCGATTATAGCGTCGCGAATCGAAACCACGCCGCCGCATGCGCAAGCCAAAATAAATGGCCATATCACTCAAATTGACACACAAGGTTTTGTTGTTAATGGCACGCGCGTTCAGCATGATGCTAAATCATCGCTAACAGATATTTCTCAAGGCATGGAAATCGAGGTTACGGGGCAATGGGATGGCATCCATTTGCACGCCCAGAAAATCCAGGTCGAGCCGATGCTCCGGAGTGTTGGAAATGTAGAACATCTTGTGATTGAAGGGTATATCCATGCCCTGAGTGGCGAGGAACTAAACGTAAGTAACCGGAAAATTATCATTGATTCCGATACCCAGTTAGCGGGAACAACGAGAAGCGACCTCAAGTTGGATCAGCGTGTACTCATTAGCGGTAGGCTTGGTGCGGATCAACGGATTATTTTAGAACGTATTGAAGTAAGAAACATACTGCCGCTTCAGATACAGGAAGGAAACGATAGGGCTTTTATTGATAACAGCGGCAAAGGTAGAAACAATACGGGCAACGAATCGGAAGTTAAGCCTTCCGATAGTCAAGGTCGCGGCAGTGGGCATGAGGACGGCAGTCAGAATTCGAGCGATTTAAAAAAAGGACGCGACCTTGACTCAGGCAATAATCAGTCTTCCGGCAGGGATTCGCGTATGGATCGTTCGTCCCGTGTTGAAGACGAAAGAGAAATTGATCATTCTGGATCTACAAGGCGGGATTCTATAGAAAAATCATCCGATATGCGCGATACCGATGCATCGGATCGCAAATCTATAATGCTCGAAAATCCAAGAGAATCGGGCTCAGATGTGCGGGATAGGCCAAGTGATCATAAAGATAGTGTGCGTGATACTGACACCCCAGATAGGGCGCGTGATCATGCAGAACGTTATGACAAGCATTTAATTATTGACAGACATGAGAGGCCAGACGAATTTGATTCTGGTATGCGTGATCGGATTGGTGATCACAGAGAGAGCATACGGGATATTGATATTCCAGATCGGGTTGGCGATCATAGAGAAAGCATACGAGATATCGATATTCCAGATAGAATTCGCGATTAACTTATTAAGTTTTCAGAAAGCGATAAATTAAATATGGACGTGATATTTTAAATATTTCCCCTGTAAAGAAAAAAGTAGAATAAGTCGTCATTCTGACTATAAAAGAAAATGTACCCACACCGGGGATCAGCATTAATTAACTGAGACATGGGCCGTAGTTTATTAATTCGCGCAATCGCATCGGATGATTACGCTGATTATGTTTATACGTAATAAGGCTTTCATGCACCTATCCTTTTCTTTCAAACAAAAAAGCTTAGCATTATTGTTATTAGTGCTTGGCATCAATTGCCCCGTCGTTTTTGCCAATAGATTAAGCTTCAGTGCGGCAACTGACTTTACCACAGGTAAATACGGAGGGAGCACTGCAACTGATATCTGGTATGTTCCTTTCACGGCCCGCTACGACAAGGATCGAGCATCTTTCAGGGTGATTGTTCCTTATCTTAATATCACCGGTCCGGGTAATGTGCTCGGTCCGGGGATTGGTGGTGTCGTGGATGGTGGAGGCCCCATTATCGGGGGAATTTCTGGCGGTAGCAGCTCAGGCGGTGGTGGTGTCATTGTTATTTGTGATGAGGACACACAGAATTGCTCAGGTGAGAATCCAGGTCGCGAAGAAAGCAATTCAGGTTCTGGAGGTGGTGATGACAACGGTAACGGTGGAGGTAATGGTGGCGGCAATAGCGGAAGCGGCGGCGGAGATGGAGGTGACGACAATAGCGGAAGTGGTAGCGGTGGTAGTGGGGGCGACGACAATAGTGGGAGCGGCGGTGGTGGCGATGACGGCAACAGTGGCAGTGGTAGCAGTGGTGGTGGGGATGACGACAATAGTGGAGGGGGCGGAGGTGGTGGCGATGAAGATGACGATTCAGATGATGCGATAAATAGTGTCAGGTTAAGCAAAACTATCGCTTCCGGACTTATCGGGGGTATTCCGCTGGGTGGCTCATCGTTTAACAGAACAACACAATCGGGATTGGGCGATGTCGTTGCCGCATTCAGTTACAATTTGATTGATCATGCACCGACTGGTATTGCTTTTGATATTACCACCCGGATAAAAATACCGACTGCCAACGCCAAGCAGAATATGGGAAGTGGTCAAGTCGATTATGCTATTCAAGGCGATTTGTTTAAAACAATGTCCAAGCTCACATTGAGCGCAACGTTTGGTTACAGAATATTGGGCAACCCATCCGGGATTACTTTTCATAACGTGCTCTATGGTGCAACCGGTGCTGGGTATCAATTATCTCCCAGTGTCACCATGGGAGCAAATTACACCATGGGGCAATCTCCCGTGCGCTTGGAAGACAGCAGGGATCTAACGCTATATCTTTCGCAGCGAGTTTCCAATAACTTCAGACTGAATGCCTACGGGATCCGAGGTTTTTCCGATCGCAGCCCTGATTGGGGCGGTGGCATCAATTTGCGCTATATTTTTTAGAAAAAACTTGAAATTCTTCCCGAATTAAATTCAATGTAGATGACCATTGGTTAGGGATTTCTTCCTGCAGCGCCTTCATTTCTCCGCTTTGCGTTTTGCCAGCAAGCAAATAAGGTCGCTTGCAATATGAGCAGCAGCAAGCGCCGTGATCTGACTATGGTCGTATGCGGGTGCTACTTCAACAATATCCATGCCGATCAGATTAAGCCCGCTAAAACCACGAATAATGCTCAATGCCTGAGCAGTGGATAGACCGCCGCAAACCGGCGTGCCGGTTCCGGGAGCAAAAGCAGGATCGAGACAATCGATATCAAAGGTGAAATAGGCTGGGCGGTCGCCGACAATGCGTTCAACTTCCGTAACTACAGCATCAGTGCCATGTCGATGTACCCAAGTAGCATCGAGAATGTGTATGCCCATAAAATCATCGTTCCAGGTACGAATACCAATTTGCACGGAATGTTTGGGATCAATCAACCCATCATTCATTGCCTTATAGAACATTGAGCCGTGATTCAGAGAGTCGAGTGAATCGTCTGGCCAAGTATCGCTATGCGCATCAAAATGGATTAGTGCAAGTGGTTTTCCAAACTTTTCCGCATGCGCTTTCAACAACGGGTAAGTAATATAGTGATCGCCGCCAAAAGTTAGCATGCACGCACCTGATGCCAGAATATGGCGAGCATGCTCGATGATTGTTTGATGGATCGATAATGGATTGTGTACGTCGAGAAAACAATCTCCAAAATCAATGACTACCAGATTCTCAAATGGATCAAAGCCCCATGGATAAGGTTTCGTCGAAGCAACTTCCGCCGATGCAAGTCGGATTGCCTGTGGCCCGAAACGGGCGCCAGAACGATAGGTGACGGCCAAATCGAATGGAATCCCGCTGACGACCAGATCAGCATCACCAATATCCTTGCTATATTTGCGCCGCATAAAAGTTGAGATGCCAGAAAAAGTAGGTTCGCGCTGCATTCCATATGGATTTTCGCGTACTGTGGCGTCATTGATCTTGATGTGATTGTTGATCGTCATAATTTATAAATCCTTTTTGTCGAATGTAGTCATAACGCTTTTAGCGATCATCTAGTGCTGCAAACACAAGCAATAATATGTTGCTGATTACTGCGGATTCAAGTATTGTCGGTTAATTAACACAGATAAACAGACAGCAATACAACAACAGATCTTTGCAGATTGATATAGTTATAATCTGTACCTATATAAAATTAAATCTGGTTTAAAGTACTATGCAACATTCAGTGAATTGCAGGCAAGTGAGTGTGATGGTATTGATCGCTGGCCTGATCAGCGGTTGTGCTTCGATGTTTTCCGGCAATCTGCCGCGCTCTTCAGATATTTCTAGTCAACGTGCACCCAATCTTGCTGCACCATACAACAAACCTTATAAGGTACGTGGCGTTACTTATTATCCAATGCGGTCATCGGTTGGATACCGGGAAGTTGGTCACGCATCCTGGTATGGCTCAGAATCCGGCAACCGTACGGCGATGGGGGTACGCTTCGTTCCGCACGGTCTAACCGCTGCTCATAAAACACTTCCCTTGCCATCTAGAGTCAGAGTTACTAATCTAAAAAACGGCCGTTATGTTGATGTGCTGGTTAATGATCGGGGACCTTTTAAGCAAGGTAGGATCATTGATCTGTCGCAAGGTGCCGCTAAGAAGATTGGCCTGCATGGTGTCGATAGAGTGAAAGTAGAGTATCTCAGCGATAGAATCAGCCGGAAGTAAGCATTAGTGCAAAATCGCTATAATGCGGCATCCTATTTCCTTGCAAAACGGCGTATCGATCTATAATTGATATATCATTACTCATTTCAAGGGTAAGTTAAGCCATAGAGAATGATCGAGTCTGGTGAAATAAAGCTATTTGCAAGACGATAAGGATGACTACACGAAACATTCCAGCTGACCGTACAACCGCCATGCTGTCTGTGATCAAGGAATTTCAATGTCTTTCGCCGCAAGATATCGAAATGGTTGCTGCTGCTTGTCAGTGGCATCGATATGAAGCGGGAAATGAGATTGTGCGCTATCACGATCATACCAACAGTGCTTTTTTTATTTTACAGGGTGAAATCCGTGTCATGTATCACAGCTTATCGGGGCAGGAAGTTATCTTGTGCGATTTGCCAACGGGTGAAATGTTTGGTGAATTGACAGCAATTGATGGTCATCCCCGCTCGGCTACCGCAATTGCGAGGGGCAGTGTATTGTTAGCATCAATGCCTGCATCGGATTTTCAGGATATGGTTTATGGCAATCGCCAGATCGCAGAAACCATTCTAAAACGCCTAACGGGGCAAGTGCGCCGCCTGACCGAGCGTGTCTATGATTATAGTACTCTGGCGGTGCGTAACCGTATACAAGTAGAATTGTTGCGTTTGGCAAGGAATTACATGGTCTCCGCAAATGTTGCAGTTATTTCTCCGGCACCGACCCAAACAGAAATCGCTAATCTGGTTAGTACGCACCGGGAAGCAGTGTCACGCGAACTGAACATGTTGATCAGAAGTAAATTGATACTGCGTCAAGGCCATGATTTGCATATACTGGATATTGCAAAGCTCACTGAGATGGTCAACGAAGCTCGTGGCAGCTTTTGACGAATTCTTGTAGTGTAAATCCTAGTCACAACCCTTGATTATTTTGTTAAGCTGCGTGTAAATGTGGCAAACTTCGTGGTCAAACTTATAACGGGTACTATCATTCGTGTCTCCCTATGAACTTTTCATTGGTTTGCGCTATACGCGCGCCAAAAAACGCAATCATTTCATTTCATTTATTTCTTTAATTTCCCTGATGGGTATCACGCTGGGGATGACGGCGTTGATTACCGTAATGTCGGTAATGAACGGTTTCCAGAAAGAAGTGCGTTCACGAATTTTGGGTGTTGCTTCGCATGTCCAGATTGGTAGTTTTCACGGTAATTTGAGTCATTGGCAGCAAACGGCAGAAGAAGCAGCCAAGCATCCAGCAGTGGAAGCCGCTGCACCCTATGTCAGTGCGCAAGGCATGCTGTCACATAATCAAGTAGTGCAGGGTGTTCTAGTGCGCGGCATATTACCAGCAATGGAGGATCATGTGGCTGATTTCTCCAAAACAATGGTAAGTGGTGATTTGAGTCATCTGGTACCGGGGGAATTCGGCATCGTGATCGGCATGGAATTAGCGCGTACGATGGGCACCTTTATCGGCGATAAAATTGTGCTGATCTCACCACAAGGGCAAGTCACGCCAGCGGGTATTCTGCCGCGCTTGAAACAATTTACTGTGGTTGGAATCTTTGAGGTAGGGCATTTTGAATATGATTCCGGATTGGTTTTGATTCACATGTTCGATGCACAAAAACTATATCGCATGGAGAACGACGATGTATCCGGCGTGCGTTTGAAATTAAAGGATTTGTTTCAAGCACCCCAAGTGGTACAAGAGTTACCTGCGATGTTGACGATTGACAGCTATATCAGCGATTGGACCAGGCAGCATGCCAATTATTTCCGTGCGATCCAAATTGAAAAGCGCATGTTGTCGTTAATTCTGGCATTAATCATTGCGGTCGCAGCGTTCAATATTGTTTCAACATTAGTGATGGCGGTGACTGATAAAGAGTCTGATATTGCGATTTTACGCACACTCGGCGCAAGTCCGCGCAGCATTATGAAAATATTTATCGTCCAAGGAACATTTATTGGGGTCTTTGGTACTATCCTGGGCGTGGCCGGGGGTATGCTGTTAGCTTATAATGTGGGCGAAGTGGTCGCATTTATTGAAGGTTTGTTTAATGTCCAATTCCTGTCGCGGGAAATTTATTACATCAGTACGATTCCAACTGATCCGCAGATGACGGATATCACAACCGTCGCCGTAACTTCATTTGTTCTCAGTTTGCTGGCAACGATTTACCCCAGCTATCGTGCATCCAAAGTGAACCCGGCGGAGGCATTGCGCTATGAATGATGTAGTTCTTTCCTGCCGCAATCTGGTCAAGCAGTTTTCGCAAGGAGAATTAGCCGTTCCGGTATTAAAGGGGGTTAATCTGGATCTGGTCAAAGGAGAAATGCTGGCGATTGTCGGTGCGTCAGGTTCCGGTAAAAGCACTTTGCTGCATGTGCTCGGCGGGTTGGATGCGCCGACCAGTGGGAGCATTCGGATTCTCGGACAAGATATCGCCCGGATCAACGAAGAGGAACGCTGCCGGTTACGCAACGGCTCGCTTGGTTTTATCTATCAATTTCATCATTTGCTGATGGAGTTCAGTGCATTGGAGAATGTAGCCATGCCGCTGCTGATTCGTCGCTTGCCGGGTCAGGAAGCCTATGATCGCGCAGCTGAAATGTTACAACTGGTCGGATTGAGTCATCGCTTGACACATACGCCTGGTGAATTATCCGGCGGTGAGCGCCAACGTGCCGCTGTTGCGCGTGCCTTGGTTACGCAGCCCGCCTGTATTCTGGCTGATGAACCTACAGGAAATCTTGACCGAAAAACAGCTGAGCATGTATTTGAGTTGATGTTGGAGTTGAATCATAAAATCAATGCCAGCCTGATCATCGTCACCCATGATACAAGTTTGGCCAATCGCGCGCAGCGCATCCAGCAACTGATTGATGGAGTTTTATGCGATGTACCGAATGTTTGATATCTATGTAAACGAATCATTATTTTCTGATCCTTTTTCATAACCGGCTTATGCGTACTTTATTCACGTATATTATGGTTTTTCCCCGGCGCAGTGCATTTGTTCTGTTCGCACTATTGATTGCGGGTATCGCTGAAGGGTTGAGTCTAACCGCATTGCTGCCCTTGTTATCAATAGCTGTTGGCGATTCGGGCGGATCGGGCGATTCCGGTGTCGGTAAATTCATGGAAACAGCATTGCAAGATATCGGTATTGATCCTACGTTGGATACAATTTTGATCATTATCGTCGGCGGTATGTTTTTCAAGGGATTGGTGTTGTTGCTGGCGAATCGCCAAGTGGGCTACACTGTTGCGCATGTCGCGACAGCGTTACGGCTGGATTTGATTGAGGCTTTACTAGCCAGTCGATGGTCCTATTATTTACGGCAACCTGTCGGATCTCTAGCAAATTCGATTGCAACCGAAGCCTACCGTGCCGCCAATGGCTTTGAGCACAGTGTGAACGTGCTGGCACTGGCCATTCAAGTGATGGTATATGCAATTGTAGCGTTATTCATCTCATGGGAAGCAACGCTGGCTTCATTAGTCATCGGTTTGTTTTTATTGATTGCATTGAATCGCTTAGTCAGCGCAACCCGTCGTGCGGGCACGAAACAAACCCATTTGTTACGTAACCTGCTTACTTATTTGTCTGATGTGCTCAGCTCGGTGAAATCGCTGAAAGCCATGGCGCGTGATAATGTGGCCGACGCCATTTTACATGAGCAGACGCAACATCTGGAAAAAGCGACGCGCAAGGAAGTCATGAACCGAGCAGCTCTGACCGCATTGCAGGAACCTATTCTTGCCGCACTGACTGCTAGCGGTTTGTACATTGCGCTGGTGATGTGGGAATTATCGCTACCGGAAGTGATGTTGATGGTGTTTTTGCTGACCCGCATTTTGGGATTATTGAATAAGACACAACGCAGACATCAGCAACTTGCCGCGCAAGAAAGTGCTTACTGGGCATTACGCAAAGCAGCCGAAACTGCACGTGCAGAGGCAGAAAGATCGACCGGGACAATACAACCTACATTGCAAAAAGGCATTGCCTTGCAGCATGTGAAATTTCATTATGGACAGAAAGCCATCTTCGAAGATTTGAATATTGAAATACCAGTCAACTCATTTACGGCGGTTATGGGACCATCCGGTGCCGGTAAAAGCACTTTGCTGGATTTGTTATGTGGATTGACCGAACCACAATCTGGTGAAGTTCTAATTGACAATACGTCTTTGCATGATATTAATCTGCGCCAATGGCGTCACATGATTGGCTATGTCTCACAAGATACGATCTTATTGCACGATACTGTCATGAATAACATTCTGGTTGGAGAACCCACATTGACAGTTGGTGACGCAGAGCAGGCGCTCCGTCAGGCTGGAGCTTGGGATTTTGTTAACGCATTGCCGGAAGGGTTGCAAACGGTTGTCGGTGAACGTGGCGGCCTACTTTCCGGAGGGCAGCGGCAACGTGTCGCGATTGCTCGAGCGTTGGCGCATAGCCCGTCTTTCCTGATTCTCGATGAACCTACCAGTGCATTAGACCCAGAAAGCGAGCGTACTATCTGCGAGACGTTACAGAAATTGGCTAAGAGCCTGACCATTATTGCTGTTTCGCATCAGCCAGCGGTTATTAACGCAGCGGATCGAGTTTTTATACTTTCGAATGGAGTGGCAGAGCCGTTATCGCATGGACCGCAAGGTTATTAGGATGCTGCAATAAGGCGCGCAGAAATGAAATCTATAAGATCAATTAAGGTAATAAACAACCCCGTGGCAAGACCACGGGGTATTAGCAAATCTCAAGTTGGCACAGTTGTCCTTTTGGTCTGCCTTGATTCTTAACATATCTTTCAACCACACTCCAATCCGATCTTTCTCTCACAGTCGCAACTGATATGTACTGTGATAATGGAGTCCATGTAGTTAAGCAGCAGCTAGATTTGCATAGTATCGCTGGGTAAATTCTGCTGGTGATAGATAGCCAAG
>NZ_JAIEMO010000019.1 GCF_019752095.1 Nitrosomonas sp.
AGGCCGTCCGATATCGAAGGTTACGATCATTGTATCAATCGTGTTGCTGATTGGGGGCGCTGCTGCTTTTATGATGATGCGCAAAAATAAAAATGAAGGGCAAAGCACAGCCTAAAAAGACTTAGCTTTCCTGATCGGTAATAGTCAAAGGCACAAAGTTAATTTGTGCCTTTTTCTGATCTTCGAAGGAGCCTTAATGATTCGCACTATTTGCACCGCGAGTTTGCTTTTCGCCGCAATGTCTACAGGCGCTGCCGATCTGAAAATTGAGGATCAAAAGGAAGAGTCGTACGTAGATGCCCAAGCATTGGGACGATGCGCTGGTTTTCTAAGCTTCATGAGCAAAATCTATGAAGCTGAGGACAAACCCTTTCAAGCTAAAGACGCCAACCAAAAATCAAATGGGTGGCGTATAGCAACGATGGGCGCACTGCTTGCCGCTGGATGGAAATCGGAAAATATCCCCCGAACAGCAGACAGCATCTATCAAATCTCAGAGACAAATTGGATGGCCGCACTGGACCTCAACTGCCGGTGGCCATCGATAAAGAAACAACGTTTTGTTTGTCTCAAAATCAATCCCAAGAACTTTACAGAGAATTCATGAAACGAATGGCAAATGAGACAAACAATAAACTTCAAAGAAAATGAAATCCAAATACCCTTCGCTTCGCTGTAAGTATTGATCGGATAGGTTTTTGCAGGAAATAGGGCCAGATATCGCGAACCAAGAAAAATGAGCTTACCCTGTAGATCAGTACAAGACCACCCCGTTTAAAATTGCCGAATGTACTTTTTTACCACTTTGCATCGCGTAAAGATCTCCTCGAATACATTTCTCAATAGCCTTTTTTAGTTAACCAACCTCTTTCTGCATTACGCTCTGGAATAAGCTAGATTCAATCAAACGATTCAGCCATTGAATCAAGTGATGGTATTGTGAGGCATAAAACCAATCCGGGTTGACATTGCAAAACTGTCGGATGAAAGGGAAGATGGCCATATCAGCCAATGTATAGCGGGCATACAACAAGTAACCGTCCTGACTCAAACGTGCATTCAGGTCGGCTAAGAAGGGTTCTGCTTGTTCGCGATAATAAGCCTCAGAATGTTCGGGAAAGCGAACGGCATATTTGTAAAGATCCAACGCGGGTTTAAACGATTCGTCATTTTGCTTGATCAGTGACATGATTGCATTTGATTTTTCTTGATCACTCTCAAGCCAATGCTCAGGGTCATGGATGGAAAGCGCCCATTGCATGATGTCCAGGCTCTGTTCGAGTACGCTGCCATCGGCAAATTTTAATACCGGTACAGTGCCTTTGGGTGAACATTCCAGCATTTCTTTCGGCTTGGCGCGCAGGCTGACTTCGTACGTCGTCACTTCGACTCCGCTGACTTTAATGGCCAATCGGGCACGCATCGCATAGGGACAACGGCGGAATGTGTACAGCAGTGGTTTCATGATTCAGTTGAATGATTGAGTCGACTAAGAAGTCCTACCGATTTTGGTCCCGGTTCTTTTTAATTAAATCATACGCAGTCTGGACTTCTTGGGCTTGTTCAGTGGCCATCGCGACCATTTCCTCCGGCACACCCTGTCCCATCAATTTGTCCGGATGATATTGACTCATCAGCTTACGATAAGCCCGTTTGACTTGTTGGTCTGTACTATCTTTACTGACGCCTAGCGCTCGGTATGCGTCCTCCAATGCACTGGGTGAGCTTGTTTGTCCACCGGCAAAATGCATTTGATTTTTCACCATGTCGATTAGCTGATCGAATGCCACCTGATGATACCCAAGGTGCCCGGCAATCTCGCGCAAAAGCGCTTCTTCGACGGAATTCAACTGCCCATCCGATAATCCCATGATGATCAAATACACCAGCAACATTTGCTTCAAGTTGCTGGAAGCGCCACATACAGCGAGAAATTGATTTATTTGCGGATGAATATCATAGTTAGCCGATGCACCTTGCTTGAATAAAGCAATGGCTTTTAAGCGGTGCTCGTGTGTCATGCCAAGTTTCTGCATGAACAGCTCCACATGCGATACCTCAGTCTCAGAAACACGCCCATCCGATTTAGCCAGCTTTCCCATTAATATGAAAGTGGTTTCCAGAAAAACCGACTGGCGGCGCGTAGCATTAAATGGATTCATTCCACCTGAACCGTACGCGTTAAACCGGTCTATAAAGCTTCCAACAAAATAGCCCAGGAAAATGCCCAAAAAGCCAAAGATAAAAAAACCGACGAAGGCACCAAGTAATCTAAACAATGAAATTCCAGATCAGTAAATAGGGAATGGTTATCAGTTACCGTTTAATTGAACGATGTCAGCTAAATTGCCAGCTATTTTCTTGCATCATTGGGATGCTGCTGTCCATTGTTCAGGTGTCAGCGTTTTCATCGATAGCGCGTGAATCTCCTGCTTCATTCTATCGCCCAGTGATTTGTATACTAACTGATGTTGTTGCACCACGTTTTTTCCATTAAACTCAGAACTGACGATCAGTGCATGAAAATGAACCCCGTCGTCTCCCTCCACCAGCACATGCTCACAGGGTAGCGATGATTCAATATATGTTTTAATTTCCTCTGCGGTAAGCATTTCAATTCTCCTTCATGCATTATGCATATTAAAGTAAAGCAAAGTTATTTTACTGCCTTAGTTTATATCCGCTTCTGAGCAGATTGATGGTCAGGGCAGATATCGCTATCAAGCATATAGAAACAATCAATAAGCTGATATGAGGCGAAATATCCGATACACCAAAAAAACCGTAGCGAAATCCATCAATCATATAAAAAAATGGATTAAGGTGAGATAAATACTGCCAACCGGCTGGCAGTGAATGAATGGTATAAAAGACGCCTGATAAAAACGTGAGGGGTAAAATTATAAAATTCTGAAAAGCGGCTAATTGATCAAACTTGTCCGCCAGAATTCCTGCAATTAATCCCAATGCGCCCAGTATCGCACTTCCCAGAATGACAAACAATATTGCCCAAAGGGGTAATAGTAGCGGAATATCAAAAAATATCAATGTGACCAGATAAACGCCCAAACCCACTAAAAGACCACGAATAATGGATGCCAGTATATACGCAAAAAATATGGCGCGATACGTGAGGGGTGAAAGCAAGACAAATACGATATTGCCGCTAATTTTGGATTGAATCATGCTGGAAGATGAATTTGCAAAGGCATTCTGGATCACTGACATCATGATCAGTCCGGGAATCAGGAAAACCGTATATGCCACTTCCGGGTAAACTTCTATCCGCGTCTCCAGCACGTGAAAGAAAACCAGCAGATACAGCAGGGTAGAAACCATCGGCGCTATGATTGTTTGGAAACCGACTTTCCAGAAACGCAGCAATTCTTTATGTAACAGGGTCAAAAAACCGGTCATTGCAATTTATTCCCGCTATTTCTGATGAGACTAACAAAAGCATCCTCCAGATCAGGTTGCTGCATATGCATTTCCTGTATGTGTATATTTTCAGATCTCAAAGCCGACAGAATAAATTCTATGTGTGCATAATTATCTATTCGCAGTTCATACAAGCCATTAGTGCAATTTTTCTTCAGCGGTTGAAGCACCAACGGTAGGTTATCGGGTAGCAATCTTATTTTTACCGAGTTGCCTGAAACCAATTTTCCAATCAGGTTCTGCGTGCTATCCAATGCAATAATCCTACCTTCCTTGAGCATAGCCACGCGGTTGCACAACGTTTCCGCTTCTTCCAGATAATGTGTAGTCAGAACAATCGTATGCCCATCCTGGTTAAGTTGCTTGATAAAATCCCATAAGGTTTGGCGCAATTCAACATCCACCCCCGCTGTCGGTTCATCCAGAATAATGACTGGCGGTTTGTGTACCAGTGCTTGCGCAACCAGAACACGCCGCTTCATGCCACCGGATAGCGAGCGCATATTCGCATTGGCCTTGTCGGTTAAATCGAGGCGTTCAATAATTTCGTCCACCCAGAGAGTATTGTGTTTTATCCCGTAATAACCGGATTGGATGAGTAAAACCTCGCGTACGCTGAAAAAAGGATCATATACCAATTCCTGTGGAACGACTCCCAGATTCCGCCGCGCCTGCTGGTATTGTGTAATAACGTTGTGTCCCATCACATTGACCGAACCACTATCGGCCAAGGATAAGCCGGCAATAATATTGATCAACGTTGTTTTTCCGGCACCATTGGGGCCCAGCAATGCAAAAAATTCTCCTGGAGAAATCTCCAAATCCACATCGACTAATGCGCGCATGCTTCCAAAATTTTTACATACGCGCTTGATTTCAATCGCAGATAACATCGTATAGGGAGTTAAATTATAAGAACTTCAGAGACAGCAGAATCGTATCGGATCAAGAAGCGCTTTGGGGTGTGGCTGGGGGGGGCGGAATCGGAATTAATTCCGCCACTCCATATAACTGAACCAGGCTGGTGAGATTTTCAGGAAGGTTAATGAACTGCAGCGTATGGGTATTTTTGCGTGTTGCACGCAACCATTCAAGCAACATGCTGACAATGGTTGAATCGACTTCAGACACTTGCTCCAGATCAATCGTTAATGGCTGATCTTCAAACAGCGCGATTCCTTCTTGCATCAACCGCACAACATTATCAATCGTGACCGAACCCTGCACAATAACTCTGTTGTTATCGCGAAAAATCATTGTGGTGTAAGGATCATATCGACTCACCGTCACAACTATCTTTTACCCTCAAGCGACTTATTTTTATCCGACAAGGCTTTCAAAAGCCCTTCCACGCCGCCTTTTCGAACCTGACTGTTGAAACTTCCACGATAATTTGTCACTAGGCTCACGCCAGCCACTGTAACATCATAGACTTTCCAGCCATCTGGTTTTTTTTCCATGCTGTAATCGATCGGAACGGGCTCTTTTCCTTTCCCTTGAATCACCATGGTACGTACCTTGGTTTCAGTACGATCACCTAAATCAGGTAATGGATTCACTTTAATCGTTTCATCATGATAACTTGTTAACGCGTTGGAATACGTGCGAACCAGCAGTATGCGGAATTCATTCACAATCTTATTTTGCTGCTCCGGCTGGGCTTTGGACCAATGCTGCCCCATTGCAAGCTGCGTCATGCGCGAAAAATTGAAGTGTGGCAGAATCTTAGCCTCGATCAAGTCGAACATTTTTTCTCTGTCGCCACTTTTCAGCTCTTCATCTTTCTGGATAATCCCGATCACTTCCTTCACTGTCCTGTCCACTAGTCTGTCCGGTGCCAAATCTACTGACCAAGCAGACGATGCTACCAAGTTAGCAAACATGAGTATCATTAACCCGAGAAACCTTTTCATTATCACCTCATCAAGTTTTTAATCGTAAATCGTAAATCGTAATATGCAATACTAACCAACCAGAATAAAATTAACAATCCATTGAATTAGAAAGAATCATCTTCCGCCGCTTTATTAAATAAAAAACGTCCGATTAATTCCTCAAGCACCATGGCGGAATTGGTTTTCATTATTTTATCACCCTCTTTGAGCTTCGCCTCATCGCCACCTGCAGCCAATCCAATATACTGTTCTCCCAACAACCCTGACGTCAAAATACTGGCAAACGTATCTTTAGGAAATTCAAATTGGCCATCCATGCTCATAGACACAACCGCATCGTAAGTTTCCGTACTAAACTGTATATTCGTTACACGCCCAACTACGACACCTGCGCTCTTCACTGGCGCACGGATCTTTAAGCCACCGATATTCTCAAAATTCCCGGTGATCACATAACTTTGCGCGGGATTATAAACATTCAGATTGCCAACCTTAAGACTCAGGATCATGAGCGCAATGATACCCGTAATCACAAACACACCCACCCATAAATCCATCGTTGTCCGCTGCATTAACTTACCCCTCTAAACATAAAAGCGGTCAAAATAAAATCAAGCCCTAAAATGACTAATGAAGAAGTGACTACCGTGCGCGTAGTCGCGCCGGATACGCCCTCTGCCGTCGGCGGTGCATCATATCCTTCAAAAACCGCAATCGCGGTAACCGCCACACCAAAAAAACAACTTTTTATAAAACCGTTTAATATATCAAACCGGAAATCAACCGCACTTTGCATTTGCGACCAGTAAGAGCCTTCATCCACGCCGATGAATAACACAGTAACAAGATATCCGCCAAAAACACCCATTACTGAAAACATCGCCGCCAAAAATGGCATGGAAATCACCCCGGCCCAGAACCGCGGAGCGACGACACGGGCAATCGGGTCAACCGCCATCATTCCCATTGCTGCCAATTGCTCGGTTGCTTTCATCAAACCTATTTCTGCAGTAATGGCAGAACCGGCCCGGCTGGCAAACAATAGCGCTGCTACGACCGGGCCCAATTCACGCACCAAAGACAACGCCACCAGCGTGCCAACGGCTGACTCCGAACCGTATTTCTGTAATGTCTCGTAGCCCTGTAAACCGAGCACCATCCCCACAAACAAGCCTGATACCACGATAATGATCAGCGACAATACACCGGTAAAATATAATTCACGTATAACTAGATCAAATCGACGCAGACTGGTGCCGGATTTTAATAACACCAGAATAAAAAAACGACTGGCAACACCTAGCCGCCAGACGCTTTCGATCGCACGATGCCCGATATTCTGAATGCCGGATATAATCTGCTTAAGCAACGATATCCTCCAGATTCAGATCCTTCCGGTAGGCTTGCGCAGGATAATGAAAAGGCACCGGCCCATCCTCTTCGCCGTGGATAAATTGATGCACAAAAGGCGCAATCGATTCGCGTACTTCTTTAGGCGTGCCTTCGGCCGCTATCACGCCATCTGCAATAAAGTAAACATAATCAACAATTTTTAACGATTCATGCACATCGTGCGTCACCACTATCGAAGTCATGCCGAGAGAGTCTGTCAACCGGCGAATCAGATTGCCAATCACGCTTAACGAAATCGGATCAAGCCCAGTAAATGGTTCGTCATACATGATCAACATCGGATCCAGTGCAATCGAACGGGCTAAAGCCACACGCCGCGCCATTCCGCCGGATAATTCATTGGGCATCAATTGATGTCCGCCGCGCAAACCTACCGCATGCAATTTCATCAATACCAGATCACGAATCATCGATTCCGGTAAATTGGTGTGCTCGCGCATCTGAAACGCCACATTATCAAACACGGACAAGTCAGTAAATAATGCGCCAAACTGAAACAGCATGCCCATTTTGCGTCGCAGCTTGAACAACGCATCACGATCCAGTTCATGTACTACTTCTCCTGCAAACTTTACATATCCGGAAGTGGGTTGAATCGCGCCACTGATTAATCGCAACAACGTGGTTTTCCCCGACCCGCTGCCGCCCATCACCGCAATGACCTGGCCGCGCCGCATGGACATATTGATGCCGTTCAGAATCGCGCGCGTAGGATAGGAAAAATTCAGGTCATTGACCTCAATCAAAGTTTCAGATGCCATGCTCAATGATTAATTTTTTTGAGAAAAGATGAACGATAATCGCAGTGTTTTGTATTAATTTAAAATATTCCTGACACGCCTATGGATAATCGAGGAATACTTGGCGTTGCTAATATCATCAATCGATCAATCCGATTTAATAGATGTCAATTTTAATCCACTTTCTTCCAGACGTTTGGCTTAAATTGCTTTTTAGCGTAGTTTTCTTGTTTCAAAAATATCTGAGTAACTTTCATTTGTCATTCCGCACAAAATTAGGAATATTTGTAATCGGCACTATAGATTTTTTGTCATGATCAAAATGGCGACTACTCAGAATACCCTCGAAGAAAGAATCGATAATTTGCTTCTCCACAAGCATTGACAATTACTTTGATAAAATTGTGGTATAAGTCAGTAGGACAGCTATATCTTCCTGGTTAATTGAATAACGATTTAATTGGAGGCATGAAAAATGAAGAAGTTAAATAATATTAATATGCTGAGTTTCATGCTGCCTATTATTGGAATTTCGATGTCCGGATCAGCATTGGCAGAAATTAACGTATTTGGTTTCAGCAACGATGGCTTAAACACATCCAATGGCCTGAATATCACCACAAACAAAGGAGATTTTTTTGTGCCAATTTCTGATAGCGGTTGGTGGACTAGCTCAAAACATGAAGCGCAAAACAAAAATTATATCGCTGGCACGTGTTCACCTAGCTGCAGTACCACAGATAATCACAACAACTTCTTTACATTCGATTTTTCAGATATCAATGAAACTATTACTTCAGCATCATTTAATTTATTTACCTACTCAATCGCTGGTAGATCAGTGGACTATCAGCTATTCGATATCACCTCCGCATTATCCGAAGTACGTGCGACAGGAATCAATCCCTCAGTTTATAACGATTTAATGACTGGCGTGTCCTATGGGTCGTTCATTTACAACCCATCAGATAGATTTCAGTTTCGTTCTATCCTATTGAATGATAATGGAATTGCAGCATTAAACAGTGCTATCGGTGGTGAATTTGGCATCGGTGGAACGGTAGCGGGTGGCATAGATGGGATACCACTACCACCGATTCCTGAACCAGAAACCTATGCCATGTGGTTAGCCGGATTGGGGTTGTTAGGCTTTCTGGGATATCGTCGTGGAATCAGAGCAGTAACCTTTCCACTTGTGATCGACATGGCACGCTAGACACTCAACTTATTTTTTCGCCTCTCTCCGCAAAGTCATTTTGCGGAGGAGCCATATACGTTCATTGACATTGATGCAATTAACTATAGCATGGCATCATGCAGGCCAATTTTTATGTGACAGGCCGCTGAGATACTATCTGCATTGCCGCTGCGGTGTTAAAAGTAGGTTCAAAATGCTTATTTATTAGGCATAAACTGCGTTTTTCACCTATTTTTTCCTTGCATCAGCTGCTTCGGAAACGTTTTCCAACGGCCTACTACAATCCATTCTTCTGAGATATCGGCTATGTTCTTTAGCAAACAGCACTATCTGATTGGCTATCTGATCATTAGTTTTTTTACATCCAATGGATTCGCAACCGAAATCTACCGTAGCGTCGATGACCGGGGCCGGATAACTTATTCAGACGTACCCTCAATCGGTGCCAAAAAACTCGATATTATCAGTCAACCCGGGCGCCATTTACATTCTGTTGTCAGAGTATACGATGGCGATACCATCATATTGGAAGATAAAAAACAGATTCGTTTGCTGGGCGTTAACACGCCTGAAATTGAAAGCCGGTTGCGTGCGGAAGAGCCCGGCGGTGCTGCAGCCAAGATGTGGCTGCAGGCTCAGTTACAGGAAAGCAAAGTCTATCTGGAATATGATCAAACCAAGCGAGATAAGTACAAGCGTTTGCTTGCCCATGTTTTTACGCCGGATGGCAAACATATCAACCAAGCACTATTGGAAAATGGCTTGGCCTTCGTCAGTATTATCCCGCCTAATGTACGTTATAGCGACAAACTGATTCAAGCGCAGCAGCAGGCTGAAAAACAGAAAATCGGCATCTGGTCAATGCCGGATTATCAACCCAAGTTAATCGCGCAAATTGCCAACCACAACAAAGGCTGGCAGCGATTTACCGGAACCCCGACATCGATTAAGAAAAGCAGGAAATACACGCGCCTGATATTTGATGACAAGATTGATATACGCATCTTGAATACAAATCTCGATTTGTTCCCTGCACTGAGCACTTATGTTGGAAAATCACTGGAGATTCGCGGTTGGGTATCGCGCAACAAGGATCACTACAGCCTGTTAATTCAACATCCCAGTGCATTAATCATGCGATAATCTACTGCGATAGCTTAAAACTTCCAGCCAGTTTTCATATTTCGGGTGGGACTATGCCTTATTTTCCAGCAACACATAAGCAATGGTCTTACTTTTCCACGCGCTTCCCCAAAGTTTTTTTGCAGCGTCACTTGCTTGATAATAAAACTCATCCCACTGCTCTGGGGGAATGGTTTGGCATCCAAGGCTGGATGTTTTTGTATAACCCCCTCGATGAATGTTAATACCAAAATTCCCGGTATCCGGGTAGGGCGGATCGCCGTCCCGAATTACCGTAACCGTACCCGCACGTTGGCAGATAGCTTCATGTGGTTGATTACCATTATGTCGGTCAAAACGGTAAGCCGGCCATAATCCTGTTTTCAGGACTGCCATCTCTTTGGTTTGCTCACTCTTGCCGAAGCCCTTGTAAATTCTTGATGGATCTGTATTGCCATTAAAAGCAGCAAAAATATTGAGGGACGGAACCCGCAGAATGATCGCATCATCGTATACATTGCGGTCATTCTGCCCGGAAGGACCAATAGCAGGAAAAAAACCGCGAATCCCCACAATCCATAGCTGAAACTTTTGCAGCTCTTCTTTGTGAGGAGCTAGCCATGCTTCCAGCGTTTCAAGAGAGACATTCGGGCGTCCTGCCTGAGGCAATATTTGTACACTACTAGCCATGTCTATTTTCCTCCTGATTCAGGGTATAGCAGAGCCAATACAGTCGGTTCATCAAATTGGCCGGTTACGGTTTTTCCAGTGATGCGTTGCCATTCACGGAGTGAATTTCTCAGCTCCTCGCTAAATTTTCCATTTATTTTTGCAGCGGGAATTCCCAAGGCTCTTTGCAAACCCTCAATATCATCACCATTTAGCCGACTCGCTTCGAAATCGTTCAGTTGAATATCATGCACCACCGTGCCATTCTCTGGGGATGTAACTACTTGCACTATAGGTGTCGCAGATGCTGTGGCAGATTCATCAGGTTTTTTACCGGCTCCGCGAATTGTAAATAGTTTAGATATAGCATCAAACCAGAATGGCGCACCCAATGTGGCTGCCAAAGCTGTGAGAAGCCAGCCAAGCAAGCTTAAGCTTCGGTTTTGTTGAGCTGGGTAATCAAAAGAGTCAAGAAAAGAATCGGACTGATCTGAAAACGCCCATCCAATAGGTAACGTCAAATTATTGAAGGCTTCAAATTGACTTTTAAGGTCCGCAAATTGTGCTTTGATGTTGACGTCTACACTTTTATCAACTTCCGAAACAGCGTCTACATTGGCGTTTGATTTCTGATTCTGTTCTTCAATAGCTTGCATTTTAGCTTCCGCCATCTGCACCAGCTTTTCCACTTGTGCTGGATCTTTTTGCAGTTGTTGCATGATATGAATGCTATCCACGTTAAATAACACGGCGAGTGCCAATCCAATCGTAAACAGTGCAACTTGCGCACGGCGTTTGTACCACCCACCCACTCTGTCCATTACTTCATTGAAATGAGCTTCGAGTTTGGTCTTGAATTTTTCCAGATCTCCATTGGCTTCATCGAGCATAGGACCGAATAATTTGCCCAAGTGGGTATTCCGGTCATCTAGTTTCTGCCGCAATGCAGCCAATGAGCCATCATTCGACAGGGTTTGAACGAGTACCGCTGAGAAAGTGGCCGACGATATATACGAAGGCCTCGTGCCCCCTGCCGGTGACAGCGAGTCAATCAACGGGTGTTTGTATAGATCTTCGGTAAGACTAGCGTCTTTTATGAAGAATGGTTTAAAAATACCCGGCTTATAGGTTTTCTTGGGCAATTCTCCCAGCATCATTGCAATGCCTTCAAATAACACCTTGCCTCGCATTTCAAGCCACTGTATTATCAACTCATTGACGCCGCTGACTAATCCCGAGAAAAGTGCGTATATCAGAAAAACCGCAATCAAAATTTCGAGCATATCGAACCTCTTTTTCTCCGTGTTTTATGATATTTAGAAAGAATCAAATCAAGCGACTATCCAGTGTCGCCCGTCTGATTATCAAATGCATTCCAGCGATGATTATTATATTTTCACAGAATGATAAGCAGTGAGTTTTCTCACAACGATTAATATTTTTATGATTTGCTTAAGGCTTGATGTATCGCTCAATGCCGGAAATTTTACTGCACCATTAATTACTAAAAAATCGCTTCAGTACCTTAATCAAATATTCATGATCCTGTACTCCTGCGCTTTCACGAACACTGTGCATAGCCCACATCGGGCAGCCAATATCGACGCTACGAATACCCAGCTGCGCTGAAGCAATCGGACCGATCGTACTGCCGCAAGGCAAGTCGCTACGATGCGAGTAGCGTTGATAGGGGACATCTGCTTCTTTACACCAGCGAATAAAATGTGCGGTGGAAATGCTTTCAGTGCTATAACGTCGATTCGCATTGGATTTAATCGCTGGACCTTGGTTGACAATCACACTATGGTCAGCTTCATAGGCTGAAGCAAAGTTGGGATGATAAGCATGCGCCATATCCGCGCTGATCAAAAAGCTATTTGCGGACGCGCATGACATAGCCTCCCGGTCCGATGAAGTTGCAATACTGACCCGCTGTAACACTTCGGTTAAAAAATTACCGGCAGCTCCGATATGGCTTTTGCTGCCAATTTCTTCATGATCGAAGAAGGCACAGACCAGCGTACTTTCAGCAGTGTTGATAACAGTATCGTCCAGCATGGCTTGCAATCCAGCATGGCAAGATGCCAGGTTATCAATCTGACTGTTGGCATAAAATTCCTGGTTTGCGCCCCAGAGTGTCCCTTTATGCGTATCGTAAACAGCCAAATCCCAGGATAATAGCTGTGCAGCCTCTATTCCTGCCGCCTGCGCCAATAATGCGACAAAATAAGGCTGCGGTGGTAGTTGATCTGCAGTCAGTTGTGCGAACAATAGAAATAATTCATTTTGCTTATGCAGTTTCAATCCATTCTCATTGACGCCTCGATTCAAGTGAATCGCAAGATTCGGCAAGCGCACTAAAGATTGATCGAAACGCACTAATTTTTGAGAGAGATTTCCTTTATCATCAACATAGCTAACTCGCCCGGCCAAACTTAGGTCACGGTCGGTAAATGTTGCCAGGATCGGTCCGCCGTAAATTTCAACACCAATCCTGGCAATGCTATTGCTCGCGGTCGCGGCGTTCGGTCTGATGCGGAATCCCGGCGAATCCGTATGCGCCCCCACAATCTTGAAACCCGATTCAGCAGGCGCTTTATGCCCCAGCACAAACAGTACGATCGAAGAGTCATCGCGTATCACGTAATACCGACCGCCTGCCTGTAATTGCCATTTGACCGTCTCATCCAGCTTAACAAACTGAAAAGCATGGATTGCAGCTTCAATCGAAGCAACGGCATGCCAGGGACTCGGGCTTTCATCGATAAAGTTCAGCAAATGCTGCACGACTTGTTTTGCACTCATTATTTATCTCATTTTCTGATAGTTATAGTGATAATTTGTGTTATCACTTATTAGAGGTGTTTGCAAATAAATGCTAAAAATAGTAATAAATCATAGGTATACTATGCTGTGAACACTATTTCATGTGTTATTGGTCATTCCCGCCTTTGCTGCGATCAACGTCCAGTGCTCTTACTAAACTGGCACGATTTCCCCAAGCATTTCGGATATAAGACACCACCAGCGCCACTTCTTCATTACGTAAAATCTGTTGGAACGGTGGCATTCCATAAGGCCGGGGATTATCTGCCGTTGTGGGCGGATAGCCGCCATTCAGCACGCTACGAATAGTATTCAATGGCGAATCCATAATTACACCCCGATTACCGGCCAACGCAGGATAAATGCCTGGGACACCTTTTCCGTCTGCACCATGACATGCTTGACAATATTCTTGATAAAGCTGCCCACCCAGATCCAAATGTTTCCGCAAGCTGCCCGACATCACCGAGAACTTGACACCAGACAACTTACCTGCCTCATTTTCTGTCAGTGATTTTAGATAGGTCGCCATAGCGAGACCATCCTCTTGCGACAAGTATTGCAGACTTTGCCTGACAACGGTTGCCATGGGACCTGAAGTCACAGCACGTTTTGTTACGCCTGTTGTCAACAAAGCAACGATTTCATCGATCTCCCAATCACCACTGCCTGCTTCCAAATGCGAGGACAGAGAAGGCGCATACCAATTCATGCCCATTATTTGTCCGCCCATCAAGGCTTCATCTTGACTTGCTCCCAATATGTTACGGGTGGTATGACAGGCATTACAGTGACCTAATCCCTGTACCAGATAAGCGCCGCGATTCCATGTTTGGTTTTTGGATTGATCCGGCTCATAAACGCCTTCTTTAAAATACAATGCGCGCCAGACTGCGAGCAGTGATTGGGAATTATAAGGAAAGAAAATATCGTGCGGAGGATTGGACTGCGGAACAGGCGCTAACGATTGCAGATAAGCAAATATCGCATCGATGTCCTGGCGTGTTACTTTGGTATATTCGGTATAAGGAAAAGCTGGATATAGAAGCCGCCCATCACGCGACTTGCCCTGATGCAGTGCTTGCCAGAAATCCTGTTGCGTCCAGCGGCCAATCCCGGTTTCTTTGTCGGGGGTAAGATTTGGGGTAATGAATACACCAAATGATGTAGATAATCGGCGTCCACCCGTAAATGGCACGCCACCTTTAGCCGTATGGCATCCCATGCAATTTCCGATGCGGGTTAGGTAGGCGCCATAATTCACTTCGTCAGAACGTTTTGGCTCGCCTGCAGTAATCTCCGCAGCCATTGCTTGCAATATCATGCACATCCACAGCAAAGTAATATTTTTCCACCAACTTACGCGGGGTATTATGGCCAGATGCTTCATTCTGCACCTCCGTTTTCCAGGATAGTTCGGCTGCAGCGATCTATCAACTCAGATGAAAGCACATCAAATGAACTTGGTTTCCCAGAAACCGATTGATTCGCCAACCATTTTGCAACTGCATTGACTTCGTCCTCGGTCAACTGTTTAGCAATTGCAGACATGCAGTCAGGCTTCCCACCGCGCATGATACCTCCATTGCGCCACCCGCCCAGCTGTGCCGTGATATAAGCGCGAGGCAATCCAATCAAACCTGGAATAGCAGGCTCTACGCCCATCAAAACATCTCCATGACAGGCACTGCATGCCGGGATATCCCGCTCTGGATATCCTGAATAAATCAGATGCTCCGCCAGTTTGATTTCCTCGGGTTGCATCTGAATTCGCTCAGGGTCAGGGTAAGGTAATTGCAAAGATGAAAAGTACTGTGCTATCTCCAACAGGTATTCGTCCGACATATTTTCCAACAGAATGGCCATTGGCGGATAATAGCGTCGGCCGTCCCTAAAATTGCGCATTTGATTAAATAGATACCCCTGCGGTTTACCCGCTATGCGAGGGTAATAAGCATCACGCCCTACTTTGTCTTCAGCGCTATGACAGATAGTGCAAGCTTTAACTCGCTCAGCCATGGTATCTGGCACTTCTGTAGGTGTACTACCATTCACATTCGCCACACCGGTGATGCAAAAAAATAACAATAAAATAAAACGCATTATTTAGAATTATTTAGCAATTTATATAATATGATCAATTGTGAGTATATCGCACGGTCTTCGTGCTTAATGTCTAAATCGACGCCTTGAAAAACTTTTGCAACTAACGGTGTACAAATTTAGCATGAGTTTTAAAGCGAAAAGCCTAGAATCATGTAGTTGTACCTGCCATTACAATCGCTCTGAATAATATTAACACTACCTATAGGAATCTTTGGCAATTGTCAAAAACGTACGTTGTACTGAACATAGAAGAGATCAGGGTTGATTCCAGGTACCTGTTTTTTTTAAGAAATTTCCACTCCACATTTTTGTATATCCAATTAATACATCCTGATGTCGATTAACATGAAAATTGAACCGGAAATCAACCTCATCTCCGACATGGCTGCCGGATTGACCTGTAATGTCTCGCAGTGTGGCAGCGCCAGCAGCGTTATACAAATAATCCCGATCATTCGCTAGATAGAATCGATGGTATTGTGAAATAAAGGTAATCCATGGCATTGGATTCAAGTTAAATTGTGCATTGATATCATGAATATTCTGTCGTCCTACGCGATCCAGGAAACCCAGATAATAGTGACCAAATGGAAACAGTTGATTGAATGTATTGCTTCTGCCGTCTTTGGAATTGCTATCGCCGGATGCGAAATCATAACGTATCCAACCTTGCGGATTCATCGGCATGGATAATCGATAGCCAACACCAGTAGCCACTGCAAAAGCGGAAACATCCAAGCCGGAGCGTTGGCCAAATTGATACATGCCTTCCAGTTCGTAAAGGAAATTGTCAAAATTGCCAGCAAGTCGGCTGCCTAACGTATGAACGTGAGAATTACCCTGCAGAATATTTCCTGCTAATACATTGGCTGCAGGAAGATTCCGGTCATTTTCCAGACTAAGAAAATAAAGATCAATTAAATGACCGGGTTTAGGTTTGTTGGTGGCCCACAAGCCAAAGAAATTCTGCTGAGTATCCCAATTATCAAAATTGCCCTTTTGAGTGATCATCGGGCGCACCCAGAATGCGTCAACATCCCATTCTGGTGTGCGCCAGAAAGTTTTTACACCTTGAAATGTTCTACGGGTATTGACCCAGTCCAGTGTGGAGATCAATCTTTGTGAACCGTACAATAATTCCTGCCGTCCGACACGAATATAAACGGGACCATTATTAACATTGGCCAGTTTGATATCGGTGAATAGATTGAGCATGTCGGTATGATTTCTATCCGTTGCGAGAGGAGGTAAATCTGCTCCTAGGATACGAGAATCAATAAATTCAGCAAATAATCGTGCTCTATCCTGATACCATAAATCCGCATGGAATCGCGTACGTAGCAAATGAAAGCTATTATCAATGTCGGCTGCATTTAAACGGCTGTCGGTTTCGTTGGTGTAGCGGTACCAGAAACTACCACCAAACGATAGTAACCAATCACTGGCTAAATGAACTCTTTTGACCGGATCAAAAATGTCTTTTTCATGATCTGGGTTGTCCAAATAGCGAAAGTCAATGTCGTAGGCTGGCGTAGTCATGAGCGCAATGGGCGCATAAGGTGCAACCGGTGGTTTTTCGCGTTTGTTGCCGGTGACCATGTCCCAGAATGAATAATAACCAGATCCGGAGAACGGAAGAGAAAACAAGCCTGGGCGCGATGCTGCGGTGACCGGCGGCACTTTCGACATATCAAAAGTGTCAATGGCTGCATGAGTTCCAGTTGCTGTGGCTGTCGGGATAGTTACTGAAGCGTGAATGCTTTCAGGCGATAGACTTGACGCATGCACCTGAAAACACAGGAACATAGTTGCTATGCAGCTTAATCGAATTTTAATAAACAGCCCTCGTATGCTTAGCATCAGAATCTTTCGTAAGCGCACGGGAGTCACCGATGAAGATACAAGTAGACTATCTTTTTCGTAAATTAAATTTTCTTGGACTTTATTAAAATAGTTGCACTTGTGATAAAGCCATATTTCAGCAAAGCGATTACAACATTGAACCCATAGAAAAATCATGCCATCTCCTTCATATTTCAAGACCCCGAATTGAGTTATAGATTTCATCTCAGATGCTATATTGCACAAATTATGCCAGATATATAGCATTGATTAATATAGAATTATATCGATAGCAGAAAAACAAGAATTTGTTATTGCCAATTTATTGCGATAAAATTCTCAAAAATATGAGAGTTCTGTCGTGATGATCGATGCCTTTAAAATACTTTTTCAAAATTCCCCTTTATTTGTTGCGATGTTAGATGACGCACTCATTTGTCGCGAGATAAATTCCACTTGGCGTAACTATTTAAATCTGAATGCAGCAGATACAGTTTCCTTATCTGTTGCAGAATTACTCGCTGATTTACATCAAGATTCGGCACTTATGCATCAAATTGAACAAGTGGCAAATAGAGGCCACTTCATTAAAGAAGCCCCCGCTACATTATTAACCAAGAATCATTTCACCCAACCGGTACACAAGGGAATAGTGTCAGCTTGGCGCATACAATCGCCACATGCAAAACAAGTTATGGTGTTACTGGTATTTGGTGACATCGTTGAACACAGTCAAACATTTAATGAGTTGCGCCATTTGCAGACCATTCATGAATTACTCCTTAATGCGGCTGGGGAAGGTGTTTACGGAGTAGATAACCAAGGCAATACAATCTTTGTTAACGAAGCGGCAACTAGAATACTGGGCTGGCGTAGCGTTGATGTAATTGGCAAACCATTGCATGACATTCACCATCATTCGTATCCAGACGGATCGCCCTATCCAAGTAGCGAATGTCCAATTTATACTGCCTTTAAAGATGGAAAGGTGCGTCATGGAGATGACGAAGTTTTTTGGCACACCAATGGCACTGCAATTCCTGTTGAATATACGAGTACGCCGATCCTAGAAGACAATAGAATCAAAGGAGCTGTTGTTATTTTTCGGGATATTTCTGAGCGTAAAAAGAATGAACAGCAACGTGAAATAGCATATGAACAGATCAAAACACTGAAGGAATTACTGGAGCATGAACGCGATTATCTGCGCGATGAAATCAACATCACGATCAATTTCGGCGAAATTATTGGCGAAAGCCAGGTATTGAAACGTACACTCACTCAGATCGAGGCCGTTGCAAAGATGCCAACAAGTGTCCTGATTCTGGGTGAGTCAGGTGTGGGAAAAGAAATGATTGCACGTGCTATTCATTTAAATAGCACCAGAGCAAGCAAACAACTAGTAAAAGTAAATTGCGCATCTATACCTAAGAATCTTTTTGAGAGCGAGTTCTTTGGGCATGTTCGCGGATCATTTACCGGTGCTCATCGCGATCGAGTCGGCCGCTTTCATCTAGCCGCCGGAGGCACGCTCTTTCTCGATGAAATCGGCGACCTGCCCATGGACTTGCAGGTTAATCTGCTGCGCTTTTTGCAGGAAAAAACCATCGAGCGCGTTGGCGGCACCGAACACATCAACGTT
>NZ_JAIEMO010000046.1 GCF_019752095.1 Nitrosomonas sp.
ATTTGCTGAGCATGCCAGAATTGCCAAAGAGCTAAATACAGCGATTTATTTTGCACATCCCTATGCTTCGTGGGAGCATGGTACGAATGAAAACCCGAATGGGTTGATTAGACAATATTTTCCAAAAGAAACTGACTTTAATCAGGTGACTGATGAACAGATTAAACAAGTTTAATACTTGAATTCGCCAGTTTTGAATGGAAATATAGATAAGAATAGAAGCAGCAACTCGCTGGGCTGACACGGCGATATTAAAAAATTTTATCAGGGATAGATAAGCATCCGAATGAATGTGTGACAACAATCTTTATTTTCTCAAAATTACATGAGTGGGTGAATGTGAGATCTGTTGTGTGGGTTTTGTCACATTGCAATCATATAGATTTTGTTAATATGAAGTGCAATCTGTAGGCTAAATAGAATTAGTCGGCAATTTTGTGATTTAACTAACCTAAAATGAGAATATACCGCTGGGTGATTTGTTAATGTGCCCCTGGAGTAAGGTAATGAATAATATTCTACGAGACTTTTGTAAAAGTGCACTTTGTGATTTGCAGCACACTGTATTAACTTCTGGATTCATAAAATAAAAATTTCCTGAATTAGGTGTTTACAAAGGTATTCACTTAATCGGATGCATAATCAATTTAAATTGGTATAAATTCTAATGATTGAAACTGAATAATCTCGAGATTATTTTGTATTTTAAAGGGACAAAATTTTTTATTTGTATGTGGCAAATTTCACTAATGATATTAAAAAATATTTAAAGTTATTACAAGATAATCCGCATATGTTTCTACTTTATTAGATAATGAAATATTGAGTCAATATGAGAGAAGAAATTGCTAATGATTATTTCTGATTGATAACATATTAAAGTATAGTATTTTATTGGTTTGCGGTTAATTAAATCATAATCTTAAGTAAAAGATATTTAATATTAATGTTTTAAGTATATGAAGTAAATGGTTCTTGAAACATACTAAAGAGAGATAAGTCAGAATAAACCTGTTTAAAGGTAGAGAAAATGGCCAACAAAGCAGAGCAAGCGCTAGCAAGGATTTCACATAAACGTATGAATGATCCCAACGTACTGATAGTTGTTGACAAATATGTTTCTGGTAAGACTTTAAAGAATATAGTTGAAGAATGGGGATACAATATCATCGGTATTTGTACTTCGAGTCAAGAAGTTTTAGTTAGAATCAGTAAAGATAAACCGGATCTTATTCTAACAGACATGGAATTAGCGAGTTGTGATGGAATAGATTTGCGACAGCATTTAATTTTGCAATCGGACAATTTGAATCTTTGCATATATTTTACGGCCTATGCTAGTAATTCGATTGTGCAACGTGCAACGATGGTTGCTTCCGCGATGGGTTGTAATATCAATAAATATAGTACAGAGAATAGATTGGCTGATTTTGAGTCTTGTTTTTGTCGGTATTTTGGAATTGATGCTGCTAATAGTATGTTTAATCAGTTTGCAGTACAGTCTATCAAAGTGCTGTTGGTTGATGATCAACAAATAGTGCTATGGGGATTGGAGAAATTAATAAATAGTAAGCAACCAAGAATGGAAGTTATTGGTACAGCATCAAATATTTCTGATGCCAAGCGACTTGTCATTGAAAAAAGACCTGATATTCTTATATTAAATACATTTTTGAATGATATTGATTGTGTAAATTATATTCCGGATTTTTCTAGTAATGGGAATACACGAGTGGTAATTTTCACCGATACACATGATAAAGAGGTAATAGATCGTGCAGTATTAAACGGTGCGCGAGGTATTGTGCATAGAAAAGAATCGATGCAAACGATGCTCAGAGCAATAGAAAAGATTCATGATGGTGAATTATGGCTTGATCGAATAACGACGGGCCGGATTTTGCTTCACAACTCACGCACACGAGGTAAATTTTCTCCCTATAATACTACTGGCACCGATAAGATTACGATGCTGACTCGCAAAGAATGTACGATTCTGAGGGCATTTTCAGACGGAACCGGTGGAGAGCAAAACAAGCAAATTGCTGCAAAATTATGCATGAGCGAACATACTTTGCGTAACCATCTAACTTCTATTTTTAGCAAGCTGGGAATTAAAAATAGATTTAGCTTATTTGCTTATGCTAAACAGCATTTTCAGCATGTTGAATCATCTGTAGATGGGTCGTTGAATGAGCATTAGGCGTTTTATTCTTTTGATGTAACGCTCAATGTGAGCATTTTGCTGGGGATTGCCGGGTTGAATGAATTCTAGCTGTATACCTTTCTTTTCCATTCAGGCAATTACTGCGCCACTGATGTATCCAGGACCGTTGCCACAGCGAAGCCGATTGTGGGGTGCCACGCCATTCGATCAAGCGGTCCAGCGTGCGTATAACACGCTCCGAGGGTAAGGAGAAATCCACTTCGATTCCTAATCCTTCACGGTTACAGTCGTCCAGTATATTCAGCAGCCGAAAACTGCGGCCATCCTCCAGTTGGTTATGCATAAAATCCATTGACCAAGTTTCATTGATCGTTAACGGTACCACCAGTGCTTCTGGCTTGTCACGTTTGAGCCGCTTTTTCGGTTTAATCCGCATATTCAGTTCCAGTTCCCGACAAATACGATAAACACGTTTGTGGTTCCAGGGATATCCTTTTACATTGCGCAGATACAGGAAGCATAAACCAAAGCCCCAGTTTCTCCGATTGTGTGTCAGCCGCGGCGCAAATCAGCGATGATACGATTATCATCGCTGAGCCTAGCTCGATAGCGGTAGCAGTTTTCACTGATACCATAGGTCTTACAGGCCAAACGGATACGGATCTTTCTTTGCTTAGCTGCCTGTTCGCCGGTCAGGCGCAGGTTCGCCTGATTGAGAATCGCCTTGATCTGGCTATCACTGAATCTCGATTTTTTCATTGCAGAACCTCCTGTTTATTCATTACAAGAAAATTCTACTTTCGATTTCAGTTATTTTGCGAGAGGATGACCAAAGCAGCAGTTACTGGAATCTGCAATCGATGTATTCGGAAGTAATTCAAGAACAAAGGCCGCCGAGCCTGATCTCAAGATACTCCACGCAAAAATTGGGCAATTCACGCTGGAGAATGATTTTCTAGAAGGCGCGCTCATCAAGGTGGGATTGCTGGGCGCAAAGCGATGATAGACCGAACCCACAGACTGTCGTTAGTGCACAAGTATGCCAGCTATTGGATGTGGCACGCTCAATTCGTACTACCGACCGGCTCTGTCATCAGCGGAAGAGCTTGAGCTGATGCGCCGGATAGACGAGTCATCCCTCTGCAGGTGCCAGAATGCTCAAGCGTGAAGGAAGTTCTAGTCGGTCGGCGTCGTTATCCACACTTGATGTTGGTGTGGTAGATGTGCCGAATCATTTTAAGCTTGATTTCTTTGCTATCTTTAAACGAGCGGGTACAATTCTTTTGAGTATGCCCTGCAGCCAAGTCCTACTTGACCTGTGAATTTCAGGTACAAAATGCAATTATTCGCGATAGCAGTAATAGGCGCTTATTGATTACTTCATAGAATAAAAAAACCGCCACTAAGGGCGGTTCCTCTATCTTCTGTTCTATAAGAAATTGAGATATTTTCTTATTCTTATTTTATTTTGTGTGCAAAATTTTAATGTCCAGGTTTGCTAGTACCACCATAAGGACGAGCATCAGCCCCTTCTTTTAAGCAATTGCCATTTCCATCAAGGCCATGTGGACATTCAATCGCCTCTCCACGCATGAGTTTCTCATAGTTTTCTTTTTCTTGTTCAGGTAATGCTTGACTAGGTCTGCCACCACATGCAGCCAATGTTAAAATCAATAAAGATGCAGCTATAAGAAGAGTATATTTCATTGTTTGATTTTCCTTATAAAAATTTCTTAAAGTAAGTCCTGCAGTATATAACGGATTTAGTAAATCATTCAAGTAAGTTTTGAGCTAACAATCTAATTAAGCTATGTTAGTTTCTAAGATTTTTTAGAAAAAATAACTATTAGAGCAGGCGTGTATCACGCAACAATGCTTCGATTATTTGTCGAACTCATACTTAGTTTTTGTTATTTATTTCATTTAGCCGAGCAGCGTACAGGAATTTCCTAACACTCTTTCAGAACCGCAAATTTTCAATTCTTTCGACTCGATGTTATGCACAAATTCTGGTGCATAAATAATTCAAGATGTTACCTGGTTGTCTAAATCCGAGCAATTTTCTCTGTTCACATGATGTGAACTACACTTGGCTTTCTTTCCAATCATGCTTATCGCATGCCGGGAACTCTTCACTGATGCTTAGCTAAGTGGGCCTGTCTGTGTATGCAATCACTACTTTCGGTGCTTTGATACCGTTGAGGTAGTGATTCGTCCATTACATTACTCTTGGTCTTTACTTGATTCTTCTTTATTCGTTTTTTGAGTGTCTGCTGCATCGAAAGTAGGCTCAGAATCTCTAGGAGCATACGCGGATGGAGGTGGTTTATCCATAGGATAACCGTCAAGACTTTTTTTACCTTCACATGCTGTTAGTGTTAATGCCGCAAATGCAATCGCCAATGGTGAAAATTTAATCATTTAATCCCCTATATTTTTCTGATTTGTTGTTTCCGTAGATAGCATAATCGAAGTTACATCATTATTCAAATTAGAATTATGTCATGTGCTGCACTTGGTTGATAAGTCCATTAATATTAATGCTATAACCAATAGTATTTGTTCTGAGTGTCAGTATGTAGGTTGGAAATTTCGATGAATTGTTAAGCCCTAGTTAGAGTATTCAGTTATATACAATCATCTTTTTTTGGGGAGCTAAAGCTTTTGCACAACTACTCGTTGTTAAGAAGCAGGTTATATTTTTCTTCTTTGACAGGTGATTGTAATGAAAAGATTTTATAAGTACGTAATAGGTGCCTTTCTCGTAACCCCGATGCTCGCTTCAGCAGCTGTAGAACTTGTGACAAATGGTAGCTTCGAAACGGATTTTCAGCCCAATGGAACATGGAATATCTATAAAAACTTGACCGGATGGAACGGGGCTCCTAACGTCGAGTTGCGCAATAACGTTGCTGGAACTGCTTTTGAAGGTTTGAATTTCATCGAGCTGGATACTTATTCCAATAGTTCGATATCGCAGGTGTTGATTGGAACGCCTGGACTATACCAGCTCAGTTTTTGGTATTCAGCTCGTCCCGGTACTGGCAATACCAATGATTTGTCATTCACGCTGGATGGTTCAACTCCTGTAACGGTATTAAGTGGTGTTAGCGGGAGCAGTCATCATAACTGGCAAAATTATTCAACAATATTCAATTTTGATGGCAATGGCTTGCTTAAATTCAGTGCCATTGGAAGGAGTGATAGCTATGGCGGTTCATTGGATATGATTTCATTTACCAGTGTTGTGCCTGAACCGGAAATTTATGCAATGATCCTGATTGGCTTAGGCTTATTGGGTTTTATGGCACGTTACAGAAAAAATATTGAACTTAATAGATAATTGGTATGCAGTTCCGTTTCTAAAAGAAAGGGAGCCGTGGCTCCCTTTTAGTTTATCTATTTGCGCCAATCGAATAATCAAGTGGATTAAATTAGTGATTCTTTAACTCTCATTTTATCTGGGGCATTAACTATTCAAGCTTATTTTTTGTCTTTACCGGTTAAGGATTCCAAGAAAGCTTTGACGTCACCAACAAATCCTGGTCCAACCTTTTGTCCAAGTTGATGTTCTGCCATTTCTTCGATTGCTTCTTCCAGCGTTGCAACTGAACCATCGTGAAAATAAGGACCGGTCTTGGCAATATTCCGTAGGCTGGGTACTTTAAATACCTTTTTATCGGTTTCAAGTCCGGTTATTTCAAATCTTCCTAAATCTTTAGTTTCATAGGGTACGACAAGACCGATTTTCTTATATGAGTTTCCACCAATTGCTACACCGTTATGACAATTTGCACATCCCATAGTGATGAATTTCTGCAAACCTCTTTTCTCAGTGTCGTTTAATGCATTTTCATCACCTTTGAGGAAATCATCAAAGCGTGATGGTGTTAAAAGCGTGCGCTCGAATGCGCCAATTGCCTTGCCGATATTTACATACAGAATCGGATCTTTTTCGTCTTTAAAGGCTTCTGCAAACATAGTCTTGTATTCGTCAATTTTTTTCAATTTGTCGACCACATCAACATCTTTTGGCATGCCCATTTCGATCGGGTTCAGAATTGGACCGAGCGCTTGTTCTTCAACGTCTTTAGCACGTCCATCCCAGAATTGGGCAATATGAAGTGCGGCGTTAAACGTGGTTGGAGAATTTCTACCGCCGCGTTTTCCCTCATGACCTGGCGATGTGGGTTGACTATCAACACCAAAGTTATCCAGCTGATGGCAGGAATTGCAGGAGATCGTGTCATTTGCTGAGAGCCGTGGGTCTAAATAAAGCTTCTTGCCCAGCGCAATTAATGTGGCATTCTTTTTTTCGTCGATAATTGATGCGGGTAGCGGTTCGAAAAAGTGTTTTAGTATGGTTTTATCAAGTTTGTGATGGCCGCCATGCATCATTCCGCCCATTCCGTGATGACCATCACCGTGCATTTCATCATGATGGCCTCCTCCCTTTTGCATATTTCCTTGATGATCATGTCCACTTTGGGCATAACTATAGGAACTTAGCATCAATGCCAGAAATAAGAATACTCTTTTCATATAACCTCCAAAAATTAAACATTAGCACCCTAATCAACATTAATGAATAAGCAACAACGCTTATTGCTGGAAAATTGTTAAAAAGATGTTGTTGCAGCACACTTTATATCAATTTCCAAATGATGGTTGATGGCTTTATTCTATACTTAAATTGGCTATTTGTAAGAATTTATCGGCTCATTGTTAGTAATAAGCTTGGAAAAAATCAATATGCACATATATTAAAAATGTATAGTTAAATAAAGCCTGATGCAATTAAATCAGAACTAGAAGAGAGGGCAATACAAACTATACTGGTTTTAACTGAAAGGAATTCTTTAAATCCGAAAAGAAGAGCATTTCTGCACTTTCTTTTTAAATTTATAATCTCTGAGGAGGGAATTATGCGACGTATATACTTTCTAGTTCCAGATATAGATACTACCAAAAAAATTGTCGAGGATTTACTTCTGGAAAAAATTGATGAGAAGCATATCCATGTGCTTGCTAAACGTGGCACACCACTTGAGGATTTGCCGGAAGCTAATCTATTGCAAAAAACTGATTTTATTCCTGCCGTAGAGCAAGGGGTCGCAGTAGGTGGTGCAACAGGTTTACTTGCTGGGCTGGTTGCAGTTGCATTGCCACCAGCATCAACGGTTATCGCTGGAGGTGTTTTATTGGCGACCACGCTGGTGGGTGCAGGAGTGGGTTCATGGGTTGGCGGTATGGTTGGCATGAGTGTTGGCAATCGACAAACCAAGGAATTTGAGGATGAGATTGAGGCTGGTAAATTACTGGTTCTGGTTGATGTGCCTACTGACCGAGTGAATGAAGTTGAAGATCGAGTTAAACAACATTTGCCGCAGGTCGAAGTCGAACAAACCGAACCGAGGGTGCCTTCGTTTCCTTAGTTATGTTTTTAGCTTGGTGCTGGCTCTCGATTCCTTATTGAGAGCCAGCATTGTGCTTGCAAAGTATATATAGATTTTGCTAAATCAATTGCGCGCATTAGGTGCGTAATTCGCAGGAATTATCAGCTTGCGTTGTTCAGAGTAGAAATGTGCTGCAGCGTGTGGCAGGGTTCTTGAATAATCAACTGACTGCTCCTACTTGGCCTTGCCATCGGCCGGTTTATAGAAGATATGCTCGCCGATCTTGGCGGTTCTAATATATTCGCTAGACCAATCCGGAGTCACTTTTCGGTTATGAAAGTACATGGCGCCATCTGTCGGATCCTGGAGTTGCTGGTTGAGAGCTATACGGGCAATTTCCTTCGCACGTGAATAAGACTCTTCTTCCTGTGCATCATCCAAGCGACAATCGCACCACCACGAAAACTGGCAGGAACCCTGTTCTTGACCTTGTTTCACGATTTCACAGATAGTGCTGGGAAAGCCTTCATGACCCAGCCGGTTCATAACTACACTGGCGATGGCCTCCATCTCTGCATCATTGGTGCGATTCGCTTCCCAATAGATACTGCGTGCTAAGCAGGTTATTACATCTTCCAAAGGTTCTTCGCCGCTGGGGTCGACCGCTCGCGCTTGGTGCTTAGTAATGGTTTCAGCCGGCTTGGGCGGTGTTTCGCTATCATTGTCAGATACCTTCTTTTCAAGCATTTCTGCTTTTTCCTTGGCAATGGAGGCTGCCTTTGGTGGAGTTTGTTCAGTGGCGTTAACTAAATTAACAAGAAGAAATGACATAAGCAAAAATAGAGTCCATATTTGCGGCATAGTAAAGCTTCCTATTTTCGTTAAATTTTCCCAGCAGATCTGATATTAAGACTATAGCCCATAACTCTTGTATTCCACGAATATTTCTTTGTAAGTGCTTTTCTTCAATAACTTGTCAATTTTCTGGCAATTGGATCGTTTAGAGCCGACCATCAGCGGCCTAGCTTGGCAATGCTGATGGTGCTGTGCTATAAGTCGAAGCAAGATGCTATCATTTTTACAATCCCTTTATTATTTTATTCGTCCAGGAGAGCGGCCATTTCCGATCGAATATATCGCTCAACATCATGAAATCGAAACTTTAAGGTATTTTAGTCAAGCTGATAAACTTCTTTTTAGAGATTTATCAATCAAGATTAATACACAAAAACAGGTAATACTCTGTTTTACAAACCGTTGTGGTTCCAATTGGTTGGCTGAATTGCTCTATGCCACAGGATTAATGGGATTGGCCGATGAATTTTTCAATGAAGAGCGGGTTCTAGAAGACTGCACTGTATGCAAATTAAATTCTTTTGATGACTTTATACGTAACTTGCCTAATAACCACAGTACGTCAAACGAAGTGTTTGCTACCAAACTTTCTTGGGATCAGTTGTATTTTTTGTCCCGTATAAAAGTGATTTCCAAGATAATCTGCAAGCCTCAATTCATTTATATCGTACGAAGAGATATTGCCGCGCAAGCGCTTTCATTTCTGGTGGCAATACAAACAGGGCAATGGAAAAGTAACTGGAATAGTGGTGTCAATGGAAAAGCAGAGCTTGCGAGTATCAGCAACGAACAAATCATAGAGGTGATTTCTGAGATTCAGTTTGCGCAGTCACAATTTGAACTTTATTTTGATAAGCTTAAATTGAGTCCTTGTCGAATCTATTATGAAGATTTGCAAACAAATCCTGAATTTATTATTTCAGAAATACTACATTTCCTGGAAATCTCCACTTCCAAGCGATGGGAAATTAATCCCGCCAAGCTGCAGCTAGAAAAACAACATGATAAGCAATCAGAGAAGCGACTTACTCAATTTCATCGTGAAACTGATGATCGGTATGACTCTTCGCGCATAACTGCGACTGTCGGCATAAATTAACTATGCACATTGATCCGGCAATTCTAGCGTTACAAGCCGACATGCGCCGCTGGCGCAGGCAGATACACCAATATCCAGAAACCGCATTTGAAGAAACTGCAACGGCCCGGTTAATTGCCGAGCAACTGCAGCAAGCTGGTATCAAAGTGCATCAGGGTTTAGCTAAAACCGGCATTGTCGGAGTTCTACGCCGTGGCAACAGTAGCGACAGCATCGCACTGCGCGCTGATATGGATGCGCTCTTTATCCAAGAGCAAAACAGGTTTGAACATGCATCCCGCCATAACGGGAAAATGCATGCCTGCGGTCATGATGGGCATAGCGCCATGTTACTCGGTGCAGCGCATTATCTTGCCAGCCACGGTCGTTTTGACGGGATAGTGTATTTTATTTTTCAGCCGGCGGAAGAATGCCGGGCCGGCGCCCATCAAATGATCAACGAAGGCTTGTTCGAGCAATTCCCTGCGCAACGGATTTTCGGCATGCATAATTTTCCGGATATTCCCGTTGGTCATTTCGCAGTTAGATCCGGACCCATGATGGCCTCGTTTGACTGCTTTGAAATTAATCTGAAGGGGCAAGCGACTCATGCCGCAATGCCGCATTTGGGTGACGATGTGCTGGTTGCTGCGGCGCATTTGATCATTCAATTACAAACCATCGTCAGCCGTCAGATCGATCCGGCCGATGCCGCTGTGATCAGCGTCACGCAAATTCATGGCGGCAATACCTGGAATGCACTGCCAGATTCTGTTGTAGTGCGCGGAACGTTTCGTTGCTTTAAAAGTTCCGTGCGTGTGCAATTGGAACAAAGCATCATCCATCTTGCCCAGAGCGTCGCGCAAGGTTTCAGGATCCACGCCGACATTTACTTTAACCCTGAAAACCCCGGCTACCCGGTCACCGTCAACAGTCCGGATGAAACCGCCAGCGCGATCCGCGCCGCCGCTGCGGTCGCAGGCGAACATTGCGTCAATACCGCGCCAATTCCCAGCATGGGCGCCGAGGACTTTGCGTTTATGCTGGAACGAAAACCAGGCTGCTATATCTGGATTGGCAACGGTAGCTCGGAAGGCAGTTGTTTGCTGCATAATCCAAACTACGATTTTAATGATGAGACCTTACCCGTTGGCGCTGCCTATTGGGTTAAATTGGTGGAGAATGAGTTGCCAGGTTAATCTTTACTTGCCTTCGGCCATTGATTGGGATTACGAACCTCGTGTAAAACAGCTAACACATATACCAAGTCCTGGCGCACGACATAAAACAAACCATAAGGAAAACGAGGAAGGAGTGCGCGATGCACTTTGGGGATAACTTCTGCATAAAGCATCGGCGCTTGTTCGAGGCGTTTTAGCTGTAACTCGATAGCAGCAATAAATTCATCGCCTAACCCAGGGTTTTGCGTTTCATACCACGTGCGGGCTGCTCCGATTTCCCGCAACGCTCGTGCGGAAAATTTTATACGGAATGCCATGAACCATCATTTAGATGTGATTTGACTTGTTCCCATGAGAATCCGGCTTCCGGATTTTTCTCAAATTCTGCCAATCGTGCTTCTAGCTCGGTTCTCAGTTCCGGTGATATTTCGACAGCTTCCGGTACGGCTGCGACACTATCCCAAATGAGTTCAACGAGACGAATTCGTTCCTGCACAGGTAACTGAAGAATGTCCGAAATGGAAATATTTTTCATAATAAGTACATTGTGTCCTACTGGGTTGTGATAAGTATATGAAGTTTAACAATTAATAATATAGCATGTTGTTAGGGTTCCTATCGAGATTTCAATCCATCATGGTAATTTCCTGGGGAATATCTTCGAATTGGCGGTACTTGCCTCGAAAGCCGACAATAGACCCGGCTAGTGGTGTTTTCATAAACTTGAGCGTGCACCATACGACATCGAATACCTTCTGCACGATCGAATCGATCGACCGCAGTGGGATCAACATTAAGCTTCAAGTTAACAGTTCTGCGAGCAGGGGTATCGACTATGTGCTCGTAGTGCTTATTTGTGTTAAAGCCTAATCCCGGAGGAGTAGCAAGAGTCAGAGATCCGCTGTCTGCAAAATTTGTAACGTCAAGATGCCAGATGTGATTGTGTGAAAGCACATTCCTAACGAGAAACACTTCAAATAATTCTTTTTCGGTGGGAAGAGCAGGAAAATACTTAGTGAGAAGTTCCGGTGTACTAAGATTTCCGCCGATTGATTCCGACCTTCGTACAAAGCGAAGCCTTGAGGTATACGACTCGAGCATTGCGACAAGCAGAATAATGAGAGCAGCCGAATAACCGTTCTCGCGCATGTTTGTGCCGGCGGGGTTCGCCGCGGGCGGAGGCCGTTTCAGAAGTTTGTCTAGTAGATCTGCAATCGGTTGTTGATACGCTGAGCCTACAACAGTAATGACATCTGAAATCCGAGATACATCATGACTGCTCATATACTTTGAATCCAATTAGATATCTGAAATGATGCAATATAATACAACAGTAATTAATTTATTTTTGAATCATTGTCTTATCTCCTTCTGTTCTGTATACGCGTGTCAATTCAATTTTTCAATACAACACTGTGCGTTTTGCAGGCGCAATTTAAAAGAAAACTATCCTCGACTATTTATCCTAACTTCTGTATCAACTCCTTAATCCGCACGACACGTTGGTTAACATCCGCAATCTGCACTTGAACTTTCAATCGATCAGGGCCGGATAGCGAATATTCACGGCTGCTTTGGATCAGTTTAATAATTTCCGCCGGATTGATTGGGGGATTCGGGATGAACTGAATTTGAATGCTTTCTGCACTCGCATCAATACGAGTGATTCCAAGTGGCTTGGCGGCGATGCGTAGGTGGTGACAGTCGAGTAATGCGCGTGCCGGACTGGGCAACAGTCCGAAGCGGTCGATCAGTTCGCGATGCATGTCATCCAATTGTTCGTTGTCGGCGCAGTTGGCCATGCGTTTGTACAGCACCAGACGTTCGTGAATGTCGTGACAGTAGTCGTCCGGTAACAGTGCGGGCACGTGCAGATTGATTTCGGTCGCCACGCCTAGGGGATGCTGCATGTCGGGCTCTTTGCCTTGCTTTAAGGATTGGATCGCAGTATCCAGCATAGTGCTGTAAAGGCTGAAGCCGATTTCCTGCATTTCGCCGCTTTGTGATTCGCTTAATACCGCACCGGCGCCACGGATTTCCAGATCGTGCATTGCCAGATAAAATCCGGAGCCTAATTCTTCCATTGCTTGAATTGCTTCCAGGCGCTTTTTGGCTTGCGTGCCAAGCGCTTCTTCCGGTGGCGTCAGCAAGTAAGCATAGGCCTGATGGTGAGAACGTCCGACACGGCCGCGCAATTGATGTAGTTGCGCCAGGCCGAATTTATGCGCATTGTTGATGACGATGGTATTGGCGCTCGGAATGTCGATACCGGTTTCAATAATGGTGGTGCACAGCAGGATATTGAAGCGCTGTTGATAGAAATCGCGCATCACATGTTCCAGTTCGCGTTCCGGCATTTGCCCGTGGGCGATATGGATGCGCGCTTCGGGCAGCAAACCGGAAAGCTTCTCATACATCAATTGGATGGTGCTGACCTCGTTGTGTAGAAAATAAATTTGCCCGCCACGTTTCAGTTCACGCAAGCACGCTTCGCGAATGATGCCCATCGAGAATCCGCTGACAAATGTGCGAATTGCTAAGCGGCGCTGCGGTGCAGTGGCGATGATGGAGAAATCGCGTAACCCTTCCAGCGACATCGCTAGGGTGCGTGGAATCGGCGTGGCAGTCAACGTTAGTACGTCAACTTCGGCACGCAATTTTTTTAGCTGCTCCTTTTGCCGCACGCCAAAGCGGTGCTCTTCGTCAATGATGACCAAGCCTAAATTCTTGAAACGCACATCTTTCTGAATCAGTTTGTGCGTACCAATGATAATGTCGATTTCGCCTTTGGCCAAACCGGCGATTGCTTGCGTTTGTTCCTTGGCGGAGCGAAAACGCGATAATTCGGCGATTTTGACTGGCCATTGATCGGCTATTAGGCCAAAGCGATCGGAGAAATTCTGGAAATGTTGTTCCGCCAGCAGCGTGGTGGGAACCAGGATTGCGACTTGCTTACCGTCGACGACAGCGACAAAGGCTGCGCGCAGCGCTACCTCGGTTTTGCCGAATCCGACATCGCCACATATCAATCGATCCATAGGTTTTCCGGATGTTAAATCTGTAATCACCGCTTTGATCGCTGCCGCTTGATCCGCGGTTTCCTCAAAACCAAATCCTTCCGCGAATGCGTCATAGTCGTGTTGTTTGAGTGTAAAGGTATGACCTTCACGCGCCGCACGCTGAGCGTATAAGTTTAGCAATTCTGCTGCGGTGTCGCGTACCTGCTGCATCGCTTTGCGCTTGGCTTTTTCCCACTGATTGCTACCTAATTTGTGTAGTGGTGCAGATTCGGGCGCTGCGCCGCTGTAGCGTCCAATCAAGTAAAGCTGTGAAACCGGTACGTACAGTTTGTCGCCGCCGTCGTATTCCAGCGCAAGAAATTCACTGAGCTCACCGGATTCGCCTTCGCCGACATCCATGCTGATCAAGCCGAGATAACGACCGATGCCATGCTGTTCGTGTACAACTGGATCGCCTGGTTTGATTTCCGACAAGTCGCGTAGAATGTTGTCGGTTGATGTGGTTTTGCGTGCTTCGCGTTCGCGCCGCCCATAGACATGGGTTGCATACAGCTCGGTTTCGGTGATAAAAGCCAGTTGCGAGGATTCGTGCATAAAACCGGTGTGTAGTGGTGCGACGCTCATCATAAAGGGCTGCGAGCTGCTCAAGAACTGTGCATAATTCTCACAGATTTTCGGATGCAGACCGTATTGATTCAGGTATTCAGTAATGAGCTCGCGTCGGCCCATGCTTTCCGCCAGCAGTAAAATGCGTCCACCTGATTGGGTGAATCGACTGGTAAAAGTCACTAGTTTTTCCAGTGGATTTTCTGCGTGACGATTAACCTGGACGGGGGGTAACGGAAACGTTGGTTTAGCTGCGGTGAGTTTGGTTTCTTGTGTACTGGAGAGAATCTCAACGCGCGCATAAAGTTTTATTTTGCCGAAAAAGCTGTCGCTGGATAAGAATAATTCTAGTGGTGGCAGCAGCGGTCGATCCATATCGCCACGCAACAATTGATAACGCGATTGGGTATCGCGCCAAAATTCATCAATGATCGGACGAACATCCTGGTGCAAGCAGAGCAACGTGTTTTCAGGCAGATAATCAAACAAGGTTGCTGTTTGTTCAAAAAATAGCGGCAGATAGTATTCAATGCCTGCAGGTGTCAAGCCTTTGCTGATGTCTTTGTAAATCTGCTTTTTTGACGGATCGCCCTCGAATTTCTCGCGAAAATTACCACGGAAGCAGGTGCGTCCGGCTTCATCCAGTGGAAATTCGCGTGCTGGCAGCAGGCGAATTTCCTTGACTGGATAGATGCTGCGTTGCGTATCAACATCGAATGTGCGGATGGTGTCAATTTCGTTGTCTATCAGGTCGATGCGGTAGGGCAACGGGCTGCCCATCGGGAACAAATCAATCAAACCACCGCGCACGCTGTATTCACCTGGTGAAAAAACCTGCGTGACATGCGAATATCCCGCCAATGTTAATTGACTGCGTAACCCCGCCATATCCAGCGTTTCACCTTGCTTGAGGAAAAAAGTATGCGCCGCCAGATATTCGCGCGGCAGCATGCGGTAGAGCGCGGTGGTCAGTGGCGCAATCAGCACATCGCATGCGCTGTTCATCACTTGATACAAGGTTGCCAACCGCTCTGAGACAAGATCATGATGGGGCGAGAAAACATCGTAAGGCAGTGTTTCCCAATCGGGTAGTAAATGCGTTCTTAATTCGGGAGCAAAGAACGGAATTTCTTCCAGTAATCTTTGCGCATCAAGCGCATTGGCGGTAATGACCGTGACGGGTTTGGCCTGTTGCGCTAATTGCGCAAGGAATAATGCATCGCTGGAACCGTCAAAATCAGCATATCGGGATACGGTGCCGGGTTTAGGTAATGAGTGTTGATGTTGCATTGTTTACATGCCCGCCTTGCAGCGCTGGAAAATGAAGACTTGAAAGATAGGTCGCGATCTAAATTTGTATATTATCCTAGAAAGCGTAGCAGAACGGAACGAAGTGTAAGTTTATTCGCTGCAATGCGAGACCAATTGGTACAAAATGTCATTTTGTTGCGATAAATTGCAACCTAACTAGGGATCCAAAAAATATGCAACTTGTTTTGTGGAAAATTCATCCGGTGAATGAGATAGTTAAACTTGGCGCAGATTGTTGGAATCATGGGTATTGATTAGCTGTCTCACTGGTTAACTGCGATTCGTAGGGTGAGATGTTAGCTATATTCATTTTTAGTTTCGCCTCAGGTTTTGCAATAGCAGATTGTTTAAAAAAGCATAAATTCCCTAGTTATTTATGATTTGAGTTTGCTCTGAATAGAGCTATGCTTATATTTAGTAAGCGTCCTGAAACAACGGATATTTTTACTTTCATCAGGTCGATCAAAAAAACCGTTTATAAAAAGGGTTTAACATGAGTAACTTCATAAAATCAAACTTAAAGCAATTGAAAAAAAAGTTAATCCTTTTTATATGCGGAGTGGTTGCGCTCATTTGTTTGACATCATCGGTGCTGGCGCATCGCAGTGCTTCCACCGTGTTAACTTTGGAAAATCAGCAGAAAATTGAACTGGCAGCGTGGAAGTATGCCATTGATACGCCGTTGTTGTTGGAGACCATAGACTGGTTTCGTGATTTGACGAGAAATTCCCGGGAATCGGCGGCTCTGGCAGAGCTTGCTCGTTTAAAATTTATGCGTGCTCAGCTCGAACTCGATAAACATCACCGTGTCCATTTGTTTGAACGCAGTATTGCCATGGCTGATCAGGCATTGGCACTGAATGCCAATGATGTGCGAGGGTTGTTCTGGAAGGCTGCTGCGATGGGGAAAATCGCTGAAGATAGCGGTATGCTCAATGCACTGAGGATGCTTCGGCCGATGGAAGATTTGCTTTTGAAAGTAGTCGAACTTGATGAAAGATACGAGAATGCCGGCGCTCATCGGGCACTAGGCCGTATGTATCACAAACTGCCACGGTTTCCAATCAGCTTTGGCAGTAACCAGAAAGCGCTCGCACATCTCAAGCGGGCGTACGGGCTGTTTCCTCAGGACATCATTACGCGCGCCTTTTATGCTGAATTATTGTATGAAATAGGTAGAAAGTATGAAGCGCGCAAACATGCTGATTTTGTTCTGACAACACCGATTGCGGAAGAGGATGCGCTGGAATTTACCGAATATGTCGATATTGCGCTGGAAGTAGTTAAGAAAACTGGTGGGGCGAATATTAAGGTGGGAAATTATTAGATGCGCGGTTGGAAAATTAGAAAACTACAAGTCGGCGAGGAATCATTTATCTTGCTGCTAGTATTAACAATTGACTGAAGATACTATTTATTCTTAACAAGTTGCACTTTCTCTCTTGATCCTGCTTGGCATCGACTGCCTTGAAGTTATCTTAATCATTGTGGCAAATTCAAAGCGATCGGATTTATTGTCCAATTTCACTTTTCCTGCAGAATAAATCAGCTAAACTACTGCATCTGATTTTTCCTCCCAGCATTCTTTATGACTGAAACTCTAATCGATTTGATCCGCCACGGTGAGCCTATCGGCGGGCGTCGTTATCGCGGTCATGGCGTGGATGATCCGTTGAGCGAGGAAGGATGGTTGCAAATGTGGCGTGCTGTTGGTAAGTATAATCAGTGGCAGCAAATTATTACTTCTCCGCTGCAACGCTGTCAGGCCTTTGCCTATGCTTTAGGGGAACGTTATGACATTAATGTCTCAGTTGAGCCGCGCTTCAAGGAAGTGGGATTTGGCGAATGGGAAGGATTGAGTCATGATGAGGTTAAAATTGGGCGAGCGTCTGAATATCAAGCTTTCTTGAAGAATCCGGTGGATGCTCGACCGCAAGGAGCCGAGCCTCTCGACGATTTTATTCAACGGGTTTATTCAGCCTATGAAGTCGCTATCGAACGTTATTTCGGTTGCCATATTCTGATCGTTGCGCATGCCGGTGTGATGCGCGCATTGATTGCAAAGACAATCCAGGCACCGATGACTGGTTTATATCGCATCAAAATCAGCAAT
>NZ_JAIEMO010000015.1 GCF_019752095.1 Nitrosomonas sp.
AACTGCTTATTAAAAGATGACATTAATAAAGCCTATCTGGATTCGCTGTATGTCAAACGTGAAGAAGTAATTGAATTGTGCATCAGGTCTCATTACGACCTACCATCTTGTTGGATGCCTAGATATCTACCTGAGGGACAAATAGTTACTAAGGAAGCTAAAAACTACCGGCCAGCTGATGAAATGGAAGACCGGATTAGTTGCAAAGCAATAGCCAGCACCTTATGGGAACTTGATCCAGCTATCCACCCTAATCATATTGCTCGATCTAAAATATTGCAGCGAATTGGCAATGGCGCTCAATATGACATAAGTACTATTACTGAATGGATTGCCGAGCTTGATCCACAAAAAGACAATAGAAAACCAGGGCGACCTCCTAAAGCAAACTATTCAATTAAATTTGAAATGGTCCCTCAGTCTAAAAAATAGCCACTCAGTTTCTGCTTGATTAATTCATACTGGGGACTACCAAAACTGGCTCCAGAAAAGGATCTATAAAACTTGATGCTTCTTGATCGACGACATTAAATACCCTTCAGTCAACTGACCCTTTTTTATTTCTCTGCAAGTTGCAGCAGTATTGATTCCATATTAACAACTCACGGAGTCAATCATGCAAAACCCATTACTCACTACTAAACAAGCGGCACAAATCTTAGGCGTTAGCATCGCATTCCTGGAACGAGACCGCTGGGCAGGGGCGCGTGTGCCCTTCGTCAAAATAGGCTCCCGAGCAGTTCGCTATCGCCATAGCGATCTGCTTGCTTATATTGAATCGTGTCTGTGTCAATCCACCAGTCAGTACTGAGGTGTGTCATGCACACGTCAGTACGAGGTAGCCAAGAACTACTCACTCCCGGCGAACAGATTGCCGAAAGTATTTTAAGTTTACTGGATGAACCGGATAGCAGCTACAAGCGATGGCGTGCGCCCATATTCCAGAGACTCCCCGAACTCTTTGCTAAAAACGCCGCCGATGAGTACAAAGAAACTTACATCTTTGAAGGCAGGCGCAATGCCAATCAAGGTTTACTTAAAGCCTATGGAAAGCTCAACAAGTACAGCATTCCGCTCAATGCTTCCGATGACGATCTGCAGGCACTATCCAAACGCATAGTCATGGAAATCAAGGATTTTAGTAATTTCCTCCTCAATCGAACCGATAAAATAGCCAGTCTGCTGCACTATGCGCAGAAATATGACGTCAATCTAGCCTCTTTAGATAACTCAAGTATCACAGAGAAGGGCATTTATACCCGCCTGACCGATGAAAACTGGTGGCTGCGCAGACTACGTAAAACTCATGCCAGGAATCTGGAACAGGGAGCGATTCGATCCGGTTTCGTCCATCAACGTAAAGGCAAGTACGTCAGTGATGAAACCCTGCAACGGCGTAGAGAACAAAAAAAACGTAACCAACGTATTCTTGAGAGTCTGCTAGTCATTAATGAAATGGATGAAGGCCTCACGCTCAGCGAATTAGCAGAGCATAGCTTGGCCAATCCACGAGTACGGCGCAGTGAATTGATGGTGCGTATCTTCGGCTTTGAATTCATTGCCAATGAACTGGGACATGCGGGTGAATTTTATACCATCACTTGTCCATCCCGAATGCACGCGCGTTTATCCGGTAGTTGCAAAGCTAATCCCAAATATGACGGCACCACACCCAAACAAGCGCAAAAATATCTAAACAAAGTCTGGTCAAGAATCCGCGCCAAACTTGATCGCGATGATCTGGATATCTATGGTTTTCGCATTGCTGAACCGCAACATGACGGCACGCCACATTGGCATATGCTGGTATTTATACCACCTGACCACAGTGAAAAAGTGCGCAAGATTTTTCAACGCTATGCCCTAGAAACCGATGGCGATGAGCCGGGCGCACTAAGACATCGCTTCACAGCCATTGCTATTGATAAAAGCAAAGGTTCTGCGGTTGGTTACATCGCCAAATACATTTCGAAGAATATCGATGGTTACGGCCTTGAACATGATATTGATGGCAACCCAATACAGGAAGCGGCTGAACGTGTGGAAGCCTGGGCATCAACCTGGGGCATCCGGCAATTTCAACAAATTGGCGGTGCGCCTGTTAGCGTTTGGCGTGAATTACGCAGAATCAGTGATGCACCGGAAGGCATTCTACAACAAGCCCAGCAGGCGGCCGATCAGGGCAAATGGGGACAGTTTATTCAATTGATGGGCGGCGTGACTTGCAAACGAAAAGATAATCCCATCAAGTTACTGAAAGTAGAATCCAAAGAACTGGGAAAATATGGTGATCCGATAGGACAAAAACTCTGCGGCATAAAAACAGATTCCATCCAATTACCCACCCGCTTGCATCAATGGCGTATTGAACGATGTGCAGTAAACACAGAACAGACTGAACGGCGAAGCGCAAAGCGCCCGAGTGGGAGCGACAACGGCAGCGACCGCGAGGCCGCATTTGCGGCGCAGCCGCCTTGGAGTTCTGTTAATAACTGTACGTATAATTTAAGTATTTCTTTGTAAAGCCACATTCGTTCATATCATGATCTTTCTTTTTCCTAATGCATCCTATTAATAATTGCATACAAGGCTTTTACTTGTTAAAGTGAAATATGACTAATATTATTAGTAGTCCTTATATTGCCTAATACAATAAAAAAGGAGAAAGAAATTATGTATCGCCTTATTCTTCTACTAATCATCATGTTACCGATAGACAAAGCAGTAGCTATCCAAATTTCTTCTATATTTAAAGAAGAAGCTTCAAGTTATTGCCCTGTCAATACATGGAATATAACTTATAAGGCATGCAGATCAGAACTTTGTGGTAAGGAGCGTTATGATATTAGAGAAGTTAATGGAAAAAATGATGGAAATGGAGGCTGCGAAAATGACAGGAAGAATTATTGTGAAGCAGCAAAAATGCCAGGCGAAGAGTCGGAGGGTTGTACCTACTCATGCATAACAAAATCTAAGTTGTCGAGGCCTTTTTATTGGGAAAGTCATTTTTTTGTGAGACTCTATAAGGTACGGGATAAGCAATGTGAAGGAGATCAACGTGCTGCAATTTGTGGAGAAGAAACACGTACGCCTGCGACTTACCAATCCTGTCAAAATTGGCATCATGAAATATCCGCTTCTAAATTACACGAATTAATGCTTTCTGGTCGTGGAGTTGATCGAGCTACAGCTTCTCTTGCGATATCTATATCAGAGTTCAAAGTAAAACTTGTAGATGAAGATTTCAACTTAATTGATAAATATCTTCTGAATATTTCAGAAGATTCCCCTCTAGAGGAGAAGCGGATTGATGCTTTGCGCAAATATATAGTTGCAAGTAATGCGATGGTACAAAAAACAAGAATCCAAGAAATAATTTCTTCATTGGAACCCGAGCTAATTGGCAATGATGATCAAAAAATAGTCTTTATACTTAATAATGAGAATGAAGAATCCTCTTTATCACAAAGAAAAAAATATTATTCTTCAGTTTCAAAAGACTATAGTGCTTTATCCAATGGTTCTGCACCAATATATGAACCCACCCCCTATGTTATGGGTTATGGAATTAATTCGATTACTGGTCTTTCAAAAGGATCTTGTATTGATAAAACGACTAATGTAACTGAAATTCCTTCTGGAAAGAAAGTAGAGTTTGAATTAAGGCGCATTGATGATTATCAGACTTTACTGGAAACATTATATGCAAAAGCAAGCGCTTCAGTTTCATATGGTTTAGGCTCAGGTAAGGGAAGCGTAGAATTTAGTAAGGAATATAAGTCAGCTGAAAATTCGATTTTCCTTTTGGCCAATGTAAATGTTACCTGGGATGATTTTATAGCAGATTACAAAGATCTAGATCCTCTTTGGGCAAAAATAGTAAAATCCAATCCACGAAGATTTTATGAGGGATGTGGTGATATATATGTAAAAGGTATGCGAAAAGGTAATCAGTTTCTCGCTATATATCAGCTGTTTGCAAAAGACTCAATTGAGAAAGATCGACTCAAAGCCAGCTTTGAGGGGAATTATGCAGGCAAATTTTCTGCTTCAGCTGATTTCGCTCAAGCTCTTGAAAGAGCTCATACTTATACAAACGTTGAAATGAGATTACTTAGTCCTGGCTTTCCTGGTGGAAATGTACCAACTGATGCAGATAGCCTTACGACATATGTTAAAGAATTCCCAGACAAAGCGACATATGATAAAGCTGTACCTTTAATTGCTTTAACTGGCTCATATTCCGATTTTCCATCATTTAAAAACGATAATCCATTTGTTACTCGTCAACAAAGAAGTTATATACAAGATGCCGATAGAGATTTTGAATGGATTAATGCAAAGATTAGTTTAATCGAACATATTAAGGATAATATTTCTGAATATGATTTCAGTGGCTTACCTAAAGATATTTTGATTAAGACAGAGAATAATCTTTTTGTTTCGAGAGAAAACATAAGTAAACTCGGATCTGAGTGTTTTGAAAATAGCAAAAAGTGTATAAATTATAAAGCACTAGACCAAAATAATTTTACCTTCCCTAATCGCAAAAAAATAGTATATGTAACGGGTGGATGCTCAGATAAATCTAAGCGCTTCTACAACTTTAATGGTGGTTGCCGAGATCTTGAAACTGGTCATATTTGGAGTGCTGTTTCAGATGATTATTGGGATGCGGAAGGAGCACGTCAATATTGTAGCAATTTAAAGCAAAATAATATTTCAGGTTGGAATTTACCAAATGTTTTTGAACTTTCAAGTATTAAAGCTTCAGAAGGCGGTTATTTAGGGTTCTTAAAAGGAAGTAATTTAGATGATTGGTTCTGGAGTTATGACACTACAATTCCTGCACAAAACTATCGTGTAAATACATTTAGAGGTGATCGTAAGGCTGAGAATGATTCAAAGTTACTTTTTAAAGTAATATGTCGCCAACGATAAAGATAGTGAGATCAACATTCATTAATCCACCCCTTTTTAAGGGTATTGATTCGATCGGGAATCAAGCAGCTATATTTAACTCAGCTGTGGAAGGATATGCAATATGACTTGATGAATTGCGACCTGATTTAGGAATTTACCCGGTGTAAACATTGTCAATTTGCGATTTATGTTCTTGCAATATGAGTTCAACAGGCTTGGCCAGGGTCGAGCAAACGATTCGGGTACGTCGTCTCCGGCGTGAAATTAGGCATAAAACAATTTTAATCTGGGCGGTTCTTGTTAACTTCAATAGCAAAAACGTCTTCCATTAAAAGTAGATTCCACTCACATTTCTCGTGACTGTCTGTTACCGTTTTCACTAATTTTTAATTTCTTATCAAGAAGTAGAATTGAAGAATTACTTTGATTTTATTGAAAATTAGTTAATACATTAGGACTACTATAAGGTCAACTTTTATTTGATTACAGTAACTTAAATATTAATAAGTTTCTGTCTTAATTGGTAAGTCATGGCAAAAACGAACTTCCGATCAACGTATTAAAAGTTCGAGCCATTCCAAACCATTTTTCATCAATAACAAAACACAAATTAAACTTTGTTCACTTACCTCCTTAATTTTGTGTCTACATATGGTCTACACAAGGATTATAAAAATACTTACCATTACACAACTTATTGATTTTATGGTGCCGACACCAAGAATCGAACTCTGGACCTTCTGATTACAAATTTGACTGACTTGAAAATAAGCTTTTCATGCAAAGTTTCTTACTATTTCCTATATTCATCCTCATGTCTACATAGTGTATACATTAATTTGATTAAATATTGATACTATATATAACTTATTGAATAATTGGTGCTGTTGCGCAGAATCGAACTGCGGACCTACTGATTACGAATCAGTTGCTCTACCAACTGAGCTACAACAGCCCGGCTTAAATCGAGCGAGGTATTATAGATGGTTGAGGAATTGCGGGCAAATGATAAAGATTTGAATGCGGTGATTGTATTTTTTTATTGCCGTAAAATGAACTTTTTCACAATTACTGGTTTCAATATTTTTCTGACAATTTTCGCTTAAGTTCGGCGAAATTCATCAAAAATCTGTACATTTTTATTGCAACGGTACATAATTCTCAAATGGATGCAGAAAAGACGAAGGCGAGTAATATCTTGATTATTCATGGACCCAATTTGAATATGTTGGGTGTTCGTGAGCCCGAGATCTATGGTGGCACGACATTGCAGGATATTAACAGAAATTTGAGTGAATTAGCTGAAAATACTGGGTTTAAACTGGTTTTTTTTCAGAGTAATGCAGAATCGGCATTGATTGAAAGAATACAGCAAACGATGAACGACGGAACCAATTTCATTATTATCAACCCGGCTGCCTACACACATACCAGCATTGCTATGCGAGATGCAATTGCCGCGATTAAGCTGCCATTTATCGAAGTGCATTTGTCGAATATTTACTCTCGTGAATCTTTTCGTCAGCATTCCTATTTTTCAGATTTGGCGATTGGTGTTATCAGTGGTTTAGGTGCTAAGGGCTATGAATTAGCACTAAAATATGCGATGACGTCTTGAGCATCTGTGTTGCGATTTACTATAGTTGTAAAACTTCCTTACAGCGAGACGATGTCTCGGGAGATTGGATATGGATTTAAGAAAGCTTAAGAAACTTATTGAGTTGGTTGAAGAGTCGAGTATTGCCGAACTGGAGATTACAGAGGGCGAGGAAAAAGTGCGTATCAGTAAATCCGGTTCCGGTGTGCAGAACTATGCTTTCATGCCGCCACCTATGGCGGCAATGATGCCTTCGGCTTCTCAGTCAGCGCCGGCGACAATTTCTGAAGCCAATACGTCTGCTGAAATAGCAGACTCAAATAATAAATCCATCCCAGATGGACATATTGTCAAGTCTCCGATGGTGGGTACATTTTATCGGGCGGCATCGCCTGGGGCCAGTCCATTTGTTGAAGTTGGGCAGAGCGTGAAAGTTGGAGATACGCTCTGCATCATTGAGGCCATGAAATTACTGAACGAAATAGAAGCGGATAAAAATGGTGTGGTCAAAGCGATCTTATCAGAGAATGGGCAACCGGTTGAGTACGGTGAGCCTTTATTCGTAATTAAATAATTCTCTGAATAGAGATCAGATAGCTATGTTTGAGAAGATTCTTATTGCAAATCGCGGCGAAATTGCGTTGCGGATTCAGCGTGCCTGCCGTGCGATGGGCATTAAAACAGTGGCGGTGCATTCAGAGGCCGATGCGGAAGCGAAATATGTGATGTTGTCCGACGAATCGGTATGCATCGGCCCAGCTCCTGTCGGACAGAGTTACCTTAATATTCCGGCCATTATCAGTGCCGCCGAGGTGACCGATGCAGAGGCTATTCATCCCGGTTATGGATTCTTGTCTGAGAATGCGGATTTTGCCGAACGAGTTGAGAAAAGTGGATTTGTATTTATCGGCCCACGATCAGAAACAATACGTTTGATGGGAGATAAAGTCAGCGCAAAGAATGCCATGAAAGCTGCGGGTGTTCCGTGCGTTCCGGGGTCGGATGGCGCGTTGCCGGAAGACCTTGACGAGGTAAAAAAGATTGTCAAGGAGATCGGTTATCCCGTAATTCTTAAAGCCGCAGGTGGGGGTGGTGGGCGTGGTATGCGGGTGGTGCATACCGAAGCTGCCCTATCTAATGCAGTTATCATGACACGCAATGAAGCGCAGTCGGCATTTGGCAATCCGACAATCTATGCAGAGAAATTTCTGGAAAACCCGCGTCATATTGAATTTCAGTTACTAATGGATGAGCATGGCCATGCGGTTCACTTGGGCGAAAGAGATTGTTCCTTGCAACGCCGTCACCAGAAAATTCTCGAGGAAGCGCCCGCGCCTGGAATATCGGAGAAATTGCGTAATAAAATCGGCGAACGTTGTGCCGATGCTTGTCGCCGAATCAAATACCGTGGTGTAGGTACGTTTGAATTTTTGTTTGAGAATAATGAGTTTTACTTCATTGAAATGAACACCCGTTTGCAAGTGGAGCATCCGATAACGGAGGCGATCACAGGTATTGATCTGGTGCAGGCGCAAATAAATGTTGCGGCTGGCAAGGTTTTACCGATGCACCAGAAAGATATTGTGTTCAAGGGGCATGCCATAGAGTGCCGTATCAATGCTGAAGATGCTTATAAATTAACCCCTTCTGCCGGGCGAATTACGCAATATCATGCACCAGGCGGCCCCGGAGTGCGAGTTGACTCGCATGTTTACCATAATTATATGGTGCCGCCATACTATGATTCGATGATAGGAAAAATCATTACCTATGGCGATACCCGCGAGCAAGCAATTGCGCGCATGCGAATTGCGCTGTCTGAAATGGTGGTGGCCGGGATCAAAACCAATATTCCATTGCATCGTGACTTGATGCATGATGCATCCTTCTTGCGCGGAGGTGTTTCAATTCATTATCTGGAGCAAAAGCTTGCACTGCATAATAAAACTAAAACCGATTGAGTGGTGGATTTGACCGCAAGCCCGATACATTAAGCATGTCTTGGGTTACGCTAATTATCAAAGCTGACGCAGCGAATGCCGAGTTGTTGAGCGACGCATTGATGGAGCAGGGTGCATTATCGGTGGATATTCATGATGCGGCGGCTGACACGCAAGACGAGCAAATGCTGTTCGGAGAACCTGGAGAGCCCTGCGAAGAAATCTGGCGCAATGCTGAAGTGTCAGCACTATTCAATCAAGATGCTGATATCGATGAAATTCTATCCAATCTGACCCATATTGCGCAACCAAGCAGCCAACTGGATTTCCGTTTGGAGCGTGTTGAAGAGCAGGACTGGGTGCGTCTGACTCAATCCCAATTTGATCCCATTCAAATCTCGCAGCGTTTATGGATTGTTCCCACTTGGCATCAGGCACCTGATCCTGGCGCGATTAATCTGATATTGGATCCAGGGTTGGCATTTGGTACCGGCAGTCATCCTACGACGCAGTTGTGTCTCGGTTGGTTGGATCAGAATTTGCGACCAGGCGCTAAGGTTGTTGATTATGGTTGTGGCTCCGGGATATTAGCGATAGCTGCATTAAAACTGGGTGCCAGCCATGTCACCGGCATCGATATTGATTCCCAGGCGATTAAAGCCAGCCAGGAAAATGCAGCCAGAAATCATTGCGCTGCGTATCAATTCTTTTTTACAACCAACCATCAGACTGCTATACGGGATTTGCAACCGGAAGACCAGGCGGATGTTGTGGTTGCCAATATTCTGGCGAATCCTTTAATCATGCTGGCACCAATTCTGGCGCAATTGGTTCGGCAACAAGGCTCCATTGTATTGTCTGGGATCTTGCGCCAGCAAGCTGCCGAAGTTAAGGATGCCTTTCAACAGTGGTTTGATATGGACAGTGGTAATGAACAGCAAGGATGGGTGTTGTTAACCGGCAGCAAAAGATGAAATAATTATTGCCTTTATCAGATTTCCAGGTTTGGCAGGTAAGCAGTTCACTGGCCCATTTAACGTGACGATTCATTCAGACAATAACCTATGGCGCTTGTAACACTTTGTCCAGGTTGCAGTACCACCTTCCGCGTGAATGCTGCGCAATTGCAGGCACATGGGGGCGATGTGCGTTGCGGATGCTGCCAGCGGATATTCAATGGGTTTGCCACGCTGATTACGGTCAATGAGTCGGCCATCGAATATACCTCCCAGATTCAACTGTATACCTTCAGCACGACTAAGATAGCGGCCGAAAATCAGATCATTCCTGAAAGCTCAGATAATGAAGTCGAAACGCACGTTATTTCGGAGTTGAATCAAGAAACAATCGAAACAACTGAAACAGCTGAGCTAACTCAAACATCGGACACTTTGTTCGGGGATGAGAAGCCGGATAAGCAGTTTTACGTGAAGTGGGGATTGGTGAATGCACTATTGGCGTTGCTCTTGATGGCTCAGATTGCATATAGCTATCGCACTGAACTGACCATGATTACGCCGGAAATTAGACCACGTCTGGAGCAGTTGTGCGAATTCTTGTCGTGTACAGTGCCTTATCCGAGAGATATCAATCTGATTGGCATCGAATCATCTGAATTGCAGAAAAATCCCGCGCAACAGCCTGAAGTAGCCACGATGTATGCAACTATCCATAATTATGCGCCTTTTCCACAGGCATGGCCCGCCTTGCAACTATCATTGCTGGATGCACGAGAAGAATTAATTGCCAGTCGTATTTTCACAGCGCAGGATTATTTGCAAGAGGCGGACAAATCATTGCAATTTATTCGGTCTCAACAAGAAATTGAGGTTCGATTGGATTTTGACAGCGATCAAGTGGATGCACTCGGTTATCGGTTGCTGTTGCTTTATCCTTAAACCGTGCATATCCATCAAATAGAGATATTGATATCATGAAAATAAAGGACTTGTTTGAGAACTGGAACCTTATCGGCCTGAAAGTCAAAACACCCATTCTGGATATGGACTGGAAGCCATCCGATCCCGACAAAGCCGCCGCCTGGGATCTTTATGTGGAATTACTCACGCGCATCACTACGCAACCGCTACCGGATGAAGACGGCGTGGAACTGACTGCACTGGACAGTATCCACGCATTGTTCGACATCACACGGGAAACGCTCAAAACGCATGGTCGTTCGTGTATTCAATTTGCCAGAATTGCCATTATCGTTCTCAATCAGGTGGTACGTCCTTTTACCGCAAAATGGCACCGCAAAAGTCAGCAAGGTGTATTTGCTTCACCCGAACAATGCCGGCAATTCCGCCAGGAATTGCGAACATTGCAAATGCAATTGCGGAATTACACTCGGTTACTAGGCAAACTTGCTGATGTGGAGGATTTGACCGAGATTGCTGCGGAAGATTTATAGTCTATAATTTACGCGAATCCATCATTAATAACATGCACCATGCCGCAGCCTGAGAGCCAAACCGCTAAATCGATATTCATCAGCTATAGCCGCACAGATCGTGAGGCCTGTATCCAATTGCGTTTAGAGCTGGAAAAAGCCGGATTGGTCGTATTTCAAGATGAAGCCGGTATTCGAACCGGCGATCGCTGGTTGAGCAAGTTGCAACAAGCGCTGCAGAGTTGCTCGGCTTTCGTGCTTCTGGTCGGACAAGACGGTATCCAGCGCTGGGTAGGCGCTGAAGTTCAAGTGGCATTGATCCGTCATTTATCGCCGCATGACGATGCGGAACGTCTGCCTATTTTTCCGGTTCTGCTTGATGATGCAAAACCGGAATCATTGCCGCCTTTTCTGTCGCTGTTTCAGGCAGATCGTTGGCAATCATCCGATCCGCTGTCGCAAGGTTTGATCGAAGTGATAAGCACCCATTCAATCCGTGCGGATGGCGAGATGGTGTTCGAAGGCTGTCCGTTTCTTGGTTTAAGTGCTTTTGGCAAGGGCGATGCCAGACTATTCTTTGGACGCCGTTTGGAAACTCTGGAGGCATTGACTTATCTCGGCGATCAGCAGCAATCCAATCCGGAGCAATTGCATCCCAGCGGTAGTGCAACGTACACCCGCTGGTTGCAAATTGAAGGCAACAGCGGATCAGGCAAATCATCACTGGTTCAGGCGGGTATGCTACCGATGATCGAGCAAGGCGTCTTATGGGCGCGCACCGGTTTTGAACACTGGCAGATTTTAGGGCCAATGATGCCCGGCAAGAATCCGCTGGAAAAGTTGGCTGAGACACTGGAGCAAGGTTTAATTGCAGATCCGGCAAAACGCAATTCGCTTGACAGGCTGGAACGCCTGAAAAAAGATCCGCGCGCGCTTGCGTTCACGATCAAGGATTTCAAACAAGCCAATAGCGCATTCTTGCTAATTGTCGACCAGTTTGAAGAATTATTCACGTTTGCCGATGAGTCTGAGCGCAAGCAATTTGACGTGCTACTGGCTACCGCGCTGAAAGATCCGGAATGCCCGTTGTTTTTGATCAACACGGTACGTGCAGATTTTTTGGATCGTTTTGAATACTTGCCCAACCTGCAATCGATTTATAACAATTATTGCAAACGCTACTTTCTGCCGCTGATCTCCATCCAGGGCTTAGAGGAAATCATCGAGCAACCGGCAAGGGTGGCACGGCTGGATGTCAGTGAAATCACCACCGCGATCCTCAATGATGCCAAAGATGAAATCGGCGCATTGCCGCTGGTAGAAAACGCGCTATGGCTGTTGTGGCAACAGCGACAGGATCACAAGCTCAGTGGCGAAGCGTATCGTGGCCAAGGCGGCATTGCCGGCATGCTGAGCCAACAAGCCGACGCATTGCTCGACCGTATCGAACAACAAGCGCCAAAAAAAGGCAAGCAAGCGGCCTTGGAATTACTGCTGGCATTGACGCGCGTCAACGATGAAGGCCGCAATACCCGCAAGCGCATTTCTCGCGCAGACGCTGTCTACGCCGCCGGCAAAGGCGACAGCAAATTGGGAGAACTCGTGTTGCGCGCGCTATCCGGTGAACGTCCGGAGGGAGCACTAAATACCGGCCATCACCAGGTATTGCGCTTGGTCACGATCATTGAAGAAAAAAGCCCGCAAGGTGACGCACAACAGTTTGTCGACCTGATTCACGAAACGCTGGTGCGTGCTCGCGCAAAAACGGACAACACCCAGCAAGCGGAAGGCTATTGGTCGACACTGTACCGCTACCTTGAGCAAAACCCCGATCGCGAAAGCTTGCGCCAGCAACTCAGTTTCAAAGCAAAACAGTGGCAAAACAGCAAAACTACCTGGGGCAAAATTTGGAGTCTTTGTTATTCCTATGCTGAGTTGAAGAATTACCGTAAATTGAGCATTCGCGTAGCAACACTGGAGGATCGCTTTCTGGCTTGGAGCAAACGCGTGCAAATTGCGCTGCTGCTGTTGCTACTCAGTATCACGCTATATGCCGCAGAATCGATACTGTGGATACAACAGCACGATCTGTCCCCGGAAATGATTCTGACTTTGCAACGCTTTCGTCTTGGCTACGCGCCGCTTCCTGTTTTGACAGAGAAACCTGTTCCACCCGGAGATTTAATGATGGGCGAACAAGATGCCGCGTTTATCGCCAATCTCGGAGAAAATGTGTGGTACTTTGGTGTACCCGGTAAATCGATTCAAATTACGCGACCTTTCTACCTGGGAAAAACCGAAATTACCTATGAGCAGTATGATTATTATGTCTGGAAAAAGCATCGTGCCGGTAACACGGAGATTGCGTTTCCGAATACCGCCAAGGGCGGTCGTGGCAACCAACCAGTAGTCAATGTGAGCTGGCTTGAAGCAGTTGCGTATACCGAATGGTTGAGTAAGCAAACTAGCCAAGAATGCCGCCTGCCGACGGAAGCGGAATGGGAATATGCGGCACGTGCAGGAACAACAACTGCTTATCCCTGGGGAGATGAATTAGGCAGTAACAACGCCAATTGTGATGGCTGCGGTAGTCGATGGGATAATAAAGAGGCTGCACCTGTGGGAAGTTTTACTGCAAACCGGTTCGGCTTGTACGATATGTCAGGAAACGCCTGGGAATGGACGTGCTCTAGCTGGAGCGACACATTTGATGGCAGCGAACAACAACAGTGTAATGAAGATACTTCTGATCAGCAAAACCGCGTGTTGCGCGGTGGTTCCTGGTTCGTTGGTCCGGACGGCGTGCGCGCGTCGGTGCGCTACTCCTACCTTCCGGACAATCGCACCGATAGTATCGGCTTTCGGGTGCTGTGTTCGTCCCCCATCGAATAGCGGTTCGCTGGCGCGCTGATCGCTGATTCTCGGGCAGGCTGTTCACTGTGCGCCGCAAAGCGGCGCCGCGCGCAATTTTGGCTTTATTTTTGCGTTTTTGGTTGGCATACTGTCTTGGCAGAATACGGTTCTGCGGGGTTCCCTGAGACGAGGCCCGCGTGTTGCGCGGTGGTTCCTGGAACAATAATCCGGATAACGTGCGCGCGTCGGCGCGCAACAACAACGATCCGGACAATCGCAACGATAATATCGGCTTTCGGGTGCTGTGTTTGTCCCACATCGAAATCTGCTCCGCTGCCGGAATTGCCAGTCGGTTACGGCTTGCTGGCCGAGGCCGGAGATGGATAGATGGCGCAGGTGAGTCCCGTCCGCATGTGGCACCATCGCATCGGGCGCATATTGAAACCGGGCGCCGCTTGGATTCGCTCCCGCGGCGCCCACTTTTTACAGCTTGTTAATGCAGCTCTCCCAATAACTGTCATTTCGAGCATAGCGAGAAATCCTTCGTGTTGCTTGCCTCAGATTCCTCACTTCGTTCGGAATGACAAATAAGGTTTATTGATAGCTTCATTAACTGAATGTTAGCGGTTGGATTGCTTGATCCACCCGCCCAGCAATTTGCCGATTTCCGCCACTTGGGTGCTGACATGCGTATATTGTCCATCATTGAGCCAGTGCCACTGATGCGCGAGCCGCAAATAAAGACGCAGCCGGCTCAATGCCGCATCTGCATCCTGCAAGGCTGCTCGGCGGCGTGCATCACGGCTGCTTTGCGCGGAAAATACCGCCTCTTGACAATCCAATGCAGCATTCATCAAACGCTGTGTGACAGTCTGCCGGTATACTTTGGGAAAATGTTCCGTCTTTGGTAGCAGCCAGGTTAATAAATCAAATAATCGTGTCAATAACACCAAGTCTTGCGTCATCTCTTCCCTCTCGTCATAGCGATGCATTCCAGAAACTATGCAGCTTGCCGCATTTGCTGCAGGCTTTTCAACGTGCCGCTTCGGGTAAACGGCGCAAAATGGATGTCGCTGCGTTTGAATTTCGATTGATGGATCATTTATTGCAGTTACGCGAAGAGCTGACTTCTGGCTGTTATTTACCCGGCTCGTACACCCATTTCCTGATCCATGAGCCGAAACGGCGCAAAATTAGTGCAGCCGTGTTTCGTGACCGGGTCGTGCATCATGCGCTTTGCAGCATCATCGAACCCCGTTTTGAGCAAGTGTTCATTCCGGATAGCTACGCCAATCGCACCGGCAAAGGCACCCATCGCGCCATTGCCCGCTTGCACCACTGTTGCAGAAGTTACAAATATGTTCTTCGGTGTGATATCCGCCAGCATTTTGCATCAATCGATCATGCCGTTTTGCTGGAAAGCTTGCGTCAACTGATACCAGAGCCCGACATCATGGATTTAATCGAAAAAATAGTTGCCGGTGGTTGCGATGCCTTGATTGACCAGTACGACATGGTTTGGTTTCCGGGCGACGATCTATTGGCTGTTTACCGGCCACGCGGATTGCCGATCGGCAATCTCACCTCTCAATTCTGGTCAAATTATTACTTGCATGGTTTTGATTTGTTCATCAAGCGTGAACTGGGATGCAAAGCATATTTGCGCTACGTTGACGATTTTGCATTGTTTTCGGATAGCAAACAGCAGCTCTGGCAATGGAAAACCGCAATCAAATTACGATTGGCTGTATTGCGATTAACCCTTCATGATCAAAAAGCGCAGGTATTGCCTACTGCAAACGGAGTGCCCTGGCTTGGCTTCGTTGTTTATCCCGAATTTCGCAAAGTCAAAGCGCGCAAAGTCCGGCATGCCACTCGTCGGCTACAGCACCGCTACCACGCCTACTGTCATGGACAAATATCCTTTGTAGAATTTGACGCCAGCATTCAAGGTTGGATCAATCACGTACGGTTTGCCGATTCGTGGGGCTTGTGGCGACATATGTTGAAACCATTCCGGATTAAACCGGGCGATTTGCGGCAAAAAAAGGTGCGCACCGCTTCGCGGCGCTATCAGTGAACAGCCAACCCGTGCTTCAGCGATCAGCGCGCCAGCGAACCGCTATTCGATGGGGGACGAACACAGCACCCGAAAGCCGATACCATCGTCGCGATCGACCGGATCGCCGTCGTAGCGCACCGACGCGCGCACGTCGTCCGGATAAACGTTCCAGGAACCACCGCGCAACACGCGGGCCTCGTTTCCCCCATCTTCCCATGATGAACCATCCGATGGCGCGCCCTGATAGCTATCGTGCCATTCATCCTGACACCACTCCCACACGTTACCGTGCATATCGTACAATCCAAAAGCATTGGGGGGGAATGAACCCACCGGTAACGTCTGCTCACCAGCAAAATTTGCCTGTTTTTGAGTGATATTCTCACCCGTATGATAGGGTGTTTCAGTTCCGGAACGGCAGGCATATTCCCACTCCGCTTCACTCGGTAAACGGTAACGCCGGCTGGATTGTTTGCTGAGCCAAGCACAGTATTCTTGTGCATCTTGCCAAGGAACGTTGATTACTGGCCGGTTCTCACGTCCCCAATGGTTATCGGAAGGCTTCTTGGCTCTAGTTTCCCGACAAAATAGGTCGTATTCGTCGAAAGTAACCACATAAACGCCCAGCGCGAACGGCTGAGTAATTTGTACTTCATGCTGCGGTCTTTCGCTATCACGATTGGGTGAACCCATCAAAAAACGGCCCGCAGGTATCACCATCATCAATGGCCCTTCACCGCCGCATTGCAGTTTGTCGCGGAACGTTTGACCGGTTGTCAGTAAGTGCCTGGCGTTGGGTTGAGCTGGTTTTGCCAACTCACCATTTAAATGTATCCGCAAGGAATCCAGAAGCTGTGAAAACCCGGAATGTCGCGGCTGGTTATTCCATCCAACCAGATCCGCAGCTTGTATGCGGCTGAATCCATAGGGGCATTCCACCGCTTCGATGAATGCGGGAAAGAGAATATTCTTGCGCTTGCCGTATTCAGCTTCCTCTAGTACAAAATCGCTGTCGCGTGAAACCGCAGACCAAAGCACTACCACAGCTTTTGCGTCGTGTAATTCCCGCTCGATTTCCCTATGCCATCGACGGCCCACATGGGTTTGCTTGTCGATGAAAACTCCCCATCCTTCCTGCCGGAGTCGTTGTACCAATTGTTCCGCAATCACGAGATCGCTTCTCGAATAACCAATGAAAATATCACTCATTCTTGTTTTTTTAGCTTGCAATGGCCGTTATTATAAGCAACAAATAGCCCATCGGAAGTCTATGTGCGATTATTTCTATGAATAATACGGGTTGCGCATTTGATCGTCGGGTGCGGCTGACGGTCTTGGATGGGCAGATTATTATTACGCTAATAGCAGATGAACCAATGACACTGGAACAACGCCTGACACAGTTTGATCCTGCGCGGCATGGGGGTGAAGCGATGTGTGTGCAGTCCGTAGGTGCGGAAAAATGGTGAAGATGCAAGCAACACAGTGAGCAGTCATGGTTAATAAAGGCAATAGCCTAGAACTATGGTTGCCTGACCGTCGTGAAATTATCTGGATTAATTGCAATCCGCAGGCCGGACAGGAAATGCGCGACCTGCACCCTTTTTTGGTACTTTCTCCGAAGATTTTCAACAGCAAGACTTCCTTTGTAATCGGTTTGCCAGTGACCACTGCAGCTTACAATACAGACAATCCATTTGCAGTTGCGGTAGGCAAAGCGACGAAAAAGAAAATTGAACAAACCAGCTGAGACCTTTGCAAAATTCAACGAATTTTCAGATTCGTTACAATTTCTGATTTTTTTGTGAATATTGGGGTATTTTTT
>NZ_JAIEMO010000031.1 GCF_019752095.1 Nitrosomonas sp.
CCCTACTTTTAGCTACACCTCTCAGGCTAGTCGACCTTGGGGTTCAAAGTCAAGTCATTTGTCATAAAATTACCTTCATCCTTAAAAGGACTTTTACTAATACTTCGCTTAATTCCATTTTATACAAATACTAACGACTACAATTCAATGTGAATGGCAAATATTTATCTTTATTACTAAACCCTAATCCCCTAGTGATCGGTGTATCACTCGATATAATTTCGTATTATGCTAAATAAACCGTCAGCGGTGAATGGTTTTGTCAGGTAGCTATTAGATCCCGCTATTCTTCCTCGAGCTTTATCAAATAAACCATCTTTACTGGATAACATAATGACAGGAATTGACTGATAAATTGGATTCTTTTTAATTAGCATACATGCTTGATAGCCATCCAATCGCGGCATCGTGATATCCACAAAAATAATATCCGGGTGATTATCTACAACTTTTGACATTGCTTCGAAACCATTCTCCGCTAGAACAACTTCACATCCAAATGGCTTTAAGAAAATTTCAGCGCTCCTTCGAATCGTACTACTATCATCAATAATCATAACCTTAATACCTTTCAAAACACCGGTATTGTCCATGCAAGCTCCTCATGATTATTAAGCAAGCTTTATCAACAGCATATTATTGGTCATTTTGCCATTAAGTGTTTACACTGCTCAAAATAAATTATCACTGCCCATAGTTTTTCAGTCAGTAAGTAAAATTTCACTTCCTCCAGAAAGCAGGCACAAAAATAGCCAACACTGTAAAAAACTCTAATCTACCCAACAGCATAGCAAAACTGCATATCCATGTTTGAAGGTCTGTCAGCGATGCATAAGTCGTTGCTGGTCCAATACCCCCAAGACCCGGGCCGAGATTATTGATGCAGGCTACTGCTGCTGAGAAAGATGTAATAGCATCCAACCCACTTAATGTTAGCGCCAATGCCATTAATACTATGCTTGCTGAGTAGATAAATAAAAACACAAGCACCGCAAAAATAACTCGATTAGCCAGAACACTCCGACCTAACTTAGCAGGAATAACTGCATTAGGATGCATGATCATAATGATTTCGCGATATACCTGCTGATACAAAATGCGCGCACGAATCATTTTAATGCCACCGCCGGTGGAGCCTGAGGAAGTACAAAAACCAGATAAAAACAACATCCACAATGGAGCGAACATGGGCCATAAGCTGTAATCAGCATTACTGTAACCAGTAGTTGTTGCAACTGAAACCACATTAAAAGCAGCATAGCGCAATGCAATCAGCGGTTCGGCAAAGACATTGTTAATCCATAGATAAAATGCCAATCCAAGACAGCTAAGAAAAATAACCATCGCATACCAACCCACTTCGGAATCATAGCGATAAGAAATTAAACTTTTTGCCCGCCAAGCCAGAAAATGTGTTGCAAAGTTTATCCCCGCAATCAACATAAAGATGATAGCAACTGACTCTATAAGCGGCGAATCCCAATAACCATAGCTGGCATCATGAGATGAAAATCCGCCTAAGCCTAAAGTCGTGAAAGCATGCATAACAGCGTCGAACCAATCCATACCGGCCCATTTGTAGGCGACAGCACATATCAAGGTCAGGCTTGCGTAGATCGACCACAGCCCCTTAGCTGTCTCTGCAATACGTGGAGTTAGTTTACTCTCCTTCATAGGTCCGGGTATTTCAGCATTTAGTAACTGCCGACCGCCTACCCCCAATAATGGCAAAATCGCAACTGCCAAAACGATCAAGCCCATTCCTCCAAGCCAAACCATTTCACCGCGCCATAAATTGATAGACGGTGGCAGATTATCCAATCCAGACAATACCGTGCCACCAGTCGCTGTTAATCCGGAAACTGCCTCAAAATAGGCCATACTAAGATTGAGTTCTGGCAAGTAAAATAGCAATGGCAACATAGCAAAAGCCGGCAATACTGACCAAACCAACACAACCAGCAGGAAACCATCTTTTATTTGTAGTTCACGATGATAGCGACGTGTCACCAGCCACATGATCAAACCACAACTCAAAGTAATTAAAATGGATTCTTCAAAGACTAACTGCGCGCCATCGTTGCCCCACAATGCCAATCCAAGAGGAATAAGCATTGTCAGTCCAAATACCGATATCATCTTACCCAGTACATTTACAACAGTAAAAAGTCGATTCATGTGATCTTTAGTTACAGAAAACCAACACTAACCTGAAACAGTTTTTCTACTTCACGAATCATCTTTCTATTGATCACGAATAAAATCACGTGATCCTCTGACTCAATAATCGTGTCATGATGTGCGATAATGACTTTGATCTCGCTGCTAAATTCGCGAGATATTTCATCTTGCTCCAATGTTGAATCCCCACCAAACAGTCCTTCCGATTTAGGTAGACCACGCACGATAGCACCTATTGTCGCGCCTTTTGGCAACTTAATCTCATCTATTCTACGCCCAACCACATTAGATGATCTAGCATCGCCATGCGCTACCAATTCCAATGCTTCTGCCGCACCGCGACGCAAGCTATGTACAGCGGCAACATCACCATGCCGGACGTAAGCCAATAATGAACCGATCGTGACTTGCGCAGGAGAGATAGCGATATCTATCCCGCTACTTTGCACCAAATCCACATAAGCGCGACGATTAATCAACGCAATGACTTTATGTGCTCCCATGCGCTTTGCCAATAATGCGGACATGATATTGTTTTCATCATCATTTGTGAGTGCGCAAAACATATCCATCTCGGCAATGTTTTCATCGTCCAATAAAGTTTCATCCGTCACATCGCCGTGCAATACCAACGCATTACTCAGCTCACCCGCCAAACGCTCACAGGCTTGATGATTTCGCTCAATTATCTTGACCTGATAATCTTTTTCCAGCGTTAAGCCGAGTCGTCTGCCAATTTTTCCACCACCGGCTATCATCACATATTCGACCGGCTTATCCATTTTTCGCAACTCCCGCATCACAGCCCGAATATCTTCAGTAGCAGCAATAAAAAATACTTCATCTTCCGTTTCAATCACGGTATCCCCCTCGGGAATAATCGGTCGATCTTTGCGAAAAATAGCTGCAACACGTGAATCCACATTGGGAACATGCTTCCGTAATTCCTGCAACTGTTGCCCAACCAGAGACCCGCCTTTTAATGCACGCACAGCAACCAGACTTACTTTTCCCGACGCAAAATCTAGCACTTGCAGCGCCTCGGGGAATTCGATCAGCTTCTCAATATACTCTGTCAGAATTTGTTCTGGACTAATGGCAAAATCAACGCAAAAATTCTCGCTTGAGAAAATTTCCGGATATGCCGAATACTCAGTCGATCGAATCCGCGCAATTTTAGTGGGTGTGTTAAATAAAGTAGCAGCCAGTTTACACGCCACCAAATTGGTCTCATCGTGGCCAGTCACCGCCAGTACCATATCTGCATCATGTGCACCAGCATTGACCAAAACAGAAGGATGTGAAGCATTGCCAACTACGGTGCGCAAATCTAAACGATCTTGCAAAAATGCCAAACGCTCTGGATCAATATCAACCATGGTAATATCATTAGCTTCACTCACCAAACTTTCAGCGACTGTTGAACCAACCTGGCCCGCACCCAGAATAATAATTTTCAATTACCTATTCCTTCCGATTCTCACGCACCCAATCGCGCCACTGCATAAATAGCCCAGGATCCAATGCTGCTATCACAGATCGATGCCACGGCGAACCCGCCCAATAATCATCGTGCTCAAAACCGCACATACTGCCGCCTGCCTCTTTGAGAATTAACGATCCAGCCGCATAATCCCAAGGCTTTTGTCCGCCATGCAAATACAAATCAAAATAACCTGCAGCGGTATAACACCACTCCAGCGCACAAGCTCCATAGTTTCTCTGTGAGGCGAACGGCGGGTAAGCAGCCACTTTGGCTGCGAATCTTCGGTCAAGCCGCTTCAAATCGATATTTGCCATCGCGCTTGATAATGCAGGAACATATCGCTTGAGCGGCAACGCGACTCCATTCAAAAAAGCGCCTCCGCCTTGAGTTGCATAAAACATCTCATCCGTCACCGGGTTATAAATCACGCCCAGAACGCCCTTTCCTTGCTCCATAAAAGCCACTGAAATCGCAAAATAAGGCAATCCATTAAAAAAATTGGAAGTACCGTCAATCGGGTCAACACTCCACAATCCTGTATCTCCCTCAATCCATTGCGCCTCCTGCTCTTGTTCGGTCATTTCCTCACCCATGGCGGCAGCTGGGCAAATTTTCTGCAACTTATCCAGCAAGGCATTTTGTGCCGCAACATCCGCCTCGGTAAAAAAACTACCATCCGCTTTAAGCTGTCGGTCAACTCGCAGATAACGCGGCATAATGACTTGCTGAGCAACATCCTTCACAGCCGTGATAACATTTTCTAGCACTATGCCTCCGAACGCCACTTGATTGAGCAACCAATGCTAGGAATTTGTTCTTCCGGACCATGCCCGGTTTTAGCAACCTGCAACATGGCTTGAAACAAATCGCGACGAACATCTGCGGGCGACGCTTCTTTGCGCGAGGCATCCAGGCGTCCGCGATATTGCAACTGCAGCTGATTATTGAAACCAAAAAAATCGGGGGTACAAACTGCCCCATATTGCTTGGCTATTTCCTGGGTTTCATCCCAGACATAAGGAAAAGGATAATTTAGCTGTTTCGCAATCAAGGCCATATTTTCAAAAGAATCTTCTGGGTAGTCTGCGGGATCATTCGACATGATCGCGATAGCATTCACACCATGGAGCTTCAGCTCATTGACATCGCGAATAATACGATCCTGTATCGCCTTGACATATGGACAATGATTACAAATGAACATCACTAGCAGCCCGTTTTCACCTTTAGCGGAAACCAGGTTATAACGCTTGCCGTCGACACCCGGCAAATCAAAATCAATAGCTTTCCAACCAAAATCACACACCGGTGTTTCCAAACTTGCCATATGCCTTCTCCCACTCTTGATAATATTGCAAAAATACTTTTCCAGCTTGCTGCCTTTATAATCTATATGCTGGTCAAATAATGCTAGATTCATAACATGTTATATTATCATGAGTCTATTTATTGAATTTGCCACTTGCTCCTCCACTTGCCTAAACCCAGCCCATCATGCATGCACGCTTTTATCATCCAGAGGAAATTATTGTTGGAAAAATCATCGAATTATCAGCTGAAAATAAACATCATGCAGCACGCGTGCTACGGCTGAAGAATGGCGATCCAATTACGTTATTTAACGGGCTTGGCGGAGAATTCTCCGCACATATTGAATCGCTTAACAAATCTAGCACCACGATAATCATCGATGCCTATCACGACATAGATCGGGAGTCACAATTGTCAATTGAACTCGCCCAAGCCATCTGCGTCAACGAAAAAATGGACTGGATCATACAAAAATCAGTAGAGCTCGGTATAACTCGTATTCAACCAGTTTTAACTGCACGCTGCATTGTGCATTTATCCGATGAACGCTCTTCCAGACGCCTCCAGCACTGGAAAAAAACCATCATCTCCGCCTGTGAACAATGTGGTAGAAACCATTTGCCGCAAATACTCCCGTTAATTTCTCTATGGGATTGGTTGAGCCAAAAGAAAGCCATGCGTTCCGCGCATGATCTGCATTTCATGCTATCTACCAAAGCCACAACAGGTCTAAAAAACACCCCCAAACCACCTGCCGATGCCAATATAGCACTTGCGATCGGACCTGAAGGGGGATTTACACCAGAAGAAGAAACGGCTACTTTACATTCCGATTTTATTCCACTGCGCTTAGGAAAACGCATACTGCGCACCGAAAGTGCAGGTTTAGCAACCGTTGCAGCGATGCAGGTACTCTGGGGAGATTATTGATGATGACTTCCAATAATAAAATGGATTCCATGATTGAATTTGTTTCCTGGTTTCGTTCAGTCGCACCTTATATCCATGCATTCCGTGACAAAATTTTCGTCCTCGGTTTTGGTGGTGAAATGATCACCGATGCAAAATTTGTTCATTTCATTCACGACATCAACTTACTTGCCAGTCTAGGTGTCCGATTGGTACTGGTGCATGGTGCACGCCCACAAATTCAACTACGTCTAGATGAATCACAATTGGAAACCCAAACAGTCATGGGCATGCGAGTAACTGACCCCGCAGCATTGCAATGCGCAAAAGAAGCCGTAGGACGCGCGCATCATGAAATTGCTGCCCTGCTGTCGATGGGGTTACCCAATTCACCAATGGCCAATGCGGCTATTCGTGTCGCCAGCGGAAATTTTGTCACCGCATGCCCGCATGGCATTATACAAGGCATTGACCTGATGCACACTGGAAAGGTGCGCAAGATCAACACACAAGCGATTCATTCGCGTTTAGAGCAAGGAGATGTAACGCTGATTTCACCATTAGGCTACTCACCAACTGGCGAAATCTTCAATTTGACAATGGAAAATGTAGCGACGGAAGTCGCAATAGCACTCAATGCCGAGAAACTAATTTTTTTGTTGGATACCGTGGATTTCAGATTCTCAGAAACCGATACACTAAGAACGCTACCACGTGAGTTCACTGTCGCGGAAAGCAAATTATTCTTAGAAAATAAAATCCCTGGAACAATGCCATTAATACCGGATACGCTCCGGTCATCACTACAATCGGCCACCAGAGCCTGTGAAATGGGTGTGACACGCACGCATCTGATCAATCGTGGTAACGATGGCGCCATCCTGCAAGAGCTTTTCACACACCATGGCATCGGTACAATGATCTCGCAAGAAACACTTCAAGCGCTTAGAAAAGCTAAAATTGAAGATGTTGGCGGCATCTTGCAATTGATTGAACCACTGGAAGCCGAAGGCATTCTAGTCAGGCGCGGACGTGAATTACTGGAAATTGAAATCGATCGTTTTACAGTGCTGGAACATGATGGCATCATGTTGGGCTGTGCAGCTCTATATCCATTTCCCGAGGAACATGCCTGCGAACTTGCTTGTTTGGCAATCCATCCGGATTATCGCGATCAAGGACGCGGCAACCATCTGCTAAAACATATCGAAAAAAAAGCTATCTCTCAAGGTATCGATATCTTATTTGTACTTACTACACACGCGACACACTGGTTTATTGAGCACGGCTTTAGCGAAACCACAACCGCCGAATTACCACAAGCCAAACAGAATTTATATAACTATCAGCGCCGTTCGAAGGTATTAGTTAAATACTTGTAGCTTTACCATGCATATATGCGCTGATGGTTTACTCGAGGAAATGAACATCTCATAATGACAGTTTTTTCTTTTTGAGCATCTTTTTTGATTGATCTGGAGCACAAATGACAAGAATAGTAAAATGCATCAAACTGGGCCGTGAAGCCGAAGGCCTGGATTTCCAAACCTACCCCGGAGAATTGGGCAAGCGTATCTTTGAAAATGTTTCCAAAGAAGCATGGCATCAATGGATAGAACACCAAACTATGCTAGTCAACGAAAATCGCTTAAATCTTTCAGACGCAAAAGCGCGCAAATACTTGGCCGAGCAATTGGAAGCGCATTTCTTTGGTTCAGGCGCAGAACAGCCAGCCGGTTATATTCCCTCAAATAATAAATCATGAATTCCTGCAATGCATTCATAGATTCTGACAAAAAATTCAAATCTAATTTTTCATATTACAATAATATATAATCATCTCCAAGCGGACATAATGTATGAGTAAGTTAATAAGAATAATGTTCTACTTTTCTGTTGTTTTTTTTCTCGGACACATCCAAACATTGAGCGCTGAAATTGCATTTGAGGATCAAACTAAATCGGCGGGTCTCGCAACTTCTCTTTACACAGGCTACGGTTCAGCTTGGGGCGACTTTGATGGGGACGGCTGGCTTGATGTGTGGATCGGCAACCATACGACGCGACCTCAATTGTACATAAACAATGGTGATGGCACCTTCAGTGAAAGGCTGAGGGAGTTTTGGGATGGAGATCCCTTACGCGACGCTCATGGCGGCGCTTGGGCTGATTTTGACAATGATGGTGATCAGGATCTCATAGAACTTTACGGAAACCGGGGAGGTATTGCTGCTGACAATAAGGCGTTTTACGTTAACCATATGGGCAGGCTAACCGATGAAGCCGCAGTGCTTGGACTGAATGATAGTTTTGGTCGTGGGCGGACACCACTGTGGCTGGATTGGAATAATGATGGTCTGCTGGATCTTTACATGACCAATGTGAAACGTCCATTTGACGATCTAGGACCTAGCCGATTGATGTTGCAGCAAAAGGATGGAACTTTCAGTCCTGTTCCAGGCATGACAAAAAAGACTATCGGAGAATTTACCCAATTGGCTTACTTCGATTCGGCTGTGCACTTGTTAACATCCGGCTGGATATTTTATCCTCAGGAGCTATATCGACTAGGGAGCACTAAGCCTTTGCCCATACCTAAAACATCTCGCCATCAATTTAGATACTTACAGGATGTAGCAGTTGCAGACTTTGATGGGGATCTTGAAGATGATCTATTAGTTTTGCAAGCTCCAACGGTTAGCTCATGGATACTGAACAAAAAAACCCGCCGTCAAGTTCTTGTCGACACACATGGAATGTCGTCAATAGAAAAAGGAAGCCTGAATTTCTGGTTCAATGGACCAACCAAATTGTCTATCCAAATTTATGGAGCATTTGATCCTTGGACTCCGAGCATGATACATGCCGGTAAATCTGGCATTCAGGTGGCAGAGCTTGTTCCCGAGGTTGTCGACGGCGAGAAACGGTATACTGTCCAATTGACATTGGATTCTGCCAATCCTGACATGATCGGCATCGTGAACTCGAAACTGCAGGTATCACCAGGCATTTATATAGGATGGATACCGAGTATCAGAGAATGGAGAGTTAAGATTCAAGGAGCAGATAATTTTCGAGCAAAATTTGTATCAATCGATAGTATATTTGAGAAAGTTGCCTCAGATGGACGTGAATTTTGGACCAAAGATCTTGGTAGCAAACTGGTAATGCTATCCCGGCGCGAAGGTGAATTTATTGTTGCTGAAAACTTTGGATATGACTTAGCAGATTCATGTCGTTCGATCGCTGTCGGTGACTTCGACAATGACATGGATCTCGATGTCTATATTGCATGCGCTAATGGGCTTCGCAATAGACACAATATCTTACTCGAGAATATTGGTGGGACATTTATACCTGTGTTCAATGCGGGCGGAGCAAGCACCATAAACATTGGCAACGGCGGAAGGGTCAGTATGGCCGACTACGACAATGATGGTTATCTCGACCTGCTAGTTACCGACGGAGGAAGACTTGAATATCCATTTAATTACGGCCGCCAATTTCTCTTGCGTAACAAGGGCGGAAGTAATCATTGGCTAAAAATTGATCTTGTGGGCTGCCAATCTAATCGCGATGGTATCGGTGCGCGTGTGATAGTCACGGCCGGCGGAATCAAGCAAGCTCGCCTGCAAGCAGGGGGTATGCGCAATGGTGTTCAGGACGATCGTCGACTTCATTTTGGCCTGGCAAAAAATTTAATTGCCGAATCAGCAACTGTGGAATGGCCTTCAGGGATTCACACGAACCTTACAGAACTTGCTGCTAACAAGATTCACGTAGTTCAGGAAGATTCCGGATGCGCACGTCCGTAGTATAGACCATAAGCAAGCATACCTAAACGTCTCTGAAGTACTCACAAACATCTGAAATAGATCGTCAAGGCACTTTCACCATTTCGATCAAAAACATTACATTTCCATGTAATTACTGGTCGAAATGGTGATTAAAAGTACTAAGACAGCAGTGCGATTCATCAGCTCAATTTGTTTAGATCAGACATACTGATACTGCTTGACTCCACTGACTCAGTGCTGAAACTTGCATCAGCGATAACTTGACATGAACTTACCACAACCTTCTCTATTCACTACACGAAATCGGCATGTGCACCGAGCAAGTCGATTCAATTGATGGTTGTAATTATTGATACCGCTATGTATGGGAAGAACATCATCCAGCCTAGCGACCGAAAACTGACGATCAAAGTCCCTCAATTTCTTGAGCATAAGCACGGCCATTATTGCACCCATTATCGCTCACTTAAATCGAATTACCGAATAGCAAAAACTGTAATATTCTTGAATCTTTTGATGGAGAAAGATCAAGCTGTCAGTGTCAGAATATATCTCTATTAACAACCCAGAAAAACTACTACCCCAATAACAATTGACAAAGACTTTTCAGTACCTATTAAATAGGTACAATACGAGCAATTTGCAAAACATTATCGTTTTCGGATCATTATCCCAATATGTCGACTCACGAGTTAGATCCATCCCAATTACGTATTACCATCAACCCGGACTCGTTGGAATTTTCAGACACTTCGGAGTTATTGCAACGCCCGTTATCCTGGATTGGACAGGAACAAGCAGAAGTAGCTGCACGCTTTGGCTTAGGTATGATGCAGCCGGATTATCATTTATTTGTTCTAGGGGAAGCGGGATCGGGACGCACTACTTTACTGCATCAAGCGATGATTGCCGCAGCAGCCGAAAGGTATTCTTCTCCAGATTTGTGCTTTCTACACAATTTTATCGCACCAGAGAAGCCATTAGCTTTGCATTTACCTTCCGGACAAGGTCGAGCGCTACGTCAGTTATTGCTGCAACTGGCAAAATCGTTGCCAGCTAACATCGCACAGTGCTTGAACGGGCAGGATTTCAAACTTAACAGTAATCACATCGAGAAGAAGTTTAAAACAGCAGCCGATCAAGCTTACACCAAGCTGGATAAGTTTGCTGAATCTCTGCATTTCACCATACATCGTGAAAACGAGCAGATTGTTTTTACTTTGCTGGATGAAAAAAACGAGATTCTCACAGCAGAAAATTTATTAAAGTTGCCCAAGGCACGCAGGATCGAAATAGAACAAGCCGAGCAGGCATTGCGAGAAGCGATTGTACAGTATCTTGATGAATTCAAACTGATAGAGAAAGAAAGAAATAGCGAATTAGCCGCATTGCAACGACGTCTTGTTCAACCTTTATTGAGTCTTGAATCAAAAAAAATCCAGAAGGGATTACAACAGCAGTTAAGGCTCAACAAACGATTGAAAACTTTTTTTGCGCAAATGGAATCGGATATCCTCGACAATTTGGCGCTGTTTGAAGCGGATAATATTGAGGAAGAAAAGCAGCAGACAGAACTACATCGGATTTTCTCCCGCTATCAGATCAATTTAGTAGTGGACAATGCTGATGTACAGGGTGCACCGGTTTTTATTGAGGACAATCCTTCCACATATGCATTGTTTGGCGGCATCGATTATCAATTCGAAAATGGCAAGCTAAAAACCGATTTTATGCGCATTCGTGCCGGTAGCTTGCTAAAGGCTCATGGCGGATTTCTTATGTTGCACCTCGATGATTTACTAACCGATGATTCATTATGGATAAGATTGCGGCGATTCTTGCGTAGTAAGCGGCTGCAAATCGAAGAACCAGGCTCGGCATTGACTTCCAATACACCCGTGTCCCTTGAGCCCGAATCGGTGGAAGTAAATGTCAAAATTATCCTGATCGGATCGCGTGATGCATATTACGATTTGCAAGAAATCGATCCAGAGTTTATGCGACGATTCAGGGTGAAGGTTGATTTTTCCGCAAGCTTTATCGCCAGCACAAGAACTTATCAAGCATCGGCTGTACTCGTAGCAAATGTCTGTGCTGTTGCGCAATTACCACATTTCTCGGCGGCTTCGGTCGCGCGTTTGCTTGAAGAGTCGCACCGGGAAGTGGAGGATCAAAAGCGTCAAAGCGCTATTTTCGCACGCATAGAAATGCTACTGCTGGAAAGCGCCGCATTTTGCAAAGCACGTCACGGCCGAATAGTAGAAGTGATCGATATTTCAGCAGCGCTTCAAGCACGTATACTGCGTCATAATTATCCTGACTTACGTTTACAGGAAAGTATTCTTGAGGGCGAAATCGCTATTGCAGTGCAGGGAATGGAAGTGGGTCAACTTAACGCACTGACGCAGATTGATTTGGGCGATCATAGTTTTGGCACCTCGATACGTATCACCGCACGCGCATTCGCGGGAGAGGACGGGGTACTCAATATTGCCCGCGAAGTGGATATGTCTGGCCCGATTCATGATAAGGGCATGTTGATATTACAAAACTACCTGACTGGATTATTTGCCCACATTGCACCGCTTGCGCTTAGTGCATCAATTGTGTTTGAGCAGGAATACACCAGCATAGAAGGGGATTCTGCGTCTTGTGCAGAATTTTATGCACTGTTGTCGTCGCTGTCAGATGTACCGCTAAAACAGAGCATAGCCGTAACAGGTGCTCTGAATCAATATGGCGAAGTCTTGCCGGTTGGAGGCATCAATGACAAGATTGAAGGTTACTTCAAACTGTGCGATAAAATGGGTTTAACCGGCGAGCAAGGAGTGTTGATTCCCCATCAGAATCGACCACATCTAATGCTGGATCGCTCAGTAATTGAAGCCGTAGAACAAGGTTTATTTACAATCCATACGATGCAGCATGTTACTCAGGGATTGGCATTATTGACTGGATTACCGACAGGAGTTAGCACAGAAGACACAACAAATGGCTATTCTTCCGATACGGTTCTGGGTTGTGCACAAAAAACACTGTTGACTTTCCGCCGTGCTTGTCAATTGTCACAACATCCTAGAAGCGAACATCGACGATTACCGACACGGCCGGGTAAATGATAGTAAACTAGGCTATATTTATTCCGCACCTTCATCGAATCAGTTACTAAAGATTAAGGAGCATGGGTTTTCAATGTTAACAATTGTTATAAAAAAATTAGCATCTATCTTGCTTGACTCAAAACGATGATCTTCGCGAAGCTTGGGTAGACAAGAAGCCTATACTTTAAAAGCATAGGCTTCTCGTGAATTTATCAAAAAAGACTACTAGTCAGTACAAGACGAATAGGCTGTTGGGCATACTGGATTCAATCCGCCAGCTGGATCGCTTGTTTGCTCAGCCCAGTTTAATACCTCCAGTACCTGATCGTTGTATTCTGGAATTCGTGACCAGAAAATGTAATTGGCACGCAAGGTATCGCGGGCAAAAACCAGAATATCTGAAACAGTAGGTGCATAACCTGTCCCATCATTTCTCGTATTCTCATAATTTTTTCGCATAACCTGCGGCGCCATAGCCATCATGCCAGAAAAATCTGAATAGTAATTATAAACTCCCTGGTAGGGGTCATATTGGGTAGCTTTAAAATTCAAACTTTTTTCGTCCTGGAAAGTATCTGGACCACTCAGTGTTGCTCCCATATCCCTAAGTTGGGTTACAAGTGAATTGAGAACTGGGCGCGGGTAATTTACTTCCTGAATCGTCATTGTATTGGGGAAGAATAAGCGCATCTTCTGATTCACCCGAATCATATTCACATAAAATTCATCCGCTTGAGCACTGGATATCGGCTCAAGAGGCTGCCCCATAGCGCTTTCAATCATACCGATACCCTCAAAGTTAGGGTGTGAATTGTAGCGCTCTCCAAGTACCTTAAATAAGGCAATCAAACGATCCCTCACTTGGGGGTTCCACAACTTAATGTTGTATCCCCTAATAGTGGTTGAGCCGTAATCAGAAAAAGGGAACTGCCCATTCTCATATGCAGCACCTTTTAAGTAGTCCGGCACGAGCTTCCAGTTTGGATCAAATGATTTCGTTTGCACCTGAATGACAAGGCGTTTATTTCTAGCAGTCAGTTCAGCCAGACGTTTATCGATGGATGAAAAATCATACACACCTTTTGATTTCTCAAGTTCCGCCCATAAGTAACGCATTTGTATTCCACGTAACGCTGGTGTTGCTTTGAGTTCACTATATACCTCGGATAGGTATTTAGAATTGTTATTGCCCCAACTCATTATTGTATAGTAATGGCCTGGATGCCATTTGACCGCAGTAGGATCTGTTGTTGCTGCTATTACGCTCAACGGAGCTAGAACCATACTTATAATGAACATTAACGCCGCTACTAAGATATGTGTTTGTTTAACACTTGTACTAGTTGTTTGTGTTACCAAATTGATAGCCAATAATTGATCATTGGTTCTCATAATTAATTCCTCCTTAAAATTTAAGGTAGGAACTGCATGGATACGCGCTGAAGTTTTATTACTTGAGACTCGTCTATTCTCATACTTGAGTAGAACAAGCTGCGTTATCTGGCAGTCCTGCCATCCTGGGGCATCTGCCCTTTAGATCAGTGACTTTGCGTCCCCTGCTTTCGCAGAGTTTGCCTTTTTCAAATTGCGACACAGGATTGTGCCTGTCGCTACTGTGGAATGATGTTCATTTGACCCCTCCTTTTAATTTAGTTAAAAGGCAGGAACTGCGTGGATACGCGCTGAAGTTTTATTACTTGAGACTCGCCTTTCCTCATCTGTGAGTAAAACGAGTTGCGTTACCTGGCGGTCCTGCCATCCTGGGGCATCTGCCCTTTAGATCAGTGACTTTGCGTCCCCTGCTTTCGCAGGGTTTGCCTTTTTCATATTTCAATACTTAATTGTTACTGCTACAACCCTAGATAGGTTCCCATATCTGGAAAACTCTTGTTTAAAATACAAAACACATTGGTCATATATAAGAAATTTAGCATTTCCGGCTATTACTTCCTATCTACAGTGCAGCGTCTTAACATTATAAAAATTCGAAACTTTATCCATTCAGTTTATTGGAAATATCATTGCTAGTTCACACAAGATGAATAAGCCGCCGGACAAGCAGGATTCAAACCGCCTGCAGGAAAATTCTTTTGCGCATTTTGATTTAACACTTCCAATACCTGCATGTAATGTGCTTCCCGTGTCCAAAAGATATAATTCGCCTCTAATTTATCTCGCGCAAAAGCCAGAATCTGAGAAATAGTTGGCACATAACCGCTTCCATCACCTTTCGTATTTTTATAGTTCTTTGGCATAACCGTGGGAACCATAGGTATCATGCCAGAGAAATCTGAATAGTAATTATAAATTCCTTGGTGAGGATCATACTGCGTTGCTTCAAAGAGTAACCCTTTTTCTTCAATAAATAGATCCGGGCTACTCAATGCCGTCCCGATATTTTTAAGGCTGCCTACGAATGATGTGAGAATTGGACGCGGATAATTTACCTCCTGAATCGTCATTGTATTGGGGAAAAACTGACGCATTTTCTGATGTACAATAATCTTGTTGTCATAGAAGCCATTAATCTGAGCGTTTGAAACTGGCTCAATAGGCTGTCCAAAAGCAGTTTCTATCATGCCGATACCCTCAAAGTGAGGATTCAAGTTGTAACGCTTTCCCATTGCCTCGAATAATGCAGTCAGGCGATTACGCACTTGGAGATTCCACAATTTGATATTACGCCCTCTTATTTCTGTACTGCCATAATCACTAGTATAAAATTCTCCACCTTCATACTCAGCAGTCTTCATATAGCTTGGCACAACTTGTCTTTTATTAAATGATTTTGTCTGCACCTGAATAACCAGACGTTTTCCCCTGGCGGACAGCTCAGCAAGCCGTTTATCGATGGATGAAAAATCATAGACACCTTTTGATTTTTCCAGATCATTCCAGAAATACCGTATCATCATTCCTTTCAATGCAGGTGTTGCATCGAGTTCGCTATATACTTGTGACAAGTAGGTGGAATTATTTTTGCTGGAACCCTTAATTATATAATAGTGCCCTGGGTGCCATTTGACTGCAGTGGGATCTATCGGAGCTGCCACTGCGTTTAAGGGCACTATAATCATACTAATAATGAACAATAGTGCAGTTATTAATATATACGCTTGTCTGATTCTCGTGCTGGTGATTAGTGTTATCGAATTAATAATCAGAAATTGATCATTAGTTTTCATAAATAATTCCTCCTTAAAGTTTCAAGAAAGGAACTGCATGGGTACGCTCTGAAGTTTTATTACTCGTAACCTGTCCACTACATACGTAAGTGAAACAAGTGGCGTTGCCTGGCAGTCCTGCTATCATTGGGATGCTCTCCCTTTAGATCAGTGACTTTGCGCCCTCTGCTTTCGCAAAGTTTGCCCTTTTCATATTGCGATAATAATTAAGCACAAACTGTGCCACAATTAAATTTTTCACGATACGTACCGCACTTTTAAAAACAACGAATGTTGTACAAATATTGCTATAGAGGGGGAGTCCGGGGGGTAAAAGCTTTACGCGATAACAAGAAATTATTTCTGTAAGATGCGATTTTTTCTAATAACAGACTACATAAAATGACACTTTTTGTCACATCCAGACAAAAATAATAGAGCCATTTACTTTTATTTCATAAACAGAGAGAGACCTTTGCAAAATTCAACGAATTTTCAGATTCGTTACAATTTCTGATTTTTTTGTGAATATTGGGGTATTTT
>NZ_JAIEMO010000016.1 GCF_019752095.1 Nitrosomonas sp.
CTATCAATGAGACTCAGGATTATGCAACAAAATGGCTCTGGACTTATAATCATGAACGGCCTAATACAGCCTATCGGGGGAATAACACCAAAACAAAAACTTGCTCAATTAGCTCATTACATCTACTTTTAAATTCGGTTAATAATGTGACTACTATCCAAAACGAGCTTGAATCAAATCTGATAGGCTGGGTGTGTATACGGCAGTGGTTTTGGTCTGGCAGAGCTCGACAATCAATGCAATGGTTAATCGAGCATGTACCAGTTTTAAGGCGCAGTGTGACAAATGCACCAACACACAAGCGGACTTCACTGTTTCTTGAAAATTTTTCTGCTTGGTTAATAAAACTGAATTTAAACAACATACAGCTATTAGATAGCGCGAATTCTACAGATTGATACTCTAAAACTGTATAGGGTATGAAATTGATTCAGCCTTGATTGAGACGGATTGGAACCCTAGGGACAAAAATGTCAACAAAAGAAATATAAATAAATTAAGTGATTGCTTTTTAGATTGTTTCTTCTTACGACTGGGAAAACTACTTAACATGACATCCTTTCAACAACAACGATATGCTACGGGTTAATAAAATGTTTCAGCACATTTACAAAATATTACAGAGAAAGCTCGACTACCATACTATTTAGCGAGCCAACTAAGTATTTGTTAAATACGGGGAAAAATATAAAAGGCAGCAATTTTAAAGTTTTTTCTTAAAACTTGCAATATTACATTTCCGGCTTCTTCTCTAAAGACCTTAAGTCTATGACCAATTCAACTGCCAAGCAATCAACCACTTACTGCGAATCAATTTCCCCGCAACTTAATCCCCAATAATTTTATTTTGCGATAAAGATGTGTACGTTCTAATCCAGCCCGCTCAGCCACACGCGTCATATTACCGTTTTCTTGATCAATCAATCTTTCAAAGTAAGTTTTTTCAAATAAATCACGCGCTTCGCGCAATGAAAGATCAAGAGGAATTTCCGGAGCAACCGATGCGGAAGACGATTCTGGAAATACCATTGCCTGCTGCACTGCTTCAACTGAAATTTCATCGCTGGTGGATGTTAATGCCAAAGAATGGACCACACCCGTTAGCTGCGTAAGATTTCCTGGCCAATCATAATTACGCAAGCAATTCAGCGCAGCAGTAGTAAACTGCAATGTTGACGAGGCTTCACCTGATTCAACAAAGCGTGATAAAATTTGATTAGCTAATTCAGGTATATCTTCCCGATGTGCTCTCAACGCAGGAATACCAATACTTAAACCACTTAACACTTCATATAACTTGGGATGATAGTTGCCTTGGGCAGTTAATTCCGCTATTGGGTGCGATGTCGCGCAAACCAGCCGTACATTATATTTTTCCAGTTTATTTAGTAACAACAACAAACCCTTTTGTGCTAATTTGCTAATTTCACCCACCTCCTTGAGAAATAACAAACCATCACGAGCAGACTCTAATAAATCTAGTGGTGATTCTGCTAATGAAGTCAATGTCTCGGGTTCTACCCACGGTGTATTGGGACGATGCATAAAGCGAGCGCATATTTCAGCCCCTGCACCGGGCTCTCCCATCAGTAGCACGGGCGCTTTCAGATTGACTACTTGCTCCAATCTTTTCCGCAGATCTGCAATCAAATTACCTTTTCCCATGCTAGCCAGAGAAAGCGCTGATTGCTGTTTATTTTGTCCACCTCGCAACGCTTTGCTGACGGTACTCAACAATTTTTGCAGTGGTATCGGTTTTTCCAGATAACTAAATGCACCAATACGCGTCGCTTCAACTGCCGTATCAATGGTGCCATGCCCCGACATCATGATCACTGGCATCGTCAACACCCCATTACTAACCCATTCTTTTAACAACGTAATACCGTCAGTATCAGGCATCCAGATATCCAGCAACACCAAATCCGGACGCGTCTGATTCCGCCAGACACGTGCTTGTTCAGCGTTTTCTGCCAACGCCACACGATATCCTTCATCACGCAAAATTTCTGACAGCAATTCGCGAATACCAATTTCGTCATCAACGATGAGTATTGTATTGTTTGTTATCATCTAGAATTCTCTCCACGACTGAAATCCAATCAGCTAGTTTACGGTTAACTATAAAAGTTTATGCATATTTTTGGATTCGGAGTTTATGATTAACGAGCACCAACACATGGAATATTCTACTCGCCTTTCTATATTTACAGACTCGATAATTTAATGCCAATCTGTTATTTCCTACAGCTTTATTTTTTCCACTGCAGGCAGGATGATTGAAATTTGCGCACCATGCGACTTCAAATTCTCGATATGAATAAGCCCGTCATGTTCTTCGATAATTTTCTTGACAATAGGCAAACCCAAGCCTGTACCCTTCAATTTGGTCGTAACATAGGGCTCAAAAACACGCGCTCTGATTTCTTCCGAAAAGCCGCAACCATTATCACGGACACTTAGCTGCACACCTCCATGCACTGCTTCGGTTTTTACTTCTATTACGGGTTTCAAAGCATCAATTAACGCATCCTGTGCATTCTGCAATAAATTATGCAGTACTTGACGTAATTGCGCAGAGTCTCCTCTAACTTTCGGCAATTTTTCCGCCAACTTCTGTGTTATTTGTACGTGCTTACCATTTTCAGCCGCCATACTTCCAGTCTCATAGAGCGATAACACTTCACGAACCAGCTGGTTAAAATCTAATGGCCGCAATTCCAGTTCAGGAATACGTGCATATTGATTGAACTCATTGACCATTTTCTTTAGCGCCTCGACTTGATTAACAATGGTTTCAGTTGAGCGCCTTAATATTTTGGCATCTTCTTCGTCGAGTTTATTAATTAATCTATGCTGCACCCGCTCCGCAGAGAGTTGAATCGGCGTCAACGGATTTTTAATTTCGTGTGCAAGACGTCGCGCTACTTCGCCCCAAGCTACAGCACGCTGCACCTGGAGTAAACTAGTAATGTCATCAAAAACCACCACACCGCCGCCGCCCGATAACTTAGGTAGTCGCGTACCCCGCAACAACAAAACCTGGTTACGACCATCTTCCGAGCGTGTTAGTTGGCGTTGCCAAACACCTGTCTCTTCTGAATTAAAACCCGTTCTAATTTCAGCAATTAATGTATCCAATTGCGGCTCATCGGTTACACACCCTTCAATAATTGAACCATCCAAACTGATTAAAGGTGTTTGAAGTATTTGCTCTGCACTACGGTTTGCTTTAGATAAAGCCAATTGATCATCGAATACTAATACACCAGATGAAAGATTTGCCAGGATACTTTCCAGATGTGCCCGAGCACTTTCTACTTGCTGCTGATTATGCTGCGCAATTGCTTGTGCCTCCTGCAATTGCTGCGTCATCAAATTAAATGATTCTGTCAATACACCCAATTCATCGCTACTTTGAACCAGATGGCGGCGGCTGTAATCACCCTGCGCAATAGCGCGCGTCCCTTCAGCTAACATACCGAGTGGAGCACTTAACTTCTCACTAAGCAATGATGCTGTTGCCAGCGCTGAAAATAATGACAATAACAATGCCAACGTCAATGTCACACTATACAATCGAGTTAATCCGTGGCGAGACAATGTAAGCTCCTGGTAATCTCGAAACCCGGCCTGCACTCGCTCAGCATCTTTGGCCAACTGCGCAGGAACCGGCTGCAATAACTGCAGAACCCGGATATCTTCCTTCAAGCTCAATACATTGACAGGCACAACCACACGCAAATATAAGCCTTTATCGGCCAACGATTCAACCGCACTGTAGGCTTTCTGGATCCTTATATGCCGCATTACCATCGTGTTCGGCTTTTCTGGAAATAACGCCAGATTACTTTCGCTTGAGAATGCGATCACCTTGCCATCCTGGCTAAATAAAGTCGATTCTTCCACCTGAGATTGTAACAATAATTCGTTGAGCACCAGCAGAGGCGGATTAGATGTTCCAGCTAACATCAACGCTGCAGCTTGTGCTTTTTTTTGCAGCTCCTCCAACAAGTTATCCAGCATAGTCTGGCCAAGACTCAATCCTCCCTCCAAGGCGCGATCCACTTTCACATCAAACCAGGATTCAATACTTTTCTCAAGGAATTGAACTGACACAGCATAAACCAAAGCGCCAGGAAGTATGGCCATCAGTGAAAAAACCAACATTAATCGTAACGCCAGCTTAGATCCAAACACACCTGATTTAAGTCTGCGCCTGAATCGCCACAACAATATTGCAACGATTGCCATGAGGAAAAGGACAAAGGCCGCATTTATACCTAATAGCAAACGGTACTTACGCTCAAAAAACTCCGTATTGGCACCTGCTGTAGCAAGCAAAAACAACATGACTGCCCCCACCCCTGCGCCAACAATGAGTACATACTTCATTACTGACCTTTCATTTGGAAGGGTTTCTCCGGTGTGGGTAACTTCATGCTCCACTCCAACTTGTCTGAACTCAAATTCCATCGACTGGAACCAAAGGCCTCGACCTGAAATGGTTTGGGCATACGTGTCAGATCGAGCCATATACGCAGTGACGCGATATAATCTGTGTCCTGCTTTAATTCTGATTTAACCGTCAAGGTAAAATCATGCAATCGACCCATAACCTGCAATGCTTCAGTGAGCGTGTTAAAGCTCTGTGAAAACGAAGCGTGATTTAGATGATACTGTCGCGTCAGTGCATAATACCTCAATCCCACCCTGTATTTACCGCGTACAACTTCGTCATCCAACCAATACCAGCGCACATCGACCAGACTGAATTTGAATACAAAGTAAAGTACAATGCCCTTCTCCAGCGCCTGCTCCAAAGTCGGGTTAAGCGCAATTTCAGAATCTACGCTGATTTCATAACTCCCACCCGCTGCTACTAAATTGACATTCTTTATCCGGATACCCTCCGCCTGCGCAGTAGCTGCTGGCAACAGCAAGATCAACCATAAGAAAACTAAGCCGGCATAAGGTAACTTCACTCGATTCATATATCGATCAGTTTTTTTGCAGCAAGGTATAAAAGAAGCCGTCATGTTGAGTATCAGGTAACAGTTGTCCATCAACCATCGCCGCAACAGAAATCGGCAATTGGCATGCATCAAAATGATGTTTAAGAAAACTCTCCATCTGCATAGTATTTTCTTCTGCGAAGACTGAACAAGTCACATAAAGCAACTTACCATCCTTCCTTAGGGTTTTCCACAATGCATCAAGAATTGCTTGTTGATATACAGCAAACTTGGCCAAATCACTCTCGCGCCGGAGCCATTTAATATCAGGGTGCCGGCATACCACACCCGATGCAGAACATGGCACATCAACCAAAATTCGATCATAGGGTTGCTTATCCCACCATTCATCAGGATTCGCCGCATCACCGCAAACTAATCGTTCTGATGTCATCCCCAAGCGCTCAAGATTTTGCTGCACCTGGATCAGCCTCTCTGGGTCGTTATCCAATATCGACAGCGATATATTCGCCAACTCCAGCAAATGCGTACTTTTACCTCCGGGAGCAGCGCAAGCATCCAACACCCGCATGCCATCATGCACATCCAGCAGTGGCGCAGCAAGTTGTGCACCTGCATCTTGCACAGTCACCAATCCCATTGCAAAACCCGGCAGAGATTCCACCCTAATCGGCTGACTCAATTGAAGTGTATCCGGCCATAACAATTCAGCCTGAATCCCATTTTCTGTCAACAAATCGCAGTAATCCTCCATGCTGATCTTACGCCGATTAACCCGCAGAGTCATTGGGGGACGTTTGTTATTTGCTCTCAGTATAGCTGCAAAATTTTCCGGGTATTGCCGACGCAACTTATCGACCCACCACTGCGGATGCGAATAACGCCCAACTTCTTTTTCGGCAGCTTGTCTCAATAAATTTTCCTGTTGCCGGATAAAATTGCGTAACACCGCATTGACCAATCCTTGCATTCCGCCACCCTTTACTAAGCAACGTGAAGCTGAGACCGCCTGATCTACCACAATGTGCGACAACACCCGGCTATATTGCAATTGATATAAACTTACCAGCAGCAGATGATACAAACTTTTATCGCGTAGCGGCTTCTTCAGCAAGAGCTCAAGGATTGCCCCTAGTTGCCCATAGAAACGCAACACTCCGTAACTTAAATCCTGAATGGCACCTCTCTGTTGCTTCGACAGCGAAGATTCCACGCGCCAAACATCCTGCAGCACCTCGGTCAGGCTTGCTCCAGCTAGCACCTTACCCACTACAGAAGCCGCAGCAAGTTGCGTTTTGATCATACTCTATGAATAATTAACCAAAGTAAAGCATTCACCTGGTTGAAAGTTATTGCCCGCCAGAAAATCCGGCACATTGATTTTTTTCCCACCCGGTTTCTGTAACATTTCCACTTGTAACAGACCAGAACCGCATGTTACTAATATACCATCTCGATTTGCCGCAACAATTTCACCTGGTTGTCCGGATTCGCCCGCCACTATTTTTGCCTGCCAAATCTTCAAAACCATTCCTTGGAAAGATGTATAGGCTCCCGGAGTTGGATTAAATGCACGCACCACCCGATCTATCTGCTCAGCTGGAAGCCGCCAGTTAATTTCAGCTTCTGCCTTAGTTATTTTAGTGGCATAGCAAGCTTGTGCCTCATTCTGAGCAACTGGAACAAGCTTTCCTTGCTGCAGCTGAGCCAAGGTTTCAACAATACTCAGAGCACCTAACAAGCTCAACCTGTCATGCAGTGATTGCGTGGTATCGTCCAGCGCGATTTTCATTTCGTGTTTCAGTAAAATGTTACCCGTATCGAGCCCTGCATCCATTTGCATGATTGTAATACCAGTTTTATCATCGCCAGCCAGAAGCGCGCGTTGAATCGGCGCGGCGCCACGCCAACGTGGTAAAATCGAAGCGTGTATATTTAAACAGCCTTGACGAGGAATATCTAACACTGCTTGCGGCAAAATCAATCCATACGCCGCGACGATCATCACATCCGCATGTAATGCCTTTAATTGTGCTTGTATTTCAGACGTTTTAAGTGTCGGTGGTTGTAGTATCGCAAGATCATGCTGTTGAGCCAACAACTTGACTGCACTCGCAACCGTTTTCATCCCTCTTCCGGCCGGCCGGTCTGGTTGGGTTAAAACCATCACAATCTGATGTCCCGCATGGATCAACCCTTCCAATGCAGCAGCAGCAAAAACAGGGGTTCCGGCAAAAATAATTTTCATGTAAGTTTCCGCACTTACATTGTACTACGCAGTTTTTTCTTTAATCTTGCCAAAGTGCGTGCTTGTTTAAGCCGGGACCAATATTCAACAAACACTTTACCTGCCAAATGATCCATCTCATGCTGAATACACACCGCCAGCAATCCATCGGCATCCAAAACGAATGGCTCACCTTGAGCATTTAAAGCTTTAACCGTAACAAGCTCAGCACGCTGCACTTTTCCATAAATACCTGGTACTGACAGGCAGCCTTCTTCAAAATCAGATATACCACTGCTCGCAATGATTTCAGGATTAATCAAAACGAGCAATTCATCTCGCGCCTCTGAAGTGTCAATAACGATAACGCGCTCATGCACATCCACTTGTGTTGCGGCTAACCCTATCCCAGGCGCAGCATACATAGTTTCTGCCATATCATTTATCAGCGCACGGATTTTATCAGTGACTTGCGCAACAGGAATCGCTACAGTATGTAGTTTTTCGTCAGGGTATTGTAATATTTTTAAAATAGCCATGAAAAAATTATGTAGATAAATAAACTCAATGCCGCATTTAGACCGTATCATTAGCCAATTATTCTGCAAGTTAATAACTTAACGGGGATCGTCCATGCGAAAGCCTATTATAGCTATGATTTTATTCCTGAGTCTGCTTTCTATTCCACCAGTCAATGCTGAGAATAATTTATTGCGAAACGATACTCCCTATCGCCATGTCGTTGTGCCAGGCGATACGCTATGGGGGATTGCTTCCAGATTTCTTAACGACCCTTGGCGTTGGCCTGAGATCTGGGGACTCAACCGTGAACAGGTAAAGAATCCTCACAGAATCTATCCTGGTGATATTGTAGTACTGAGAAAAACACCCTACGGATTTCGATTGAGGCTCGAGGATAATGAAGAAGAAATCAGGACGGTCAAATTATCTCCAAAAATTCGCTCGGAACTATCAGATGATGCTGCCATACCCAGTATCCCAGCCGCCGCCATCGAGCCTTTTCTTAGTCAACCGCTAGTTATTGAAAAGGATGGCCTCGACAATGCGCCCTATATCTTAGGCTCCAGCGACAATCGAGTTGCTCTAAGTACAGGCAATACAGCTTACATCAGTGGATTACCGAAAGATAAAGGTTCGACATGGCAAATTTTCCGTCCTGGCAAAGCGTTAAAAGATCCCGATCAGAAAGACCAGATTCTCGGCTACGAAGCAACTTACTTAGGCAATGCCAAAGCTACTGTATTTGCCGATGTTAGCACAGTCACTATCACGCGGGCTGCGGAAGAAATCCTGAATGGAGATCGTTTGGTTCCTACACCTGATAACATATTCAATAACTACGCACCCCATGCGCCAGATTTTCCAATCAATGGACGAATCATCTCAGTCTATGGCGGTATCACCGAAATTGGCAAAGGTGCCATCGTTACCTTGAATAAAGGTGAAATGGATGGCTTGGAAATGGGTCATGTGCTTGCTATTTTCCGAACGAGCCAAGCTAAATCTCTGACAGGGGAAACGGTACAGTTGCCTGAGGAAAGAACGGGGCTAGCATTCATATTTCGCGTTTTTGACAAAATATCATACGCGCTAGTCGTTCAAAGCACACATTCCATTAAAATACTGGATGCGGTCAAAACACCTTGAAATAATAGCTGCACATTCATGAAATATGCATCTGATATTGAATCATGGCTAAGTCTTAATCTGATTGACGGTTTGGGCGGCGAATCTATCCGTCGGCTTTTGATTGCTTTTGGCAACCCTGCAGCAATCCTTTCGGCGCATGTCACAGCACTTGAACGCATTGTAAAAAAAACAACGGCTCATCGCATTAAACAAGGCGCCGAACGCGACAATATTATAAATGTACTTAAATGGCTGGAAGATCCTATTAACGCAGTCATTACTTTGGCTGATTCCGATTACCCGGCACAATTGCTCAATATTGCGGACCCTCCTCCATTACTTTATTTTAAAGGCCGACGCGAACTTCTCCAACAACCTGCTTTGGCAGTTGTTGGCAGCCGTAACGCAACGCCGCAAGGTTTATCCAATGCAGAGGCATTTTCAGAAGCCGCGAGCAATGCCGGGCTTTGTATTATCAGCGGCATGGCGCTTGGCATAGATACTGCCGCCCACCATGGCGGCTTGCGTGGTTCTGCCGCCAGCATAGCCATTGTAGGAACAGGATTAGATATTGTTTATCCAGCAAAAAATCACCCTCTAGCTCATAAACTCGCGAAAGAAGGTGCGCTGATTTCTGAATTTCCCTTGGGCACACCCGCCATAGGCCGGAACTTTCCGCGCAGAAACCGCATCATCAGTGGCATGACCCAGGGTTGCCTAGTCGTAGAGGCTGCATTGCAAAGCGGCTCATTGATTACAGCACGCCAGGCCCTAGAACAGGGTCGCGAAGTGATGGCAATTCCAGGATCTATTCATTCACCTCTTTCAAAAGGCTGTCATGCATTAATCAAGCAAGGTGCAAAATTGATTGAAAACACACAAGATATTTTAGACGAATTAAGTCATCTGGCATTAATCGATGCCGCACCTGTCAGAAAAAAAGAATTCACCAGCGCGCAATCAACCGAAAACTCTTTGCTACTCAAATACCTAGGTTACGATGTCGTCAATATTGATACTTTGTGCGCACGTAGCGGCTTGACTGCTGAGGTTGTATCAGCCATGCTATTAACGCTTGAACTTGACGGCCAAATCAGCAGTCTACCAGGAGGATGGTATCAACGAATTGAATGACATTTGATGCCATTAACTAAAAGCGTTCATCTGCAAACAGATTCGTATTTATAGACACAATTATGTTCGATATACTCGTTTATTTATTTGAAAATTATTTTGATTCAGGAAGCTACCCTGACTCTGCAACACTGACACGCAAACTCACCATGGCTGGATTTGCCGACGAGGATATTAGCGAAACACTTAGTTGGCTCTCTGGACTTGAGCGCCATGACATTGGTAATTACCCAGCCAGCTTTGCCGGGAACAATTCCTTCCGATGCTTTACCGAATATGAAATAGATAAAATTGATACTGAAGGGCGAGGATTTATTTTATTTCTGGAACAAGCCGGAATTATTAATCCGTTGCAACGAGAGTTATTAATTGATCGCGTACTGATGATGCATGAAAACTCACCCAGTCTTGAAAAAATTAAACTGATTGTTTTGACAGAACTATGGATCCAGAACCAGCTTACTGACGATACCATACTGGAAAAATTATTAATTGTCAGTGACTCTCATTATCGTCATTAATACTAAATCGCATTCTTTTTATACCAAATAACCGCTTGAGTAAATGCAGCAAACACACTCATCCAGTAAGCTTGATTCATATTTCACAGTTATCAATAATCATGCGCGACAATATAGAGCCAGCAAATTATTCTTCTCGGAAAGCTCATGGGTAAATCTCTAATCATTGCTGAAAAGCCTTCAGTAGCAGCAGATATCGCGCGAGCGCTGGGCAACTTCACCAAAAATACTGATTTTTTCGAGAATGATCAATACGTCATATCTTCGGCGGTAGGTCATTTACTCGAGCTAGTTATCCCTGAAGAATATGAAGTAAAGCGTGGTAAGTGGAGTTTTACAAATTTACCCGTGATTCCTCCGCATTTTGATTTGAATCCGATTGAGAAAACATCCTCACGTCTGAAGCTGTTGAGTAAACTCATCAAGCGTAAAGATGTCGATTCATTGATAAACGCTTGCGACGCCGGACGCGAGGGTGAATTGATTTTTTATTATATTCTGCGCCATGTCGGCGCCAACAAACCTGTAAAACGCCTTTGGTTACAATCCATGACACCCGATGCGATTCGTCAAGGCTTTACCAAACTAATGGACAGTAACGAAGTCAAGTCGCTTGCGGAAGCCGCTGTCAGCCGCTCAGAATCGGATTGGTTAGTTGGAATTAATGGCACTCGCGCCATGACTGCCTTTAACTCGCAGGAAGGGGGATTTCATAAAACCACAGTTGGACGGGTACAAACTCCTACTTTGGCAATTCTTGTTGAACGCGAAGAAAAAATAAAAAAATTCCGTCCGCAAGATTACTGGGAAATTCACGCTACATTTACAGCCAGTAGCAGCAATTATAACGGCAAATGGTTTGATGAGAAATTCGTCAAGGATAAAATCAATCAGGAATCAAAGTCAGAAAGGCTTTGGGAGCAGAAGAAAGCAGAAATTATCCGTGATAAATGTCAGGGAAAATCTGGCCATGTCGACGAAGAAAGCAAACCCAGCAAAGAAATCTGCCCATTACTTTATGATTTAACTAGCCTGCAACGTGACGCCAATAGCCGCTTTGGTTTTTCAGCCAAGGCAACACTCGGCCTGGCGCAAGCATTGTATGAAAAGCACAAGGTACTGACTTATCCACGAACGGACTCACGTGCGCTGCCGGAAGACTATCTCAGTACCGTTAAAGATACTTTACAGAGCCTGGAAAATACCGACTATGGTAAATTTTGTCGACAGATTCTGACATCAAACTGGGTTATTCCCAATAAGCGTATTTTCAATAACGCTAAAATCTCAGATCACTTTGCCATTATCCCGACTTCATTAAACCCAACGAAGTTAAATGAAGCGGAAGCGAAGCTTTACGATCTGGTTACTAAACGTTTCTTAGCCATCTTTTTTCCAGCCGCAGAATTTCTGGTCACCACCCGCATTACCCGAGTTGAAAATGAACCTTTTAAAACTGAAGGTAAAGTCATGGTAAATCCTGGCTGGCAAACGGTCTATGGGAAATCAATTAAGTCAGATAGTGCGGAAGATGATAATACGCTTGTCGCCATTACTCCCGGTGAATCAGTCAATACAGAAACCATCAACATTGTCGCAAATCAAACTCGTCCACCTGCGAGATTTAATGAGGCAACGCTGCTTTCCGCCATGGAGAGCGCCGGAAAGCTCGTAGAAGATGAAGAGCTGCGCGCTGCGATGAGCGCAAAAGGCTTAGGTACGCCGGCGACCCGCGCTGCAATTATTGAAGGTTTGGTTTTCGAAAATTATATTCAGCGTGTTGGCCGCGAATTGCATCCAACGGCAAAGGCTTCTTCATTAATCACGTTATTGCGCGGCCTTAAAATTCCTGAACTTATCTCACCTGAATTAACAGGCAACTGGGAATTTCAGTTACGCCAGATTGAACAAGGTCATCTAAAACGCACTGCATTCATGGAAAAAATTGCCGAGATGACCAGGCATATTGTAGAACAAGCAAAGACTCATCGTGGCGAAACCATAGCAGGTGATTTCGCCGTTTTGAAATCCCCTTGCCCGAAGTGTGGTGGCATCGTACATGAAACCTACAAAAAATTTCAATGCCAGAAGTGTGATTTTGCGCTCTGGAAAATTCTTGCTGGTCGCCAATTTGAAGTTGAAGAAATGGAAACATTGATTACTCAACGTGAAGTTGGTCCATTGCAAGGTTTCCGAAGCAAAATGGGACAATCGTTTAATGCCATCATCAGGCTTACGGATATTCTAGAAATGAAATTCGATTTTGGTAACAATGATGAAAATCAAGAAGAAGTCGATTTTAGTGAGCAACTTTCGCTTGGCAAATGTCCAAAATGCAATCATGCAGTTTATGAACACGGCATGCAATATGTTTGTGAAAAATCTGTCGGGCCAACTCGTACCTGTGATTTTAAAACCGGCAAAATTATTCTTGCGCGCCCAATTGATCGTGCACAAATCACCAAATTACTGGAAACTGGAAAAACTGATTTATTAACAAAGTTTATTTCTAAAAAAGGAAGACCCTTTTCGGCTTATTTGGTCAGAAATCCGGATGGAAAAATAGGTTTTGAATTTGAACAAAAAGCTCCTAAAAAGACCACTGAAACAAAATCCAAAACAAAGCAGTCAAGAACTCGATCAACCGGTGACATTACCTCTTAAACTAATAAAAGCTAATTACCATTAACACTCGGTAGCCGATCACAAGAAACCCCGGGCAAAGTGATTACCCGGATTTTCTGTCATGCTGGCACACGCTTTATAAATAAAAATTGAGAATATACTTGCCTACCCCGCTGGTCGCCATAATTATCATTATAAGCCCACCTATAATGGCAGTGCCTTCTATAACGATCGATGCAAATGCCCCCGCTGTACTCTCAAACTCCTCATCACCCAACGTATTTCTTCGTTTCTCTCTGCGATCTTTCACCCACAATTGTAACCAGATGGCAAAAGGAATTGCCAATAAAGAGAACATCAAAACAATTTCTGCGTCTTCCATTATATAAAACCTCTTTGTTTATTAAAAATATAAATTTATCTTTTAGATTCTCGCAATAAATTACGATATCCGATAACATCACTTTTAAACCAAACGTCTCGCGTTAGCTGATTGCTTTTCGTCCAGAATTTACTACAATAGATTACCTTAAACGAGATAGTATGATAAAGACTTTTCCAAAGGATACAAATTTGACCTGAGCAATACAAGAAAAATCAGCTAACTTACTTGATCAATAAAATTACGTCCTGAATGTTCTTATGAGATATCATTCTTCATTTTAATTGCGTATATCATGAAATGGCTTGATCTCCCATTAGCTAAGAAAGCTCAAGGCACAATACAGCTGCCTGGATCAAAAAGTATCTCTAACCGGATTCTCTTGCTTTCCGCTCTCGCGCAGGGCATCACGCAGATTCATGATTTACTGACTTCTGACGATACGGCACATATGTTGGATGCACTTGCCCAATTGGGTGTTGCCGTCACTCAAACCGGAAAGAATGATTATCGCATTTGCGGTATAAATGAAACATTTCCAGTTACCAATGCAGACTTATTTCTC
>NZ_JAIEMO010000023.1 GCF_019752095.1 Nitrosomonas sp.
TGCTCACTATTCCCCATATACCGCCAATTTTCCAGTCTATTGGTGGCTTCTCGAGGATTGGAAAAAATGAAATCGCCTATTCGTATTGCTGTCACCGGCGCAACCGGACAGATTTGTTATAGCCTGCTATATCGCATTGCAGCCGGCGACATGCTGGGTAAAGATCAGCCGATTATTCTGCAATTACATGATATTACTGAAGCGCAGCCTTTTTTTGACGGCATCGTCATGGAATTGTACGATTGCGCTTTTCCGCTGCTAGCGGGGATCATCACCACTGACAATCCTGAAGTTGCATTCGAGAATGCAGATATTGCCCTGTTGGTGGGCGCGCGGCCGCGTGGAGAAAATATGGAACGCAAGGATCTTCTTGCTGCCAACGGCCCCATATTCATTGCACAAGGGAAAGCACTCAATGCTGTTGCCAAGCGCAATGTTAAAGTATTAGTCGTTGGCAACCCGGCCAATACGAATGCTTATATTGCTTTAAGAAATGCACCTGATCTTGATCCAGGAAATTTTTCTGCAATGCTAAGATTGGATCACAATCGCGCATTGTCGCAAGTTGCGCTGAAACTTGGAGTGCCTGTGTCAGATGTTAAACGAATGATCGTTTGGGGGAATCATTCAAACACACAATTCCCTGATCTGAGTCACGCCATAGTGGGAAACAACAAAATTTCCTCGTTGATAAGCGATTCTGCATGGATAGAAAATCACTTTATTCCAGTGGTACAAAAACGCGGCGCAGCAATTATCGATGCGCGCAGTGGCAAATCGAGCGCGGCTAGCGCAGCCAACGCAATTATCAATCATATGCAAAGCTGGATTTTTGGTACTCAAGAAGGTGATTGGGTCTCGATGGGCGTACCTTCGAACGGATGCTATGGCATCCCGAGTGGAATCATCTACAGCTTCCCTGTCACCTGCCAAAAAGGTCAGTACACAATTGTTGAGAACTTGGAAACAAATCAATCAGATCAAGCAAAAATGCAACAAAGCTATCAAGAATTAATTACGGAACAAGAAGCTATTAAACATCTTCTGGCTTAGGAACCAGATCACCCGTTATTTAATGGTTTCTAGCGAGATGCCATACTGGCCGCATGACGAATCGCAGTTAACAAAACCATGTCCAAATGCCCGTCAGCGATACGCTGCGTTCTTTGCTGAAAATGACTGATTGCCTTGCGAGTAGCTGAACCCAATATACCATCGGCTTCACCTGCATCAATGCCTAATGCCAATAAATCCATCTGAAGCTGGCGTACTTGTTCGCGAGATATTTTATCTGTATCAGTCGGAGGCATACGACGCAATGCAGCGGCACCAGCAATACGATCCGCCAAATGGCCAACTGACAATGCGTAAAACTCTGAACGATTCCAACGCATAATGACGTGAAAATTCCTTGAAACCAAAAAAGCCGGCCCCTGATGACCGGAAGGCACGAGCAAAGCAAATTTTTGCTCACTCGGTGTTATAGGTGCTCCAGAAGCTGTGGTAACGCCTAACTTCACCCATTCTGCCAGACTTAACATATGATCGCGCCCAGCTAGCGCATAATCAAATGATGATGGCAATCGGACTTCCTGCCCCCAATCCAGTCCAGGCGTCCAGCCCAATTGTCGCAAGAAGTTTGCAGCAGACCCCATAGCATCTGGAATACTTCCCCATAAATCACGACGCCCATCGCCATCGACATCTTTGGCATAGCTTAAGAAAGTCGAGGGCATGAATTGCATATGGCCCATGGCGCCTGCCCAGGAACCGATCATCCGTTCATGAGAAATATCCCCTGCATCCAGAATTCGCATCGCATTGAGTAGTTCCTGCGTAAAAAAGGCGCTTCGACGCGGATCACAAGCTAATGTAGCCAACGAATCGGTTACTGACCAATCACCAAAATATCCACCGTAATTAGTTTCCAATCCCCAGAATGAGATCAAATATTGCGCAGGAATACCCGTTTCTAATTGAATTCTTTCTAATAAGGTGCGGTATTGCGTCAATAATGCTCGACCACGTTGAACACGTTCATCACTGATGCGCGTATTAAAGTAACCAGCGAATGTTTGCGTAAATTCAGGCTGGCGCCGATCCAGTTCAATCACACGAGGAATGTGCTTGACCTTATCCAAAACTTGATTGACGGTTCTATCTGAAATGCTTTCGGATCTCGCCAAAACCTTCATTCTGGAAATACAATCCCCGAAACTGACAATATCAGCATAAGCAGATGGCAAAGAAATCAACCCTGCTAACACAACAACAATACTTAAACAGAATTTCTTAAAAGCCGTACGTTGTGCCAAGAAGAATTTAATTAAGCTTGGTTGTGCGGTAATCGCAGACATAGTTATTTTTTATATGGGCAATTGAGTTTAATACAGTCGGCATAAAGTGATAGCGAATGCTCTTGCAGGGTAAATCCGCGTTCTTTTGCTATGTTTATTTGGCGTTTTTCTATTTCCGAATCGTAAAATTCTTCTACACGCCCACATTGCAGACAGACCAAGTGATCATGATGACCGTCTCCCTTTAATTCAAATACTGCTTTACCGCTTTCAAAGTGATGTCGCTCAAGTAGGCCGGCTTGTTCAAACTGCGTGAGCACACGATATACAGTCGCCAATCCGATATCCTCACCTTCATTGAGCAACTCTTTATAAACATCTTCAGCAGACAGATGCCGTACACTGCTTTGCTCAAATAAATTCAGTATCTTGAGTCTTGGCAACGTGGTTTTGAGACCCATATTCTTAAGATCTATACTTTTCAGACTGTCAGAGCTACTCATGGTTATTTCTATCCGGAAAATTATTTACTGTATCATATAGTGCTGTGTTCACTTTGAAAACATACTATTTATAAAATGGCTGTAAAATTTTCTGCATTGCTTATTTTCCTTTTATTTACTGGATGTTCATTTCTTCCTCATATTCTATACAAAATTGATGTTCAGCAAGGCAATGTTGTTTCAGATGAAATGCTGGAAACACTAACCCTAGGCATGACTAAATCCCAAGTACTCTTTGTCATGGGCTCTCCACTGATCGTTGATGCTTTCCGCGAGAATCGCTGGGATTATGTTTATCTAATGCGAGAGAAAGGTGACTTGTCCGAACATAAACGGTTAACACTTTTTTTTGAAAACGATACTTTAATCAATATCGAAAATTATATGCAATTTTCGCAAGAAACCACAAAAACTAAACCAGTCGAGAGCAACTCTGATAATAATGAAACCAAGTCGGATGACAAAGTAAGGTTATAACTCGACAAAATTAGTTATTGATTATTAAGCTCAAGATCATTGTAGGAAACAAATGACAACTCAAAGAATTGCGATCTCCGGCTGTTCCGGACGCATGGGTCGCACACTGCTAGAAGCCGTCACACAGGCACCGGATATGCGATTAACAGCTGCATTGGAAAGAGCGGGCAGTCCTTACCTGAACAAGGATGCAGGTGAATTAATAGGAACACACTGCGATGTCCCAATTGCCAGTGATTTCGCGGATGCCTTAACGGGTTGTGATTATCTGATTGACTTCACTCGACCCGAAGGCACTTTAGCGCACCTTTCTATTTGTCGGAAAATCGGGGTGAAAATGGTGATTGGCACAACCGGTTTCTCAACCGAAGAAAAAGATCAGCTCAAAACAGCCGCAAAAGAAATCGCCATTGTATTTGCACCCAACATGAGTGTCGGCGTGAATATCACATTCAAATTATTGGAAATTGCCGCCAAGGCACTGAATGAAGGCTATGATATTGAAATAATCGAAGCGCATCATCGACATAAAGTCGATGCGCCATCCGGCACCGCTTTACGCATGGGAGAGGTGATCGCGCAAACTTTACAGAAGGATTTGAGTGCAGTAGCAGTTTACGGCCGTGAAGGTATCACTGGTGAAAGAAACCCGGAAACAATTGGTTTTTCAACCATTCGCGCAGGGGACATTGTAGGTGATCATACCGCGATGTTTGCCGGCATCGGCGAACGCGTGGAAATTTCTCACAAAGCCAGCAGCCGCATGACTTTCGCCATGGGCGCATTGCGCGCAGCGCGTTTTCTGATTGACAAACCCAACGGATTGTACGATATGCAGGATGTGCTGAGCTTACGTTAATACCCTGTTATGGCAACCTATGCAATAGGTGACTTACAAGGCTGTTTTGTCGACTTCCAACGGCTGATCGATTTGATCCGTTTTGATCCCGCGCAAGACAAACTGTGGTTAGTGGGGGACATCGTAAATCGCGGCCCTGATTCATTGCCATTATTGCGTTATATTAAACAAGCCGATGACACCATACTGATGGTATTGGGCAATCATGATTTACACCTGTTAACGGTTGCCGCAGGAAAAGCAAAAAAACACTCCAATGACACTATCCAACCGATTCTTGACGCACCAGACCGGGAAGAATTGCTGCACTGGTTGCGGCACCAAAAATTATTTCATTCCGAAGGTCAATATGCCATGGTGCATGCAGGCCTGTTGCCGTCCTGGTCAATTGCACAAGCAAAGCAGTTAGCTCATGAAGTCGAAAATGCCTTGCAACAAGATAATTCTCAAGAGCTATTTTCCTCGATGTACGGCAACGAACCCGATTACTGGCAAAACGACTGGACGGATTATATGCGCTTGCGGATTATTATTAACGCCATGACACGAATGCGCGTATGCACGTTAGAAGGCAAAATGAATTTTACCTATAAAGGAAATTTACAATCCATTCCATCCGGCTATTTTCCCTGGTTTAACGTACCCCATCGGGCCAGTCAGGATTGCACTATTATTTGTGGTCACTGGTCAGCACTAGGATTGCACATGACAAACAATCTGATTGCATTGGATACGGGTTGCGTTTGGGGCGGACAATTAACTGCTATTCGTCTCGAAGACCGGAAAGTTTTCCAGCTTCCTTGTGCACAATAGGCAACGACAAAGTATCGGCAATTGCTTGTTCTGATAAGCGCGCCAATTCGCGGCGATTCTTCGTGCCACACGAAATCGGCAAATTAAAAGTCAGCTCTGCATCAATTCGTGTCTGACTTAGTATTTGCTGCAAAGACAGAACCAGCGATGGCTCTAGGTATGCTGCTTCTTGGCAAATTTCGCCTGTATTATTACGATATCGAATCGCGACAGGATACAACAATGCATCGGTTATCACTGCTGATTGCAGTAGCGACGCATGAAAATGATTGAGTTGAGTACCGTCCGATGTCGTGCCCTCAGGAAATACGGTAACTCGCTCCCCCCTCTCCATTGCTTCACTAATTTGTTGATTGATGCGCATGGTGTCAGCGCGTTTTGCACGCTCGATAAACAGCGTACCGACATTTCTACTCATTCGGCCTAAAATCGGCCACTGGTTGATTTCCGCCTTGGCCACAAAGCGAGTTGGACAAGCCGCCATCAATACACAAACATCCAACCAAGATACATGATTAGCCGCCATCAGTACGCATGGAATTTCCACCGTAGGTAATCTTCCATGGCATTGCAGCCTGATTTCAAGTATAGACAATAAACTACTTGCCCAGCGTTGCATCATTTTGCGTTGAATGGATAAAGGAAAGTAGGCGTACACCAGCGATTGCAATAAACCTGAGGTAACATGCAACAGTAAGCGTGTCAGGCGAATAAAGCGCAACAACACAGGGGTATTTTTTTGCATGAACAGTGATGAACGGTCGAGCTATATTTGATGACGATAATGATTACACCAACCGCATCAATATTCTTTTACGGTAGATTGAAAATGCTGTAATACGCACAAAAGACAACTTGTGCATATTACAGCATCCTTACAATGTATTTATAGAAAACGAAGGGTCAGTAAGAAATAGGCGGCCCTTCAAGCCAGAGACAATCCGAAATCAAGCACATTCCACCGAAACTTTTTAATGCTGGTCTTAGTCCGTCAACGACCTTTTGTGCTTGATCTCCTTTACAGGCGAGCACCACCATAATATTTTCTTCCTCCATCAATACATCATCAGGGTCTCGCACACCTCGCGATCCGAGTCCGCCGACATTTTTAAGAAGACTGTAGCCACGCACTCCAGAGTTATCTAATATTTCTACCAATTCCTCGAGTTTTTCAATACCAACGACAATCTCGAATCGTTTCATTGCGATTGTATTATTCATAATTTATCTTCCCGAAAGGTCAATCATCATTCAAAAATTAATAACTTCTAAACAGGTATGGTATGAAACCAATGCGACATCTCCCAGTAAATAGGTACACCCAGAAATATATTAAAAGGAAATGTCACGCCCAGTGAAGCGCCGATTGAAATTGCTGGATCCGCATCTGGAACCGCAATGCGCATGGCCGCGGGCGCCGCGATATAAGAACAACTGGCATACAACACCGCCAATAACATGGTACCGCCTTCCGACAAGCCAAATATCCAACCCAGGTAAGCACCGAATAACCCTGCCATCATTGGGAACAGTATACCAAATGAAATCAAGAATACACCTTTTGCCATAACGGCTTTCAATCTTGATGCTGCCAGCAGGCCCATTTCCAACAGGAAGAAAGCCAAAACGCCCATAAACAAGTCCATGAACATCTTGTCCAGAGGCTCAACCATTTTCACCATCCCGGCGTAATAACCGATAATCACGCCCGCTACCAATAGGTATAGACTGGTACCGGTCAGAATTTCGTGCATCAACTTACCCCATTTGGTTTCCCCACCGCTCGCGCCAGCACGTGCCAGAATCGTACCAGTCACCAATGCCGGTATTTCCATCAGCGCCATAATCAACACCATATAGCCCTCGGAATACTCATCCTTGGCAGCCAGAAAAGCCACCCCCACGGCAAACGTGACCGCGCTCACCGAGCCATAATGCGCGGAGATCGCCCCCGAATCCGCTTGGGTGAATTTGCCGATGAATCTTAATATTGGATAAGCTGTTAATGGAATCAGTGCCGATAAGACAACCATAGCGGTTGCGATGGGCAGCACCTCCATGATTTCGTACTTGGACATCGCCACACCGCCTTTAAAACCGATGGCGATCAACAGGAATAGACTCAAACTCTTATATAACGCTTCAGGTATTTTCAAGTCAGACTTGATTACTCCTGCCAAAACCCCAAATACAAAAAACAAAACAACTGGTTGTAGAGTTGCCATGCAATACTCCCTAATTTATTGATTAGATATAATTTTTGTTTATAAAAAATTCTTCTTTACTACCATATCCTTCAAAGTAACGTAAATTCTGCATAAAAAAAAACCCCAGGAGCTTTGTAGTTCTTGGGAGATTCAATTTATTAACCGCGATTCTACGAAACGTAACCACCTAGTTGGTGCAGACGACGATAAGAAACACTCGTGCTAAATCTTAAAACCCGTGACTGAATTGCTCTTCACACAGAAACGTTAACACAAGAAATGTGAAGAAATCGTGAAGACAACAGAAGACTATCTATCCAATTATTAAGGAAAAATGATGTGAAACGTGGTGCCTTTGCCGGGCGTACTATCCACTTCAATATCCCAACTATAATAATTACAGATTCGTTTAACAATCGCGAGCCCGATACCCAGTCCTTCCCCTTGTTCAGAGCCGCGAAAAAATCGCTCATAGAGTAGGGGCAAATAAGCGGGTTCTATTCCAATGCCCGAATCTGAAATGGATAATCGATGATCGTTAAACTCAACATGAATAAAACCGTTTTCAGTGTATTGCACTGCGTTTCGAAGCAGATTCATTAATGCGGTATGTAATGCCTGACGATTGACTACAAGTGTCACCGAGGGGTGAATGTTCACTTCAAATTTTAGTTTTTTCCGGTACATTTCGGAACATATCGGCTCAACTGCATCAAAAACACATTCAGCCACAGCAACGGGCTCGGTAACACCCAGCCCCTGTTCGCGCGCCAGAAACAATAAAGCTTGCAATTGCTCGCCCATACGCGTGGCGGCTGATTCGATCATTTTTATCCGATAATGCACTCTGGTCGGTAATTCGGGCGTTGCGACCAACAATTCACAACTGGTGAGAATGGTAGTAATTGGCGTTCTTAATTCATGACTAACATTAGCCGTAAATTCCTGCTCGCGTTGCAGCATGCGTTTAATTCGATTCTGATAATCATCCAATGCATGAGCAAGTTGCGCAACCTCCTCATCCATATCCGGTTGCGCCAACAATCCAGTTTGGGCACCATCTGTAGCCAACTGACTGACCCTCTCCGCCAAATCAGTGACCTGTTTAACCAGCACCCTGGCTAACAGATAACCCACCAAAAATGCAATGGCAACAACAATAAACCATGAAATCAAGATAATCAGTCTAAGTTTGCTCAAACGCTGTTGATGCAACGCAATTCGATAAGCAACAAGAAATTTCACCCCATCGATCTCACGAATACGAATATGGTAATTTTCAAGACCGTAGTACACGCGATGATAGCCCGAACTAAACCCACGCAGATAAACAGGGATCTGCAATTCATCATCCATGCCGAGAATCACATAGCTTTTAAGATTTGAACCGACCTGAGGAATGAAATCTGAGTGGATTTGGTAGCGCTGAACAAGATGGTCCATTTCCATCTCAATGACTTGTTCAATATGTGCCTCTTCAATATCATCAGAAACAAAGTAGAGAATAATGCACAGCGTTCCGACAATAAAAATGCTAAATGTCGACAGCGCTACCGCAACACGATAGCGCAGGCTATGTTCATTTGGGAATCTGAGCACGAGATGTCAAACAGTAACCAAGACCATGAACCGTTTCGATTGGATCGTAACCGCCCGCCTTGGTTAAAGCACGCCGTAAAATATGCATGTGACTGCGTAATGTATCACTCGTTTCCTGGACATCGTTCCAAGCTTCTAATTCAAGCTCCTCGCGACTGAATACCTTGCCTGGCTCGCTCATCATTAACGCCAGCAAGCGTATACACTTAGGCGGAAGCTTCACATTCGTGTCCTCAAAGCGAATAGACAATGTTTTAGGGTCAAAAATAAGCTTCTCGAATTCTAATGTGCGATTCGCAACTTTGCCGAGATGCCTTTTATGCAACGCTAATAAACGCGCTTCCACTTCTTTTAATGCAAATGGTTTAATAAGATAGTCATCTGCTCCCTGTTCAAAACCTGCCAGTTTATCCTCCAGCGTATCACGTGCGGTCAGCATCAAAATAGGCGTATCAACCTGCGATTCCTGACGTAGCTTCCGGCACAATGTCATGCCATTCATACTCGGCAACCCCAAGTCAAGCAAAATTGCATCAAATCGCTGCGTCACCGCCAAATGCAGCCCCGCAACCCCATTCGCGGCAGCGTCGGCAGTGTGTCCTCTTGATTCCAGAAAATCATAAAGATTGGCCGCAATTGCTAAATCATCCTCAATAATCAAAATATGCATAATCTTTTCCAGCAACGACTCAGATCAACTTAAATGCTCTCCAAGTGAAATTTACGACTCAACGTATGTACCGCTTCTACCAAGGCTGCTGCGTTCTCTGGTGGGGTAAATTGAGAAATGCCATGTCCCAAATTAAACACATGACCACTTCCAGCACCATAGCTCAGCAGTATCTTCTCAACTTCCGCAGTAATGACCTCTGGTGACGCAAATAACACCGAAGGATCAAGGTTTCCCTGTAAAGCGACTTTATCTCCAACCCGCCGACGCGCTTCTCCGATATCGATTGTCCAATCCAACCCTACGGCATCACAACCAATATCAGCAATGGCTTCAAGCCACAAACCGCCACCTTTGGTGAAAACAATCCTCGGAATACGCATGCCATCATGCTCTCGTTTTAATCCGGCGATAATCTGCTGCATATAGCGCAAGGAGAATTCCTGATAGGCCGCATGCGAAAGCGCCCCACCCCAAGTATCAAAAATCATGACTATCTGTGCACCCGATTCGATTTGTGCATTCAAATAAGCGGTCACAGCCTTTGCATTCACATCCAGAATATGATGCAGCAGTTCAGGACGCTGGTACAACATTGTCTTAATTTCACGAAACTCGGTTCCACCGCGCCCTTCCACCATATAGCAAGCCAGCGTAAACGGACTGCCGGAAAAACCAATCAGGGGAACTCGATTATCCAATGCTTTGCGGATCTCCGACACTGCATCCATCACATAACGCAATTCCTTGTTTGGGTCGGGGATCTTTAACGCACGGATCTCCTTTTCCTCTCGTAGTGGACGCTCAAACATCGGGCCTTCGCCCTGAGCAAAATATAATCCCAACCCCATGGCATCAGGGATGGTGAGAATATCTGAAAATAATATGGCCGCATCCAAAGGAAAACGCGCAAGCGGCTGCATGGTAACTTCCGTTGCGAATCCGGGATTTTTACATAAAGCAAGGAAATCCCCCGCGCGCGCGCGCGTTGCATTATATTCTGCAAGATATCTGCCTGCCTGACGCATTAACCAGACCGGCGTATATTCAACAGGTTGTTTCAGCAATGCGCGTAATAACGTATCATTTTTTAGTGTTGTCATTAATAAGCCTAACTCTTATTGTTATTTTAAACAGGCAATTTCCATTAACAGGTTGTTGAAAAACGCTTCCAAGGAAGCCGACAAAGACGAAACGGGCACAAAAAATACTCCACGCCGAACCAATAAACATTTTGAGTCTGTTTTTAACGCAGTAACAACATTGCAGATGGTTTTTCAACAGCCTGATAAAGATTCACCTCTACCAATCAACAATATTACCAGCGAACGGCCATTACGTATATCGCCAAACCAGTATTAATGAACCCGGCGACTCGCATAAAACTGACTCTCGTATCCATCAATTGGTACCAGCCTAGTTTTCAACAATAGCGAACAAGCGTTGATATTCTTTGATTGCATACCGATCAGTCATCCCAGCAATATAATCAGCAATTGCCTGATGCCCCTCTTGATCAAATTTTTTCTGATATTGCGTAGGCAGTAATTTTGTTTCCGAGCTAAAAGCTGTAAATAACTTTTCGATGGTATGGTGAGCTTTGGAACTCATGCGTACCACGCGAAAATGCCGGTAAAGGTTATCGAGCAAAAATTTCTTCAATTCCTGCTGCTGTTTTTTTATTTGCTGGCTAAAACCGATGAGTGGCGGCGCCATATGCACAGTAGCCAAGCTATCAACTTTTGCCTCTTTAATATTACACGTACTTTGCTGAATGAGATCAGTCACCAACGTGTTGATCATACCGCGCAAAGTTTCATAAACCATACGGCGTTCAGGTAGTGCCGGATGTTTCTCTTTGACTTGTTCTAGATGATGCGAAAAAATTGCCACGCCTTCCAATTGCCCCAATGTAATTAGTCCCGAACGTAGCCCATCATCTACATCATGATTATTGTAGGCAATTTCATCGGCAAAATTAGCCAACTGCGCTTCCAATGAAGGTCTCCTTCGCTGTAAAAATCGCTCACCAACAGCGCCCAGTTTCTGCGCATTTTTTCTGGAGACATGCTTGAGTATACCCTCCCGGGTTTCATAGCAAAGATTAAGCCCATCAAAAGCCGCATAACGCTCTTCAAGCACATCAACAACCCGCAGGGATTGCAGGTTATGCTCAAAACCACCATATTCGCGCATGCACTCATTCAATGCATCCTGGCCCGCGTGGCCAAAAGGCGTATGCCCAAGATCGTGCGCCAGTGTAATTGCTTCCACCAGGTCTTCGTTCAAACCTAAATTTCTTGCGATGGAACGCCCTATCTGCGCAACTTCCAAACTATGCGTCAGGCGCGTGCGAAACAAATCCCCTTCATGGTTAACAAATACCTGGGTTTTATATTCCAGCCGACGAAAGGCTGCAGAATGGATAATACGATCCCGATCGCGCTGAAATTCACTGCGACCGGATGGCAATTCCTCATCTAACTCACGCCCTCGAGAATTTTCACAAGACACAGCATAAACAGCGAGTTCATTCATTTGACATACATGCCAGAATCGTTTCATTTAATATTGCCGGCGCGATATCCGCTCTCATCACCGCTTCACCTATCCGATTAAGCACGATAAAGCGCGATTTACCAGCTTCCACTTTTTTATCCAAAGTCATTAGTTGCAAATATTTTTCCGTCGGCATTTTAGGCGCAAAAACGGGCAATTCCGCCTGTAACAAAATTTTTCGGATACGCTGTACATCAGCTTCGCTAATTAGTTTCATGCGGCGTGATAATTCAGCTGCCATCACAATTCCTGCTGCCACGGCTTCACCATGTAACCAAACACCATATCCCATTCCATTTTCAATCGCATGACCAAAGGTATGGCCCAAATTCAGCAATGCTCTAATTCCCTTCTCCTTCTCATCTGCAGCCACTATTTCCGCTTTGTTTTCGCAACTGCGTTGAATGGCCTCATTAAGTATCACAGGGTCACGCGCAAGCAAGCGATGCATATTTTGTTCCAGCCACTCAAAAAAAGCAGGATCGCGGATCAAGCCGTATTTTATGATCTCGGCAAGTCCAGCACGTAACTCTCTATCCGGCAAGGTATTTAAGGTTGCACTATCGGTCAACACCATACGCGGCTGATAAAAAGCACCAATCATATTCTTACCCGATGGATGATTGATCCCGGTTTTTCCGCCCACGGAAGAGTCCACCTGCGCCAGCAATGTTGTCGGTATCTGAATAAAGGGCACACCGCGCAAATAAGTCGCCGCGGCAAAACCGGACAGATCACCGATCACCCCCCCACCCAGCGCCAATATTGTAGTATTCCGTTCGCAATGATTTTCCAGCAGCGCATCAAAAATTAAATTTAAAGTTTCCCAGTTTTTGTGCACCTCACCATCCGGAAGAATAATTGGAACGGAACTCACGCCTTTTTCTTCCAATGCGGCACGCAGCTTACTCAGGTAAAAAGGCGCTATGGTTGTATTACTTACGATAGCTACTCGCTTTTGCGGCAAACAGGAAACGATCAAGTCAACTTGTTGCAAAATTCCATAACCTATATGTATCGGATAACTGCGCTTCTCCGATGAAGGGGTAAAATCGACCGCGATAGTCTGCATGGCATTTCCACGATTGTTCTGCATGATTGTATTGAAATCTATAGATATTAATTTGTTTATCAGTTTCTGTACCAGAAAACGAACCCCTTGTTTGCCGCTGTCAATGATGACATGAGCGGTTTCACGATACAGCGCATCCCGTTGCGCATAGAGTTCATTCAATCGTGCATATAAGTTTTCAGTCGTTTGCAGCAATGGTCTATTTTTATCATGACGGGTGCGTCGATATAAATCATTAACCGATGCACGCAAATAGATGACAATTCCACTTTGTCGCAATAACTGGCGGTTCTCTGTGCTCAATACCGCCCCCCCGCCAGTAGCCAGAATGATATTTTTCTGCTCTGACAATCCAGCCAAAACTTCCGATTCACGCTTACGAAAACCAGCCTCTCCCTCAATCTCAAAAATCACTGGAATCTTTACGCCAGTTCGCTTTTGAATCTCGTGATCGGAGTCAACAAAAACCTTACATAGAGAACTCGACAATGCTTTACCAATCGTCGTTTTCCCGGCGCCCATCATCCCCACTAAAATTATATTGGCATCTCCCAACTTTTTCTGAATGGGTTGCAGCATTTTTGTCTTACTCGAATTCATATCTGCAATTGTAGCTGAAAACCCACACATTGCACGAGGCAAGCCGTTGGCAGACAGAATGAACCAGTATTTAGCCTATAGAAATGCATAGACATCAGGCGCTATGAATCTGAATCTTCACCAGAACTGGTGAAGCATATCATGCTCGTTGCCTTAGTAATATCACATGCTGAAGGCAACTTATGCTCAGTTTTCTAAAATCTAAGTCTCAACACTCAGTACCCGGCGAATCTCATCTGTCTTAAAGCCCAATGCCATCGGACGGCGTACACGGGGCAAAGTAACCACATCATACAACTCCTCAACCACGCCTTCGATGCG
>NZ_JAIEMO010000048.1 GCF_019752095.1 Nitrosomonas sp.
GGGCGAAGGCTGGTTGAAAACCAGCAGTCTGAAGAGCGCTTTTAATACCTCGCTGCTTGCGGCGGGGTGCTTTATTTATCTATATACGGCTACTCATCATTTTGATGAGTAGCCAGAAAACACGGTATTAACAGGAGTTGGAACACTAACTGCATTGCAGCTGCGAGAACATTTTTCAACAGCCTGTTAATTAAAATTAATTTCTTCTGAGGTATTTGTTGCGGTATATCGATTTTTTTGAAAAAGGACCAGTGAGCGTTTTATGATGCGGTATCTTATCAATGCTACGGAGGAATGTAATTGGTCAAAAAACATCAGTTCGACAAGAATCTATTTCGTGGCTCAGCAATGCTTGCACAAGAGTGAAGTCATTCATCTGACGATCCAGCCTAATAAAGAATGTATTGTGTAATGTGAAGGGAAGGTAATCAGGGCAGATAAGCAAGACCAGGGATATGGAATTGCGGTTCAGTTTACTAAGATGATGTTTGGTTAAGTTGAGTCGTTGAAATTTAATCTGTGTGGGATTGCCCCGCTCCTTGAGGCGAAAGCTGATTGAAAGGGGGAGTTAATACTCCGCGCTTGCGGCGAGGTGCTTTATTTCTGCCGTAGTTCAGTTTAAGCTCAATCCTGGCAGTGCGAGTTAAGAGACTTTTCTGCTGGTTATTGTATGGTCTGCCAGCTCAACCCGGTTTCTACCTTTATGTTTAGCTTGGTAAAGCGCCTCGTCTGCTTTTTTTAATAGCGATTTCTCATTCAGTGTTTTTGCTTCTGCACCGATCGCCACGCCTAAGCTGATTGTTATGGAGACAAAGGTCTCATTGATTTTAATTTCTTTGCAAGCAACTGCATTACGAAATCTTTCTGCAGCTTTTAACGCGCCATCCAGATTATACGGCGAGAGGATTGCCAGAAACTCTTCACCACCATAGCGTCCGATGTATTCATGAGAACGGGCTGACTGAGTCAGCCGGTTGGCGATTTCACATAATACTGTATCCCCTGCAGGATGGCCGTAGGTATCATTTATGGCTTTGAAGTGATCAATATCGATCATGATGATTGCTATGTTGTAACCTCCTCGTTTAGCACGTTGGATTTGTTTGTGCAGAATGTCAAATATACCGGGGCGGTTGAGTAAGCCGGTTAGCGCATCATGTGTGACACGTTGTTCGAGTGATTTTTTCTGTGCCTTGAGTTGTTTGTTTAATTTTACCCCTTGGTATAATTTGTTTTTTTCAATCAGAATAGATACTTGGCTGGAGATTTGTAACGCTAGATCTTGTTGTGAATGTAAATCTTTGCAGGCATTCTTATTGCGACTGGAAAAGAAAATAAACCCGGTTGGTTTGCCACCGGCAAGCAAAGGGCAAATGAGACAGGAGCGGATACCTTCGCTAAAAATGGCTTGCGTAAGGCGGGATTTTGAGTGTTTTTCCAAGTGTGCATTTACATCATCAATAATTAGCATGTCTCTGGGGTTTATAAGCGCTAGTAGACTGCTGTCGGATGTGGGAATAGTGAGTCCGGTGTTTAATATCAATGGCTCATAGCTGGCACGTGACCAATGTAATTTAAGTTTGTTTCCATCATTTTCGAGCAATGCCAGGCTTATCCGATCGTAAGGCAAGTGATCCTGGAAGGATTCATAGATATGGTTCAAAACATCGATTAAATGAAGATTGCGGTTGCATTCGACCATAATCTTATAAAGAGATTGATTTCTTTTTAGTTGTTTCTGAAGATAGCTGGATAATTTTTCTAGCGATTTTCCGAGGCGACCAATTTCGTCATCTCCGGTTGGAATATCCGATGTGAGATCGCCTTGAGACATTGCTTCAGCCGCTCTGAGTAGTGCCTGGATTCGATCATTCTTTTCCATGTTTTTGCAACCCACTAAATGATAATGTTTTGTATGCCAAGACACCAAGTGCGTATTCTATTAATCGTTTCATCAGCTTTTGAGTGGTCGGTGGGTCATTAATTCACTAGATTCTATTTTCCTCCAAAATGCAAGATTGATGAAATGTCTTTGCATATAAATATTTTCAGGATAATGTCTGACCATAAGGTATTTAAGTAACGCCAATGCTAAAATCTTTAGTCAAATTTCAAGAGAGATGTAAATAAACAAAATGATAGGGATTTTAGTGCTCACGCATGAAGATTTGGGGGATCATTTGATTCGCTGCGCGAGTCATGTGGTGGGCATGAAACCGCGGCAGTTGTCGTATTTAGGTGTTTTTATCCAGGATGACCCTGAGGACGTATTAGTTAAAGCACGCAAATTGATAGAACAACTGGATAGTGGGGATGGCGTTCTGGTATTGAGCGATATGTTGGGTGCGACACCCTGCAACATTGCCAGTCGATTGGTACAGTCTGGGAAAGTGGAATGTCTTGTCGGTGCCAACTTGCCGATGCTGGTGCGTGTGATAACTTATAGGAATGAGCCGTTATCTGATGTCATCAAGAAAGGGTTCAGCGGCGGTCAGAGTGGCGTGATGCAAATTAATGCGGAAGAATCAAATCATGCAGATTAAGGAAATCGAAATTATCAACAAACTGGGCTTGCATGCGCGAGCTTCAGCAAAACTGACCAAACTGGCCAGTCAGTTTAACAGCGAAGTCTGGGCGACGCGTAATAGCCGCCGCGTCAATGCAAAAAGTATTATGGGCGTAATGACGTTGGCGGCCAATAAGGGTTCGCGCATACAGCTTGAAACTACGGGTGATGACGAGATTGAGGCGATGACAGCATTGGTCGCATTGGTTGAAGATTATTTTGGCGAGGGTGAATGAGCTTTATTTTACATGGCATAGGTGTATCGGAAGGCATCGCAATCGGTCACGCGCATCTGGCTGATCCTGCCGCTTTGGAGGTGGTGCACTATCTGATTCCCAAAAACCAGGTAGAGAAAGAAATTGCACGGCTGAATAGTGCTTTTGCTGTGGTGCGGAAAGAATTCGAGGCGTTGCAACAATCTGTTGCAGATGGGCATGCGCGTGCGGAGTTTAGTGCATTTCTCGATTTGCATTTGATGATCTTGGATGATCCGATGTTATCAGAAGCCACTCGCAGCATGATTGCGCAGACCTATTGCAATGCCGAATGGGCATTAACGCAGCAGATGCAGGAATTGTTGGCGCAGTTTGAAGCAATTGAGGATGCATACCTGCGCGAACGTAAGTCCGATGTGAAGCAAGTGGTTGAGCGTGTACTCAAAGCGATGTTGGGGCATCCCAGTTCTTTGCCGATTGCGACGAAGTTGGCTGGCGACAGTATTTTGGTTGCGCACGACCTAAGTCCCGCCGATGTGATGCAGTACAAGCAACATCAATTCATTGCTTTCCTGACCGACTTGGGCAGCCAGACATCGCATACTGCGATTGTTGCGCGCAGTCTCAATATTCCTTCGATCGTGGCATTGCACCACGCGCATCAGTTGATTCTGGAAAATGACTGGCTGATTGTCGACGGGACTCATGGCATCATAATTGTAAATCCGGATAAATATGTTCTGGATGAATATCGCCTGCGGCAAAGCCAATTCGGATTGGAAAGGAAGAAGTTACAACGTCTTAAAAGCGTTGCTGCGGTGACATTGGACGGCACGCAGATTGATTTACATGCCAACATTGAACTGCCGGAGGATATTGCGCAAGTCAAAGAAAGCGGTGCTACTGGCATTGGGTTGTTCCGTAGTGAGTTTTTATTTCTGAATCGCGATGATTTGCCGGATGAGGATGAGCAATTTGAAGCGTACCGCACGGTGGCGGCGAAAATGCATAAGTTGCCGGTCACCATACGCACATTCGATTTAGGCGCGGACAAGAGTCTCAAGGGGAGTGAACAAGTTGCGACTAATCCGGCATTGGGTTTGCGCGCGATTCGATTAAGCCTGGCAGAACCCAAAATGTTTCACAAGCAATTGCGCGCTATTTTGCGTGCTTCCAAGTACGGCGAGGTGCGTATTCTGGTGCCAATGCTGTCCAATGTTGCGGAAATCGATCAAACACTGCATTACATTGAGTATGCCAAACAGACTCTACGCGATGACAAAATTCAGTTTAATGAACATATTAAAATCGGCGGTATGATAGAAATACCAGCGGCTGCCTTGTGTGTCGAATCTTTCATGCGAAAACTGGATTTCTTATCGATCGGCACTAACGATTTGATTCAGTATACTTTGGCGGTTGACCGGATTGATGATACGGTGGCGCATTTGTACGATCCCTTTCATCCGGCCATACTCTGGCTGGTTTCGCATATTATCCAGAGTGCCAACCGGGCCAAAGTGCCGGTATCTATCTGTGGTGAAATGGCTGGTGACAAACAGTTCACGCGATTGTTGCTAGGTATTGGATTGCAGCAGTTCTCCATGTATCCATCGCAGTTGCTGACGGTGAAAAACCAGATTCTGAAGAGCCATTTGCCTGATATTATTCCACTAGCGCAAAAAATCATCAAAACGGACCAACCGGAAAAGATGACTGCGTTGCTGGCTAAATTGAATGACTAGTATGCGCTAATCTATTGACGATATAATAGCCGACAAAATGTTCGGTTGTTTCACCGGAATTCTCCTTTTATACAAATGCAAGATTCAAAATCAGTGGGTATAGTAATTCCCCAATACGTACAGATTGATAAGCCATTGCAGCTGAAAAGCGGGTTGTCGCTGGATAGCTATCATTTGGTGTATGAAACCTACGGACAACTGAATGCTGCAAGATCTAATGCAGTATTGATTTGTCATGCACTTTCCGGCACTCATCATGTGGCTGGTGTTTATGCGGAAAATGAGAAGAGTGTCGGCTGGTGGGACAATATGGTCGGGCCGGGCAAGCCAATTGATACCAATCAGCTTTTTGTCATTGGCGTGAATAATCTGGGCGGTTGTCACGGCTCTACGGGGCCGGCCAGTCTCGATCCTCGTACTGGCAAGCATTATGGCGCGAGCTTCCCCATAGTGACGGTGGAAGACTGGGTCGAGGCGCAAGCACAATTGGCTGAACATTTAGGGATTGAGCAGTTTGCCGCCGTGGTGGGCGGTAGCTTGGGCGGTATGCAAGCGATGCAATGGACGCTGGATTATCCGGAAAAAGTTCGCCATGCTCTGGTGATCGCGGCGGCCCCCAAATTGACCGCACAAAATATCGCATTTAATGATGTTGCCCGCCAGGCGATCATGACCGACCAGGAATTTTACGGTGGTAATTTTTATGCCTATGATACTCTGCCGCGACGTGGCTTGCGACTGGCGCGCATGCTGGGGCATATCACTTACCTTTCCGACGATTCAATGGCGGCTAAATTTGGTCGCAGTTTACGTAATGGTGAACTTTCTTTCGGTTTTGATGTGGAGTTCGAAATCGAGTCGTATCTGCGTTACCAAGGCGACAAATTTGCTGATTTATTCGATGCCAATAGTTATTTGCTGATGACTAAAGCACTGGATTATTTTGACCCAGCCGGATCTTATGATGGCGACCTGAGCTCGGCATTCCGGGTGGCCAAAGCAAATTTCCTGGTGATATCGTTTACCTCGGATTGGCGTTTTTCACCCGAGCGCTCCCGGGAAATCGTCAAAGCCCTATTAAAAAATGAGCTTAATGTAAGTTATGCGGAAATTGCTTCCAGCCATGGCCATGATTCGTTTTTGATGACAACGCCTTGTTATCATCAACTGGTGCGGGCGTATATGGACAATATTTCTATTTAAGTAAAAATGTGATCATTAATTATGACTGATACCACAGCACCATCAACCATTGCATTGCGCCCGGATTTTGCCGCTATTGCGGAGTGGATTAATCCTGGCGCGAAAATACTCGATTTGGGTTGCGGTGATGGCTCGTTATTGCGCTATCTACGCGATACGCGTAACGTCTTTGGCTACGGTGTGGAAATCGATGATGATAATCTTCTCAGTTGTTTTCGCAATGGTATCAATGTAATTCATAATGATCTGGAAGCAGGGTTGTCGAGTTTTGCGTCGGATTCGTTCGATTATGTCATTCTGTCGCAGACCTTGCAGGCTGTGCGCAACACCGAGGGTATCATTCAGGAAATGCTGCGGGTCGGCAAGGAAGGGATTATTTCCTTCCCCAATTTTGGCCACTGGAAAAATCGCGTGCAAGTAATTTCCGGACGTATGCCTGTGTCAGAAACATTACCGTATAATTGGTACGATACGCCGAATATTCACCTTTGCACGCTGGGTGATTTTGAGGCACTGTGTCAGCAGTGCAACGCGCGAATTTTGGAGCGCAGTGTGATGAATAATCATTATCGCCCAGTAAATTTCCTGCCAAACTTAAGAGGAATGCTGGCATTTTACCGTTTTGAAAGTAGAGACTAATAGTGATGGCAACACGTTTAGCAGCAAAATCTTTACGCTCCATTTATCAGCTTAAAGTAACCCTGAAAGGGATGCGTCCGCCAATATGGCGCAGGATTTTAGTTGCGAGCACGACTAAGTTGGATGATATTCATCTCATTTTGCAAATCGTGATGGGCTGGACCAATTCCCACCTGCACGAGTTTATTCAAGGGCAGGCTCGTTATGGTGAGCCGGATGAGGATTTTCCTTCAGATGCTCAAGATGAAACGCAATACCGGTTAGATCAAATATTGAAGAAAGAAAAGGAAAAGCTGATCTATATCTATGATTTTGGTGATGGCTGGGAACACGAGGTGGTTCTGGAGAAGATTCTGCCCTTTGAAACTAGTGCTGTTTTACCCATTTGTCTGAAAGGGTGCCGCGCCTGTCCACCGGAAGATATCGGAGGTATTGGAGGGTATATGATGTTTCTGGATGCAATTTCTGATCCGACACATCCAGAACATCAAGTCATGTTGGAATGGATTGCTGAGGATATTGAAGGTTTATTTGATCCGGAAACATTTGATCTTGCTGAAGTGAATCAACTGCTGCAGAGTTAACTCCCAGTCATTGACTTAGACAGGAATTCATAGGGTCGGATTTCTAGAGCGTGTAACAACTTTCTCCATATGTTTCAGAGCATTAAGTTCCGCTTTAGAAAGCCCTGATTTTTTGTCTGGCCTCATAGTGCAAGGGGCCGCAAATCTGCCAGGTAAAGTATTGGTGTATCAGTTTTCGAAACATCTGTTCTGAATCCAATCCACGTTGTTGACATAAAAACCTGATCCAGCTTTTCGATTCCAGCGACAATAAACCATCTGCTAAGCCTGCTCGATATGTTCGATCAGACGAATTTTTTCTTTGGTTTCACAGGCCGACAGGCAAGATCTGGCGGCATCGAACAGAATTTCCATAATGTGTGTCAAGGCTGTTAGAAAAGGTTTGAGAAAAAGAAAGCATGGCCTAACACAAAACATTAATATATTCTTGGATTCTGTGTGTGATGCACAAACCCTCATAAGCGAGAAAACGGCTATGCTTGATAAACTTCATGATCCAGCGTTCCATGCTCCGTTGCCGGAAGGGCAGCCCATATTGCGCATGGTGCCGACGTCGTCGGACACTAATTATGCTGGTGATATTTTCGGCGGCTGGATCATGTCGCAGGTGGACATCGCCGGCAGCATTCCGGCGATCCGCCAGGCTCGTGGGCGGGTCGCCACGGTTGCGGTCAATTCGTTTGTTTTTAAACAGCCGGTATTTGTTGGTGATCTGGTCAGTTTCTATGCCGACATCATTAAGGTTGGGCGCACTTCGATTACCGTTGATGTGGTGGTGTACGCGCAACGCGGTGTGCGCGAAGGTGGCGAGGAAATTTGCATTAAAGTGACCGAAGCCGTTTTGACTTATGTGGCGATCGATAACGATCGGCGACCAAGAGTCGTATCGCAGGAATAATATATGGATCAAATGCAAGCCAAGCCCGTTGCTCATTAAATCGAGCACAGATTTTGTTATAATTCATGATCTGCTCGTGGCGGTTGCTTGCTAATTCGAGTGTGTCCCTAAAGGTTAACAACATTTAATAACAGGTTACCGAAATGCAGAATTTACCTCAACGTACTCATATCTATCAGAATCATCATTTCGACAGCACACGCTGGGATTATTTTCAGTCGCGTGATGATGATATCGTGATTGCAACCTCATACAAGGCGGGTACGACATGGACGCAAGCGATTGTCGCGCACTTGCTCTTTCCGGACGGGAATTTCCCGGCTCCGCCTGCGCAAATGTCGCCGTGGCTGGACATGCGGATTGTTCCGCTCGAAGTGGTTTTGAACAACTTGAAATCGCAGCAGCATCGTCGCTTTATCAAGACGCATCTGCCGCTTGATGGCGTGCCTTATAGTGAAAAAATTAAATACCTCTATGTCGCCCGCGATGCCCGTGATGTTTTCATGTCTTTGTGGAATCACTATGCGAAGATGAAGGAAGAAGTTGTCATGCTGTTTAATATGTTGCCTGGCCGCGTGGGCGATGAACTTCCGCCTGCACCCGAGGATATTCATGAATTCTGGAAAAATTGGATATCCCGCGGCTCTTTTGCGTGGGAAACGGACGGCTGGCCGTACTGGTCGCATCTTGCCAATGTTCAGTCCTGGTGGAATTTTCGTCAATTGCCCAACATTCAGTTGTTCCACTATGGTGACATGCTCGCAGACACCGAGCGCGAGGTTCGCCGCATTGCCGCTTTTCTGGGGATCAATGTGCCCGAGCAAGCTTGGGATGGCATCATCAAGGCCGTTTCATTTGCCGAGATGAAACGTCAAGGCGAATTGTATGCGCCAGGAGGCGGTCAACTCTGGAAGGGGGGCGCGGATACTTTTATGCACAAAGGCACCAATAACCGCTGGCGCGACGTGCTCTTCGACGAGGAACTGGCGCTTTATGATGTTGCTTGCAAACGTGCGTTGACGCCTGATTGTCGGGAGTGGCTTGAGAATGGAGGAACGATTTGATTTGGAAACTTGCTGCTGTCTCGTTAACATTAAAGCAGGCAGCTTGATTGAACCATACATAATTGGAGATTTTTGCAAAAATCTCAATTGGTACAATAAGTTTCCACATAACTCAGATTTTCCATTAGAAAATTTCAAGGAGAAAAGATGAGATAAAGTTATAAAATCTCAGTCAAGGATGGACAACAAAAGTATGTGTCAAATTCTTAGATCGCTGCAGCTGAGTTTAATTGAAAAACGTGACTTTATGGCTTCATTGCGAGAAGATTCATCCAACGATAAACAGGCCAATAATATCAGATCGCTTTGTTGTTAGAATGTATGGGACAGATATGATAAAAACTAAAAATTCTGTAATAAAAAATCGACCGCTTGCGGTCGATTTTTTATTAATGCTGCTTTAAGCTATATTTACTGCGGTACGATATTGGATGCTTGTTTACCCTTAGGGCCAGTTGTGATGTCGAAGGTAACACGCTGAGCTTCTCGTAGTGATTTGTAACCGCCACTGGTGATTGCAGAGAAGTGAGCAAATATGTCTTCCCCACCGTCATCCGGGGTGATAAAACCAAAACCTTTAGAATCATTAAACCATTTTACTGTACCTGTTGCCATATCTATTTCCTTAATAATTAATAATTTATGCTGCAACTATGAGATTCCATAGTAGTCATCGAATATCAAGGAAAAAGCTCAAGCAATCGCATCACATTTCACAACTTGAATCCAAAAGACCCGTATACAATACACGTTTATTGGTAAAGTTCAAGTTTTTATTATTTTGATTCGCATAGTGAAGATTAAGTCTTCGTTATGGAAGTTCACAACCTCATGATAATAATTGGTTAAGATCCTGTATGGCGGATAGTTCAACGAGCGAATTATGGGTATGAAAAAATAATATTGTCGAAGATATTTTTGCCTAAATTCGTTGTCTATTTTTGTTAAAAGGAGATTGCTGTGAGTGATTCAAGAAATTGACCATGGCCGGCGGTGTACCAGTACCCGAAAATCAAAATACTATAACAGCAAGGCCACGAGGCCTCGCGTTATTGTAGGATGTTTGGCTGCTCGAGAAACTGGCGCATTTCGATCGCGAGGTGATCCCGGAGTGACGCATGCATGCAAAAGTTTCTGGTGCTTACGGTAGATTTACTGTGACATGGTTGGCAATGACACGCCGGTGTTTTACATGCACGCCCCACTCAAGTTTCCCGACTTGAATCATGTTGTCAAGTGTAACCCGCGCACCAACATGCGTAGCACAAAAAACAATTGGGATTTCTGGATTTCTTTATCGGAAGCTCATGCATCCAATGTGGCATGCAATCTATTTACCTGACCAAGGTATGGCCGCACAGGGATTTTCCGCTGATCGAAGTGGGTATGATGGAACCAAATCGCAATCTGGAGAATTTTCTTGCTGAGGTTGAACATCACCGGCTAACTATTAGTCTCCCGCCGGATCAGATGCTGCAAGATTGTATTTTCTCTTATTGCGATGCGCAACGCTACCGGCTTGTGTCAATCATCATTTAATATCTGTTAATGCGCCGCGCTGCCCGTTTCACAGCTATCACCGCGATGGTCAGATGCGTGTTGACGGTAATCACGGCGGTACGCTCGGTTATGAACCCAACAGCTATGGTGAATGGCAGGAGCAGCCGGATTTTCGTGAATCACCGCTATCGGTTGGTGGTGCTGCCGATCATTGGAATCATCGTGAATATGCCGAATATTTTCGCAACCCGGCACTCTATTCCGTTTGATGACACTAGCGCAATAACAAACCTTGTTTGCAAACACGACTAATTCGATCAGCGCCACTCCGCGCGAGATTCGGATCCCGCTTATCCGACATTGCCTGAAGGCTGATCCTACGTATGGAAAAGGCATTGTTGACGCTTTGGGTATTTCGTTATCGGATGTTACTGCCTAAGGTAGAGCAGCGGCAGTTCACCTAGGCGGTCATCAAGGTAAGCTCTAACAAGTCGCTGAAAAACCATCTATGTTGCCTCAACTGCTACGAATCTACTTGCTACTTTGGCAAATAGTGTGTATGGACATGCACTACAGTTAGTCACTACAAGCCACCTTCCATTCTGCTTCATCGACACTATCTGGTTTTACCGGGACCCATTTTTGCGGTTGATTGTATGAGCGGATCAGATCACCGCCTTCCATGTTCCAGCTGAAGAACTTGTATGCTAGCTTGCGCATTTGTTTTTGTTTGCAATCGTAATCACGGCGGATTATTTCCGATAAATATTCAACGCCGGAGCTTTTCTGAACGGTTTTGTAATCAAACAAAGCCCACATTTTAGCCCGGTCGCCGACCTTGCTGATTGAAGTCAGATCAGCGTAGGCAGTAAAGCCGCCCCTAAGATTACTTTCACCTACTTTGGTCCATTCCGCCATCGCGCTGGTACTAATAAGGATCATTGCTAAAGCTAATAGTTTTATCATGTTTCGATTTTGTTTGTTATCAAGATAGTTGTATGAAGAGCAGTATGCTTAATAGTACCGTTTATTTAGTAACAATCATAGCGGATGCATCAGTATTATTGTTGTGTTGAGTCTTCTGCAGTGAGGGTAACATTTTTTTTAACAATTGCCTGTGCACGTTCAATTTTTACCATGTCTTTTTTTATTCTTTCTTCTGATTTATTATTGACTTGGGTCATGTATTTGATATTGATGCTATGCTCGCCTACCGGGACATTTCCGAGGATATAGAATCCCTTTTCATCGGTAATCGAATGAATTTGTGGTGATTCAGATAACGATACCTCAGCTTTTTGTGCCGGTTTCTCGAAATTTTTATCTTTGTTGTTCAATGTCACGACCCCGGCAACGGCGCCGTATTGAGGTCCGGAATGATTGTTCGGAGAGATTTTATTGGCGATGGATCGCACCATCAGCAGGATCGTTTCGGATGCGAATCCGGCGGTGAATGCTAAAGCGACCGCATTGGTGGTATTGCTCGGTTCGATCAGGTAGTACGCAAGAATCGCCAGAAATGGCGCCGAAATGAATTGCACCATCTGAAAGATCAAATATTCGCGGAACTCATATTGGGTGAGCTTGGGTTGCTTTTCTGTGGCAATATGTTCCGCACCTGCTTGTTTTTGCAGCTCTGGCAACCGCCTGGTCAGGCTGATACTGCCTCCCATTAATGCAAGAATGATAAAATAAAGAGGGACCAGTAGGCCTCCGCTGACTTCACAAGTGATTGCTTTTCCATAAGAATCAGGATTATTGCTCGAGCATTTATTGACATGGCCGCCGATATTGATAACCCATGCGCCGGCTGATTGCGGGTAAGTGGTGGGAGCATCTTTGACTGCTTGATTATTCAGTTGCTCATCAGGATCCGTAGCTGCTGAATGCTTGGTAGATTCTTGGTTATCGACAGACTTTGAGTTCGATTTGAAACAACTCAGATTGTTTGATTTGCTGTCCAGAGAACAGCCGACAAAAATTGAAATTGGCCGGTCACGAAACGTTTCGGCGGCATTGGGCTTATCAAATGATGTGATGAAGGGATAAAAAGTCATCAATAATGACAACAACATAAAACTGTAAGCAAAGATCATCCATTTATCTCGTTGCCGAGATCTTTTTTCTTCCAATTCCTTTTTCTGCTCTTGATTTAGTCCTTCCATTGCAGGAGATTCGATTTGATCGGAATAAATTTGCACGAAAATAATGCAAGTGAAGATCATTCCCGGCAGTATCGGAATCGTCAATGAGGCATCGCCAAGATTGGCGCGTATCAATGCCACGGCGAAATAAATAAAATTGAAACTGTAAGCAAGAATCCAGAACCAGTTGTTTTTAATCTGTGCTGGAATGGAAGCTATTAAGCGATCAAGAGACGTGGACGCATCAGATTCGGATTCTTTTTGTTTCTCAGAACGTATGCTCTCGGGTTGTTCAGGTTGATGGATTGTTTTTTGAGTAGAGTCAGGCGTTTCATCCACATTCATCGCATTTATCCCAGGTATTGGAAACTTGGTGGTTCTTTAGCTGGATGATAGCTTAACGTTTATTAGGCTGTATCACAACTTGGATTCTAATTTGTTGTGGCTATAAGAGTGATATGTGCTGTCAATAATGGAGTCCATATAGTTAAGCAACAGCTAGATTTGCATAGTATCGCTGGGTAAATTCTGCTGGTGATAGATAGCCAAGTCTTTCTTGCT
>NZ_JAIEMO010000018.1 GCF_019752095.1 Nitrosomonas sp.
GCGCTCTTCAGACTGCTGGTTTTCAACCAGCCTTCGCCCCAAGGGGCGAGGAATTAAACCCGGAAGAGATTAAATTATTGAAGCATTCCCTTAATCTGGCCATTGATTGGGAGATGCTGGATAAAAACCCAGTGTCACGGATACCGATGTTTCATGAAGATAACAAGATTGAGCATTATATGGATGATAGACAACTGGAACGCTTGCTCACGGTGCTACATACCGATGAGAATCGGCCTGTCTGTCTGATAGCTTTATTGCTGTTATCTACAGGATGCCGCCTGAATGAATTGCTTTCTGCTAAATGGAGTGATGTGAATCTGGAAAAAAGCATATTCACCATCAGGGCAACCAATGCCAAGAGCAGAAAATTACGAGGAGTACCCCTCAATGAGAGTGCCATCGAAGTGCTTAATCAATTGAACACTCAAGGCAAGTTTGAGTATCTGTTCATTAATCGTCTGACGGGGATGCCCTATCGGAATATCCAAAAAGTTTGGCAGAGACTGCGTGACAAAGCAGGACTAAAACACCTGCGCTTGCACGATCTGCGTCATCAGTACGCATCCTTTCTCGTCAATTGTGGCCGAACACTTTACGAGGTCCAGTAAATACTTGGACACAGCACGAGCGTGGTTACGCAGCGATATTCTCACCTTTCTTCCAAGGTGTTGAACGAGGCGGCTCAAAGTGCATCAATCAAAATCAAGGAAGCAACGAGAAGTCCGACGTAAGTAATAAAAATATGTGTTGTATAAAAAACGAAATGCTAAGAAATTGATCTCATAGAGATTTAAACAGAAACATGCTGAATGTGAATTAATTGTCATTATATTGTGAACTTTCTGTGAAGTGTTCAGTCTATAATGCATACAACGCTTAAATATTTTCTTTATTTTCTTAACTTTAATAGGAGTTTCTTGTGAAATATACTCTAACTCGTGCACTATTCAGTTTGTTTCTATTAGGTCTGGTTTTATTTGGTGCTTCACCAGCAGTATCGGCCATTCAGCCAGAAGTTAGCGGGATAAATTTGGAGTTCTTTTTAGGAGTAATGTTCTTTGTGAGCTATATAGTAATTGCTTCTCTTAGTGATCCTAAAGATATTGTGCGCAGATCTTACACGAAAATTTTTGCATAAAACTCCCGTAACTCCCTACAAGGCCAATGTTATTAATGCATTGGCCTTTTTTTATTGAGACTTACCTTGAATACAACTCATAGATCAGAATTCGAGAGGCCTCAGTGTCAATGCCGGAGTAAAAAGGTACCAAATAGCGCGCCAAATGTGTACCAGTTAGGTTAATTAAAAAGAGGGGGGCGCCTCTTGGTTTTGCGCTTCTGATTTTTTGTTTCTTGGAGTTTCAGTCAAAGCGCAGTGTACTTCTACATCTTTATATTGGATTGGCTTCCTCCTCTTCTATGGGTTTGTTTTTCGCTGTCTGTTTCTGCCGTTCCTTGCTTGTAGCCAAACGATAAGACTCTCCATTCATTTCCAGAATATGCACATGATGAGTCAAGCGATCCAGCAATGCACCAGTCAAGCGTTCTGACCCTAGAACACTGGTCCATTCATCAAATGGCAAATTCGATGTTACAAGCGTTGCAGCATGTTCGTAGCGTCGGCTAAACACCTCGAATAATAGCTCTGCGCCAACCGCAGTAAATGGCACATAACCCAGTTCATCGATGATCAACAACTTGACGTTGGTTAACTGCTTTTGTAATACACGTAACCTTTTTTCATCGCGCGCTTCCATCAATTCATGCACCAGTGCAGCAGCTGTCTTAAGGGCAACACTCATGCCTTTCTGACAAGCCGCCAATCCTAAGGCTAACGCCGTATGCGTCTTGCCGACGCCTGAGGATCCCAGTGCAATGACATTCTCGTGTTTGTCGATCCATTCACAACGCATCAGCTCCAGTACCAGCGATTTGTTCAATACAGAAATCGCAGCAAAATCAAAGGTATACAGACTTTTAGTTGCCGGAAATTTCGCCAGACGAATGCGTCGCTCGGTATTTCGCCGCTCACGATCAATGCATTCCAGTTCGCACAGCCGCAATAAATAACGTGCGTAATCAATGTCCTCATGTGCACACTCGAATCCTACCTTCTCATATTCACGCGCAAAGGTGGGTAACTTTAGTGTCTTGAGATGATTGACCAATAAAACTTGTGGGGCAACTGTGGTGGGCATTGATGGATCGGTCATACTGAACCTCCAAAAGCAGGTTGATGATTGGCTTTTGGTGTTTGCAGCAGGCTCAAGTACGATCGCGGTTCGGTGGATTCCACACTGGTACTGGGTAAATATGGATAGAATGCCAAGTCAAGCTTGGCAGGCCGCCGTTCAATCGCGCACAGAATCAAATGCTTGATCGCATCAAGACCTATTACACCCAGACCCATCGCCTGTTTGATTGCTTGCTCAACTTGCACTTGGCTGAAATTCTCCAGCAACCGCAAAACCTGGATATATTCTTTGCGACCCCGTCGTTCCATGCGCACTTCCAGCAGTCGACGCAGACGGTCGAATACTTCGGGCAGTACCCAGTCTTGCAAGGGTGCTGCTTGATCGAGCGCACGCGGTTTATGTTCCAGTAACGCCAGGTAGTGCAATGGATTGTATATGAACTCTTCCCGACCGTAGCTGCGTACATGGCGTGCAATGATGTCTGCGCCTGAGCAAATGTCAACGTGATCTACATAACCTTTAACCAATACTTCCCGGTGGCCGTATTGCGTGGGCACCAAGTAGTCGTTGCTCCGGTAACGCACAAGAGATTGTGAAGATACGCGGCTGGAAATCTTGTGGCAGGCATCAAAGGCAACCGCAGGCAATGCCATGAATGCAGCAGTATCACGCTTCATACGCTCAGCGATGGTTTCAGTTTGGCCTCGCAGTTTGGCTTGTTGGCGTTTGATGCAACCGTCCAGCAATTTGGCATTCAAGGCATCAAAATCAGCGGCAATGGGTAACGGCACCATGAAGTGGCGGCGGCTGTAACCAACCATGCCTTCAACATTGCCTTTGTCGTTGCCTTTACCAGGCCGTCCAAACTTGTCTTCAAACAGATAGTGACTTTGTAACTCACTGAACGCCTTAGTACGCTGGCGCTTGCCATCACCCAGTATCCTGGCTACAGCAATCCTGGTGTTGTCGTACAAAATCGATAGCGGCACCCCACCCAGAAATGTAAATGCAGCAATATGCCCATCCAGAAAAGATTCGGTATCTTCAGTCGGATACGCTTTAACAAAGCAGCCATCTGAATGTGGCAGGTCAAGACAAAAATAATGGAATCGAACCAGTTTGCCGCCAATATAGCCATCGGCTTCACCAAAATCTACCTGGGCATGGCCAGGCAAATGCGTCAACGGCATGAACATTTCCTTCTGCCGAATGGCAGCCTTATAAACATAATTACGTACGATGGTATAGCCACCGGTAAAACCATGCTCATCGCGTAACCGTTCCAGTATCCGCATCGCGCTATGGCGTTGCTTGGTATGGACTTGCTTGTCGGCTTCCAGTATGGCATCTATGATGCCAGTGAAAGGAGCAAGCTTAGGAGAAACAGGCTCTTTCTTGCGTCGATAACCAGGCGGGGCTGCGTATTGGCACATCTTCTTGACGGTCTTGCGGTGAATACCAAAGTAGCGTGCAACTTCGCGTTCGCTTCTGCCTTCCACCATCACCGCACGTCGAATCTTCACATATAGTTCCACTGAGTACATCCTTTTCGCCTTCCACTTGATACTAAACGCATCAGTTTATAGGCATTGGACTGGCACACTATTACTCCGCAATCGCCGCGTAATTTAGTGCGCTTCGGTGGTACATTTTTACACCGCTATTTACATTCTATAACTGTCGAGAAAAACTATATCACCCTTCTTTCTGAATCAGGCAAGACAGGAAGTGAAATCCAGGCGGAACTTAAAGACCTATACGGCCAAAGATAAAGCTATAGTTGCTGGGTTAGAAACCAGAGACGTGTCTGTTAAGACACGGCTGTATCCAAATATTATATCCTTCACAACAAAAGAATATTCCATTAAGTCTTTGGTTTTACATTCCACCATTTCCCTGATTTTCAATCTACACAAAATATTATTGATCATTCCCTTACGGGATGCTTCTGGAAGTTGATCCTGTTGTAAGCAATATTCATACCATCAACGTTGTGACATTGTTTCCTGACGACACCGCCTCTGGGTATATCTACCTCCCCTCTGGTCAACTTTCGACCGGTGTCAACAGGTGGTGTTATTGGTAACCAGATCGGTAATAGCAAACATAAAAAATAGAGACATCAATAATTATTTGTAAGTTTTTTTGATATGTACTGTCAATCATGGAGCCATGTAGTTAAGCAACGACTAGATTCGCGACATCACTCTCTGACGCGAGTCTGTTAGTGAGAATGCTCAGCAGCGTGTTTCGTCCCCATATGCTCTTTGGCCAACACTTCATAGACCTCAGAAATATCGGCAAAAGAATTGCCGGTCGGTTGAATGAAGTCGGGATACTTTCCGAATACGATTAAAGGCGAGTTGGTGCTGTTGGCACACATCGCATGATCAAGGAGAGGTATCCGAATGAGATATTGCTGGTTTGTTACTACCTGTATTCATTTGAAGGGACTTTGACTGACGAACATTGGGATGAAATCGGTGAGTACAGAAAACATCAGCTCAAGGCACAAATCGGCTAACAAGGCGATGCACCGGACGTCTTCGGCGCCGGCGATCTTTGACGTTATGTCTTGCGTGAAATGAGTTTGGAAGTGTTCAAATGAGAGAATATGATGGTAAAGACTATATAGTATATGGGCGAGTCGTATGGCGGGACTCAGTCGCCGTCTTCATGCTCATTCGCCAGTAGTGTTTTTAGCGCATAGGCATCGACGTCGAATTCGGTGGTGTCCGAAACCGCAGCCAGAACTAGGGGCGCAATGCGCGACCACTCTTCTTTGATCTCGAAATCACTGAAATTGACCGCGGTCGCCTCGGCGAACATTTCATTCATCAGCCGCTTTGCCCGCGCTTCGTAGGTCTCGATGTCAGTATTGGCGCCGGGAGGGATGTTTTCCTCGATCCAGTTCGATGCCCACTTATTGAATCGCATGCTCATGATTGCCCACCTATCTCCTGCATTGTAGTCTGGGCCGATTTCCCGGGCCACTATAATCCAACCGATATTTCGGTCCAAGTAAATACAAGAATACTTCATAGTATTGAAGTATTCAATACTATGGTGCAGTATTATTGGTTCTGTCGCATTAACTGTAAAAATACATATCAAGTGAGCAGATATGTCCGCTTCTGTCACTAGACAGATTTATTCTGCCAGCGCATAAAATTGCTCAGCAAAAGACATCGGAAAAAAATCAATAATGCAACAATCCGATTTTTTCATATTTAAATAACTAAAATACAAAAGCTATTGATTTATCAATATATATTCTGTTAAATTGAAAAATTGCTTCTCTAACCACTAACAGGAATCTCCATAGATGCACAAGACTGAACTGATTGAGGTGTCAATGGCGGAGTAAAAAGGTACCAAATAACGCGCCAAAAGTGTACCAGTTAAGTTAATAAGAAGAGGATTTAACCTCCAGTTTTGCACTTCTAACTTTTAATTTTCCGGGTTTTTAGGTAAAGCGCGGTATATCTCCCGCACCACTTATATCGGTCTGGTATCCTCCTTTTCTATAGGCTTGGTTTGCGTCATCTGTTTCTGCCGTTTCTTACTTGTGGCCAAACGATACGACTCTGCGTTCATTTCCAGAATATGCACATGATGGGTCAGGCGATCAAGTAACTCACCGGCCAGTCGTTCTGATCCTAGAACACTTGTCCATTCATCGAAAGGTAAAAAAGTAAATTCGATGTAACCAGAGTAGCAGCATGTTCGTAGCGGCGGCTAAACACCTCAAATAAAAGCTCTGCACCAATGGCAGTAATGGCACATAACCCAGCTCGTCGATGATTAGCAACTTAACGTTGGTCAGCAATTTTTGTAAGGCGCGCAATCGCTTCTCATCACGCGCTTCCATTAATTCATGTACCAGCGCTGCTGTCGTCGTAAAAGAAACACTCTTCCCTTTCTGGCAAGCAGCCAACGCCTGAGGGGCCTAACGCAATAATATTTTCGCGCTTGTCGATCCATTCACAGCGCATCAATTCCAGTATCAGTGATTTGTTCAACCTAGGTATCGCAGCAAAGTCGAAGGTATCCAGGCTTTTAATGACAGGGAATTTTGCTAGACGTATGCGCCGTTCAGTACTGCGTCGCTCGCGATCAATGCATTCCAGTTCGCACAACCGTAATAAGTAACATGCATAATCAATGCCCCCATGCGCACACTCGATACCTACTTTCTCATATTCACGTGCAAAGGTCGGCAACTTTAGCGTCTTGAAGTGATTGATCAGCAAAACTTGCGGCGCAACCATGGTGGGAATAGAAGACTCAGTCATAATACATAATACATCTCCAAAAGGAGATGGCTGATTTGCCTTGAATGCATGCAGCAAGCTTAAATACGATCGTGCCTCAGTGGATTTCACGCTGGCATTCGGCAGATACGGGTAAAATGCTAGGGTCAAGCTTGACAGGTCGTCGTTCGATAGCGCATAGAATTGGATGTTTGATAGCATCAAAACTCACGACACCTAGGCCTATTGCTTGTTTGATTGCCTGCTCAACTTACGCTTGGCTAAAATTCTCCAACAACCGCAAAACCTGGATGTATTCCTTGCGGCCCAGGCAAATATCGACGTGATCCACATAACCTTTAACCAATACTTCCCGGTGGCCGTATTGCGTGGGCACCAAGTAGTCGTTGCTCCGGTAACGCACAAGAGATTGTGAAGATACGCGGGTGGAAATCTTATGGTAGGCATCAAAGGCAACCGCAGGTAATAACATGAGTGCAGCGGTATCATGTTTCATGCGTTCAGCAATGGTTTCGGTTTGACCTCTCAGTCTAGCTTGCTGGCGTTTGATGCATCCATCCAGTAGTTTGGCATTCAAGGCATCAAAATCATCGGCAATGGGTAGCGGAACCATGAAGTGCCGACGGTTAAAACCAATCATTCCTTCAATATTGCCCTTGTCATTGCCTTTTCCAGGTCGCCCAAACTTATCTTCAAACAAATAGTGGCTCTGCAACTCACTGAATGCCTTGGTGCGCTGGCGCTTGCCACCACCCAGTATCTTGGCCACAGCAATCGTGGTGTTGTCGTACAGGATCGACTGCGGTACTCCACCCAAAAACGCAAAGGCAGCAACATGCCCATCCAGAAAGGATTCGGTATCTTCAGTTGGATAGGCTTTGACAAAGCAATCATCCGAATGCTGTAGGTCGAGACAGAAATAATGAAATCGAACCAGCTTGCCGCCAATATAACCATCGGCTTCACCAAAATCTACTTGAGCATGACCCGGTAGGTGTGTCAGCGGTACAAACATTTCCTTCTGTCGGATGGCAGCCTTGTAGACATAATCGCGTACGATGATATAACCACCGGTAAAACCATGCTCTTCCCGCAATCTTTCCAGTATACGAATCGCAGTATGGCGCTGCTTGGTATGCACTTGTTTGTCAGCTTCCTGAATGGCATCAATAATGCCAGTGAATACCGCAAGCTTAGGAGAAACGCGTTCGCTCTTGCGCCGATAGCCAAGTGGCACTGCGTATTGGCACATCTTGTTGACGGTCATGCGGTGCATACCAAAATAACGCGCAACTTCGCGTTCACTTCTGCCCTCTATCATCACCGCACGTCGAATCTTTACGTATAGTTCCACTGAATACATCCTTTTCGCCCTTCATCTAACGCTAGTCGCATTAGCTTACAGGCATCAGACTGGTACACTTTTATTCCGCCATCTCAGCAGAAATCAGTGCGCTTCAGTGGTACATTTTTACTCCGATATTTCACAGACGTTACGTTAGCATAAAGGCGAGAATTCCAGCGTTGGGTGCCCTGTGAAAGTTAACTTGGCAGTACCAGCATTTCGGCTAAATTTCTTTCGTCTCTGAAAAAGTCGCTACCGCACCTGGTCTGCGCAGCATTTTGTCCACCTCACCCTGGTGCATTTCTTCTGCAGCGATTTGCCGGCGAGCGTACTCTTCAAACATCACAAATTTACCCTCGACTAAAGACAATAATTCTTTGTAACTCGCCAATGCTTCACGTTCGTGATCCAGCGATTCACGCAATATATCGCCAATATCATGCTGATGAGTTTCCAGCAAAGGACCTATTGCCAACGATGGATGCTCACCTAAGTGGGTAATCATCTCACCTGCCTCCCGAGCATGAACCAAGGACTCGTCAGCCTGTCCCTGCAACCAGGAAACAATAGGAATACGATTGTAACCATAGATCATAAAAGCATAGTGAGTGTAGCGTACTACACCAGCCAACTCTAGCTCGAGGATTTTACTAAGACAATTCAGCACTGCTGGCTTATCAAATTTTTCATCCATTTGGTTTCTCCACTACTTAGTTCTAACAACTATATAGCCACTTTTGATATTCTATAAATATACGCTAAAAGCTTGCACAACTGATTTAAATTGATTAATTTCTGCGTCGACTAGGGGCACTATGGGTTAAATCCCACAAAGGTACGTAACGCGACATAGGTTTTATTGCAGTGTTCGTAGCTCTTCTATTCGTTTTGGCAGGAAGTTTGTCCTTCCTATACCAAGGGTTTAATCCACTCTAATTGAATCCTGCAATCCTATTCTACCGCGACAAAATGGCAATCCGGCTTTAGAATACGTCAGATAACATGTTAGAAAACCCTAATATTACTCATTCTAGAAGAAATCCTTACTTTCATGCAATATTACTTGAATGCTCTATGCAAGGCATTGCTTTGATCCTATAATATCGGACTTGCTGTGACATCAATTTGAAGCAGTAACTTATTGGAGATATACATTAATGAAAAGCAAAGCCATTTTCTACCATGCAGGATGTCCTGTTTGCGTTCAGGCAGAACAAAATGTCGCCAACGCGCTTGATCCAGAGAAATATGAAGTTGAATCTGTTCATCTTGGTACTGACAAATCACGTTTGACTGAAGCAGAATCCGCTGGTGTTAAATCTGTTCCTGCCTTGGTTTTGGATGGAACGCCATTTCACATCAACTTTGGCGCGGGTATCGAAGCTTTGAAATAAGATTTTTATTACCGTAGTGTGCGTAATACCGTTTGCGCATACTACAAGTTAAACCGCAGATCATTCATAAATAATTATTAATCAATTGGTTATTATCATGTTTACATATGACCGATAAAGATATTATTATGTGAAATCCAACCACCTACATGTCTTCCTTTAGGATCATGATGTGCCAATTAACCACACCGCTTTATCATTCCATTCATTGACCAAAAAATTCAATTCGATCATTTAAAGATAATGCATTGATTCTTGGTGATAAATCGACATTGGGCATTGCCAAGTTAACTCTCAAGGTCAGCCAAGGCACTGAATTTACTAGCATTAAGATAACATTATATTTTTCCAGGACACAAAAGCTTCTTGTTTCAGATTCCGGTAATGGCTGGCAGATACCAGAGACGGTTAAGATTAAATAGATCGCGCACCGCAGCATGAACACCCAGGAATTGTTGCGCTTGTACCACCGCAGACTTGAACCGACACATGCCTCGTTCTCTTACCCAAGTTTGTCGTCGAGAAAGCTCAGAGCGATTGTTATTTTGTGTATCGTTTCTCCGTATTCTCTGGTGTTGGTATCTCAGTTTCTAGGCATATTACAGATAAAGGTCGCCAGTTCTAATCTAGCACGGCCTACCAAATAGAATCGGTGTTAGCCTAATCGCTAATCCATTTTTTACTTGAAAACACCAAAAACCGTTAAATCATACAGTTGAAATTCAATATTTATCGGAAATCAAGCAAAACAATTCGTCAGTCAGGCTCTGGACCGAACTTATTTGGAATTCTGCCCCATGATTATTCTCTTGTAATTCCTATAACGCTCAATGTAAGCATTTTGCTGGGGATTGCCAGGTTGAATGAATTCTAGCTGTATACCTTTCTTTTCTGCTCAGGCAATTACTGCGCCACTGATGTATTCAGGACCGTTGTCACAGCGAAACCGATTAGGTTTGCCACGCCATTCGATCACGCGGTCCAGCGTGCGTATAACACGCTCCGAGGGTAAGGAGAAATCCACCTCGATCCCTAATCCTTCACGGTTACAGT
>NZ_JAIEMO010000039.1 GCF_019752095.1 Nitrosomonas sp.
CTTGGTAAGGTGTGTAGGAAGAATAAAACTCTCCACGCGTGGTGATTTGCCAGACCGCCGCCGGGATATGATGTTCATAAGCACCCGCTCCAATGAAGTTTTGATAAAACCCATCTTGGGTGGCTCGCTCCATCATCAATCGAGCTATTTCCATTTCGCTGAGTCTGGGGGGAACGCCTGTTAGCTCGCCACTGATTAATTCTTTCGGAATTTCATCAAAAAGCTCTTCAATTGTTTTCGCACCAATGCTAGTAAGCATTTCGGCAATATCTTCTTTGGTATGTGGAATAAACGGCATGATTTATCTAAAGGACTTTAAGAAATAAGGTATAAAATAGTCAAATAAAAGCGCATTTCGATTCTAAGGTGATCTTAGTGATCTTCGTTCTCGACCAATTCGTTATAAGCAGCTGCATCCAATAATCCATCCAGCTCTGCTGTATTACTCGGTTTTAATTTAAACAGCCAAGCCGAATAGGCATCTTCGTTTATCTTTCCCGGCTCGTCGACCAACGGAGAATTCACTGCAGTAACTTCACCTGAAATGGGGGAATACACATCTGCAGCTGCTTTAACTGATTCCGCAACCGCGCATTCTTCTTTTTGTTTAAGCACACGCCCGACTTCTGGCAACTCAATAAATACCATATCCCCGAGTAATTCCTGTGCGTGATGGGAAATACCAACAGTTACTGTACCGTCGGCTTCAGATTTCACCCATTCATGAGATTTGCTATATTTTAAATTTGTTGGAATACTCATTTTTTCACTCCAGATTAATAAAGTAATGTAATATTTTTTAATTACTTGTTAATTAAACCAATACTTTGCCATTTCGCACAAACGGATATTTTACCACCTTTGCACGCAGCTTTTTATCGCGCACCACGACATCGACTTCATCTCCGGTGGCTATTTGTGCCGAGATGCGTGCCAAAGCAATCGATTGGTTCATGGTTGGCGAAAATCCACCACTGGTAATCTCGCCTGGGTACTCAACGCCATCTTTTTGTCCGACAACCTGCTGATGGCTCCGCAGTACACCACGATCAACCAATACCAACCCTACCAGTTGATGCGTAACGGCGGCATCCAACAATGTTTGTTTGCCAATGAAATCACGCTCGCTTTTCAGATCAACCGTCCAAGCCAGACCTGATTCTAACGGGTTCTTCGTTTCATCCATATCTTGCCCGTATAAATTCATACCGGCTTCCAAACGTAACGTATCACGCGCACCCAACCCGGCAGGAGCGACACCGGCAGCATACAACGCTTTCCAGAACGCTGGCGCATCCGCAGCGGGCAGAATGATCTCAAAACCATCTTCGCCGGTATAACCTGTCCGTGCGATAAAATATTGACCGACAACTGCGGATTGAAATTGTTTTAATTCTTCGGTCGCTGATTGAGAATCTGGAATGACTTGCCAGACTTTGGCGCGGGCATTTGGCCCTTGCACAGCAATCATGGCAAGATCGCGTCTTGGCGTAATCTCTAAATTAGGTGCCAGTTCATCGCGTTTTCTGAGCATCCAGGCGACATCTTTATCGGCTGTGCCAGCGTTGACCACGATGCGAAACCAGGTTTCAGACAGGAAATAGATGATCAGATCGTCGATGATACCTGCTTGCGGAGTCAGCATACAGGAATACAACGCCTTACCAGGAAGTGTCAATTTATCAACATTGTTTGCCACCAATTGACGTAAAAAATCGCGCACATTGTCGCCTTTAATATCGACTGGCAACATGTGCGAGACATCAAACATTCCCGCATCTTGGCGGACTTTATGGTGCTCGTCTAATTGTGAGCCGTAATGTAACGGCATATCCCAGCCACCAAAATCCACCATTTTGGCGTTCATATCGCGGTGGGTTTGATTAAGGGGTGTCATTTTCAGCACGGATTTTCTCCCGGAAATAAATAAAAGTCATTGCAGATGACTTCGCACCCCTCTGTCCTTTTTACCTGAGAGATTTACAGATTAGCATCCGCGTGCCCCTTCGGTGGCCAAAAAATAATCTCCTGGCACTCTCCAGATTGCCCGTCACAAGCGGTTCTTAAGGAACAAGTTTGACTTGACCATGCCTGAGCGATTCCGGGGGGGTTACGCCTTCGGCGGCGCTTCTTAGTAACTAGCGCGCTCTCCTGCTTGGACTTCAATGGCTGAGTGCGAACTATACTCTAGTAACAGCATTTTATACAAGCCATTCAAATAAATTTTGTAGGGAACAAATAAACTATCCGAGTACATAACAAATAATCTGGCCGATTTTAAATCGTTCAGATTCAGTTAATTTGGCAGCACCTCTTTTAACCTAGGAATCGCCAGTAGGTTTATTCTCGTGAAGTGACATTAGTGCAGCATTACCCCCTACTGCTGCCGTATTGACAGTGACGACTCGTTCAGTCGCAAAGCGCTGCAGATACAGGGGACCGCCAGCTTTTGGACCAGTGCCAGACAATCCTTCGCCACCGAAAGGTTGCGAGCCGACGACAGCGCCAATGATGCTGCGGTTGACATAGGTATTACCGCAATGGGTGTGGCGGGTGATATAGTCGATGGTGGTATCGATACGGCTATGGATACCGAGGGTGAGGCCGTAACCACTGTTGTTAATGGCTGCAACCACATCATTCAAACGACTGGCCTGGTATCGAATGATGTGGAGGATAGGACCGAATACTTCATGCTGGAGCTGGCTGAGTTTCTCGATCTCATAAACGCGCGGGGCAAAATAGCTGCCCTGTTCGCTGCTTTGAGGGAGTTGCATCGCCTTGATCAGACGTGCCTCGTTGTTCATTCGCTTGCTGTGCTGTTGCAGATCATCATGCGCGGACATACTGATGACGGGCCCGATATCCGTGTTGAGATGCATGGGATTGCCGATGCATAATTCATCCATCGCGCCGCTCAGCATTTCCAGAATTTGCGGCGCTATTTCATGCTGCAAAAAAAGCACGCGCAGTGCTGAACAGCGTTGTCCGCTACTGTTAAATGCAGAGGTGATAACATCTCTCACTACCTGTTCTGGCAACGCAGAACTATCGGCGACCATGCAATTCTGACCTCCGGTTTCTGCAATGAAAGGAAGAATACGTACGCCTTGAGCAAGCGCTTGGTTGATCTGTCGTGCTGTACTGATAGAGCCGGTAAATGCGACACCAGCAATGCGAGCATCACTCACCAGTTTAGCGCCAATTTCTCTGCCGCTACCCGGAATAAAATGCAGCACCTCTTGAGGAACACCAGCCTTGTGTAACAAGTGTATTACATACGCAGCACATAGCGGTGTCAGCGCTGCCGGCTTAGCAATAACACAATTACCGGCAGCAAGCGCAGCCGCAATCTGACCGGCAAAAATGGCCACTGGAAAATTCCACGGGCTGATGCAGATGAACACGCCGCGTCCCATTAGTTGCAATTGACTCCTTTCCCCTGTGATACCAGGTAATGTGATGGGGTGCTCAAAATGTTGGCGTGCCTGAGTGGCATAGTAGCGGCAGAAATCAATAGCTTCGCGCACTTCGTTGAGCGCATCCTGAATGGTGCGTCCACCCTCACGAATGATACGCGCCATCAATTCGACACGCTGCTCCTCAAATTGCTCTGCGGCCCGTTCTAAAAATGCAGCGCGCTCATTCGCGCTGCGGTTAGCCCATTCGGGTGCGGCGTCATGCGCAACACTAAGTGCTTTATCAGCAGCGTTCATATCTGCGAGTAACACTTCGCCGATCACATCAGCACGATCAGCGGGATTGAGAATAGTTTGCGCGTTGCCTATGAGGACTTGACCATCGACGAAGGGTGCAGCATGCCATAGTTGTCGGCATGCTTCTTGCAGTGCTTGATCGAGGTGCTTGTGTACCTCGCGATCAGAAAAATTAATGCCGCTTGAGTTTAGTCGTGCCTCACCATAGAGATAGCGGGGTGTAGAAATCTGCGGATGGCGGCGTTCAAGCACACTAACAGGATCAGCGATGATCTCTTCCATAGTAATGCGCTTATTAACGATCTGATTAACGAAAGAGCTATTGGCACCATTTTCCAACAGTCTCCTCACCAGATAGGGAAGCAACGCATGGTAGTCGCCGACGGGCGCGTAGACGCGGCAATTGAATTCCGGATGCTCATCAAGTACGGCAGTATAAAGCGCCTCACCCATACCATACAAATGCTGAAACTCTAATGAACGAGATTCAGCCATGACAATAAGGGTGGCAACAGTACGGGCATTATGAGTGGCAAATTGAGGATAGAGCAAATCACCACTGTCAAGGAGGTGGCGAGCACAGGCAAGATATGAGACATCGGTCGCCGCTTTGCAGGTAAACACCTGATAATCGTCAAGACCACGCTCCTGAGCCAATTTGACCTCAGCATCCCAGTAAGCTCCTTTGACGAGGCGAACCGGAATCTGGCGTTTGTACGCGCGCGCCAATTGCGCGATCCAGTCAATAACAGGAATGGCTCGCTTCTGGTACGCTTGTACTGCCAAACCAAAACCATGCCAACCATCAAGCTTGTTGTTGCAATAAACGATTTCAAACAAGTCGAGCGAGAGATCAAGACGCTCCGTTTCTTCGGCATCAATAGTCATGCTGATGTTGGCAGCCTTGGCAGCAAGTGCTAAATCCAACAAGCGCGGTGTCAGTTCATCGAGCACGCGCTGCCTCTGGGTATATTCGTAACGGGGATGAAGCGCAGAAAGCTTCACCGAGATACTGGGATGATCCAACAATTCACTCTCGCAAACCTGCTCACCCAAAGTGGTAATAGCGTGGTGATAAGCACCCCAATAGCGCATAGCATCAGTGCTGGTGAGAGCTGCTTCACCGAGCATGTCGAACGAATAACGATAGCGTTTGTTTCCGTCCTCGCTACTGCGCATGAATGCTTCATTAATAGTGTTTCCCATAACGAACTGATATCCAATGAGACGCATTGCCTGTTTAATCGCCATACGGATCATCGGCTCACCGCTGCGTCTGACAAGACGGTTGAAGGATGATGAGGACGTCTCGAGCTTGACAACCTTGCCAGAGAGCAATAGTCCCCAAGTAGATGCATTGACCAGCCATGATGCGCTATGACCGAGATGACGACCCCATTCGGCTTCAGAAAGTTTATCCTGGATCAGTCGATCAGCAGTAGCCGCATCGGGAATGCGCAATAGCGCTTCGGCCAGACACATCAGCAACACACCTTCCTGCGTACTAAGGTCATACTCATGGAGCAGCGCATCAATACCATTCCGCGTCTGCTCTCTATTACGTACTTTATTTGCTAATTGTCGCGCTAGCACTTCTATTTGCGCTTGCTTTTGCTCACAAAGCTTGATGAGAGGAAGCAAAGTGTTGAGGTGTTCAGCCTCGTCGAGCAGATAGGAACTATTGATGGCAGCTCTGGAAGGAGTCAGAATGTCATGAATCATGATGGCCGATCAGGTCACCTTGGTGATTCTAAAAAAATCAATTCGCCTTTTCCTTAAGAAGTTTGCCTTCATTTCTCAGTAAGCCACCTTCTATTTCTAGATCTTGAATTATTTTCTTAATCTCTTCATTCTTCAAATCTGAATCAGAATCGAGTAATTTCTCTATGTCATTTTTCTTTTGATTCCAATCATTTTTTCTTTTTTCCCAACTATCAATTTCAACAACCAATTCGCCACCCTTTTCCTTTACATTACTCAAGAAATTACTAATATTCTGCAGGGACTTGTCATATTTTCCCTCTTTGAATTTTTCATATTCAGCTTCCAGAAGATCCGCACTAGCACCTACGACCTCGGCTCCCTTAGCAAAAATTTCTTGTGCTTGTTCCTTTTCTTGTTCTGTGCCAAAAAAATAGTTGTAACCCAGAAGCCCGATAACGAGAAAAAATGTGAAGGAAACAATTAATCGAATCATTGTAATTTTGCTTAAGATGATATTTACAACTATTATAAATCTAATTTTATCAATATTAATGAAAACCTCGGCTATGATTGTAAATGGCATCAAAATCAGCAAAGGGTAGTTAGCATAATAACGTGTTTATCGAGCGACTTTGGAAGAACGTCAAACACGAAGAACGAAGAAGTATATCCACACGTCTACGGCAGCGTAAATGATGCAGAGCGAGGCTTAGAGAAATATTTCATGTTTTTATAATCAAAATAAACCTCACACCGCGCTTGACGACAAAACGCTAGATGGATTCTACTTCGATAACCTGCCTGCAATACAAAGAATAGCGCAGGCGTTAATCGCAAGATTTCCAGTTTTAAGAAATGAGAAAAAACGAAAGATGCGTTTAAGAAACAGCTAGTGATCTTTGACTTAACTCACGATCTTTGCTACTTTTCGGCGCAAATTCGGAATATTCTATTCAGCACCCCCTATAAAACCAAGAGGTATGAGATGCATGAAGAAACAGTGATGCATGATTTAAAAGCCAAAGGTCTTAAAAAAGGCTCCGTATCCAAATGGGCTGCGGTGACGATCGGTCTAGCAGCAACCGCCCCGGCTTATTCTTTAACCGGAGCACTTGGCTATGGCGCAGCTGGAAGCGGCTATCAATTACCGATTGTATTCATACTTTCGGTAATTCCAATGTTTTTTGTTGCCTTGTCTTACAAGCACTTAACTACTTCTGCTCCAGATGCCGGCACTATTTTCACTTGGGGTACAAAAGCCATAGGACCGAGGTTCGGTTGGTTTGGTGGCTGGGCACTCTTACTAGCAAGTGTTTTGGCAGGCGTTGCCGCCACTCAAATTATGGTAAATGCGACGGCTTTTATTTTCGATCTGAATGATATCCCCAAGTGGTTTCATATTGGGGTAGCGGGCCTTTTCATTTTCAGCACAACCTATCTCACCGCGCTTGGTGCTAAAGAATCCTCTCGCACCACCATGATTCTGACAATCGCTCAATACAGCATTCTTATCGCACTTGCAGCATTCCTATTATTCCGTGTCATGCAAGGAAACGCTGTCAGTACCGCCGAGACATTTTCGCTTGAGTGGTTCAATCCATTTGCAATCACTTCATTTACTACCTTTCTGGATGGCTTTCTTATTGCACTCTTCATATTCTGGGGTTTTGATGCATCCTTGGCAATGTCGGAAGAAACGGAAGGTAGTGCAGAACAAGCTGGAAAAAGCGGTATTATTTCAATGATCATTACAGTTATCACTTATGTTGTCTTTTCCACTACAGCATTGGCTTATGCCGGTATAGATCCCAACCATCAATCGAGTCTGACGTTTAAGGACAATATTGATTCCAGCATAACAGTTCTTGCCACTGATATCATCGGCATCAAGGGCGCGTTGGTTGCTGCATTGATCATCGGAGTTTCTGCCTTCTCCTCCACAATGTCTACGATTATGCCTGCTGCGCGTGCTGCCTTAGCAATGGCGACTTACCGGGCAATTCCACAAAGGTTTTCTTCTGTTAACGAAGTAACACAGACTCCAAAATTTGCTACTTGGTCTATCGGCTTAATGACACTGATCATCTACAGTACGCTTAGTCTAATTAGTGAATCGATTATTAAAGACACGATTCATAGTGTCAGTATTGCAATCTGCACTTATTACTCAGTTGCAGCGTTATCCTGTGCGTTATATTTCCATCGCACGGCCTTTAATCACTGGCGCACAACTGTTTCACAAGTATTGCTGCCAACTATGGCCGCTATTGTGCTAATTGCAGTAGGAATTCTTCAAGCCTGGAATATGATGGATCCGGATTATGGATCAAGCGGATCAATTGCTGGCATGGGTGCGGTATTCCTAATCGGAGTTGTCGCATTATTCTTAGGAATTCCTTTGATGATGTGGTGGAACTTTCGGGATCCTAGATTTTTTCGTGGTGAAACATTACCACTTGAAAGAGCACATATGGTGTCCGACAACAATAGTCACAACACAAACTATACTGCCACTCGCCACATCAAAAATGGCAATTCTGCACAGCCAACTGAACAAACAGATTTATCGATTAAGGATGAAAAAAATCCGTGAGGTATTACATCTTTGCAACATTGACGATTAACTTCAGTAAAAGATGCTGCAATATGCAACAAGAATGACTGCTTTTCTAGATTGGTTTATCTTTCTCTAATGAAAATCCAGCATCACGCAATGCTTTAATCCCACCAATCAACGACAACACATTTTTGTAACCCATTAGCTGCAGCGTATCGGCCACCAAAACCGACCGATAACCTCCACCGCAATACAATATAATCGGCGCGTTTTTATCTGGTATTGCTGTTTCAATGTCACGCTCGATAATACCTTTTCCAAGATGACTAGCACCCGCTGCGTGATCTATCAAAAACTCATGATCTTCCCGCACATCAATGAAGTGGAATTGCATTCCTTGTGCTAGCCTGGCTTGCGCATCCGCTACTGTACATTCCTTTACACGTTTCCTTACTTGCTCTACTAATTTCAGGAATCCTGGATTATGCTGCATTATTTCTCTCTTGCATATTTGCATCAAGGGCTACGTGTCTTGCTGCACAGCCAAGACAAATATAACAAAGTTTTTATTTTTCACCTGATACCAGAATCCGTATCATACAAAAAACTGAATAGGCACAAATAAAAACCGGTACACCGGCTGTCTTGCGACAGTGGTGTACCGGTGTATTGATGCTATACCAGCTTCTTATAGCTTGGTAAAGACTGGAATTACCGCACCAGCAATACTGTTAATATAACGAT
>NZ_JAIEMO010000022.1 GCF_019752095.1 Nitrosomonas sp.
AAAATACCCCAATATTCACAAAAAAATCAGAAATTGTAACGAATCTGAAAATTCGTTGAATTTTGCAAAGGTCTCTTAAGTTCTTTTTAGTATTAGATCAGATCATTATCGCGGAAGCGTTGCTGGATTTCCAAAACTTTGTCGGCGTTATTAATCAACGCTTCGACGCAATCACGATCTAATTTGGAATTGGACATTTGCCCCAATACCGCAAAAGCTTCTTCATTACTCCATGGCGCTTTATACGAACGGCGCGAGGTCAATGCATCAAACACGTCCGCAACGGCGCTGATGCGTGCCTCTATCGGAATTTCTTCGCCCTTCAAGCCATCAGGATAACCACTGCCATCTACTGCTTCATGGTGGTATTCAGCGATGTTCCGCAGGATGTTAGTGTGGCCAAATGCGCCCAGGCCAAAATCATCCAGTACGGAATCGATAATTTCACGGCCTTTTACCGGATGCGTTTTCATAATATCGAACTCTGCTGCATCTAATTTGCTGGGCTTGCGCAGAATATTATCCGGAATTCCAATCTTGCCAACATCATGCATGGGTGAAAACAGAAATATATGTTCGATCTGTTCATCGGTTATTCCATAACTGGATGCGAGTTTACGTGCAATCAATCGCGCATAATGGGCTGTTCGGTCGATATGCGAGCCCGTTTCAAGATCACGATAATGCGTCATGCTTCGGGCCGCACGAACTGCAGCCAATAAAGTGCGAATAGCAGTCAATTCACTAATGACCATCAAAGCGATTAAATGACCGTAAATATCAATCTGGCGCAGTGTCTGCGGGGTAAATGGGTGCTCCTGCAGCGAGTTAAAAAAAAGAAATCCTACGAAAACACCACTTTGATAGAGTGGCATCGTGTAGCTGGATTTATACCCTTTGGCGGCTACTCGTTTGGTGTGCTCATGCGTGCCGTGAGAGAAAATATCGAGATCCTGCACTAAACGCGGGCGGCGATGTTCGATAATAGTCAATAAAGACGGCGCTGCGCTCAGTGGTGCCTCGTAGGTAGTTACCGGGCTTTCGTTACCTTCAGTGCTATGCGTATAGGTTTTGAGCATCTCGGTTTTTTCATCGTACAAAGCAATGGCCAACCGATCAATGAAGAGAAAATCCTGGCGGATGACTTGATGCAGAAAGCGTAACTTTTCTGTCAGTGGCAAATTTTCATGTAAATTGGCCAGCGTGTCTTGGTGTGTAAACAGATCTTCTTCCGATTGCATAACATTCCTTTCATCAGGTGAAGGGTCTCGAGGTCTAAGCTATTGCGGCAATAATGATTGTGATTATATTGGGACAAAGCAATAAATTTTCACATCATTTTAGACGATTTGTCATGAATGCGACAATTTGTCACATTCCAAAAACCAATCAATCTTTCTACAATTCGCATAACGTGGTTAATTCGGATTGGAATAGTTAACGGATATCACGAGAGGTTTATAAGTATTATTTTTGTCAATAACACAGGAGGATGAGAAGCGTATAGGAATACCTTGATGCGCTTGCATAATGCCCCATGAAAATACCTAAAAGACTCGAGCCACTGATTGAAGAAGGTTTGATCGACAGCGTAATTTGTCAGCTCATGAGCGGCAAGGAAGCGATGATTTATATGGTCAGTAGTGGAGGCCATGCCCGTTGCGCTAAAGTTTACAAAGATAGTAATAAGCGTGATTTTCATCAGTGCTCTAGTTACACAGAGGGGCGTAAAATTAAAAGTAGTCGGCGTGCACGGGCGATGGAGAAAGGTAGCCATTATGGTCGCAGCGCGCGTGAAGAAGCATGGCAAAGCACTGAAGTTGAGATGTTATGTCGACTTGCGACGGTCGGTATTCGCGTGCCAAAATTCTATAATCTTTTTGCCGGTGTCCTGCTTATGGAGTTGATCACGGATTCTGAAGGAAATGTGGCACCTCGATTGAGTGAATTAATACTTGCGCCCAAGCAGGCACGTACCTATCACAAAATTTTGATCGACCAGATTGTGCAAATGCTATGTATCGGAATTGTTCATGGAGATCTTTCACCCTACAATGTGCTGGTTGATGGAGAAGGGCCTGTAATTATTGATCTGCCGCAAGCTGTGAGTGCTACGAGGAATCATCAAGCGCGCGTCATGATAAAACGCGATATCGATAATATGACAGCTTATTTCAGCCGATTTGCTCCGGAATTGGCGCATTCAGATTATGCTGCTGAGATATGGTCTTACTATCAACGCGGTCAGTTGCCGCAGGCGCGTTTAACCGGAAATGTTAAACAGCAGGAAAAACCGGTAAATGTTGGTAATGTTCTCCAGATCATCGACTCAGTACTCAGAAAAGAAGTTGCCTGGCAGCGCCATAAACAAACAAAATGGAATAACCATTCTTCACAGTATTGAGTATTTGTTCACCGATATCACTATAGAGTGAAGATGTTGATTGACCGCTGTGTGATTGCTTGTGTTATAATTTTGTTCCTGACGCGGGGTGGAGCAGTCTGGCAGCTCGTCGGGCTCATAACCCGAAGGTCGTAGGTTCAAATCCTGCCCCCGCAACCCGCTTTTCCTGCCATGAATCCAAAGGATTATTTAGATTCATGGACAGTGCTGATTTACGAGGTTTAGAGTATTCTCCAGCAATCATCGTATTCTTCTCAGATGGAAAACTCGTTGAAGCGTTTTCGTCTGAACAAGAATTATCCTGCCGACTCTATTTCGTCAAAGCGATTTGATAAGGCGTAATTAATAGCGTGTTAGCATATGGCGCCGTACGTTTCGCAACAATTCAGCCTACCCCAGCGTTCCAGTGGACTCCGCTAACCTACCGCCGTTGAGCTTTGCTCGTTATATATACTGAATAGAATGTCAAACCGAAAACTTAGTAAGCCCCAATAGAATATACCTAAGAGTGCGAATCGGCAGTTTGGAGCTTTTTACTCGAACGAATAGCGCTCGGAGGGATTGCCGGACCACATCAAGCATCGCATATCCTATTGTAGGAGACTTGTAGAGAGTTTACATGGAGAATCCACTGTTTAGATGCTTTAGTGTCGTTTGTGGTAGTGGAGATTCATTTCATTAATCCTAATTTTATTCTTGTAAAGGGCGGAGGCTAAGTTTGACAGTCGTTCCAGCCTTCAGTACACTAAATTCAAAAGTAAAAACTTAGTTGGTATTTTTGTTTCTACCTAATCCCAGAATAAAGCGAGAAAGGCATGTTTCATGGATATTAGAGCAATCCCTGTAGGTGCCAATGTGCCCAACAATGTCAATGTCATCATTGAAGTTCCAACTGGTGGTGAACCTGTTAAATATGAATTTGATAAACCATCCGGAGCGTTATTCGTAGACCGCATTTTACATACGCCAATGCGGTATCCGGCTAATTATGGTTTTATTCCGCATACTTTATGTGATGATGGTGATCCATTCGATGCCCTTGTTATTGCCCGTTCTCCGTTCCTTGCCGGATGCGTGGTGCGTGCGCGGCCGATTGCGCTGCTTCATCTTGAAGACGAACATGGTGGCGACGAGAAGCTTATTTGCGTGCCAGATACCAAGACTTTTCCTTATTACGCCCATGTGCGTGAGCGAGCTGATCTGCCTGACATCGTGTTTCAGCAGATAGAACATTTTTTTACGCATTATAAAGATCTTGAACCTGAAAAGTGGGTACGTGTAGGTCGCTGGGGCGACGCGGCCGAAGCGCGTGACATGGTGATGCGAGCAATTGAGATGGCGAAAGTTGCGGATTAAACGGCAGCTTTTTGGAGTAGGGCAATGATAGAAAGAGACGGGATCTTACAGTTGAGACAATTAATTCGATAAAGCGGAATGTAAATTTGCTTCATTTAGCGTTTAAATTAGGCTGATTAGCATTCTAATACCCAAACCATAAAGCAATACAACAAAAATTGTTCTTAGAATGGCGGTCTTGGTCGAATGAGTGAGTCTCGCGCCGAGTGGCGCCGTCAACATGCTGGCAGATACCAGCCAGATTAATGCGGGTAAATAGATATAACCTAAACTGTCGTTAGGAAGTGTCTCTGACTGCATCAATCCATTTGCGACATAGCCGATGGTGCCAGCCAGCGCAATGGGAAAGCCAATAGCGGCTGCGGTGCCGATGGCGCGTTGAAGTTTAATTTTGCATAAAGTAAGAAATGGCACTGATAATAACCCGCCGCCAATTGCAACCAAGCTGGAAAGTGTGCCGATAACCGTACCAGCGAGCAATAGGCCGATTCTCCCAGGTAATTGAAACATCGGGCTGGGGAGAAATTGTAGCAACATTTGTGTAGCAGCATAAAAGATGAAAATGACGAAAATGATGCTTAATAACTGACCCGTCATTGATCCTGCTAGGGTGGCACCGCCGAGCGTACCGAGGAAAATCCCGGGCGTGATATTTTTTACGATCTGCCAATCCACTGCACCATGCTGATGGTGTGTACGTAAGCTGGCAATTGATGTGAAGATGATGGTAGCCATTGTGGTGCCGAGCGCCATATGGATGATACGGTCAGCGGGAAAGTCTTGAACAGTGAACATAGTTACTAACACGGGCACAATAATAAGTCCACCACCGATACCGAGTAAACCAGCAAAGAATCCCACAAATGCGCCGGTCAGAAGGTAAATTAGCCACCAGTCCATGTTGGGCCTCGATTAGAAGTATCAAATGCAATCATAGTATGCTCAGGATGAATTGCCATTCTGCTGGGTCAATCGGAGTGATCGACAAACGATTGCCAGTTTGCAGCACTCGCATTCGATATAGTTTCGCATAATGCCTAAGTTCCTTGATCGGGATTAGACGAGTTCTTTGCACTAGAGTAAGTTCAACATTAAACCAGCGTGGGTTGTTTAGCGATGCCTTAGGATCAAAATATTTGCTATCGGGATTGAATTGCGTGGCATCTGGATAGGCGGGTTTGCTGACAGTTGCGATTCCCATGATGCCGGGATCCTTGCAGCAGGAATGGTAGAAAAAGACTTGATCGCCGATATTCATCTGATTGCGCATAAAGTTGCGTGACTGATAATTGCGTACACCTTCCCACGCTATAGTCTGTTTGGGTAATGCGGCAAAATCGTCAATACTAAATTCATAAGGCTCTGATTTCATTAACCAGTAACGCATTTTTGGTGGATTCTAATTGTTTTTTTCATAAATACTGCCTGGCAACGTCTGGCTTCTGTAATATGCCAAAAGTTCAATTTATTCATTTTAACTATTTTAGCTATGATTAATCACTCACTTTCTGATATTTCGGTTGCTGCTTGGATGCAGGGAGGACCGATAGTATTAAATAATTTAGTTGGCTCAGTGGTGCTGATTGAGGTTTTTCAGGTAAATTGCCCCGGATGTTTTATTTATTCATTGCCTAGAGCTATCGATCTGCATGCACGCTATCATCAACACGGATTGGTTGTGATCGGTTTGGCGACGGCATTTGAGGATTATGACAAAAATACGTTCGAGAACTTGCAGAAATTGATTACAACCGGAGAAGTGATCGGTGAAACACTCAAGGCTCTGAATCAATATGGTATCTTATCAGAAGGTAAGTTGCCATGGAGAATTCCTTTTGCAGTGGGTATGGATCGCGTTGTAGCGGAAAATCGACCTGTGACTGATAAGCGAGTGCTGAGCTATGCTGCTGAATTTCTTCCTGATTTTGAAAGTCTTGGCGATGAACAGAAAAGATCGGTGCTGCAGCAAGTGAGGCAGTATTTGGAGCAGAAATCGATGAAAGCTGAAACTTTCGAGCGCTTTGCGCTGCAAGGTACGCCCTCGTGTATTTTGTTCGACCGCAAGGGTCAATTAAAAGATGTTTCGTTTGGCCAGGTTGATTATAAGCAAGCAATGGTGGAGCACTGCATTAAAGAAAAATAATTGTTCCAGATTTTGTCTATTGTTGATTTTTGAAGAGTGCGATCGTGAAATATAAAAAGGATCTTTTAATATTTCTGGTCGATAGGATCAGTAAAAAAATACTTATTTCTATTATCAGATGCTTGGGGGTAATCCCCCCGAAAAATAACTGAGATCGAAAGTGGAATTTTCTTGTAATGTATAAACAGGAGGTTCTGCAATGAAGAAATCGAGATTTAGTGATAACTAGATCATGGCGATTCTCAAACAGGCTGAGGCAGGCGTATCGGCACCTGATCTATGCCATGAACACGGTATGAGTAGCGCGACGTTTTACAAATGGCACAGCAAATACGGCGGCATGGATGCATCACTCATGGCCCGGTTTAAGGAGCTGGAAGATGAGAACCGTCGATTAAAAAAGATGTATGTCGAAGAGCGAATAAAATCCGAGTTACGTCAAGAGGCGCTTGAAAAAATGGTAGTGCCCCAGCAGCGGCGCGATATGATCAATCAGGCAGTTAAGCAAAGAAAGATCCGTATCCGTTTGGCCTGTAAGACCTATGGTATCAGTGAAAACTGCTACCGCTATCGAGCTA